>JAXLTH010000050.1:0-16275 GCA_046330155.1 Fimbriimonadales bacterium | reverse complement strand
ACCCTCTTGGTTCTCCTTCAAGCCCAAACGGCCCCGCTTCCCGCCCCGTCGTTGGCAGCCACGTTTGATCGCGGGTCGATAAACGCCACGCTCGTCGCTCCCGCGGGCAAGGTTGAGTGGGCGTTCATCCGTGCCGGCGGTTGGCAAGCCAACCGTGACGACTGGCAGACGACGTGGCAGTTGGAGACGGCGGACTGGTCCGTTGCCATGCTTGGATTTGAGACGTCGCCGCGCGCACCAACAGCGGCGGAAGCCGCTGCCTTCAAGCTCGGCAAGAATGCGCGCGTCTGGTCCTCGTCGGCGGGATTGGTGCGACGTTCTGGAGCCGAAGGTGCATCGCCGATCGCCACCTCGTCGGCAGGACTGCGGTTCGAACTCCAGCTCTTGTTCGACCCCACAACCCGCGCAGGTGCCGATATTCCAATCCGGGTCCGCGCCGGTGACGGCGCGCTGTACGGCGTATCCGTCTACGTTTCGATCGACAACGCGAAAAGGCCCATCGTTGTCACTTCGGACGGCAACGGGAACGCCACGATCCCCCATCGCGCTGGCAACTACCGAATCTGGGCTTGGAGGGTCGAGGACGGCGACCTTTACAGTTCTAGCCTCACGTACGAGGTTGCTCCATGAGGTGGCTCCCGATTGTGGTGCTGCTGCTCGCCAACATTTCCGGCGCGCAGAAGGTGAAGGAACTCGGTCCGGCTCCGATTGCGGATGGCCCTTACACGGGCCGAGTTTCCGCCATTGCGATCACTGCCAACACGCTCTACGTGGGCGGGGCGGATGGCGGGGTCTGGCGCTCCGACGACGCCGGCGCGACTTGGCGCCCTCTAACCGACTTCATGCCTACCACTTCGGTAGGCGCCATCGCTATCGACCCGACGAACCCAAGCACACTCTACGTGGGCACGGGTGAAGCCAACTTCGCCAACCACAGCCGATACGGTGTGGGCATCTACAAATCGCTCGATGGCGGAGAGACTTGGACCCAGCTAGCGGCGAGCGCCTTCGCCGGACGATGTATCTCGAAGATCATCGTCGACCCATCCAATCCGCAGCGCCTCTTCGCATCCGTTACGCCGGCCGGCGGATTTCCGGAGAAGGCGGGGGCGAAGAACCACCCGCTCAAAGACGGCCCGGTCGGCGTCTTCCGCTCGACCGACGGCGGCGTGACTTGGGCCCAACTTCTGAACGGCTTGCCCAACCAAGCGGCAACCGATCTTGCCATGAGCCCGGTCAACCCGAACGTCCTGTACGCAGGCATCGGGCGCATCTTCGGCGCGACGGAAAACGGGATCTACAAATCGTCCGACGGCGGGACCACCTGGGCGAAACTGGCGGGTGGCTTGCCGACCACAACCAACGGCCGGATCAACTTTGCAATCGCCCCCTCCAACGCGAATCGCCTCTATGCCCTGATCGTAAACCCTTGCACCTCAACGGGCGACGGCGGCAGCACCAAGGGAGCCTACCGGTCCGACGACGGAGGCACCACGTGGACTGCGCTGACCATCTCGAACTTCCAGGCGACCTACGGCTGGTATCTGAGCGTGGTCACGGTCCAGCCCACCAATCCCGATACCGTGGTGATGGGGGGCTACACGATGCTCCGATCCACCAACGCTGGCGCGTCGTGGTCCACGATCACCGCTCCTCACGTGGACAACCACGCCTTGGAGTGGGACGCTCTCGGGCGGTTGGTGAACGGCAACGACGGCGGCGTTTATCAAACCACCAATATCGGGTCGAGTTGGACGTCGCTGAACTCCAACCTCGGGTTGATTCAGTTCTACGCGGGTCTCTCTTCCCATCCGAGCGACCGCGAAATCCTCCTGGGTGGACATCAGGACAACGGTTGCAGCCGCCGCTTGACGTCAGGGATGAGTTGGGACCAAGTGACGGGCGGAGACGGCGGTTGGACTCAAATCGACCAAGCGAACCCCCTTCGCATGTTTACCGAGTCCCAGGGCTCTGGCACGCTCTACCGCTCCGTTAACGGTGGCGGCAGCTTCTCAAACTCCGGAACAGGCATCTCGACCGCCGACCGAAACTGCTTCCTTCCCGCCTACGTGATCGACCCGACGAACTCCCAGCGCATGCTCTACGGAACCCACCGGGTCTACGAGACCCTGAACGGAGGAACCAGTTGGACGGCGGTAAGCGGAGACGTGACGACGGGGACGGGCGCGATCCGAACCATCGCGTTGGCACGCTCGAATCCCCAAGTCGTATACATCGCCACGAACGACGGCCGGTTCTCGCAGTCGACCGACGGTGGCAGGACGTTTGCCGTGCGGCTTTCTGGCAGACCTGGCTGGCCTCGCGTCACCCGGGAGATCTTCGTGAGCCCGACCGATTCCCAACGGGTGTACCTGGCGACCGCCGCGTTCGGTACCACCCAAGTTCAACGCAGCTTGGATGGCGGCGTCACGTGGACATCGTTGGACGGAGACCTGCCGGACATCCCTGTCAACGTCGTCGTCGCCGACGAGCGCACCCCCGTGCCGATTCTCTACGCGGGCGCCGACGATGGGCTCTACCGCTCAGCGGACGGTGGTTCCCATTGGAGTCGCTTTGCCGCAAGGCTGCCCCATGCACCGGTCATCGACATCTTGGGGGACTTCGGGCGCGAACGCCTTGTCGTGGCGACGCAAGGACGCGGCGCCTGGGAAATTCGCTTGCCTTACGGCGTTCCATAACCTCTCCGAGTGCGCTAACCTTAACGCAGGATGGAGAACGTCACAAGACGCACGGTACTCAAGATGGCGGGCGGCATGGCTGGACTCGGGTTCGGCGGGAAGCTGCTCGCGGTCTTCGACGATGGCTCGGTGATTCGGCAGGGGCAGTCCATCCCGGCTTCAAAGGGCCTCTCGCCCGCCTGGAAGCGCTCGCTCACCGCTCGAGGAACGAAGGAAGTTTGGAGCGGCGATGCCTTGGAGTCGATCGGCATGCCGGTTGGCGGCATCGCGGCTGGCCAACTCTATCTCAAAGGAGATGGCACCCTGGGCTGGTGGGAGATCTTCAACCACCATCAGTTCTATGGATACGGGTTGACTAGCTACGCGAAGCGCCCGGTGCCCCGAAGTGTGGACTTCGGATTCACCTTGGTGGAATCCCCGTCGGGCCTCGAACACGTTCTGGACTCTTCCGGCTTTGACAAGATAGAGTTTCGGGGCGAGCACCCGATCGGCACCATCACCTACTCGAAACCGGGCCTGCCCGTGAAGGTCGTCAAAAGGGTCTTCTCTCCCTTCATTCCCATGAACGCGAAGGATTCGTCGCTTCCTGCGACCGTACTTGAGTTCGACCTGACCAATACGAGCAACGCTTCGGTCACCTTCGCGTTGAGGGCGCATCTCGAAAACGCCGTCGCCCGCTCCCAGGGCGATGCCGCAGTTCGTCAGACCCGTCTTCTCGCGAAGGGGTTCTTACACTCAGCCGACAAAGCTATCGATGAGTTCGCCGACCTACCCGAGGGCGCCCAGGGGGCGATTTTGATCGCCGACTTCGAGGGCTCGACCTACGGCAACTGGAAGGTCGAAGGCGAAGCGTTCGGTCCCGGTCCCGCTCAGGGCACATTGCCCGGCCAAAACGAGGTCAGCGGTTACGACGGCAAGGGTCTGGTCAACACGTTCTTCCGAGGCGACGACACGGTCGGGCGCCTGGTTTCTCCGTCTTTCACCGTTCAGCGTCGTTTCATCAACTTCAAGATCGGCGGAGGCCGGCATCCCGGCAAGACCTGCATCAACCTCTTGGTCGATGGCAAAGTCGTCCGCACTAGCACCGGCTTGAACGACGAGCGCCTACTTTGGGACACATGGAACGTCGAGGAGTTCCGCGGCAAGAGCGCAACCCTTGAGATCGTCGATGATCAGAAGGGCCCGTGGGGCCACATCAACATCGACTCCATCGAACAAGCCGATTCGGTCCGCTCCCGAGACGACCTTAAACTGCGGCACGGAGACAAGAACGTCGACTGGGGCACGATGGCTCTGGTTCTGGTAAGCGGCTCGGGCACGGCCAGCGAGACGGGCGAGATCACGGCCGCCCAAATGACGCTCAAGCCCGGGGAGACGAAGTCGCTCGCCTTCGCCCTTGCATGGCACTTCCCCAACCACCCGCGTGGACGCCAATACGCGAACTGGTTCAAAGACGCCGCCGACGTCGCCAACTACGTCGCCACAAACTACGCCCGGCTCAGCCGCGAAACCAAGCTTTGGCGCGACACCTACTACGATTCCACCCTGCCCTACTGGCTTCTCGATCGCCTTCACAGCACGGTGGGCAATCTCGCCACCGGCACCACCGAATGGTGGGGCAACGGGCGGTTCTGGGCTTGGGAAGGCGTGGTCTGTTGCAGCGGAACCTGCACCCACGTTTGGAACTACGAGCACGCTTTGGCGCGCCTGTTCCCCGAGATCGAGCGCAACATTCGCGAGCGGCAGGACTTCGACGCCGGGTTCCATGCCGAATCGGGACTCGTCGGGTTCCGCAGCGACGCCAACTACGCAGCCGACGGCCAGTGCGGCACGATTCTCAAGGCCTATCGAGAGCACCAAACTAGCGCTGACACCAGATTCATCAAGACAAACTGGCCGCGGATCAAGAAGGCTCTCGAATACCTGATCGAGCGCGACGGTAACGACGACGGCATGCTTGAGGACAGCCAGCCCAACACCTACGACATCGACTTCTTCGGGGCGAACACCTTTGTCGGCGCGCTCTACCTCGCCGCCCTCCGGGCGGGCGAGGAGATGGCGACGGAGATGAAGGACGCCGCCTTCGCCAAGCGATGCCACAACCTGTTTGAACGTGGTTCAGAACAGACCGCAAAGCGGCTGTGGAACGGCGAGTACTTCGTGCAGAAGTTCGATGAGTCCAAGTTCAAGGAGTACCAATACGGCCCCGGCTGTCTCAGCGACCAGCTCTTTGGGCAAGGTTGGGCACACCAGGTCGGGTTAGGGCATCTGTACCCAGCCGACAAGGTCAGAACCGCCCTCCAGTCCGTTTGGAAATACAACTGGACGCCCGACGTGGGTCCGTACAACAAGCAGTGGCCACCCGAGCGGCCGTACGCCGTGCCCGGCGAAGCCGGCCTGTTCATCTGCACATGGCCTTCCGGAGGTCGCCAAAAGGACCCGGTGCGGTACCGGGACGAAGTCTGGACCGGCATCGAGTACCAGGTTGCGGGCAACATGGTTTGGGAGGGCCTCGTCGAGGAAGGGCTGTCGATCTGCCGAGCCATCCACGACCGCTACCACCCTGCCAAGCGCAACCCCTACAACGAGGTTGAGTGCAGCGACCACTACGCCCGCGCTCTCGCCTCATGGGGCGTGTACACCGCGTTGGCAGGCTTCGCCTACCACGGGCCGCGCGGCGAACTGACGTTCGCCCCCAAAGTCACGCCAGAGCACTTCAAGGCGGCGTTCACCGGCGCCGAGGGCTGGGGCACCTACGAGCAGCGGTCAGCCAAGGGCAAGTTCGAGGCGACGCTGGTGCTCAAGTACGGCAAGCTCGCCGTGCGCAAGCTCACGTTCGAAACCGGGGCCCAAGGCGCGATCAAAGTCCAAGGACCTTCCTCGCTAGCCGTCACCGTATCGCGCGAAGGCAACCGCCTCGCCGTCGAGTTCGGCAAGGCGGTCAGCCTCAAAGCGGGGCAATCGCTTTCCGTCGCGGTCGGCTAGTCCTCGTCCTCGTCGGCTTCCATTCCCGGCCGGTCGCCCGGTCGGGACGGATACGGGCGCGACCCGCGGTAGATCGACCACCAGTTGATTCGGTTGAGCCAGTAGGGGTCGGCGCGGTCCAACCCCGACCAGTCGAGGGACATCGTCTTCTCGTACCAGTAGCGCTCTTCGGCGGTCATGGGCTTCTTCCGGCCCGGATTCGCCTCGTCGAGGGGGACGATGTTAGGCGTCTTCGTGTACGGCGTGAGGTCCGGCGTGTCCGTGAAGCACGACGTGATCGGACGGGCGATCGCGTCGAACTTGCAGAGCGGTCCGAAGCCTAGCATGGTGCCGATGCTCTTGTGGATGCTGAGCTGCGTACAGAACTCGCTCGACACTTCCTTGCGCTTGGTGTACGGGCTGAGAACCAGTTGCAGGGTCCGGTGGCCGTCGATGTGGTCCGGTCCCGATTGCGAGTCGTCCTCGGTCACGAACATGCAGGTGTCCTTCCAGAACTTGGAGTGGGTCACCAACTCGACCAGGCGCCCCAAAGCAAGGTCGTTGTTGGCTTGCATCGCCCTCGGCGTCGGATAGGCGGGGTTCGTGCCCTCGCCATGGTCGCTAGGAAGGCTGATCACGATGAGGTTGGGCAACTGGCCGCTCTTCTCGAAGGCCTTGAACTCACGCTCGAAGACGTCCATGCGGTGCTGGTCGCTCATGATGAGCGGCCAGTAGAAGTAGTCCGGGCAAAGATACTTGTTCAGGTTCGCCACGCTGCTGCGCGCCTTGTACTTGAACATGTTCCGGCCCGACTCGCGGTCCTCCCAAGCCTCGAACCAGTCCTTGGGCGGGCGCGGCTCGTACTTGGCGTTATCCGCCGTAGCCCACTCGCCGTACACCCGAACGCTCAGCCCCTTCTTGACAGCAGCGTCCCAAATTCGGTCCGTCGAGTTCAGCGCCATCGCATCCTGCCCATCGTCCGGGTAGCTGCGGCTGTAGCCAACGTAGAAGTGCTCCAGATACTCGTTCGCCATGGCCTGGACGCACCAGTTGTGCCCGTCGGCGCTATTGGTGCCGCTGGTGTAGGCGTTGTCGAACAGCGTGAACTCGCGGGCGATCTTCTGGTGGTTGGGCATCACCGTTTTGCCCAGCGAAGCCAGCTTCGGGTCGCCGTTGCCGATGCCCATATCGCCGAAGATCTCGTCGTAGGTGCGGTTCTCCTTGATCACGTAGATCACGTGCTTGATCGCGCCGTTGTAGACCTTCAGCTTCGGTTTCTGCACGCTCATCGGGTCGTCCCACGAGTTCAATTCCGCGACCTTTGCCGTGGTGGCTTTCAGCGGCTCCCCGAGGTCGATGATGCTGACCGTGCCCTGGATGTCGTGAGTGCCGCCGGGCTTGCCGAGGTTCGTGTTGCGAACCGAGCCGTTGCCCTTGGTGTTCACCGCGTAGATCTTGTTGCCCGCCACCTGTAGCCCGGTCGGGTAGTAGCCGGCCGGGCGGAAGCCCCGAACCTTGCCCGACTTCAAGTCGATCTCGCACACCGCGTTGTCGCCGCCGTTGCCCGAGTAAAGCGTGTCGCCCTTCACGGCGAGCGCGTTCGGCATCGAGCCCACCAGGCGGTTCTTGCCGTAGCGGATGTCGATCGTCCGCAACACCTTGCCCGCCTTCCAATCGACTAGGGAGACCGAATCGCTCATCGAGTTGGCGACGTACGCCAGATTGCCCTGAACGGCAATGTCGGTGGGGTGCAAGCCGACCTCGATCTGCCGGGCGGAGCCCGTCTTCAAGTCGGTCACGGTCAGTGTGCCGCCAATCGCCGCGCCGCGCTTGTCCACTTTCACCCACTGGTCTTGCGAGGGCGCCTTGTCATCGCTATCGCCCGGCACTTCCCCGCCCCAGTTCGTGGTGAGCAACGTCGAGCCGTCCTCAGTGATCCGCGACAGGAACGGAATGTTCTGCGTGGGAAGCTCGCGAACCCGCTGGTTCGTCGCCAAATCCACTTCCACCGCGGCGTTCAGATACGCGCACGCCACGTACAGCCGCTTCCCGTCGGGACTGATCGACATTCCACCAGGCTGCGGGTTGATCTTGCGATCCGGGGCCACCAGGTCGATCTTCGTGCCCGCCGTCAGCCTGCCGTCCTCGTACAAGAACTCCTGCACATGCCCCTTGTCCGTGCTGGCGAAAAGCCGCTTGCCGTCGGGGGTCCACGCCACGCCGTGGAAGCCCGCGTTCGCGCCGAGGGCGACGTCGCCGCCGTCCACCGTCCTTCCGTCCTCGATCAAGAACACGCGGTTCCGGCCCACCGCCGCCACCACCTTGCCGTTCGGGTGCAGGGCGATGTCGCTCATCCGCATCTCGAAGGCGAGGGTGCCGGGCAAAACGTGCTGCCCGGTGGAAACGATGTACGTGCCGTCGGGTTGGCGGCCCATCTTCACGACGAGCACGCCGAGCCCCGAAACCGAGGCGGCGAGAGCGGCGAACGCAAGCCAAGCGGTGCGCTTCATACCGCTACTTTGGCACAGCCGCAAAACGAAAAGGGGACCTCGCGAAGAGATCCCCCGTCCGTTAATCGAATCGTAAAGGCTAGTCGCCCATCCAGTGGACCTTCTCGTCGCCGAGAAGGCACTGCATGAAGTTCAGCTGGCCGTCGTGGTACCAAACGTGGCTCACCGCGATCTGCGCGATCATGAACAGCGGCGCGGGCATCTGCCACGGCGGCGTCACTTCGGCTTGCAGCGTCTCGTCGCTGGCAGAGGCAAGCGCCTCGGTGAAGTTCTTCGAAGCGGCGGCGAGGGTGGCGATGGCACCGTCCTGGGTGGCGCAAGCTTCCTTGGTGGCGGCGGGATAGGCGTCTTCCATGGTGGCGACCACGTTGCCGCGCATGGCTTCGGCGGTCCAGTTCAGAAGGTTCGCCGTCTCGGCAACCACGTCTTGGGCAGAGCGGGTGCAACCGCCGAAGCTGGTGCCCCACTTCTCGGTGGGCATCGCCTTGATGTCCGCGCTGGTCATTCCGGTGAGGGCGTTCAGCCACGCGCCGAGGTAGACGCGGGCATCGATGGTGGTGGCAGTCGTGCTCATAGAATCCACATTCTGGCACGAACCACCGTTATGTCGGCGTTTGTTTGCCGCGTTGATGGGCGTAATTTCGTCTCGCCATCGCGGTGAGCTTCGTGTAGCCGCTGCCCTCATAGAACGGCACCAGTCCCTCGTCGCAAACCAGGTCGATGGCGTAGATGTCCCCCAGACTTTCGGTCATTCGGCGAACCAGTTCGCGGCCGATTCCCCTTCCCTGATATTCGGGCAAGACCTCCAGGAGGGGGATGAAGGCGTTCAGCACACCGTCCGTGAGCGCATTGATGAAGCCCACCACGCGAGCGCCGTCCAGCGCCAGCCAAACCGCATCGCTGCCCGCCAGAATCCGCACAAGCGTCGCGGCATCGGGCGGCGTGGGCCAGCCGACGAAAAAGCCCTCGACATTCTCGGGGCGAAGGAGTGTCGGATCGGAGGAGTATCGAATCTCGGGCACGGTTCGAGGATTATGAGCGCGCAAACGGGGCTCAGTCCTGCCGGGCGAGCGAGGCGGGCAGGATCACCGCCAGGATCAGCGCCACGCTGGCGGCAGCGAAGATGTAGCTGTACGGCGTGCCCGCCAGGAACACGCCCAGCAGCGCCGGAAACTCGGCGAACGCGAGCGCGTTCAGCATGTTCGTCTGGAACAGCGTGACGCTCTGCCCCTCGGCGCGCATGCGGACCAGCGCAAAGTAAAGGCAGCCGGCATAGCCCACCGCCGCCCCGCCGATGGCGATGCCGAGGCTCGAGTTCGTGAGCGGCCGGGCGATGAACGCGTTGAGCAGCACGATGAGGAAACAGAACGCGACGACGAGCAGAAGGCGGGTCGTTCTCGACGAGGCAGGAGCCTGGCTCATGACCGCTCCACTGTACCGGAAGCTCTCGAAGTAGAGATCCAAAGACGAAACGTCGATGCTGAGATAGAGGGGCACGCCCGTCGTGATCTGGAGGCGGGTGCCGTCATAGAGGAGCTCGTTGATATCGTAGAACCCGATGCGCTCGGTATCTCGGAGGGTGACCGAACGGACGTTGCCGATTCTCAATAGGCCAACTGAAGTTTCGCCCTTCCCTCTATCAAAGATGCGCAGTTCGATCTCGCCGTCTTTGGCCTGCAAGTCGTCCACGTCGAACCAAAGGTCATGGACGAGGTCGATGACCGCGGGTATGTCCGCGACGGTGGTCGCCCGAAGGGTCATTGCGAACCGTTGGCCCTTGAAGCCTCACGCTCCGCCTGCTTACGGCGTCGCATCTCCTTCAGGTCCTGATACACCCAAACAGGTGCGTACATCCAAGCCGAAACGGCGATCACCATGAGCACGTGATCACCGGGGTTCATGACAGACTTTGCGTCATTCGCTGCCTGCCATATCTGCCCGGCCATGTACATGCCAAAGAGCGTCCACGCAAAGAGCGAAACCCACCAGGCCCACAGCCTATCTCTCAAAACCCCAAGACTGACGGCCAAAAGACCGGCGAGGATGGCGACGGTGGCACCAAACGTCTGCCAGTTGTGTAGCTTGCGCGGCAACTCTCCCGTATTCACGAGGCTAACGCCCGTCGTCAAGACCGTTCGAATAAGCAGAACTGCGCTGGTGCCCGCAAAGAGGATCGCGATAAACCGGAAGTCCTCTTCGCCGCGATAACGCCGCCAAGTCTCCCGGGCTTTCGCCAGCCAACCCTGAGCCGTTTTCGGCTCCGATTCCTTCCCTGCCGTTGAAGTTGCCACTTGGCTATTCCTCCTCCGCCAGTCTATCACGGGCGGAGGAGGAACGGTAACCCGTTACGCGTGCGTGATCTTCACCGAGTTGCTGCCCTTCTCGTTGTCGTCCAAAGTCACCACGTACGCCTTGAAGTACTTCACCGAGCCGGGGGCGGTCAGCAGCGTGTTGTTCGTCCACAGGTTCGTGCCCGGAAGCACGGTGGCGACCACGGCTTCGTTCGCTGAGTTGTAGCGGGGCGGGTCGCAGGCGCGGATCGAGATGTGCTTCAGGTTCGGGGCGGTGGGCGCGGTCCACGTCAGCGTGATCATGTCGCCCGAGATGCTGCCCGAGAGCACCACCGGGTCGGGCGTGCTGCCCGGCGGCGGCGTCAGCGCGGGAAGCGAGAGCAGCAGCGGCGAGCCCGCCGCGTACTTGCTCTGCACGGCAAGGCGGTACTGCGCCAGGCGAGCCCGCATGGGCGCCAGCAGGGCGTTCCGCTGCTCGCGGGCGATGAGCGCGCCCTGAAGCGCGTCGTTCCAGGTGCCGAACGCCAGCCGCATGGCGGCAAGGTCGGTGTTGAAGGTCGCCAGCGTGTAGCCGCCCACCAGCGTGAGCGGAATGGGCATGCCCATGGGCACGGGCAAAATGGCGTTGATGCGCGCCCACAGGTTCGCCATGTCGTCCAGCCCACGCATGAACTCGCCCTCGCCCGAGGCGAACTTCGGAATAACCGGCAGGGCGTTCACGTGCTCGTAACCCTTGAAGTAGCTCTGCACGGCGGTGCGGAACTGGCGGACGCGCTCGCGCAGCGGCCCCTTCTTCAGGTCTCTCGCCCCGGCGGCAATCTGCAGGGCGTTGTCCGCCGTCTCCACCGCGGTGATCTTGGTTTGCAGAGCGGTACGGTCGGCGGTCAGGCTGGCCACGTTGTAGTTGGTGGGCAGAACCAACGGCCCCCCGCCGCCCAGGTCCGCGTTCACGGCGGTCCAGTGCGTGATGAACTCTTGGCTGGTCGAGATGTAGCTGGCGTAGGTGCTGATTGGCATGGTTTCTTCCTCGCCCTTTGGGGCGTCTTCTTTGCCATTATGGGTGTCTTCTTTCCCATTCCGTAGGTTTCTTTGCCCTTTTCACCGACTTCTTTCGCCTTTACGGTGTCTTCCTTGCCCTTTGCGCTGTCTTCTTTCGCCTTTACGGTGTCTTCCGTCGGCTATACGCCGTCTTCTTTCGCCTTTACGGTGTCTTCTTTGGGCTTTGCGGTGTCTTCCGGCGGCTCTTCGCGCGTTTCCTTCGACCACCCGCTACGCGTGCCCCGATACACCATACAAACCGCGCCCAAGCTGGCGAACAGCACTTGCAGCCAACGGGTTTGAAAAAGTCCAAGAGCAACAAAGAACGTACCTAACAAGACTAGGACGCCTTCCACATTCCTTGGCTTGTACTTGTCCGCCATGGCCTTTCCCCCCACCGCCACCGAAGTCAAACCAAGACTGAAGTACGTCAACCAGGCGTTCCTGCCATCCCATGTGGGATGACCGATGGCCCGTTGCCAATCGACTCCGTAACGTATCCCTTTATAGAACCAATCAAGGGCAAGCAGGAAGCAAACCTGGGCCATGAAGGTAAGGACTGCCCCATCCTTGTGTGCTCTATCGTCGTCAGCCTTTCTTGCCATCGTTTCCTCAGGCATCACGCGCCTCCGTCGGGGGAGTCGGCTTGGCGGCGTCGGCCTTCGTCCCCTGCCGCCGGAACACAAAGAAGAGACAGATCCCCGCCACGGCTCCTACCGCATGGACCCCTACGTCGTCCCACCTGGGCTCGGCCTCTAAAATGCCCCGCGCCGCGCTCAAGGCAAAGCCGTAGCCTAGCACCAAGAACGAAAGCTCGGGGTCGGTCAGGCGGCCACGTTGCCACGCATGGAGCACCCAAAAGGCACCCAGTGGCCAGACGCAGTTGAAGACTAAGCTCAGCCAACTGACCGGTTCGCCCCACTGAAAGGTAGCCACCGCATGTTGGAGATCGATGCCGTAGATGAGTGCGTTGATCGGCTCGAAGATGAGAACCAGACCCAAGAGGACATATGTCGCGTAGAGCAGCCGCCGATCCTTGCGCGCTCTCTCGTCGTCAGGCTTGCTTGCCATGGTTTCCTCCCCCTGTCTTGATATCTTGCCGCAAACCGAATCCAAGTATCGCAACCAACCCGATGACAAACAAGGCTATCAGCACCCGATATCCGATGCTCGTGCCCTGGTTTGTCACGACCCAGACGCCGAGGACGGCAAGTAGCAACGCGGAAAAGGCAGACTCCAGCCGTCTCGCCAAGGTTCGCCGGCTGAGATAGGCAGGCAGCATGACCAAGGTGCAAATAGAGAAGAGCAGGGTACACCAACCGAGCTTCTCACCACCTAGGATTCCCACCGCCAAAGGCTGGTCCCAATCCACACCCGACCAAGCCGCTCCGATGACGTTTATCCCGTAAAGGGCGAGGATTATGGCGTGCAACGGTCCACCGAATTTCTTCCCTTTGGTCTCCTGCTTCACCGTCGCCACACCTTCCTCAGGCATCACGCGCCTCCGTCGGCTTTGAAACCGAGCCCAACCATACCATGAGGGCAAACTTGAGATCGAAACGGTTCACTAACCCTTTCCTCCTCCGTTACGTTACCCCGAGCCAAACAAAACCGCCCTCGTGGGCGGACCCACGAAGGCGGCTGAGCCAATGAGGTTGCGGTTACAGCGTTCCGCGGACGGCCTGCTCGCGCTCGATGCTCTCGAACAGGGCTTTGAAGTTGCCCTTGCCGAAGCTCTTGGCGCCCTTGCGGTGGATGATTTCGTAGAACAGGGTCGGCCGGTCGGTGATGGGCTTGGTGAAGATTTGGAGGAGGTATCCCTCGTCGTCCCGGTCCACCAAGATGCCGAGGTCGGCGAGCACGTCGATGTCCTCGTCGATGGTTCCCACGCGGTCGGTGAGCATGTCGTAGTAGCTCTTGGGCACGGAGAGGAACTCCACGCCCCGCGCCCGCAGCCGCGAGACGGTGTGCACGATGTCGTCGGTGCGCATGGCCACGTGCTGGCATCCCGCGCCGCCGAAGAACTCGAGGTACTCGTCGATCTGCGACTTCTTCTTGCCCGCCGCCGGCTCGTTGATGGGGAACTTGACGCGTCCGTTGCCGTTGGACATGACCTTGGACATGAGCGAGGTGTACTCGGTGGAGATGTCCTTGTCGTCGAAGCTGATGAGGTTCTTGAAGCCAAGGACGTCCTCGTACCACTTGACCCACACGTTCATCTTGCCGAGCTCGACGTTGCCCACGCAGTGGTCGACTTCGATGATGCCGATGCCGTCGCCCGGCTGGTTCTCCACGCGGAAGCCCGGCATGAAGTGGCCCTTGTAGTTATCGCGGTTGATGAGCGAGTGCACGGTGTCGCCGTAGGTTCGGATGGCGGCGACGCGAACCTTGCCGTGGTCGTCCTCCAGCGTGTGGGGCTCTTGCCACGAGACGGCGCCGCGGTCGGTTGCCGCCTTCCACGCCCAGTCCACGTCGTCCACTTCAAAGGCGATGTCTTGCACGAAGTCGCCGTGGTACGCGATCTTCTCGGCCTGCGGGTGGCCCGGGCGCAACGGCGCGGAGAACACCAGACGCAGGTCGTTCTGCTCCAGAAGATAGCTGGCTTCGTCCCTGGATCCGGTTTCGAGGCCGGAAAAGCCGACGATGTTGAAGCCGAACGTGTGCTGATAGAAGAAGGCGCTCTGGCGAGCGTTGTTCACATAGTGCCGAACGTGGTCGACGCGACGGATGGGAAAAGTATCTTGGCTCATCGTTGGTTCCTCTGTCTTCTGGTTGCTCGCCCCAATTTCCTGCTTCGGAATACGGTCGATCGGGCAACGAAGAGCGATCTCCTATTATGAAGTCTACGACGTAGGACGCGGCGCTTGTGTTGCGCCCCGGCTAAACCGCGGCGTATTCTCGCCGGTCGAACACGAGGTCGCTGGCGATCTTCCACACGTCGCCCTCGATCTGGTTCTCGGGCCGGATCTTGCTGAAGTGGACGATGGCGGACGTGAGCCCGGCCTCCACCGCGTAGTGCAGGAACGCGGAGTTCAGCACCAAGCGCGCGGCGGGCTTCAAGCCGAAGCTGATGTTGCTGACGCCCAGAATCGTGTTCACCCGCGGGTGGCGAGCCGTGATCTCCTTGATGGCGTCGATGGTCTCCCGCCCCGCCGCCCGGAACTCCTCGTCGCCCGAGCCGAGCGTGAACGTGAGCGCGTCGATGAACACGTCGTGGTCGGGTAAGCCGTAAGCGCGGGTCTGCTCGAGGATTCGCTCGGCGATGCGCACTTTGTCGGCGCAGGTTTTCGCCATTCCCTGCTCGTCGATGGTCAAGCCGACCACCGCGGCGCCGTACTTGCGGCATAGCGAGAGCACCTTGTGGAGCCGCTCGCCCCCGTCCTCGAAGTTGATGGAGTTGACGATGGGCTTGCCCGCCAAGCACTGGAGGGCACGCTCGATGACCGGCGTCTCGGTGGAGTCGACCATGATCGGCACGGTGACGTGCCGGTTGTAGTAGCCCAGCAGCGTCTCCATGTCCTTCACCTCGTCTCTGCCGACGAACGCGGTGCAGACGTCGAGCACGTGCGAGCCCTCGCCCTCAAGCTCACGGGCGAGCTCGGTCAAGCCCTCCCAGTTCTCCACGGCAAGCATGTCTCGAAACGCCTTGCTGCCGTTAGCGTTGGTCTTCTCGCCCACGATGAGGAAGCTGCTGTCTTGCTGGTACGGCTGGAACTGGTACAGGCTGGAGCACCCGACCTGCACGAGCGCCTCGGCTTGGGCGTCGGTACGCATCGTGAAGTCGAAGCCCGGGAAGAGGTGCCGCACCTTGCGCCAATGGGCGTTCTCGCCGTGCTTGCGCCCGCCCACCATTTCCGCCACCGCTTTGATGTGCGCGGGCGTCGTTCCGCAGCAGCCGCCGCACATCGCCACGCCCATGTCCTTGGTGAAGTGGTCGTGGTGGGCCGCCAACTCGTCGGGCGTGAGTTTGTAAACGGCTTGCCCGCCTTCCATCACCGGAAGTCCGGCGTTCGGCTGGACCGCGATCGGCCGCGAGGAGGTCTGGCTGAGGAACCGCACGTGCGGCGTCATCTCGACCGGGCCTGTGGCGCAGTTGATGCCCACCGCGCACACCGCCGGGAAGGACTCGAGCATGTTCAACGCCGCGCCGATCTCGGTGCCCAATAGCATTGTGCCCGTCTGCTCCATGGTCACCTGCACAAGGAGCGGCAACTTCTTTCCGGTCTCTGCCATGGCGCGCTCGGCGCCCACGATGCACGCCTTGACCATGAGGAGGTCTTGCAGGGTTTCGAGCAGAAGCGCGTCGGCCCCACCCTCGATGAGGCCACGGAAGGAGTCGCAGTACGTGCCTTCCAACTCAGCCCATGTGGTCTGCCCGAGCGTAACCAGCTTGGTGCCAGGACCGATGGCGCCCACCACGTAGCGAGGCTTCTGGGCGGTCGAGTGCTTGTCGGCTGCTCGTCGCGCGATTTGCGCGGCCGCAAGGCTGACGTCGTACACCAGCTCGGGAATGTCGTACTCGGCGAGGACGATCGAGGTCGAGCCGAACGTGTTGGTCTCGATCAGGTCGCTGCCCGCTTCAAGATAGCGCCCGTGGATCGCCTCGATGACGTCTGGATGGGTGAGGTTGAGGAGTTCGTTACAGCCGTCGAGCACCTTCCCCGCCAGCCGTTCGGAAGCCTGAAGCACGCTCTGGGAGAAGGAGCCGCCCGACGGGAGAACGAACGCGCTATCGGGCAGGTTGGCGCTCTGGATCTGCGTGCCCATGGCGCC
>JAXLTH010000005.1:0-131825 GCA_046330155.1 Fimbriimonadales bacterium | reverse complement strand
ACACCCCTCAGGCGCGGATGATGATGCCCGAGCCGATGGGCGCCGCCGCCGGCGCGTAGCGCGCTTCGCCTGCGGCGACAACAATCGACGCTCGGGTTCCTCCGATTTCTGCCCCGATATCCATGGATACGGGGCAGTTTTCCGCTTGAGATACCGCTCTATTCGGGCATATCGTCAAGGCCTAGCCCGATCCTGTCGTTTCTTTGGGAGAAGTCGTCGCGGAAACTGCCAAAGGCGGGGCGAGATAGCTCGATGTTTGTTCCGGATTGCCCCAAGGCGCGGCAGAATAAGCCGATAACGCCGCGATATCGGCGTTAAAAGTACTGTCCTTGCG
Organism: Fimbriimonadales bacterium; assembly: GCA_046330155.1. Classification (GTDB taxonomy): domain Bacteria; phylum Armatimonadota; class Fimbriimonadia; order Fimbriimonadales; family Fimbriimonadaceae; genus CALMEF01. The sequence goes on along the minus strand of JAXLTH010000005.1, from coordinate 131,491 downwards.
GGTCCGACAGGTTCAACAGGTACCGGGTACTGAGTCCTTTTGCCAGAAATGCCGAAGATGAAAACAACAAGTCTCAGAGGCGACCATGGCGAACAACTGGCAGAGCAAAACCGACGGGCAGCTTGACGCCGACCTGAAGCGGATCGTGAGCGTGGTGGGTGCCGATCCCGGCGCGTATGGCGTTAGCGCGGGAATTGTGGCCGACCTTGCCGCGTGCGAAACGGAGTTTGCTACCGACATCACGCAGTTGGTGGCGGCTCGGGCGGCGGCGCTGGCGGCTACGCAAGCGCGCGATGCCTCCCGCCGGGCGGCTTCCGAGGTTCTGTCGCGGCTGGCGGCAAGCCTGTACGCCAACCCCAACGTGAGCGACGCCATGCTTGCCGACGCCGGATTCGCCCCACGCGACAAGAAGCGCACCCGGCAAAAGCCCCATCAACCCACAAACCTCTTGGCAAAACCCGATATCCATGGCAATGTCGCCTTGACCTGGGAGCCGAACGGCAACTCCTACGGCGTTACCTACGTGATCGAGTGGAGAAGGGAAGACGCCGAATCGTGGTCGTTCCTGGGTACCACCACGCGCAAGCGGGCGCGCTTCCGAGGCTTCGCCCCCGGAGTCCCCGCCTGGTTTCGGGTGACGGCGAGCCGGAACACGGTGGTCTCTGCGCCCTGCTACCCCGCGTCCATCTACTCGCCGGAATCCATGCCCTCGGCACGCCTAGTGGCGTAGATGATCTGACTGGAAGAACGTGCGGTAACATCGCCACGGAGGAAACGGGTGGCTGTTTCAAGCACTCCCAATAGGACCGGACAAGGCGCGAAGCCTCGCGGCTCGAGTGGTCTGGATCGCCTGGAGTCTGCCGTATGACCAAATCGCTGAAAGTAGGCGTGGCGATGATCTTGATCGCGATTCCCACCTATGTCGTGCAGTTCGGGCTGCCATCTCTGTGGGCGAGGATTCCCTACAACTTCCTTGTCGTGCCTTTGATCGTGGTTGCGGTGCCGCTCGCTGTCTTGATCCTGGTGGGGAAGTTTGGGGATAGGATCATCGCATCTGTCGATAGTGACTTTGAACGGGAATCCGAGAACCATCGGCGCATCATGGCTGAACTGCAAGCCGGGCGATCCAAGAAGGGCTAACAGGGGGAGGCGTTGAAGGGTAGCAACCTGATTTGGATTATCAACCTTTGCCTGGGTTGCCTGTTGCTGGGCGCCTGGGTTTGGGTCGGGATGTTCCCTGAGACCTTACCAACGAATTTGCAGGCCGCCTTTCAGAAGACCGAGGGACGGCGTGGATTGCCGACTAATCGGAACTCAAGCATTATCGCGTTCGTCGGCATTGTTTTGGTGTTCAACTCCATAAGGAATCTCAAGAAATGAAGGCGAGATTGTGGTTTGTCGCGTACTCTGTTGCGCTTACGTCCATTGGATGTAGCGGCGCCCCTGCCTATACCGGTCAGCCTGAGTTTGACCTTAGACGTGCGGCGAGCTCTGGCGATTGTTCAAAAATAGAAGCATTGCTGCAAGCGGGAGTAAACGTTGACGCCGTTAGCTCGAACGGTTACACCGCTATGCATGAGGCGGCCAGCGAGGGTGAGGACCAAGCTGTACTCCTTTTGGCGAGGCATGGAGCAAAACTGGACGTCCAGGCTGGAGAGGGCATAACGCCCTTGGTCCTTGCCATCATGAGAAACCACCCAGAAACGGCACGGTTGCTGGTGAAACTTGGGGCGAATCCGGACCTTGCCGATCCCACAGGTCTGACTGCCGAGCAGTTTGCTGATCGGTTCGGGATCAAGCTCAGGTGAGGACATTGTGACAATACTAAGTGAGTGAGACCACGGTGACCTCCCGATCGGTGATCGAAGACAGCATTGGCCATTAGCTTTGGATGAAAGTAGGTGCTTTCAAGTGAACCCGGCTTTTCCTGTGTTTCACTGTGTCCTGCTCAGGCCGCGAGTACCGGGGCAAGAAGGCAGCGTTAGGCGAACCTTGTATGAGACCCTAAGTGATCTCGCAAACTCGTTAGAGAAGATTGACACGAGGAACTGGGGCGAGATTTGGATTGAGGACCGCGCTGGCGACAAATGGGACGTAAAGCTGGACATCCTGAACGGGAAACTGGAAGACACGGAGTTCTTCAGGCGGACACGGTGATAGCCGACAGGCGGGATAAGCTAGCGCAGGACGGAAGTGGGCATCTACGTTGATCCCGAGAATCGGAAGTACCTCTGGCTGACATCAGCCCTGCTGTTCGCTGCCGCTTTCGGCATCAAACTCGTAGCGCGGCAAATGCCGAAGGACTCGGACTTTCTCAAGCGGAGGCCGGGTGTCGCGTGGCAGGGTCCAAGTTCTGAAGATCCACTCGCGCTGCCTCGCCCCCTTGCCCGGCAGTCTCAGAGTCCCGCAGAAGCAGTGTCGCTCTTCGTCTTCTTCTGTGCAGGCTTGCCGATCTGGATCATCTTGAAGTCGAGGCAGTTCGACAAGGACAACGAGATGCTGTGAGCAAATGCTTGGACCAACTTGGATATTTTAGTAACCTGTGTTAGAATGGGTATGGACGTGATCCAAGGCGACCGGCTCTGGCGGCAGATTTACTACGGCCGTCCTCTTGATGGGGGAGGTGGCTCGGCCTCCGTGTCGAGTCTCTCCGGTGCGGGCAGTTCAAATCTGGCGCTTGGGTTTCATTTGGTTGTGATCGACCAGCCCTTGCGCATCAGAGGCTATCACTTCCAGGGCAAGAGCATTTCTTCGGCGGATTGGCGACTTTGGCTGATCCGCTCTCATGCCCAAACCTGTCTCCCCTATGGCCCCGCCATAACCAACAGCGATACTTTCAAACGCACCGCAGGTGACACCAACGCTGATCGTACGCGGGACAAGATCGGAACTCCGCAAGTCTGGGGCCCAACTGGCACTTCCACCACGCGTTACGTAGACTTTCTGTTGCCCAACGTCGTCGAGATTGACCGCCCCGGCATCTACTACATCGGGGCGGCACGTTCTAATGTCTTGACCATGGGCGAGACCTATTACGGTTCGTGGTTGGCCGGTTACTCGCGCGGAGTACGGGACATGATGAGCACGGAGACCGTTGCGAACAGCAGTATCGGCTCATTTGATCCCGCGACACTGACTGACTTGAATCTAGCCAACCAGCTCAAGGACCAGAAGTTCAAGTTTCCCAGTGAGGACCCCTCCGGGCAGGTGTACATCTGCAACATCGATTTCGGGCTCATCACAGAGAGGTGGTTCGATGGTTGACCTTTGGACCCGCATGTCCTCGCTAACCCAATCGAATCAAGACAAATGGGACGTCGAGCTCGACTGGATCATATCCAGCAAGCTGTTCGTCGGCGTGCGCGTGAACATTGGAATGGCCGGGAGCTACGGCACGTTGACCGGAGAAGATCGCGATCTCGCTCGCAATCCTTCGAGCGCCAATACGAAGAGACTGGAGTATGTGCTGCGGCGTCTGGCCTCCAACAAGCTGATGGTTCAGCTTGGTCTAGGTGGTGACGGGCCGAACAACACGATAACCGAGTGGAAGGCACTTAACAGCACAGTCCAGTGGGACGACGTCAAGCGGCCACCTCTGGGAGATGACGACGGAACGGGCTTGGGAAAGGTCGTCAAGCAATCGGCCTATATCAAAAACGAAGCGATCAAGAAGATGCGCGACGTGTACTTGTCCTATGGCTTGAATCCCTACGATTATTGCATTTTAGAACTTGGCAACGAGCCCGCCATCGGCGGGGCTGGCGCACCGCCGTCGGGATCGACCTTCTACACCGACTTCACACCCTTGAGTTACACGACGAACCTGGGCAGGTGGGACAACGCTTCAGATGTCACGGGAAGCCCGGCGGCAACCAAAGGTGCCACATACATCGAATTTCTGAGCCGGGAGATTAAGCAGCTCAACGCCCTAGACGACGGATTCAAGGGCTGGCTTTGCGTGGCTCCGACGTTTGCGGGCGCAAGGCTGGCGGTGATCGGGTCCCCAGCGAGCCTGGACTGCGAGCTAGGCTCGTTTGATCGAGCGAACTCCGCGGGCGAGAAATGGGTCGATCTTGTTCAGCAGAAGAACCGGCTCATACTTGGCCTGAACTGCTACTACAGCGCCTTCGACGCCCTTTCGACGGGAGTTCACCCTGAGCTTTATGTTTGGCCGAGCCTGGGCCCGGTCGAATATGCCGACATTGCCGTCAACGGTTTTGACTATCGTGGTCTAAAGAGTGGAGATGAGGCTTGCATCGTGGCCAAGATCGCAATGATCCGGGGGACCTTCAGAAATTTGACGTCCTCGAATCTGGTGCAAAATCGGCTCGCCAAGTTCCCAATTGTGATCAGTGAGGCGGGGGTCGCGAATTGGAGGATGGGTATGACCGACACTCCTTCGAGCGGTTCGCCACCCACGCCAGTCGGTTCGATGGATGCCAACTACTATGTCAACGATCAGATTGTTGGCGAAGCGCAGCTCGCATACTTGGATGCTTTGCGAGGCCTGGATGTCGAGCATGTAATTCACTTCACGACTAGTGATGCCGTGTCGGGTTACTCAGGGACGAACTGGAAAGAGCGCTATGGCTTGTTCCTTTTCGATATTGACAAGGACGTTGATTATTCGACGAGCCCATTTTTGCAGGCAGTGAAGACTTATTCTGCAATGCTCCCTTGGCTGCGACGGGCGGAGCTGGCTCAGACCACATCAGATACTTCAATTACCAATGCCAATAAGGGCGCCTTTTGGGGCCTTGGCTTCCAAAAGGGCGACTCAGAGGAGGTACCGTAACAATGACGAAAATCAGGTTCTTATTGATTTCTTTGCCTTTGTGTGTAGGCAATAATGCAAGTGCCACTATCTTGGACGCTTTTCAGCCGATCGATCACAGCAACGATCTAACGTTTGGCGGTGCGTTCGAGGGCGGGCATTCTCTTGTTGGCTCGTACCGTGCGGACTGTGTTGGTGGCGAACGGGACATCGAGCTGTCCCAGCTTGAGAATACATCTTTGCCTGGCCCAAGCTTCATGGCCCGATATTACGACTACACATCGGCTCCATTTCGCCTCGGCGGGTACGGAAACGACACGCCGGGTAATCCCACAGAAGGACACGCAATCCTTCAATACGACGGAATTGGCGACGAGGAGGGAAACACGGGCCGCGATCGCCACCTATTGAACGGAGGCAGCGGTACACCGCTTTTCAACGCAGGAGACGGCGGCGTACGCATTTGGTATCGGCAGCTAGGAGCTAACGATGGTGTTCAAACAACGGTAACTCTACGCCGCTCAGGCGTTGTGTTGGCCACCCAAACGATGGCCCTCTATGCAGGTGACCGAATAGTTGCCGCCCCGTTTCCGTTCGCTCCCGAGGTATTTGGGATCGCAGACTCGCTGACGATTGACCTGCACTGTCATGGTGTTGTAGGGAGCAAAGACCAAACGATTTACATCGACCACATCGACACGATCCTGCCCGAGCCGTCGAGTTTTGCCGCGTTTGGTCTCGGCGGGATGATGCTGGGCTTGCGGTTCCGAAAGAGACGCAACGCCTAAGGTGCGAAGGACCTTCTCGGCGGCCGGCCCATCCCTTCCGCAGATTTTCGGTTTGGCTTCGACGCCCCTTTGGCGGCTCACCCTCCCAGGGGAAGGTGAGCCGCCCGTTCATTTGAGCTGGGCAAACGGGGCGCGGATCAGGATAAGCTAGGCTTAACCCCGGGTGGGGCTTTTTCCATCCGGAAGGAGACATGAGTGAAGCAATACGCTGCTGACAAGATTCGCAACGTCGCCATTGTAGGCCACGGCGGCTCCGGCAAGACGATGCTGGTGGAGCACCTGCTCTACACAGCCGGGATGATCGATCGGGTGGGTTCGGTGGATGCCGGAAACACGCAGAGCGACTACGATCCGCTGGAAGTCCGCCGTAAGATCAGCCTCAGCGCATCGGTGGTGCCCCTGGAGTGGCACGACCACAAGATCAACTTGATCGACGTGCCCGGCTACCCGGACTTTATCGGCGACCTGCACGGAGTCGCCCGCGTGGTCGAGTCGATGATCATCGTGTGCGAAGCGAAGGCAGACCTGGACGTGGGTTTCGACCTCGCCATGGAGGTCGCTGAACAGCACGGCCTGGCCACCTGCATCTTCGTCAACAAGCTGGAGCGGGACAACGCCGACTTCGACGGCCTGATCAACACGCTGCACCAACGCTACGGGCGCAAAGTGGTGTGCGTGCAGATTCCCATCGGCCACCAGGCAGCGTTCAGCGGGGTGCTGGACCTCCTCCAAATGAAAGTTTATAAGGGCAAGGACCGCGGCGAGGAGATCGAAGACGTGCCCTCCGGCTACGCCAGCGAAGCCGCCGAGCGGCGCGAGAAGATGATGGACGCCGCCGCCGAGGGCGACGACGAACTCGCCATGAAGTATCTGGAAGGCGAGGAACTGAACCCGCTCGAGATCGAGCACGGCCTTCTGGTCGGCACGGAGAACGGGCGCGTGGTGCCTGTGCTGCTCGGCTCCGCCATGAGCGGCATCGGCGTGGCGACGTTGCTCGACCGCATCATCGGCGAGCTGCCCTCGCCGAAGGACAAGCCCAAGACGCACGACGGCAAGGAACTGGTGCCGGACAACGACGGCCCGCTGGCGGCGTTCTGCTTCAAGTCCACCGCCGACCCCTACGTGGGCAAGATCAACTATCTACGCGTGTTCAGCGGCTCGCTGAAGACCGACCAAGTGGTGCTGAACGCGAACCGGGAGAAGGAGGAGCGCCTCCACAACATCTACTTCCCGCACGGTAAGGGGCAAGAGAACGCGACCGTGGTTCCGGCGGGCGACATCTGCGCCGTGGCGAAGCTGCAAGACACTCGCACGGGCGACACGCTGACCTCGGGCAAGGACAAGATCCAGATCGACCCCATCGAGTTCCCCGACCCGATCTACCGCATCGCGATCAAGCCGGTGAGCAAGTCGGACGAGGACAAGCTCGGGCCGGCGTTGTCGAAGATTCTGGAAGAGGACCCGACGCTGAAGTATCTGCGCGACGCCACCCTGCACCAGGAGATTCTGGAGGGCATGGGCGACATCCACCTGGATACCGCCATCGAGAAGCTGAAGGTCCGCTTCGGCGTGAACGTGACGACCGAGGAAGCGAAGGTTCCGTACCAGGAAACGGTTCGGGGCAAAGCCAAGGCGCAGGGCCGCCACAAGCGGCAAACGGGCGGCAAGGGCCAGTTCGGCGACTGCTGGCTGGAGTTGGAAGCGCAGGAGCGCGGCGCGGGCTTCACGTTCGAGAACAAGGTCGTGGGCGGCGCGATTCCCAAGAACTTCATCCCCGCCATCGAGAAGGGCATCCGCGAGACGATGGAGCACGGCTTCCTGGCGGGCTACAAGGTGGTGGACGTGAAGGCGACCGTTTACGACGGCAGCTACCACGACGTGGACTCGAGCGAAATGGCGTTCAAGATCGCGGGCTCGCTCGCGTTCAAGGCGGCGGCAGATGCGGCGAACCCCGTCATTCTCGAGCCGATCCTCTCGCTCGAAGTGGACGTGCCAGACGAGTGCGTGGGCGACGTGGTGGGCGATCTGAACGGCCGCCGCGGCCATCCGGAAGGCATGGAGCCGGTGGCGCCGGGCAAGACCCGGGTTCGCGCCCAGGTTCCGATGGCGACGATGATGCGCTACGCGCTCGACCTACGGTCGATCACCAAGGGCCGAGGCCGGTTCCGCCAGAAGGTGGACCACTACGCCGAGCTTCCGCACGTGGAAGCCCAGAAGCTGGCTGCCGAGTTCGCCAAGGCGAAAGCCGAACGCGAAAGCGAGCACTAGACGTAAAAATGGGGCCTGGACTGAATGTCGAGGCCCCTCCCTCTCCAAGAGAATCCCAACCCCCTGGAAACTCCATGTTACGCCGTTTCCGGCGGAATGTGGCTGACATTTTTGCGGGTTGATCAAAACCCGAGTTCGGCTTTGGCGTCTTCGTACTCTTGGCGCGCGGCGGCCAGCGCGTCCAGCATGTGTTCGCTGGCTCGGATGGGGTCCTCGGCGTACGGCCAAATGTAACTGTCTCGCGAGACGTAGGCGTCGCGCTTCATGCGAGAGAGGATGCTGAACACGCGCGGCGGAACCTGGTCGCGATCTCGGAACGAAACGGCAAGGCGTCCGCCGTTGCCGTCGACCTTGGAGATGCCTTGCCGTTCGGCAAGGATGCGCAGGTGCATGACGGCGAAGGCGTTGGCGACCGCGACGGGGGCGTGCCCGTAGCGGTCCTCGATCTCGGCGCGGGCTTCGCCCAGCGCTTCGAGGTCGCGGCACGACATGAGCTTTTGGTAGAAGTACAGCCGCTGCGCCTGGTCGGCGATGTAGGTGTCGGGGATGAGCGCGACCACGGGGAGATCGAAGGAGGGAAGCGGCTCAAGCGACGCGAGGGCGTCGCGCGGCTCGCCGGCATCCGCCGCCCCGTCCACGGCGTTCTTGAGCGCCGCCACGGCTTCGTTGATGAGCTGCGTGTAGAGTTCGTAGCCGACCGATGCCATGGCTCCGTGCTGCTTGGCGCCCAGCAGCTCGCCCGCGCCGCGGATCTGGAGGTCTCGGAAGGCGAGAGAGTAGCCGGAACCCAGCGAGGAGAACTCTTGGAGCGCCTGCAGGCGGTTCATCGCGTTCTCGTTGAGCTGCTTGTGGCTTTCGTAGAGCAGGTAGGCGTACGCCTGGCGGTCGGACCTTCCCACGCGGCCGCGAAGCTGGTAGAGCTGGCTGAGGCCCAGCCGCTCGGCGCTCTCCACGATGAGCGTGTTGGCGTTCGGGATGTCGATGCCGTTTTCGACGATGGTGGTGGAGAGCAGAACGTCGATTTCGCCGCGGATGAACCCGATCATCACGGGCTCCAGTTCCTTCTCGGTCATTTGGCCGTGGCCAACGCCGATGCGCGCCATGGGCACCAGCTTTCGGAGCCGCTCGGCGACGTGGAAGATGCTCTCCACGCGGTTGTAGACATAGAAGACCTGTCCGCCGCGTGCCAGTTCGCGCAGGATCGCCTCTCGGACCACTTCGGGGCTGTAGGGGCGCAGGAAGGTGCGGATGGGGAGCCGGCCTGGCGGCGGATCGTTGATGAGGGACATCTGCCGGATGTCCATGAGCGCCATCGAGAGCGTTCGGGGAATCGGGGTGGCGGAGAGGGTGAGAACGTCGACGGTGGTGCGCAGTTGCTTGAGCGCTTCCTTTTGCTTCACGCCGAACTTCTGCTCTTCGTCGATGACGACCAAGCCGAGGTCGTGGAAGGCGATCTCCTTGCCGAGGAGCGAGTGGGTGCCGATGATGAGGTCGATCTCGCCGGCTTCAAGCTGTTTGAGGATCTGGTTTCGCTCGGCGGTGCTTCGGAACCGGTTCAGCAGCGCCATGCGAAGCGGGAAGGGTCCGAGCCGCTCGGAGAAGTTGCGGAAGTGCTGTTCGGAGAGAATGGTGGTGGGGCAGAGCACCGCCACTTGGCGTCCGGCTTGGGCGACTTTGAACGCGGCGCGGATCGCCACCTCGGTTTTGCCGAAGCCGACGTCTCCGCACACCAGGCGGTCCATGGGATAGGGCAGGCTAAGGTCCGCTTTCGCCGCCTTGATCGCCGCCATCTGGCTTCTCGTCTCCACCCAGGGGAAGGTCGCCTCCATCTCCGCCTGCCACGGGGTGTCCGAGCCGAAAGGGCGGCGTTGGACCTCCTTTCGTTGCGCGTAGAGCTTGACCAAGTCTCCCGCGAACGCGCGGGCTTCCTCCCGGGCTTTGCCGATGGTGCGCTGCCACTCGCCGCCGGTGAGGCGGTTGAGCTTGGGGCTGGTGTCGCCGGGGTTGAGGTACTTCTGGATGCGGTCGAGCTGGTCGGCGGGCACGAAGAGCTTGTCCGGCGGCGCGTACTCGATGTAGAGGAACTCCTTCTCGACGCCTTCTACGACGCGCTTGGTGAGCCCGCGGAAGACGCCGATGCCGAAGTTGATGTGCACCACGAAGTCGCCGGGTTTGAGGTCCAGGACCGTGGCGATGGGAATGCCCTCGGTGAACTTCTTTTGGGGCAGCTTGAGGCGGGCGACGCCGAAGAGTTCGGCATCGGTGACCACCGCGAGGCGGGCGTTCGGGACGACGAACCCGCCGCCGAGGTTGCCCACGGTGAGGAACGCACCCGCTTCCCACGTGTCGGGCTTGTTCTCGGTGGGGACGATGTTGACCTGCCCCAGCATCGTCTTGGCTCGGGTGGGCTGGTCGGTGCAGAAGAGGACCGTGAACTTCTGGTCCAGCCAGTTCTTCAGGGCTTGGGTGAGTCCCTCCGGCCTGCCCCGGTAGGGTTCCAGCGAGGATGCCTCCAACTCGATCTTGTGGGGAAGCGCCAGCCAGTCGGGCATGGCGTTCATGGCGGAGAGCGCCAGGACTTCACGCCGCGAGGCGAAATGCTCGGGCGGAAGCAGGTAGTCGTTGACCTTGCAGTCGAGGATCTCGCCGCGGCTGATGCGGGCTTGGAGCGCTTGGCCGAGCTCTTCTTCCGACCTGGCGGAGACGCTTTCAAGCTCCAGCGGCTCTTCGAGAACGACGAGCGAGCCGTCTTCGAGGAGGTCGAGCGCGCATCCCGAATCGGGGTGGAGAAGCGGGCGGTAGAGGTCAAGGCGGTCGAAGAAGACCCTCGCCTTTAGGGCGTCGATGTCGCTGCCGACGAGCTCTTCGAGGCGTTGGCTTGCCTCTTCGGGGAGCATGGCGGCCTCGTGGTCGAGGGTTTGCCGAATGAGGGCGCAGGTGTCGTCCTCGGCGCCGGTGAAGAGCGTTTCGCGGGAAGGGGCAAAGGAAACGGCGTCGATCGGGTCGATCGAGCGTTGGGTGGCGGGATCGAAGCGGCGGATGCTCTCGACCTCGTCGCCGAACATCTCGACGCGAACGGGCAGGTCTTCGCCGCTGGCGTAGATGTCGAGGATGCCGCCGCGGCGGCTGAACTGGCCGGGCACCCGCACCGGCTCCGCCTTCTCATAGCCCAGGTTGGTGAGTTGCCGGATGAGTTGGTCGGTGTCCAGCGAACTGCCGACCCGGAAGTCGATGAAAGCGTCGATGAGGACGTCGGCGGGCAAGGTGCGCTCTAGAGCCGCCGCCGCGGTGGCAATGACGATGCAGGGTCGAGGAGCGATGAGGGCGCGAAGCGCGCCGATTCGGTCGGACAGTGCCGCCGTTTCGGGCGAGGCGTCCTCGAAGAGGGAAGAGACGCCGCTGGGAAGTCGGAAAACGGACTGCTCGCGCACGCCGGTCAGCCGGAGCTTCGCCTCCCAAGCCAAAGCCCTTTCGTGGCTGGCGACGACCACGATGGTCTTGGTGGGATGCTTGAGAAACCGGGTGCCCACCAGCATGGGGCGGATTTCGGCAGGCGCAGAAAGAACCTCCAAGCCGGTTTCGGCGAAGAGTTCGGCGGGCAATCGCGGATGCGAGACGAGGTCGCGCATCCAGGAATGGCTAGGCATCCGGCGAGGATTCTACCAGTTCGTCTAGCGGTTGGCGGGCGATGCCAAGGTAACATCCAACCGATGCCGAAGCGCGTTGAAACCGTCGTTCTGCACGACAGCTCCACTCCGGTTATTGGCGACACCCAGAAAGGCGGCAACGTCGTGGTCACCACCATCGACACGTTGCTCAGCCAAGCCCGGGCAAACTCGCTCTGGCCGTTGACGTTCGGGTTGGCTTGTTGCGCCATCGAGATGATTTCGGTTGCCGGCAGCCGGTTCGACATCTCCCGGTTCGGCATGGAAGCGTTTCGCGCCACGCCCCGCCAGGCAGACGTCATGATCATCGCCGGGCGGCTCAGCAAGAAGATGGCGCCGGTGCTTCGTCAGATCTACGACCAGATGCCCGAACCCAAGTGGGTGATCTCGATGGGCGCCTGTGCCTCCTCGGGCGGCGTGTACAACAACTACGCGATCGTCCAGGGTGCGGACCAGGTGGTCCCGGTCGACGTCTACATTCCCGGGTGCCCGCCCTCGCCCGACGCCTTGCTCTACGGCATTTTGAAGCTGCAGGAGAAGGTTAAGATGCGCGAGAAGCGCTTCAAGCAGATTATCGAACTCACCCCGCGGGTGAACGAGGAGGTGACGGCGTGAGCGTTAGTTTCTTCAAAGACGTCGCCAAGCCGCTCATCTCGGGCTTTGGGATTACCCGTCGCCGCCTGAAGCACGAGAAGGTGACGATCCAGTACCCCGAGGTCAAGCGTGAGCAGTTCCCGCGCACCCGCTGGCGCCACGCCCTCAAGCGGTACGACTCCGGGCTGGAGAAGTGCATCGGTTGCTCGCTTTGCGCAGGTGCGTGCCCGGCTCGCTGCATCTACGTGGAAGCCGCCGAGAACACGGACGCCGAGCGGTATTCGCCGGGCGAGCGCTACGCCGTGCGGTACGAGATCAACATGATCCGTTGCATCTTCTGCGGCTATTGCCAGGACGCGTGCCCAACCGGCGCCATTGTTCTGGAGAAGGAGTTCGAACTGGCCGACTACAAGCGCGAGAGCTTCATCTACACGAAGCAGATGCTCTTGGATCCGTTGCCGCAGGCCAAGTGAGCCCTCTCCGGACGGGATCAATCCTCGGAGGGCGATAGCCCTTGGATGCGCCCGTTGCCGTTGAGGAGCCGTCGGCCGAGCCGAAAGCGCCAACCCTGAGTACGGCGCGCATCTTCGCGTTCTACCGACCGCTCGCCCTCTCGTGGCTGCTGATGGCGGTCGAGTCGCCGATTTCGGTCGGCATCATCGCCCGCCGGCCCGACCCCGAACTGCACACGGCGGCTTTCCTCATCATGATGAGCCTGAGCCTCTGGATCGAGAGCCCGGTGATCGACCTCTTGGCGACGGCGACCACCTTGGGACGCGACCACGCGAGCTATCGGGTGCTGCGTCGGTTTGTCGGCTACACCATGGCGTTCGTTACGCTGGTTCACGGGGCCATCGTTTACACGCCGCTGTATCCCATCGTCACGGAGAAGCTCCTTTCGACGCCCCCCGACGTGGCGGCGGCGGCAAGGCCGGGGCTGATGATCCTTCTGTTCTGGAGCGCCTGCATCGGTTGGCGCCGGTACCTCCAGGGCATCATGATCCGCTTCGGAGCGACCAAGTTCGTGGGGCGGGGCACCATGGTGCGTCTCGTCACCCTGACCACGGTCGGACTGACGCTCCACTTCACCACGAAGCTCGACGGAATCGTGCTCACCGCTTGCTCTCTGGCGTGCTCGGTTTTCTCCGAAGCCCTCTATGCGACTTGGGCAAGCCGGCGCGTGATCCAGACGATGCCGGAAACGGAACCGGGATCGCCGCCGCTTGGGTTACGGCGACTGATGGCTTTCCATTGGCCGTTGAGCGCCACCACGATGTTGGTGCTGATCTCCAACCCGATTGTGAGCCAGGCGTTGGCACAGTCGCCCAACCCCAAGTCGGCGATGGCTTCCTGGCAGGTGGCGGCGGCGACGGTTTGGCTTTTGCGAACGGCGGCCTACGCTCTGCCGGAGGTGGTGATCGCCCTGTATCAGCCGGGCGAAATCGAAGCGAGGCTTCGACGATTCTGCGTGATGATGGGCATGGTCACCAGCGGCACCTTGTTCGCGGTCCACGCCGTGGGCCTGGACGACTGGGTCTTCCGTCGATTACTCGACGTTGAAGCGTCCTTGATTCGCCATGCCCGGTTGGCCTTCTTGCTCTGCGGATTGTTGCCCATGATCGGCGCTCTGCAAAGCTATGTGCGAGGCATGCTGACGGCACACCACCTGACGACCTCCCGGCTGTGGGCGATCGCCGTGGGGCTTTTCACCTTGCTGGCCACGCTCCGGCTGGGCGTCGGCATGCAGTGGACGGGCGTCGTTACCGCCGCCGCGGCTATGACCACGTCGTTGCTGGCGGAACTGGCGGTACTGGCTTACGCCTGGCGTCAGGGCAGAGCGAAGCTCAATCGAGACGTCGAAGCCATACCTGCATAAGGCTCTTGCCCCGGTTGTTCCACGCGAAGTACGGGATCAGCTTGGCTTGGGCGGGTTCGGCACGGTCGTCTTCCGGGGTTCGGTAGAGCAAGCCGTCGTCCACGATGTCGCGGAATCCGTCCACGGTCAACGTCGGGTACGGTCCGGACTCGTCCAGTTCGACGTCAGCCGAGGCGTCGGCGACGAAACTCTGCGGGGCGAAGCCCAGGTCCGTGGACTCGGCGGCGTAAACGACGGGTCCCCGGGTGAGGGCCAGCCTGCCGGCATTGTCGAAGACGCGGGGGTGGGCGGCGATCCACTGGGGGTCCATGTCCAGTTCGACCTCGAGAGTCTCGCCTGCCTTCCAGGTTCTTCGTACCACCGCGTAACCGCCGTCGAACTCCGCTTCCTCGTCCGAGCCCTCCACGGTGAGGGTCGCGTCTCCACACCAGGCGGGGATCCGCACGGCGACGGCGTACTCGCCCGCTTGCTCCATCGAGATGCTGAACTTGCCGGACCAAGGGTAGTTTGCCGCCACCTTGAATCCGCCGAAAGGGGTGGCGATGCGGCCGCCGATGGGGAAGTGGACCCAGAGCATCCGTTCTCCCACGCCGTAGGCAAAAGACTGGACTTGGCCGATGAGGCGGGCAATGTTGGGCGGGCAGCAGGCGCAGCCGAACCACGGCACCCGGGCGTGGTTCTCGCGACTCTCCAGCGGGTTGTCGTAGAAGTAGAGGTCGCCTGCCATCGAGATTCCGCTGAGGCAACCGTTGAACAGCGCCCGCTCGACGACGTCGGCAAAGTCGCTGTCGCCGCTCATGGCGAGCATCTGGCGGCCCCAAAGCGCCAAGCCGATGGCGGCGCAGGTCTCCGCATAAGCGGTGGCGTTTGGCAGGTCGAAGTCGGTTGTGAACCCTTCGTTGTCCCCCGACGGACCGATGCCGCCCGTGATGTACATGCGGCGATCGACCAAGTTCGACCAACAACGCCGGAGCGCGGCTTCGAGCACGTCGTCGTTCTGCCCGTCGGCAAGGTCGGCGGCGGCGATGTACATGTACATGGCGCGGACCGCGTGGCCGACAACCGACGTGTGCTCGCGGACGGGAAGATGGTCTTGGAGATATTCGCCCGAGTACTTGCCGTCTCGGAACAGCAGGTTTCGGCCGTAGGGCGAGATCGCGGCGATCTCCGGGTCGGCATACTCCTCTTCGAAAGGACTCGGGCGCGATCCGCGAGTCTCGATCATCCATCGCGCCAGCTCGCGATACTTGGCATCGCCGGTCGTATTGGCCAGTTTGATAAGGGCGAGTTCGATCTCCTGGTGCCCGCAATAGCCCTTTCGCAGCCCGGGGCCAAAGGTGGCGGCGATATGGTCGGCAATGCGGACGGAAACGTCGAGCAGCCGCCGGTCTCCAAGTTGCTCGGCGAGCGCGACGCCCGCCTCGATGAGGTGCCCGGCGCAGTACATCTCGTGCATCATCGCCAGGTTTCGCCAGCGATCGCCGATCGCCATGAGCTGGAAGTAGGTGTTCAGGTAGCCGTCCGGCATTTGGGCTTTCTGGACCGCGTCAATCGCCCGATCCAGCGAGGCTTGGAGGGCGGCGTCGGGCCGCTTTGCCAAGGCATAGGCGCAAGCCTCTGCCCACTTGTACACGTCGCTGTCGTTGAAACGGTATCCGTCGAAACCGCCGGTCTCGCCGGCGGCGACACGCTCGAAGTTGCGCAGGCGCCCGGTCTGCACGATCTGGTCCCACTGCCCGGGCAGGGTGACCTTGACGAGCCGGTCGAACCATGGCGACCAGAACTGGTCGTCGTCTTGGAAGCAGGAGCCGGAGAGGGGAGCGAAGCGGCGCGCGAGAGCCATCAGGTTCTATTCTGAAGCGTTGAGGCGGCGTTCGGCGGCTTCGATCTCAAGAATCAACTGCAGAACCTCGGCTTGCGACCAAGTGAGCGGGCTGACGCTGAGGGGCTCGCCGGAATCGGGATGATACTGTTCCGCCAGCACGCCGGTTCGCTCGGCTCGCGCCTTTGCCCAGTCGAGGAGTTGGCGGGGACGCGCCAAATCCGTCTCGGACCGGGCTTGGAGACATAGCACTTGGGCGAGCCACATGGTGCAGATGACCCAGGGGTTGCCGGGGTACGCCTCGGTTTGGCGGAAGTAATAGTCGCCGGGGTAGCGAGCCATGCCTCCGACCGGGCTATGGACCCAGAGCTTGCCTTCGAGGCGCTGGACCGTTCTCATCATGACGGGATCGTCGGCGGCAACGACGCCCAGAAGCGGGAGCAGAAGCAGGGAAGCGTCGGGCGTGGCGTCCAGATTGCCCTCCTCGTCCAGCCCTCGGGCAAAGGTGCCGCTCAACGGATCGACCAACTGTGCCCGCATCGCCGCGAGGATGGATTCCGCCGCGGCTTCGTAGACGTCCGGTTCTTCGCCGAAGTGCCGGGCGATCTTGGCGGCGGCGCGCAGCCCTGCGACGACCGTGGCGACCGTGTAGGTATGGGTGCCGAAGCGCTCTTCCCACAGGTCGTACCCCGGGCTGGGCAGCCCGGTGGTCGGCTCTCGGTGGTCCACCAAGAACTTCGCGAGCCGGGCATAGCCGGCAGGATCGTCATTCCGGACTTCGCCGGCTTCCAAACGGGCGCCCATGGCGACCAAGGGTAGTGCCGTCTCATCGAGCTGGATCGGAACCTGGAATCGGCCGTGGCGAATCCAAGGATGCCAAGATGCCCCGAGCCGGCCGTTGGCGTCGTACTTTTGCAGGTAAGGCGGATCGCCCAGTCGGGCCAGGTAGTCGAGGAACCCATCGGCTTCCTCGGTTCTGCCGAGGCGGGCGAGAAGGCAAGCGACCAGGGACGCGTCCCGCAGCCAGCAGTAGCTGTAGTTGGCGCGGTTGGTCTCCATGATGTCGGAGTCCATCGAGGCGATCACCGCGCCGTTCAGGTGGGTCAACATCGCGTGCAAGACCTTTGCCGCGAACTCCCCCTGGGGGACGTTGCCCACGCCTTGAGCTTCAGGGTGGTCGAACGCCTTCGGGATCTGCTTGACGAGGGTCGCAAGGTGGACCATCGATGAGCTAGCCGCCATCCAAGCGCGGGCGTGGGCGACCCCCGACGCCGGAAGGGCAAGATCGACGCCGATCGTGGAGTCCACAGAGCCCTGGGCGATCGGGTTCTGGGAAAGCTCGCCGTCCTCGGCATCGCGCCAGGTTCCTTCCAGGTTTCCGAAGCCGTGGATTCCCGCTGTCCAATGCTTCATGCCGACCGTACCGAAGGCAAACGCGTATTCGCCACGATAGTGGACCACTGCGTCCATGTCGGGCCGGTAGCAAGCGCACACGCCGATATCGGATTCCGCGATCGTGAGGTACTGCGTCCAGAAGAGTCGGGCATCGCGCGGGGTTGGCTGCAGGTTGCGCACGGTGTACTCCCGGAGCCAAAGGCCATGCTGCAGCCACTCGCGCGTTTCCACAACGATGCCGAGTGCTGCGCACTCAAGGGTCACCTTGCCGATCCCCGAGGAGGGATCGAGATCGAACTCCACGTTCCACTCGTCCCAGTCGAACCAGCTCAGTCTGCCGTCGATCCAAATGCCCGTTCGCAAGCTTCCGTCGCTGGCATGGTTCGCAATGCCCGGCGTCGGCGAGAACAGGTCCCGCACGCGGTAGCGCGCGTCAAACATCACGCAGAGGTTCTTGTTGGCGAGAACGAGCGGTCTGGGCATTGCGTAGGAGGATTGTGGCGCACGGTTCGGGTACATTCAGCGCCGCAACGGAGAATCCCGAGTTGACGCGGTTCGCCTTAACCGTTAAGCCCCTTGCTCCCCGCGACGCCGCGCGGAAAGAAGCCGTTGCCAGGTGCCTGCCAATTAGCTGGATCAAGTGGTTCTTGCGGCGAAGGGATCTCGTGATCAGGAGCCAAGTGATGAAATCGAAGTCATCTATGGGTGCCATGACGGAAAGCCCGGCTACCTTGACCCTAGAAACGAGAGCCAAGGAGATACCGCTCGAGTCGGGTACATTCAGCGCCGCAACGGAGAATCCCGAGTTGACGCGGTTCGCCTTTATCGTTCACCCCCTTACTCCTCGCGACGCCGCGCGGAAATACCCCATCGCCAAGTACTTGCCAGAGAGCTGGATCAAGTGGTTCTTGCGGCGAAAGGGTCCCGTGATCATGGGCCATGCGAAGAGCATGAAGTCGCCGACGGGAGCGGAGACCGAAGGTTGGTTCATCGGTTGCCCCCTGACGCCGGACATGATGGTCAAGGAGCTGCCCCTCGATGTCGTCTACAAGAAGATCGGGCAGTGCGCCACGTTGGCGAAGAGCCTGGGAGCGGACATCATCGGCCTCGGCGCGTTTACCAGCGTCGTCGGCGACGGCGGAATCACCATCGCCAAGGATTCGCCGATCGCGGTTACGACGGGCAACAGCTATACGGTCGCGACGGCGATCGAGGGCACTTTGAACGCGAGCGCCCTGCTCGGCATCGACCTGACCCATGCCACGCTTGGCGTGGTCGGGGCGACGGGCTCTATCGGCAAGACCTGTGCGCGGATTCTCGGGCGAAAATTCGGCCACACGATCATCGTGGGCCGAGACATGGAGCGAACGCTCAAGGTTGCCGAAGAGATCGGCTTGGGCGAAGCCACTACGGATATCAACCGGATTCGAGAGGCGGATGTGGTGGTCACCGTGACTTCCAGCGATGCGGCGGTGATCCTGCCCGAGCACCTGAAGCCGGGCGCCATCGTGTGCGACGTCGCCCGCCCGCGTGACGTTTCGGTGCGGGTGGGGAAGGAGCGTCCCGACGTCCTGGTGATCGAAGGCGGAGTGGTGGCGGTACCCGGCCAAGCCGACCTCGGCTTCTACTTCGGTTTCCCGCCCCATACGGCTTACGCCTGCATGAGCGAGACGATGATCTTGGCGCTCGACGGGCGTCCGGAGAACTTCACGCTGGGCAAGGACGTGACCGAAGAACAGGTTGAGGAGATGTGGCGCCTCGCCGAGAAGCACGGTTTCAAGCTGGCAGGCTTCCGGTCGTTCGAGAAAGCGGTGGACGATTCTTCGATCGAGCGCGCGCGTCAGGCGCGTCAACACGGCTTCCAGGCCGAAGGAAGCTAGCATCCCTACCGGGGTCTAGACTCCAGAAATACGGCATCATGCCGACAACTCCCGTAGGAGCAGGCGCAAATGATGTTCGTGATCGGCTATCTGGTGTTCTCGGCGGCGCTCTATGCCGTGCTCTCCGCGACCGCCATGCCGGTTGGCGTGCCCGAAATTGAAACTTCGGCGACAACCGGCGAAGTGATCTACCTGCCGTTTGCCGCCGAAGACGAGCGCAAAGCCGCTTAGAACTGGACTTTTACGGGCTCGCGCTGAGATGCGTCCTCGAGCTCGAAGAGTTCCTTCGGCTTGAATCCGCCCATCGACGCGAAGATGCTGGACGGGAACGTCTCGATCTTCGTGTTGTACGACGTGACGATGTCGTTGTAGTACTGGCGCGAGAACGCGATCTTGTTCTCGGTGCCCTTCAACTCCTCTTGAAGCGAGAGCATGTTGGTGTTCGCCTTGAGGTCCGGGTACGCCTCCGCAAGGCCGAAGAAGCCGGTTAGAGCCGCGCCCACCGCGGCCTCCGCCTGCGCCTTCTCGTGCACGCCTTGGGCCTGCAGAGCCTGGTTTCGGGCTTGGATGACGCGCTCGAGGGTGTCTTTCTCGTGCGCCATGTATCCCTTCACAGTTTCGACGAGGTTGGGAATGAGGTCGTAGCGCCGCTTGAGCTGAACGTCGATTTGCCCCCAGGCGTTCGACGTCTGTTGCCGCAGCGACACGAGGCTGTTGTACATGCCGATGGCAACGAACAACAACACGACGAGAAGGCCGACGATGATCCAAATAGGCGACATCTTTTAGGGTTACTCCTACCTTAGCGATACGGACGGATTACGGGGACGGTTGCGATTCGCGCGTTAGCTGCACGGGTTCAGAAATCCCGTCCTCGTACACGATGGCGTTGGGATCGACCTTGCGGAGCCGGATGGTGGGCGTCTTGCCCATACGGTCCGTCGGCTGGTTCAAGACGCCGAGAACCGTGAGGGTGGCTTCGCTTGGGCCACCCACCCAGCGGCCATCCATGGGGAAGCCGCCAGCAAACAGGTCGAACTTGCCGTTGGGGTGGATTTGCAGGTCGATCTTGTTGAGCGAGTAGGCGATTTCTTTCGACTGCCCCGGCTTCAAATCGAACTTGTGGGCACCCTTCCAACGGCCTTCCCAGGCGAAGGGCGGCGAGCACCCGACCACCAAAAGGCAGACCAGGGCGACGGATATAATCTTGCCGATGCCCGCCATCTCTCCCGAAGTCTACACCTCGATGGGACTGAACGACTTCGAGTACGAGCGCATCTTGTCGCTCCTCAACCGTGAACCCTCCCTGACCGAACTCGGGATGTTCGCGGTGATGTGGAGCGAGCATTGCGGCTACAAGTACTCGCGGCCCGTCCTCGCCTACTTCAAGAAATATAAGGAGGCGATGGAGGGCGAAGGGCTGGAAAACGCCGGCATCGTGGAAATCGGCGACGGCTTGGGCGTCACGATGAAGATCGAGTCGCACAACCACCCGTCGGCGGTCGAACCGTACCAGGGCGCCGCCACCGGCGTCGGCGGCATCATCCGCGACATTCTCACTATGGGTGCGCGCCCGATCGCGGGACTGAACTCGCTTCGCTTCGGCCCGATTCGCGACGGCGAGGCGTCGCCCGAAGTCGTCGACCGTAACCGCTACCTGTTCGAGCACGTGGTCGCCGGCATCGCCGGGTACGGCAACTGCGTCGGAGTTCCCACCGTGGCGGGAGAAGTGAGCTTCCATCCACGGTACTCCGGGAATCCGCTGGTCAACGCGATGTGCGTGGGCATGCTGCATTTGGACGAGATCACGACCGCCGCCGCCAAGGGCGATGGCAACCCCGTGATCTACCTGGGCTCGGCAACCGGCAAGGACGGCATCCACGGCGCGACCTTCGCCTCGGATGCCTTGGGCGAAGACAGCGACGCGAAGCGCCCCAACGTCCAGATTGGCGACCCGTTTGCCGAGAAGCTTCTCATCGAAGCCACGCTGGAGGCGCTCAAGACGGGCGCGATCGTGGCGATCCAGGACATGGGCGCCGCCGGACTTACGTGCAGCACGACGGAGATGTCCGGCAAGGGCGGAGTCGGCATGGACGTAGACCTCGATCTCGTTCCGATGCGCGAGGCGGACATGACGGGCTACGAACTGATGCTGAGCGAAAGCCAGGAGCGGATGCTCTGCGTGGCCGCCAAGGGCCGCGAGCAAGAGGTCATCGACGTCTTCCACAAGTGGGGTTTGAAGGCGGAGGTCGTGGGACACGTCACTTCGGGAGAGACCGTGGTGACCCGGCACGGCGTGGTGGAAGCGAGCGTGGACGCGAAGCTGTTGACGGACCACTGCCCGACCTACACGCCCGATGCGCAGGTTCCGGACTACTACGCCAACGCCCTTGGATTCGACCTTTCGCAAGTACCGGAAGCGGATGCCGACGAGGCGTTGCTGAGGCTCCTGTCGTCGCCGAACATCGCGTCGAAGCGCTGGGTGTTCCGCCAATACGACCAGCAGGTGCAAACCCAGACGGCGCTCCTTTGCGGGGCGGGCGATGCCGCCGTGATGGCTCCCCGGGGCACCTCGAAGGGGTTGGCGCTCAAGGTGGACGGCAACGGCAGATACGTCTACTTCGACCCGTATGTGGGCGGCCAACTCGCGGTGTGCGAGGCGGCGCGGAACGTGGCGTGTACCGGCGCCCGACCTCGCGCGGTTACCGACGGCTTGAACTACGGCAACCCCCAGAAGCCGCACGTCTATTGGCAGTTCCGAGAGTCGGTGAGGGGCATCGCCGACGCGTGCGAGACGATGGAAACGCCGGTCATCAGCGGCAACGTCAGCTTCTACAACGAGAGCGACCTCGGCGAGGTTTTGCCGACCCCGTTGATCGGCATGCTGGGCGTGCACGAGGACGCGAACCGAGCGATCGGACTGGCTCCGAAATCGGAAAAGGGTGAACTCGTCCTCCTGTATGTTCCCGGGCTGGATTGCCGGTTGGGCGGGCTCGGCGCCAGCGAATATCTCGCGGAAGTGCACGGCATTGAAAACGGCGTGCCGGTTGCTCCGAACGTGGCGAGGGAGCGGGCGTTGTGCGACCTCCTTGCCCAAGCCGCCCACGCCGGGTGGATCGAGAGCGCGCACGACATCGCGGACGGCGGCATCGCGGTCGCGCTCGCCGAAATCGCGATCACGGCTGGCGTCGGAATCTCGGCTCGGCTGGAGGGCGAGGCGTTCCACTACTCGGAACGGTCCGACGCGGTTCTGTTCGGAGAGATTCCGGGACGGGTGATCGTCGGAGTAAAGGACTCAGCCGCGCTCGCCGCCGCCGCCAAGTCGGCGGGCATCGACATGGTGTCGATCGGCAACTATGGGCACAACGGTCGAAGCGTGCACTTGAGCTGGGAGAACGGCGTGCTGGAAGCGCTCGTCTCGGATCTTGCCGAGGCGTATGAAGGAGCGATCCCGCAGATCATGAAGCGGTAAGCGCGCGCAGAGCGTCCAACGGAACAGAGGAACAGATAGGAAGTCGGAAGGAACGGACATGAAGGGAATGTTGAAGGTGTTACTGGGGGTCGTTCTCGCCGTGACGGCGGCGGGCGGTTTCGCGCAGGAAAGTGAGCGCGACGTCCAGAAGAAGGTGATCGACGCGGTCGCCGTCTACAAGGCGGGCAAGACGGACGAGGCGTTGAAGGCGTTCGAAGCGCTGTACACGACGCACCCGGACCACCCCGACGTGACCGCTTGGCTTGGGTTCCTGTATCTGAGGCTTGATCGTCCCAAGGACGCGGTTCCCGTGCTGGAGAAGGCGGTCGTCAAGCGCGAAAACGACCCGGACGTCCAGAACAACTTGGGCAATGCTTATCTCGCGGTCGGCGACCTGGACAAGGCTCAGACGCGCTACGAGAAGGTGGTTTCCCTCAAGCCCGACATGTACGAGGCTTGGTACAACCTGGGCAACGTCAGCCTGAAGAAGAAAGACTACGCCAAGGCGTCCACCGCCCTCACGAAGGCTTCCCAACTCAAACCGGACGACGCCTTCGTTTACAACAACTTGGGGGTCGCTTACGAGAATCTGAAAGACCTGCCTTCCGCGGTAACCGCCTTCAAGAAAGCCTCCGACCTGCGACAAGACAACAAGGTGTTTGCCCGAAACGCGGGCATGGCGGCGATCCGGGCGAGCAAGCTCGAAGACGCCGCGAAGTATCTGGCTCGAGCCCTGTCGATCGACCCCGCCGACGGGCAGATCGCGGTGAACCTGGGAGACACGTACGCGCGTTTGGGACGAAACGACCAGGCGCTTCAGATGTACGAGAAGATCGCCAGCGACAACTCAGAGAACGCGGCGATCTGGTTCAACCTTGGCGTTCTTCGGTCGCAGAAGGGCGACCGAGATCGCGCTGCCGAGGCGTACAAGCGAGCCTACGAACTCAACCCGAACGACCTCGACACGTTGAACAACTACGGCTTGCTGCTGTTTAAGATGGGCAAGTACGGCGACGCGATCCCCGTGTTCGAGCGCCAACTGTCCATCGACCCGAGCAACATTAACGCCAAGCTCAACTTGGCGGCATCGCTGAGCAAAACCGGCGACATGGACCGCGCCATCGGCCTCTGGAAGGAAGTGGTGCGGGCGGACCCGAAGCGGCTCTCTGTGCGCTTGACTTTGGCAAACGCGCTGTACGATCGCGCCGACTATGAGGGGGCGAGGTTCCACTACGGGCAGGTCCTGCTCGTGGACAAGTTGAACGTGGAAGCTTTGAACGGCCGTGGGCTTTACTACCTTCAGGTCTCCAAACTTGCCGAAGCCGAAGCGGACTTCCGCGCCGCCATGGCGGCGAACAGCCGTTTCATTCCCGCGTACGTGAATCTCGCGGTGACGCTGGAACGCGGAAACAAGCGGCCAGCCGCCATCCAGGTCCTTGAGAAGGCGCTCAAAATCGACCCGAACAATAGCGACGCGAAGGCTAATCTCGAGCGCATGAAGAACGCCGGGTAAAACGCAGGCGTGCGCATCCACTTGCTCGCCAACGTGCAACGGCCCGATGCAGTGGCCGCAGCAAGGGATTGCGTTCACATCTTGGTCGAGCGCGGGGTTGAGGTTGCCGCGGAAGCCGATACGGCGGACGCGCTTTCGGTCATCGAAGTCGGACCCGAAGCGTTTGCCGATTGTGATCTCGCCATCTGCTTCGGTGGCGACGGTACCCTCATCCGGGCGGCGCACTGGTGCGCGGAGAAAGGGACTCCCATCCTCGGCGTGTACTTCGGCCGGTTCGGCTTTGTCACGCAGTGCAAGCCCCACGAGGTCGGGGTCAGCCTCAGCCAGTTCTTCGACGGCAAGCCGGAGTACGAGAACCGGATGATGTTGCAAGGGGAGCTGATCCGTAGCGGGCATGTGGTGACCACCCTGCACACCCTGAACGAGATCGCGCTCCAACGCGACGTGTCGACTCGCATGCTGAGCTTCCGCGTCGAGGTCGATGGACGCGAGTTGACCAGCTACCCGGCAGATGGCGTCCTCGTCGCGACTCCAACCGGCTCGACGGCGTACAACCTATCGGCGGGCGGCCCCATCGTCGACCCCCGGCTTCGCGCGATGATCCTCACCGCTATGCAGCCCCACACGCTGAGCGCACGCCCCTTGGTGCTCGGTCCCGAGTCCAGCGTCATGTTGACCGTAACGACGGCGGGGGACGCCGTGCTTTCGGCCGATAGCCAGATTCGCTTGCACATGCTGAGCGGCGATGCGTTGCGGGTGACCCAGAGCCCCCGGGTCACCCGACTGTTCTGCGTCGACAGCCATGATTTCCTGGTTAAGCTGGGCGAAAGACTGTTTTGGAGCCAGAGCCTTGTGGGAAACTGGCAGCCGTGAGTTCTGTTCTCGAAGTCGTCGACGCTCGCGTCGAGTTCCATTCGCCTGCCGGCACGGTTCGGGCGCTTGACGGCGTCTCGCTGTCGGTGAAGGAGTCGGAGATCGTTGCGGTCGTTGGCGAATCGGGATGCGGCAAGACGACCTTGGCGCGCGCCGTGCTCGGACTCCAGCCCCTCGCCGCCGGCTCGATCAACCTGCTGGGAGCCTCGGTCAAGGGCGTCGGAAGCGGCATCGCCCGAAAGGTGGGCATGGTTTGGCAAGATCCGTTCGCCAGCCTAGACCCGCGATGGACGGTGGGGAAGTCGATCCGGGAAGCGGCGGAGATCGTGGGGGACCAAGTGGACCCTGCCGCCATCTTCGAAGAAGTCGGCCTGGACCCCAAGCAGATCGACCGCTACCCACACCAGATGAGCGGTGGGCAGCGCCAGCGCGTCGCGATCGGGAGGGCTCTCGCTTTGAAACCGCCGCTGGTGATCTGCGACGAACCGACCGCCGCCCTCGACCTCAGCATCAGGGCTCAAATCCTTAACCTGCTCAAGGACATTCAAGCGCGCCGAAAGTGCTCCTTCTTGTACATCTCGCACGACTTGATGACGGTGCGGTTCCTTGCCGACCGAGTGGCGGTGATGTACTTGGGCCGCATCGTGGAAGAGGGGCCGACCGAGGCGATCTTCTCGAGCCCCCGGCATCCTTACACGAAGGCGCTGCTGGAGTCCGCGCCGACCTTGGATGTGCTCGGCCAGCTTCCCGAGGCGCTCCCCGGCGAGATTCCCGATCCGCACCAACGCTTCGTCGGCTGCCGCTTCGCCTCCCGGTGCGACCGGGCGTCGGCGAAGTGCCTAGCGGAGGACCCGGGCCGGTCCGAGGACGGCAATCACGCGTACTTCTGCCACCATCCCGTCGTCCAAGAAGTCGGAGTTGGAGCCCGATAGAGTGATGGACCCGGCGCGAAGACTGTATTCCCAGGACGTCCTTGGGGTCGAGCACGACCTCATCGAGATGGCCAGCCGTGCCGAGTCGATGGTCGGGCAAGCCGTCGAAGCGCTCAGCGCGTTGGACACGGCGCAGGCGATGTCGGTCATCCGTCGCGACGACGAGATCGACAATCTGGAGATCGCCATCGAGGCGAAGTGCCTCAAGTTGCTGGCGTTCCAGCACCCGATTGCGAGCGACTTCAGAGTGATCGGGACCGCGCTCAAGATGATCACCGACGTGGAGCGCGTGGGCGACCTGGCGGTGGACATCGCCAAGGCGGCGCTCAAGATCGAGAAGGAGTTGGGCGATGCGTCGTACGTCGATATTCCGCGCATGGCGAGCCTTGCGCGCGGGATGCTTCGGCAAGCGATCGAGGCATTCGTACGGCGCGACTTGGAACTGGTCAACGCGGTCTGCAAAGCCGATGACGAAGTCGACGACCTATACCGCCAGTTGCGCGGCCAAATCCACGAGGTGATGCGAACCGAGCCCGACCAGGTCGTTTCGGCAAGCTGGCTCCTGCTCGCGATCCACCACATCGAGCGGATCGCGGACCATGCCGTCAACGTCGCCGAGCGGGTGGCGTTCATGGTCACCGGCGATTTCGAGCAGCTCGCGGCGACGCACCATCCCGATTCCGTCGAGCCCTAACGGGGTTCGAGGGGCCGCGCCGCCAAGTAGCCCGTCGCTTTGGGGTTGTCGGCGAGATACTTCGAGAGCTGAGGACCCAGCACCACGCGCTTTGCGGTCGAGGAGGCGTGCAGAAGTTTGGGGACGCCGTCCTGAATCAGGATTAGCCCCGTGTGGCTACAATCCAAACCTTCTGCGCTCGTCGTGATGCCGACGATGTCGCCCGTTCGCAATCCAAGCTCCGCCTCTGGGGCGCGGTCGGTCGGGATGTACGTGGGTTTGGAGGCGAGCAACCTTCGCTCGTGAACTTGAAGGAGCGGAACCCATTCGGGATGCGCGGCGAGAGCCCGGTACTTGTCCGGATGCTTGGTCATGTAATCGATCGGCTTCGTGATGGGCTGGGATGCGGGCATGTCGTCCGTGATCGAACGAACAATGCCGCGAGCCGCGTTGTCGCGAATCCAGTCGGTGGTGTAGTGAAGGCGAGAGACGTATCCGTCCATCTTCCCGCCCCGGTAGCGGGTCAAGGCGACCTCGTTCACGAGGTCGGCGGAAGTGGACCTTCCGCGCTTGACCATTCTCGCGATGTCCAGGCTGAGTTCGTAGAAGGTCACGCAGTCCAGGCGTTCGAGGTCGATCACGCAACGCTCGCGATCTGCATCCTCGTCGAGAACGCCGCCGAAGTAAGGGGTCCCGATCAGCATCTGTCCGACTTTCGCGACGAGTTCGCCGATGGGGAGCTTTCCCAAATCCTGCTCGTGGATGGAGGCAACGATCTCGGCAAGTCGGTCGCTGGCGACGGAGCGCCAGCCACCCACGGTCAGCGTTCCGGCAAGGATCAGTAACTCACGCCGGGTCACGGATAGATTTCTACCTGGTCGAGGAAGGCGGTGTACGGGTCGATGGGCACGTCGACGTTGTTGTAGGTTCGGATCATAAGTTCGACGCGTCCGTCTCCCCGAACGTAAGAAGGGGCGGCGACTGCGGACTTGGTCAGGGTGGCGTTGTTGATTCCGAGGTTCAGCGCGCCCTGCAACACGAACTTGCCCGTGGTCCAGTTCTTCAGCCATATCTGGAGCTTGCCGCCGGTTGCGTTGGCGGAAGCGGTCACTCGAACGTTGAAGGTAGCCGGAGAAACGAGGTCGGTGGTGTACCCGAGGACCAGCTGGGCTTGGTTCTGGTCCAGCAGGTCGAGTTCCTCTTGGGGATACATCGCCAGCTTGTGCCCATCCAGCCCGAGCACGTGCCGGATCGACCCGCTGAACGTGGAGTGGATTTTCGGCGTTAGATCGACGAGTTGGTAGGTCCCGTTGGGGAGGATCTTCATCAGGCGGCTGTTCGCCAGGTTGGTGAAGTACAGCTCACCGCTCGCGTCGACGTCGATCGTTGGGATGAGGGCACCGCTCAAGCCGAGTTCGGCGGTGTGCTCGCGCACATCGGTCAGCCCGGTCGCGTTGCCGTTCGCATCGCGAAGGAGCGCCGCCGACCAGATTCGGCCCGCCCCGTAATCGGCGAAGAAGTAGCGCCCGAACATGGAGCCCAAGGCGGTTCCACGATACACCTGGCCGCCGGTGATGGAGATGCCTACGGTGTGGTCGTAGACGTAGATCGGACTGGTCGGAGTGATGGAGTTCGCACCGGAGAGACCGGTGCTGGCGAAGCCTTCCCACTGACGCCAACCGTAGTTGCGCCCGCCGGTTCCGGCAGGCTCGAAGTCGAGCTCTTCCCAAGTGTCTTGCCCAACGTCGGCAATCATGAGAGCGCCATCGCCCAGCCAATCCGTGCGGTCGAAACTCCACTTCCAAGGATTCCGGACCCCGCAAGACCAGATTTCGTCGGCACCCGTCGTAGCGCCCGCAAACGGATTGGTAGGGGGAATCCGGTAGTTTCGCGTCGAATCGGCAGGGAAGTCGTCGCCGTTGACGTCGATGCGTAGGAACTTGCCGAGGAGATTGTTCAGGTCCTGGGCTCGGTTGCCTGGGTCGTAGCTGTTGCCCCCGTCGCCCATGCCGATATAGAGGTAGCCATCCTCGCCGAACTTGATCGTTCCGCCGTTGTGGTTTTGATACGGCTGCGCGATCGTGAGGAGCGGGAATGCAGTGGCGGCGTCGGCGACAAGCGGGTTGGCGCTGCGCGTGTAGCGGACGATATTCGTGGACCCGTCCACGATGGACGTGTAGTTCACATAGAAATAGCCGTTCACCGCGTAGTTGGGGTGGAACGTCAAGCCGAGAAGCCCTCGCTCCGAGCCAGTCGAGTTCACGATGCCGATCAGGTTCAGGAAGTCGGTTCCTTGGGTGACGCCGTCGACCACCACTTTGATGCGGCCCCGCTGCTGGACCACGAACTGCACGTGGGAGTTCGTTGGGTCCTGGACCATCGCAATCGGCGAGTTGAGGCCCGTCGCATAGGTGATCGCCTTGATTTGGGCGAAGACATTCGTCGCCCAGGCGAGGGTGATGGCGATGGCAAGGCAGCGTCGCATTCCTTTCTCCAAAAAAGCAAAGGGCGTCTCAGCAGATCGCCCTTTGTTTAGGATACGACAGATTCCGACCGGAATGGAGTTCGTCGTTATACGAGGGATGCCAGCAACTCGGCGGTTTCCTGAACCGATTCGCCCATGATTTGCGCGGCGGTGCGGATTTCCGCCTCGCTCACGATGAGCGGGGGCTCAAGTCGCATCACACGCGGATTGTTCAGCGTGTAGGCGGCGCACATGCCCCGCTTGAGCAGTTGCGCAACCACCAACTCGCCGACTTCGTCCATGGCGAACTCGATGCCGACCATCAAGCCTCGCCCGCGCACTTCGGCGATCAACTCGGAGTTTGGCGCCAGCTGCTCCTTCATCGAGGCCACCAGAAGCTCTCCCATCGTGCGGGAGCGCTCGATGAGCCCTTCCTCCTCGATGACTTCGATGGCGGCGAGGCCCGCGGCGCAGGCGAGCGGGTTGCCGCCAAACGTGGAAGTGTGGGCCATCGGGTTGGGACTGAACACGGCGTCGAAGACCGGGCGGGTCATGATCGTGGCGCCGATGGGCATGATGCCGCCGCCCAGGCACTTGGCAAGGGTCATGATGTCGGGATTCACGCCTTCGTGCTCGCAGCCGAACATCTTGCCGGTTCGGCCGAAGCCGGTTTGGACCTCGTCCATGATCAGCAACGCCCCGTGACGGTCGCAAAGCTCGCGGATGCCTCGGAGGTAGCCGTCGGGCGGCACGTGGATGCCGCCTTCGCCTTGTAGCGGCTCGATGATCACGCAGGCGGTCTCGCCATCAACGACCTTCGCCATGGCGTCCAGGTCTCCGTAGGGGACGAACACCGCGCCGGGTACCAACGGCTCGAACGGCTTGCGGTACTTCTCGCGGCCGGTGACCGAGAGCGCGCCCATGGTCTTGCCGTGGTAGCCGCCGTCGGTGGCGATCATCTTGGATCGTCGGGTCGCTCCCTTCGCCATCTTGAGGGCGGCTTCCACCGCCTCGGCGCCGCTGTTGCTGAAGAAGGTCAGTTGGAGGTCGCCGGGGGTGATCTCGGCGAGCTTCTTGGCGAGCTTCGCGGTGCTCGCGTTGAAGAACGCCTTGCCGCTCAGGGGCATTTCGTCGAGTTGCCGCTTGACGGCTTCCACGACCTTGGGGTGCCGGTGTCCGAGCGAGAACACGCCGTAGCCACCCAAAAAGTCCAAGAACCTGCGGCCGTCGTGGTCGATGATGGTGCAACCTTCGCCCCGCATCTCCACGCCGAAGCCGGCGAAGGCCATGAGCTTGCCGAGGTACGGGTTAACGTACTCGGCATAGAGATCGACGACATCACCGTAAAAGGCGTCCGCGTTCATGAAAGGAAGTATAGCGGCGAGCGCCGAGAGGTTGCAGGCAACACGCGCGTGCGCCCGCTGCGTAGTATCCTCACGGATATCCGGAGAATTCGATGATGAAAAAGAGGATGGTATTGGGTTTTGCCGCTCTGGCGGCGCTTGCGATGGCGAAGGGTGGGGTGCTACTTAGGCACACCTTCGCTTCAGGGTCGACCGAGGTCTACAAGGTCACCATGAACATGGCCAACAAGATCGCGATCCCCTCGATGGGGGACCAGGACATGTCCATGACCGGCGGCATGACCTACACGATGAGCTACGGGGCGGCGGACGAGAAGACCGGCAAGTCCGATCTCAAGATGAAGATCACCGATCTGCAGATGAAGATCGACTCCGCCATGGGCGACATGTCGCAGATGATGGGCGAGATGCCGAAGGAGATGCTTCTCAACGGCAAGATCGATTCCCGCAACCGCCTGAGCGACCTCAAGGCCGACGGCCAAGCCGCGATGATGATGATGTCGGGCACGAACAGCGCCACGATGGGACTCTTCATCGAGTTTCCCGAGAAGGAGGTCAACATCGGGGACACGTGGGAGGTCGTCCTTCCGAAGAACCCGATGACCGGAAATCTGGAAGCCAAGCTGACCGCGAAGCTCGAAGGCGAGAAGGATGTCGAGGGCAAGCCGGTCTGGATCGTCTCGATGGCGGGGCAGGTGCCGATGAAGGTGGATATGGCCGAGCTGATGAAGAACCAGCCCGATCCCACCGGCGGCGCGGCAAGCGGCATGGAGATGGTGATCACGGGAACCATCGATCTGAAGTCGACGGCCCTCGTCGACAAGGCCACGGGCAAGACCCTGAGCATGACGACGGACATGAAGAACAAGCAGACCATGGACATGACCTCCATGGGGATGTCCATCGACATGAACGGCACGATGAAGATCGATATGAAGCTTCAGAAATAGGAGCGTTCGGTTCCTGCGGGGGCACGCCGCGTGGCGTTGCCCCCGTTTCTGTTTCAAGGTAACTTTGACCCCGATGGCCGAGCCCCTGCGCGTAGACTTCATCACGCTGTTTCCCGAGATGGCGTTGAATGCCGTCTCGCACAGCATCGTGGGACGCGCCGCGAAAGCCGGGCTGGCTGAGTATCACGCCACGAATCCCAGAGACTTCGCGACCGATAACCATCGGACCGTAGACGACACTCCGTTCGGTGGAGGCCCGGGGATGGTCATGAAGTGCGAGCCGATTGCGGCCGCGTTAAACAGCCTTCCCAGCCTAAGCCCTAGATCGGTCGTCATGACCGACCCCACCGGCAAGCGGTTCGAGCAAGTCGACGCCAAGCGCCTATCCCAGCTTCGGCACGTCGTCTTCGTGTGCGGCCACTACGAGGGCATCGACGACCGCATTCGCGAGCTGTACGCGACCGACGTGTTCAGCATCGGCGACTACATCCTCACGGGTGGGGAACTGCCCGCCCTGGTGATGTGCGACGCGATCGTTCGGCTGCTGCCCGGCGTATTGGGCTCCGCCGAGAGCCTGGAGATCGACGCCCACAGCCAGGGGCTCTTGAGCGCTCCGCAGTTCACCCGGCCCGAGGTGTTCGAGGGGATCCGGGTTCCCGAGGAACTTTGCCGCGGAGACCATGGCGCGAAGGAACGATGGAAGCGCAAAGTAGCGTTGAACACCACCAGACGCAACCGCCCCGACCTGTTTTGCCGAGCCGAACTGGACAAAGCCGACCTTGATCTGCTATCCTAAACGGCTTAGCGCCGGGAGGCGCGAAGGAGTGACTTGCCCATGTCGAAAGCCGCGATTTTGACCTCTGTTGTTCAGGACTGCACCAAGACCGATCTTCCCGTGATTCGTCCGGGCGATACGGTGCGCGCCCACGTCAAAGTTCGCGAAGGCGGCAAGGAGCGAATCCAGATTTTCGAGGGCCTTGTGATCGCGATGAAGAACGGCGGTATTGCCGAGTCGGTCACCCTCCGCAAGATCAGCAACGGCGTTGGCGTCGAGCGAACCTTCCCGCTCCACTCGCCGAACGTGGCCAAGTTCGAAGTGCTGCGCCACGGCGTGGTCCGCCGCGCGAAGCTTTATTATCTGCGCGACAAGGTCGGTAAGGCCGCCCGAATCCGCGAGCGCCGCTAAACAAACTAACCGTGAGCGGCATCGTCTTCGCCCAAGCGCAAACGAGCCAGTTGGCCGATTTTATCGACCAGCTGGCTCGTACTCCGTTAAGCCGGGTCGTCATCTTCGTGGCGATCTGCACGACGCTGCGCATCGCCATGGCGCCGTATTTGGCGAACACGCCAGTGCACAAACGGTCCGGTCCGTTCTCCTTCATCAAAGGGGTGAACGAGGCTTTGGACGCGCTGGTCTATGCCGGCGTCTTCGTCTTCCTGCTCATTCGGCCGTTCGCCGTCCAGACTTTCCGCATTCCCAGCGAGTCGATGGAGAAGACCCTGTTGGTGGGCGACTTCATCTTCGCGAACAAGGCGATCTACCGCTACTCTGAGCCTCAGCGGGGCGACATCATCGTGTTTCGCCCGCCGAAGCGTGCCGTGGTGGATCCGCACCAGTTCGATGGCGACGGCGAGGTGAACGTCGACTACATCAAGCGTTGCATCGGTTTGCCGGGCGACGTGGTGGAGATCAAAGACGGCGTGCTGTACCGCAACGGCAAGGCGATCGAAGAGCCTTACGTGCCTGAGCGGCCATTCTTCGATTTCAAGCTGGTCAAGTACGAAGGGAAGTACATTCCCCTCACGATTACGGCGGACATGGTGAACGCCGGCGAGTATTCCGCGAAGGAGTACCGAATCGACGACACGACCAAAATGAACGAAATGCGGGCTCTTCCCGCCGAGCCGGTTCCCCAGGGATTCCTTCTCATGATGGGAGACAACCGGAACCACTCGTTCGACGGCCGTGGTTGGGGCTTGTTGCCGCGTGAGGACGTGATCGGGCGCTCCGAGTGCATTTGGCTGCCGCTGAGCCGCATCGGCCGCACGCGCCAATATGCGGGCCAGAACCCATAGTCGCGCATCAGAAACCAGTCGATCAACGGCAGGCGCTTCGCCCAAGCCGTTTCGTTGTGTTGGGCGCCGATATCCTCGTAGTACACGAGGTCCTTGCCCTCGCTCCAGCCCTTCTTGACAAGCGCGTCGCGTAGCGCCCGGGTATCGGCGACCGCCCCTTTGCCTTCGTTGCTTCCGATATCCAGCCAAATGCGGAGCGGGAGCTTCTTGGGCAGCTTGTCGGCTTCCCGCACGATCATCCGGTTGTCCCACCACACCGAGGGAGAGACCACCGCGAGTTTGCCAAACGCCTCGGGATGGGTTAGTCCCAGATGCAGCGTGATGATGCCGCCCAGCGACGAGCCGCCGAGGGCGGTGTTTTTGGGCCCGGTCAAGGTTCGGTAGGTCTTGTTCACGTACGGCATCAACTCGGTGAGCATCATCTGTCCGTACAGGTCGCCCTTCCCGCCGAACTCCGCGTCACCCGCCTTGGCTCGGGTGGGCAGGTACTCGTCGCCCCTCGCCATGCCCGCATTGTCGATGCCGACGATGATGAACGGCGGAATCGCCTTGCTGCCGATGAGCGCTTCTGCCGCTTCGTCCGCTTGCCACTCTTTGTTGGGCAGGAAGGAGGTCATGCCGTCGAACAGGTTCTGCCCGTCGTGCATGTAGAACACCGGGTAGCGCCGCTTCGGCTCCTTGTCGTAGTTGGGGGGAAGATAGACTCGGATTGCCCGCGAATTACCGAGCACTTTCGACGCGAAGGCCTCGTGGATGACCACCGTGCCGCTGATCGAGGGCTTGCGCGCTTCTTGGGGGGTCTGGGCGAGGACGAGCAAGCAGGGAAGCATGCCCGATTATGCCGCCCTCAAAGGCACGCCAGAAGGATGACGAGAGGGTCGTCCTCGTCGCTGAGCCCTGCATCGGCGAATTCGTGCTTGGTGGCGATCGTCCGAGCTGGCCCCTCGCGCGGAGTGGCGAGGCTCACAAACGAGCACTTGTCGGCCTTGGCGAGCAAGACGAGGCCCTCCACAAGTCGGGTGCCCAGCCCCGCGTTGCGTTCCGATTCCTCGACCGCGAAGACGATCTCGGGCACGCTTGGGGCGACGAACGCCAATCCCGGCGCCTCGAGGCTGAACGTGCGCATCCATGCCGCGCCGATGGGTTCGCCGTCGTCGTTGGTGGCCAAAACGCCGCGATCTCCGGGACGTCCCCAGCCGGCCAGGTAGGCGCCCGCCATCTCAGGTTCGACGTCGGCACCGCAGTCCAACCACGCCCGAAAGGCTTCGACCAGCATTTCGCGGGCGAAGTCCATATCCGAGGCTTGCAATGGCCGGAGCGGGCGTAGGCTCACGGGGCTAAGTTTGGCACGCCCAAGGCGCGATCGGGAGGATGGTCCCGGTAGAATGGGACCATGCCCAAGCTCGTTTGGCTCAACGGAAATGTGATGCCGCTCGAGTCGGCGACCACCAGTGTGGCCGACCACGCCCACCTCTACGGAGACGGCCTTTTTGAAGGGATCCGTTTCTACAACCGCCGGATTTTCAAGTTCGACGAGCACCTGGAGCGCCTCTACCACGGCATGGCCTTTTTGGGCTTCCAGATGCACATTCCCTATGCCGAACTCCGGGAAATCGTCCTGGACGTGTGCAAACAGTCCGACTTGCCGGACGGCTACATCAGGCTTAACGTGACTCGGGGAACGGGGTTGGGCCTCGACCCCAAGAAGATCGAGGAACGGCCGAACGTGATGGTGATGGTCTCCAGCCTGAACCTCTATCCGCCGGAGTTGTTCGAAGTGGGTTTGACCATCGTGCTTTCGCCGATCCGCACGATTCCCGCCGACAGCTTGGATCCGCGTCTGAAGTGCATTGGCCGCTACGCTTCCAACATTCTGGCGAAGCAGCTTGCCAACAAGGCCGGCGCGGGCGACGCGCTCATGCTGAACCACCAGGGCTACGTCGCCGAGGGTACGGGCAACAACTTCTTCCTCGTGCAGAACAAGGTGATTCGCACGCCGCACCCTTCGTGCGGAATCCTCCAGGGAATCACCCGAGACGCCGTGATCGAAATGGCGCGCGGGGCGGGCTACACCGTCAAGGAAGAGAACCTGACCGTTTTCGACGTCTACGCCGCCGACGAAGCCTTCTTCACGGGCACCGCCACCGAAGTGATCCCGGCCGTCATGATCGACGGCACCAAGATCGGCTGCGGTAAGCCGGGCGAGGTCACCCAGGAACTTATGGGCCTGTTCAAGAAGGCCATTCTGAATGGCACTCCCTTCTAGTCCGAGCAAGTGCGCGGATTGCGGCTCCCTCGCGACCCTTACGGTGGCGAGGGAGTCTCTTTGCGGGCGGTGCCTCGACCGCCGATTCCCGAACGCCGCCCTGGGCACGATGCGCCGGGCTTTCCAACGCCCTCGAAGGGCCGACGGACGTTGTCCGCATTGCGGATGGACCGACGCGCAGGCCGTCGAAAGCGAACGCGTCGGCTGTCCTTTGTGCTACGAAGCTCTCGCCCTCCGTCTTGATTCGCTCCCCGTTTCGGGACCCTTTTAGCCTTCAAACTCGTCTACAGGTATAACCTTGAAGCCAATGATCCTACGCCGCCTGCTGATGCTCGTTTGCAGTGCCGTCTTGCTCGCTGTTGCCGGATGCGGCGGCGGTGGCTCGAACACGACGTTGCCACCCGATCCGCAGGTGATGTTTGTGAACGTCTCGCCCGACAGCGATCCTCTCGACTTTCTGTTCGACGACGATCTGCTGGCCAAGGACGTGTCGTATTTGACGCCTCCGGCGGCGTTCCGGTCGTACACGCCGGGCGACCGAGACTGCACGGTGATCGTCAACAGCGAGGATCCCAATAGCGAGGCCCTCTGGTCGGAAGCGATTGGGCTCAATCGCGACGAGAGCTACATCGTGTGCTCTTTCGGATTGCAGAACTTCGGAGACGAGTACCTGAAGCGCCTCCGGATCGCGATTTTGAGGACGGATCGAACCTCCCCGAACAACAGCGCCCGGATCGTGATTTTCCACGCCTACAATCGCAAGTCGGGCTTCGACACGCCGACGATCGACTTCCAGAACCCGGGCCAAAACCCGCGGTATAAGCAGGAGGGCATCGTCTTCGGCAACCGCGTCGAGCTGACCGTGGATGCGGGGACCTACACGTTCGTCGCCCGTAGGACGTCGACCGAGTTCGAGATCACGCCGCAGGTTACCAAGACGTTTGAGAGCGGGAAGATCTACCTGGCGGTCGTGAGCGGAGTCGAGGACGAGGTTGGCGCCAAGGCGCCGCAGATCACGTTCTTCGAGATTCCCACGAAGTCTTAGGCGTCAACCCCGAGCAGTTCGTGGCGGTGGGCGTAGCCCCATAGCGAGCCTAGGACCACGCAGGCACCCCCCAGGTGTAGCGAAAGGGGGATTGAGGCTTCGCGCGCCAGCCAACCGAACAGAAGGACCCCTGGGGGTCCCAAGCCGGACAGCGCCCAAACGTGCATCGAGAGCACGCGTCCGCGCAACCGCTCGGGAGAGAGAAGCTGGAAGAGCGCGTTGGTGGTGTTGAACTGCATGACCGCCACGCCGCCGATGAGCGCGAGAAGCGGGAAGGCAACCCATGTGGATCGGGCGAAGCCCAACAAGAACAGCCCTGAGCCCATGAGGAACATGGAGATACCCACGATCTTCGCCCGATAGGGGCGGGTCGAGAGGGCGGTGACCAGGAGCAGCCCGGTGATCGTTCCTACCCCCACAAAGGACATGGCAACGCCAAGCCCTGCCTTGTCCAGTCCAAGCATGCGCTTGGCGATGGCCGGCATCAGGGCAAGGTAGAAGAGGCCAAAGCACGAAACGATGGCTTCCATGACGAACAAGGTCTTTAGCCGCCCATCTCGGAAAACATAGCGCATGCCATCCAGGACGAGGTCGGCGATGGGCTCGGGCGATCTCGGAACCGCCCTAAGGTCGGCGCGGATGGTGAGCACGGCAAAAATCAACGCGAGATAGCTGATCCCGTTAACGAGATAGCAGGTTTGCGCTCCAAACTGGCTCAGGAGAAGGGCGCCGACCGCTGGGCCGAGCAATCGGGAGACGTTGAAGGTGAGCGCATTGAGGGGCACCGCTCCCGCCAAGTCTTCCGCAGGCACCACGCGGCTGACCACCGACTGCCGGGCGGGCATTTCGAGGGTGGAGACGACTCCGTTCACGAGGGCGACGGCAATGATATGCCAGTACTGGACGAAGCCGTAGTACACGGAAGCCGCCAGGAACAGCGCGCTAAGGCCGAAGACCGTTTGGGCGAAGATGAGGACGCGCCGCTTGTCGAAGGAGTCGGCAAAGGTGCCGGCAAGGGGTCCCAAGAACGAGACCGGGAGCATGGAGCAGAAGGTGACGAACGCCAACTTGGCTTCGTCGTGGGTCAGCTCGTAAACCAGCCAGCCCTGGGCAACGTTTTGGATCCAACTCCCCATGAAGGAGAGGAAGGCGCCCAGCCACAAGAGTCGAAAGTCCCGGTGCGAAAAAGCCCGAAACTGGGGGAATCGCTCCAAAATCGAGTTGCCTGCCGGGGAGTTGGCAGGCAACGGAGCTTCCATTAACATTAGTATACGCATCGGGTTTGGCGAACGATCCGTCTGGTAAATTGCTGTGTCTGGCGAGGAGGATCTGTGGCTGAGCGAAAACTGAGGATCATTCAGGTGGTCTCCAGCTCGGCGACCTCTGGCGCCGAGCGCCACGTGCTATCCCTTTCGCGCCTCTTGCGCCAACGCGGCCACGATGTCGAAGTCGTTTGTCCGCCCGAGGGGTGGCTTGCCGAAGACCTGACCCAATCCGGCATTCAGGTTCGGAGCAGCGAGATGAAAGGCTCGGGCTGGTTCCGAACCACCGGATATCTCTTGCGGCGCATTCGGGAAGGGAAGGTGGACGTGGTCCACAGCCACCTCACGCGTGCCACCTACTTTGGGGCGCTCTCAGGGCTTTTGACGGGCGTACCGGCGGTGGCAACCGTGCACATCGCCAACCACGACCAAATCTACAAGCGGATGGCTCGCGGAAAGAACCGGCTGGTGGCGGTGAGCAACTACGTACGCGGAATGTTGCACGGCCGGGGCATTCCGGACCGCTATATCGACACGGTTTACAACGGAACCGACTTCGTCGATTTTGAGCCTTCATCCCCGGACGGCGTTCGCGAGGAGTTCGGCATTCCCCATGGCCACCACATCGTCGGCCTTTTGGGGCGGGTTTGCGTCGAGAAAGGGCACCTGCTGATGGTCGAGGCGATGGGCGACGTGCTGAAGCAGTTTCCGAACGCGCACCTTATGTTCGTGGGCCGCGTCGAGCCCCAGTTCGAGCCTGAGCTACAGGAAGCGATCTCGGCTGCGGGGATCCGAGATCGGTTGGTGCTGACAGGGGTTCGCCACGACGTACCCCGCCTGCTGGATTCCTTTAGTTTCTCGTCGATGCCTTCCCACAAGGAGACGTTCGGCATTGCCGCCATCGAGGCGATGGCGAGAGGCAAGGCCGTCGTGGCGAGCCGAATCGGCGGTTTGCCCGAGGTGGTTCGCCACGGCCAAACGGGCCTTTTGGTCGACCTTCGCCCGGAGGAGCTGTCGGAGGCGGTCGGCTATCTATTAGAGAACGAAGCCGAGCGCCGCGCGATGGGCGTCGAGGGCCGGCGCATCGTGGAAGAGAAGTTCACGTTGGGCCACATGGTGGACCGGCTTGAGAACGTCTACTACCGGGCGGCTGGACTCGCTCGGGTATAACCAAAGGGCTCCGGCGCCGTACCCAAGTGGCTAAGGGAAGGGTCTGCAAAACCCTCATTCAGCGGTTCGAATCCGCTCGGCGCCTCCAACTCAATTCGGGTGAAGACGAAGCCATCGTCCCCAATCGCCCAGGTAGAGCACCTCTTCCTCCAGTTCGACGCCGAAGCGTTCCCGCACGGCGGTTTTGCCGATGGCGGCAAGTTCTCTTATGGTGCCCGCGCTCGCGTTGCCCACGTTGAGGATGAAGTTGGCGTGTCGCTCGCCGAACATGGCGCCGCCGTGTCGATACCCTTTCATTCCGGACTTCTCTAGGAGGTATCCGGCGGGGATCACGCCCGACTTCTTTAGGGGATCCGGCAACGTGTCCAGCGACTCGGCAAGGCGAGCATCGTTAACGTTCTTGAAGAAGCTGCCCGCGCTTGCCGATGGGGGTTGCTTCGAGATTCGCTGGCGCTGATACTCGCGCGCCTCGTCGTAGATCGCTTTGGGTTCGCCCGCAGGCAGTTTGAGGCGGACCCGGACCAGCGCCGCCTGCACGTGGGACTCGCGCCGCAGGACGGAGTCTCGGTACGAGAACTGCATCCAATCAGGCGAGACCCAGCGACGGGTGCCTTCGAAGACGATCTCGATCTCCGTTAGGAACTCGGATACGTTGCTTCGGTAGGCGCCGGCATTGGAGAC
This sequence comes from Fimbriimonadales bacterium, assembly GCA_046330155.1. Lineage (GTDB taxonomy): Bacteria > Armatimonadota > Fimbriimonadia > Fimbriimonadales > Fimbriimonadaceae > CALMEF01. Next base: position 91,688 of record JAXLTH010000005.1, on the reverse strand, counting down.
CAGCGCCCCGCCCAACGTGCCGGGAATGCCCACCGCGAACTCCAAACCCGCCAGACCCGCCTGGGCGGTCTTGAGGCACAGTTCTTGGAAGCCGCAACCGGTCTCGGCGGTGACGACGCCGTCCTCGATTTGGATGCGGGTGCACCGGTTGAGCAGGACCAACCCGGGCACGCCGTCGTCGGAGGGCAGAACATTGCTGCCCCAACCCAAGATGGTCGTGTGGATGGCGTCCCGTTGCGCGCGAGCCACCACATCCGCGAACTCGTCGGCCTCGAAACACGCCGCGAAATACTCCGCCTCACCGCCTGCCCGCAAGGTTGTGTAGGGCTTTAGGGGCACGTCGCGCTGGAGGGGCGTGAGAATGGCCAAGCTACGCCTCTGCCGCCCGGTAAGGCGTCTTGGGAACCGAGATGCTCGGCTCTATCCCGTAGAAGGGCATGAGGGCGACGGGTTCGAGCGGCGTTAGGGTTAGATTCGCGGCCTTCGCCGCGTCGGGATAGGTTTCAGCAGCCATTCCGGGGCCGTAGCCTGTCGCCTCTTTGGGAAGGAGGGCGGTGCGGAACGGGGCTTCGCCGGGAACGCGAACAAACCACTCGCCGCGCTTGCTGGGAAACGCCACGATGCGATCCGGGGCGATCAGGTCGAACGACGAAACCGCCGCACAGGGCTTGCCTTGAGCAAAGGCGAGCGTCTTGGCCAAGGTAGTGGCAATCCGCACGCCGATGAAGCTTCCAGGCCCCGTATCGGCGACGTACAGGTCACTGCCCGATTCGGATGCTCCGGCTTTGGCGAGGAGTTGCCGGTAAAGGTCAAGCGCCACCCAGGAGGCGTTTCGGAGTCCGGGCTGGGAAGCGGATGCGACGACGGCACCGCGTTCGACAAGGGCGACGCTAACGTAGGGACTTGATGTGCTGATGCAGACGGTCACGGAGCGGCCTCAAAACGAAGGGCGCCCACGAACGCCTCCAACGCCATCCGGTCCTTCTCGAAGGTGGCGGCACTGTCCGACCGGTAGGCGAGCACCCATGCCGCCTTGCCGTCTGCGCTGAGCCCCATAGCCTCGAAGCTCATCAAGGCTCCTGCTGCATCTTTGCCGACCCGATAGGTCCACGCTACGACCGATCCGCTTGCGTTGGCGAACGGGCCCTTGTCGAGGCGCTTTTCAACCTCGGTGAACTTCTCCAGGCTCACGGCGGATTCGCGCAAAAGAACCCGGCCGGGCACCTCTTCGCCGACAAGGCTCTGGAAGCGAAGCGAGGCGGAGCCGCTCAAACTCGCGGCAGAAAGCGCGCCAGGTCCGTCTTGCGCCGGCTTGAAGGACCATCCGGCAGGGGCAGACGCCTTATAAGACTTGCCGCCGATTGTAGCCGTCGCAAGCTCGGAAAGGACGATTTGCGGTCCCTTGCCTTTTGGCTTTTGCTTCTCTTTGGGGAAGACGGTGGGCGGCTTGGTGGTGGGAATGACCTCGGGATTCCGCTCGGGACTCTCGCCGGCGGGCAAGTCGCCGCTGATCGTGCGCAGGGAAGTCCACACGTTCCGCCAAGCCAGTTCGGCTTCGTCGTAAGCCGCGGGATCCGCGCTAAGACGGAAGCGAAGCTTTCGGGCGGTTGCGCTGTAGAGCAGGCCAGACATCGTGATCGTCGTCTGGTCCTCGTCCTTGACGACCGTTTTGGAGAGCAGGAGCGGTACGCCCAGAATCTCTTCCTGCCACTGCTTTTCCAGCGTTTGCTTTAGCTGCTCCGCCGTGCGCTTCTCGACGTCTTGCCAAATCTCGACCGAGGCGCGGAAGTCGACGTCGAAGACTTCGAGCTTTGCCTTGCGGTTGTTGCTCAGCGCGAGGTCGAAGGTCGTGCCCGTCTTCGTCTCGGTTCGGTTCCAGGTGCTGGGATAGGTGAAAGCCAAGCCGAGCTTGGAGTTTTCGTAGGTGGCATCTTGGGCGGCACCGAGCAAGAGCGCGAAAGCAATGAGTCCTTTCATAGGTTTCCTTCTTTATGAACGATCCGAAACGGGCAGCAGGATCACGAACTTCGCGCCATGCCCTTCTTCTCCCGCTTCGAACACGGCTCCGCCGTGAGCGTCGACGATGCCTTTGACGATCGAGAGGCCCAGCCCCATCCCCTTGACGCGGCCGCTGAAGAAGGGCTGGAAGATCAGCTCCTTCTTGTCTTCCGTGACGCCGGGGCCGCTGTCTTCGATCTCGACCTTGGCAAAGCGCTTCTGGTTGGGGAGTCGAGCCCGCCGCACGTCTTCCGCGCTGGCGTGGGCCGTCTCGACCCGCAAGGAACCCTCCTCCATGTAGTTGAAGGAGTTCTCGATGAGCTCGGAGATGGCACGGCGTAGCCTCTTGGCGTCCGCGTTGACGCTGTTGAGCGCGGGCTCCATGACCAACTCCAGCTTGACGGGGCTGCGCCGGGGGAAGACCTCGCGAACCGTTTCTTCTACCAAGGCGTTGAGGTCGGTCGGAGCGCACTCGAGCTTGGTCGCGGTGAGGAAGTCGCGGAAGTCCTGGAGAATCTCCTCGACCCTCGTCACATTGGTGTTCAGGCTTTTCTGAATATCCCGGAGGGCGTTGGCGTCGAGCTCGTGGGCGTCGAGGAGGTGGCCCAGCTCGTTCACGTCTCCCTTCAGGGCAAAGACGCGGTTGCCGATCATGTGGGAGCTTTTGGCGCTTAGCTCGCCCCACGCCGCCATCTTCTCGGACTCCAGTTGCTTCTGAAGCGAGCGGATGTGCTGCAAGCCGATGCCGAGTTGCTCCGCCACCGCCGAAAGGATGACCTCGTCGCTCTCGGTGAACCGGACGTCGAGATACTCGTTGTCGGAAGTTCGGCGCACCGCGCGCATGGCGCCGATGGTTCGGCCGCGGTAGGGAACCGGCACGCAGAGGAAGCTGGCGATCTCGTCGCCGGGAAACTCGACGTGGCGAGCCGCCCAGCGAGGATCGACCTGGGGGCTGGTTTCCAGTCGGATGGACTGCCCGTGCTCGCAAACCCAGCCGGTGCAGCCCTCGCCCCGCTTGTAGCCGATTTCGCCCACGCGTTCCTTCAGCCTGCCGACCGAGGCGCGCAGCACGAAGCGGTCGCTGGACTGGTCGTAAAGGAAGACGGAAAATGCCTGGAAGCGGAGAAGGTCGCCGGCAACGTGCAAGACCCGTTCGAGAAGCTCTTCTTCCGAAAGGGCGGTGTCCAGCGCCTTGCCCACCTCGATCAGGGCTTCCTTCTCGGTTTCCGAGTCGCTTCGCTCAAGAACCGCGGCGGTGAGCAGGGCGATCTTCTCGCAAAGCTCGTAGGTGCCTTCGTCGTAGGCGTCCGCCTGCTCAGACTCGATATTCAGAACGGCTCGGATGCGCCCAAATCGGTCGCGTACGGGAACGGCGATTTCGCTTAGCGTGGTGCCAAACAGGTTCTTGTAGCGGGGTTCTTGGCGAACGTCGCCCGTGATCACGCCCGAGCCGGTGGCGGCGACATAGGCGACGATGCCGCCCTTCATACCGACGTCGATGATGAAGTTGCCTTCCTTGCTGGCTCGGCCCCACTCTTCGCCCATGCCGTGCGCAAGTTCCAGAACGCCCTTTTCGTCGTTCATGAGGGCGATCATCGCGTTGCGGCTCTTGGTGCTTTCGAGGGCGAATTGGTTGATCCGGTCGAGCGCTCGGCGTGCGTCCGCCTCATGCACGATCACTTCGAGCAAGGGCCGGAGGCTCACCATGAGAACCATGCCGGCGAGTATATCTGGCATTTAGGGGATAAATCAGCTGCTGCTCGTCCCATTTCAGGGAAACCGACATGCGACGAATAGACATCAACCGAACAGGAGGCCGAAGCCGGGGCGTTGCGCCCTACGGTTGCGTCGTCTTGCGTTAGATACCCCGAGTACCAACTTGGCGAAGGGCCTGCGCGAGAAACGCGCAGGGCCCTTTTTGTTGACACGACCATGAACATCAGAGAAAGACCACCATGAGACTCATCAACCACATCCCCGTCTGGGGCGATCCGATCGACGAAGGCGCCATGCGCCAGATCGAAGTGTGCGCGCAGCGCGCTTACCGGGTAGCCCTCATGGCGGACCATCATCAGGGCTACAGCGTTCCCATTGGGGGCGTGGTGGCCTATCAGGAGCACATCTCGCCGAGCGGGGTGGGCTACGACATCGCTTGCGGCAACAAGGCCGTGATGACCAACATGCCCGGACGCGAGCTGCGCCGGAAGATCAAGGCCATCATGGACGACGTCGCCAAGAAGATCAGCTTCGGCATCGGGCGCGTGAACCAGGAGAAGGTCGACCACGAGCTGTTCGAGGACGACGCCTGGCGGCTGTACCCGGCGCGCGAGAAGAAGCAGATGGCGGAGAACCAGTTGGGCACCGTCGGCAGCGGAAACCACTACGTGGACTTGTTCACGGACGAGGAGGACCGCGTGTGGATCGGCGTCCACTTCGGCTCTCGCGGCTTGGGGCACGCCATTGCCAAGCACTTCATCGAGGCGGGCGGCGGCAACGACGGGATGTTCGTCGAGCCGGTGCTGCTTCACCAGAAGAGCGCGCTGGGCGAGGACTACCTCGAGCTGATGCGTTTGGCGGGCCGTTACGCCTACGCCGGACGAGACTGGGTGTGCGGAAAGGTCGCCCGGATTCTCGGCGCGAAGATCGTGGAAGAGGTGCACAACCACCACAACTTCGCGTGGCGCGAGGTGCATGGCGGCGAAGCGCTGTGGGTTGTCCGAAAGGGCGCCACGCCGGCGTTTCCGGGCCAGCGCGGGTTCATCGGCGGCTCCATGGGTGAGCCCTCGGTTATCGTGGAAGGCGTGGATTCCATCCTCGCGGAGCATTCGCTCTACTCCACGATCCACGGGGCGGGGCGCGTGATGTCTCGCACGCAGGCGGCCGGACGTAAGCGCGGCCGGAAGCGCGAAGGCGGCGCCATCACGCACCGCATGATGGAAGCTTGGGTGAAGGAGGCGAACGTCGAGTTGCGCGGCGCGGGCACCGACGAGTCTCCGCATTGCTACAAGCGCCTGAACGAGGTGCTGGAGCACCACGAAGGCACCATCCGCGTGCTGCACACGCTGAAGCCGGTAGGCGTGGCGATGGCGGGCGAGGACGAGTTCGATCCGTACAAGGATTGAGCTCCCCTCGCTGGTAACCTAGTTTCCATGTCCGACTTCGCCGCCTCTTGGCGTCTCTCTCGCGGCCGTTTTCTCGACGCCATCAAAGACCTGAACACCGCGCAACTCAACTGGCGGCTTCATCCCGACTCGCTAACGTTGGGCGAAGCCGCTCTCCACGTCGCCGGCGTCGAGGTGAGTTTCATGGCCCAACTGCTGGAGATGGAGCTGGACGACTTCGGAAAGAGGCTGAAAGCCGCGGCGACAGATGGCGTGGTGAACGATAAGGCGTTTCCGTTCGCCGAGTCGGAGATCAATCCCGATTTGGTGCGCAACGCGCTGGAAGTGAGCCTCGGCATGACCGAGCCTGTGATCACCGCGCCGACGCCAGGAGCTTCTCCAAAAGGAGATCGTAAGCGCTCTCGGGCCCGTGATCAACGGCACCGGCGCATTGGCAAGGCTTGGCTTCCACGCCGGATACCACCAAGGGCAGGCGCACCTTATCTGCAGCGCGCCGGGCTTTCCAAGTTAGCGCGGAGGCATGGACTCGCGCGTGGCGCGAAGTTCTTTGATCAGCTCGTTCTGGCTTACCGTGGCGGTGAGATCGCTTCGCGTGCGTTCGATGACCGCGCGTAGGGCGTCGCAAGTCCGACGCAAGCCGCCCGTCATGGAATCGGGGAAGTCAAACGTGATCAAGTCGTCGTAGATCGCTTCCATGCGTTCCAAAATGCGTTCGGCTTCGGTGTGGCGGCCTTTTCGCATCTCGTCCAAGGCGAACCGGCGGCATTCGCTGGCGGCTTCTCCCATTCCGTTGAGATAGCTCATCGGCAATGCGCCCAAATCGTCCGCGCTCGGATACGGTTCGTCGTGGACGATAGCCAGGACCGCGGCGGCTTCCACCATTTCCTTCTCGGCGTCGTGCAAATAGCCCGCGTAGTACAGTTCGCCGTAGCCGCGAAGAGACGACCGCGCCTCTTCGGCATAGCGTTTCGCTTCGGCAAGAAGCTGCAACGCCTCGGGGAACTGGTGCCGATGCACGTGGCGGATGCACTTTGCCGAGGTTTGGATGATCTGCCGGCACTTTGCCAAGCCCGCCTCGCGAGATTCGTGCATCTTCTGCGCGCGTCCGCGCAAGTCCTCGACGATGGTGTCCCAGTTGTGGTTCATGAAATCAGTCCTCCGCGGCGAAAGCTGTAAAAGCCGTCCGCATTGCCGCCTTTTCCGGGCTTGCCCAGAATAATGTGGTCCAGCACCGTGATACCCACCAGCTGCCCAGCCTGAACCATGCGGCGCGTTACCTGTACGTCCTCCGGGCTTGGCGTGGGGTCGCCGCTGGGATGGTTGTGCGCCAAAATCACCGACGTTGCCCCGGCTTGGATCGCCGCGCGAAACACGTCCTTGGGCTCGGCGAGCGACATGTCCGTCGTGCCCTTGTGCGCCACTTCCTCTCGCAGCAGGAAGTTCTTGTTGTCCAGGCAAAGCACGACGAAATGCTCCTGGCGGTCGTTCCGAAAGCGCGAAAGGTATTCGTTGACCTGGGCGGGATCCGTGAAATCCGGGTCCTTTCCCGGCCCGGCTTGCGCCGACCTTCGTCCAAGCTCCACCAGCGCCATCACCCGCACGGCTTCGAAATCGTCTAGGCCGAACTCGTCTTTCAAAAGCCCCGGCGAGAGATACCGAAAGAGCTGCGTTTGTCCGCCGAGCTTCTGGACCAGCGCCAAAACCGGCTCCGCCACCGCGTCTTCGGGGCGGCGCGCCACGCCAACCGCGAGCAGATCGCTGGCAAGCGCCCCGGAAAGTCCCTGACGACGGATGCGGTCGAGCGGAGAGTCCATCAGCCCAGGTCGGCGGTCTTCACGCCCAGTTGAATGGCTTGGATCGGGTTGCCGTCGGGGTCGGGAAACGTGATGAGAACGCCGCCCGGCACGTCGTGAAAGTCGTCCACGATCGGTACGCCCGCGTCCATCAGCTTCTGGCGCAGGGCTTTCACGTCTTCCACCTGCACGCCCAAGTACCAGCCTTTGCCCACTTCGCCGTGGGGCGGCGTGCATCCCTTAAGGGTGGGGTGAAGCGCGATACGGTTCGCGCCGACTTGGAATTCGGTCCAGAACGCGCTGAGCATGGTGGGCTTCAAGCCCAGTAGGTCGCGGTAGAACGCCACGCTGCGGTCCATGTCCGAGCTTTGGCACCAAAGGGTGTGAAGGCCGGTGATCACGGAGAGAGTTATAGCGCATCGGCGGGCGCAAACGCGGCTTAGGACCGCCGCGGGGAGATTATCGACCGCCGCGGCATCGGTCGTTAACGAGGCTCAGCCGGTCGCGAGATTGAACGCCCCGGTGGGTAACGTTGGGGTGAAGTTAGCGTGCACCGACAAAATGATCAGGGGTTTCCCTCTCGCCAGGCATAGCGTCTCTTGGGCGGCTGCCGTTCGTATCGAGCCATCAAGGGAGGATCGCTAGGACATGGACAAACCGTTCCGATACTCTTCCTGGAGCGTTGACCCGCAGGCATTAATGAGGGCCGTCTTCGTCGATTCCGGTTGCTTGTACGTTGGCGTACGGCATGAGGCGACCGACTGCACGAGGGTTTACGCAAGGCGGTTAAGACCGATCGTTGGTTGTGGTTTCAGAGCCTTGTGGGAGGACCGGGCAACGAGTCTCCCGACGCGGTGCGCAAAGCCCTTGACGAACTGCACTCTCGGTTTGGGTTCGTCGGGAATCACGCGTACGAGGGAAACGCGGAGCTCACTCTGGAGTTCTTTGAAGAGCTTCACTCCCGAGTTGGTCCGGAACTTCGGGAAGACGAGGCCGAGCACGACTACAGCAATGCCAAAGGCCTCGAGGAGGCTGTGGCGAAGATCGTGGCGTTGCAACGCGAGAAATCTGAGGAATCCGGGGAAAACTCTGACGAGTGAGCGGTAGCTTGAGCATGGGGTTCCGTTCGATATCGGACAGGTAGGGCACTTGTGGACCATCCCCTCAAAAGGTCAAGCTCAGAGGAGCGACAATGGGTGAGCAACTCTCTGAGAGTCTGAAACGCGCTGAGACAATCCTTAAGAACCTATCGGTCGCTGCCAAGCTGGGCGAAGACCTGCGTATTGGGTTCAAGCTTGGTTCAAAGCAAACTGCCACGTTCAACAGGTTGCGGCAGGCATGGAGTCTCACCGTGGATGCCGCCAGCGTTGCAGACGTTGCCTTTCGGGCTCCGCTGTACTACTGCAGCGTAGTCCGGCGTCAACTTGCTCCAGGTGCCAGCCCGGACGCGAACCAGCTCGCGTACTTCTTCTTCTTGGCAGAGTGCGCCGTCATCCTCGGGTTCTACGGAGACGATGGCGTGGGCCGGCTTGTCGAACGGCGACGAAGCTCAACATTGCCCGAGGGGCGTGAAAACGATGACGCCTGGGCGGCAGTGCGAGGGGCGTCGCTCGCCACGGAAGACGTCGTCCGGCTTGGTTGGGAGGTATTCCGCGAAGCGGCGTTTCCGAGCGGACCCGCAGACGGGCCCGCAGGGGTCGAGCAGATTTGTGCACTTGTCGCTAGCTTGGCCGCTGAATAGACCCTGTGGGTGGACGGCAGTCGGTTTGTCCGCCGCCCCAGTCGTTAACGAGACTCGGCCGGTCCCGAAAGCTGGCGCAGAAACAAGAAGCGGCGACCCACCGTTTGCTAACTAGTGCACGGTGTCGCTTATTCCAGCCCAGCCAGCAAACAGTCTAGACCAAATCGACGACGTGGACGTGGTCGTTCATAACCGCAAGGCTGTAGACGAGCAGCAGGAGGTTGGCAATCAGCGCAACAATCGCCACATTTCGCTTGATGCCTCGTCCTTCCAGCGCCGCAAAACCTAGGAACACCAGCGCCCCGATCCAGATCAGAAGTCCCATGCCGCCTTGGATGACAAAGCTGTAGTATTCGAGCTCTGGTTTGTTCGAGGCTATCGTCTCTCCCACCTCGGCCCGCCTTAGCGCGTTCGGACCCTGCATTGCCAGCGTCAAGGCGATGAGAGGACCCCAGGAACATAAAGAGGAGACCAGAGTCAATGCGATGCCGCCCGCCAGGGCTCTTCTGATCCGGCGGTCATCTGCGTTGTACGTTGGCTGCTCGTACACCAAACCCATTCTAGCTGCTTTGAAATAGGGCGGGCAGAGGTGCGGACTTGAAAGGCGAGTCGCACCGAAGCGTAGGGGAAGCAAGTCTGCGTCTCCGTTAACGGCGGCGGAGGGACGAGTTGGGCTCGCAACGAGCCCAACTCGTCAAAGGCGAGGGCCCGTTACTCCCACGCCAGCACTAACTCAGAGTGCTCTCGTCGGTTATCCGCACAACAACGGCGGCGAATGGGAAGCAATGGTCGGCACTTTGCCGAAGGCGTGGGAGGTTCCTTCATTTCCTGCCTCCTGGGAAGCATGTCCTTCCCGTGATCGCCCTCGCTTTGAACGTTTTGGACGCGCCCGCGGCAAAGTTATAGGAAGTTGTCTTGACCTGCAAGCTCCCCGCTGGCAGAATCACTGACCTGGGGGCGACTCTTGTCGTCCCGGAGGCGATCATGAGGATCATTTCAACTCTCTTCTTTGTCACCACGCCGATACTCGGTCTTGCCTGGGGTAACCCCACGCACTCTTCGGCAACCCAAGAGGAGGAGGGACCCCTCGGTGCTAGTACGGCGAAGACCGTTCTGGACATGAAGCCGGTCTTGGGGAAACCCCTCTCAGCCTATCAGGCGTTGCTCGGCAAGCCAACCCTCAAGGAGTATGAGGACGACATGCAGGCCACCTACTTCGAGTTCAAGCCGCGAGGCGTTGTCACCGTAACCCTCTGGGCAAAGAAATCGAAGGTCATCCTCATCTGGGTCAACTTCAAGTTAGGTGCAAACCCGACGGCGGCCGACGCATTGGCAACTCTGGGATTGAAGCCGGAAGGCGTTGTTTCTAAGGGGCACGGATGGAATCCAGATACCGGATCCAAGACTTTCAAGCTCACGGGAGTCGCTGGCTTGCCTAAGCCCGCGCCAAACGTCAAGTTCTCCAACGAAGGCAAAGAGGGCGACAAGCAGGGTGCTTCGGTCGAGTTTGATTTTCGTTGAGGGCACTTTGCAGACTTCTAATCATGGGCTCGATCTTGAATATGGTCCGGGCGTGCAACGTAGCAAGCGCCTGTAATCAGAAGGGAGCCTATCTTTGGCCGGTAGTCGAATGAGTTGGGCTCGCAAGGTGCCCAACTCGTCAGAAGCCGGAGCCTGAAGCGCCCATTCCTTGACGAACTCCGAGTGCTTTCTTCGGTCCTTCGAACAACAACGGCGGCGAAGCCGTCGCTGCGCCTAGCCCTTCACGGGTAGCGTCACGAGTTCCTTCACGGAGCCCGCGGGCGGATCAACCCAAAGGCCGTCGGCCTTCAACAGCGCGATGAGTTCCTGCACTCCCTGTTCTTGGGGAATGCCGTTCTTCACGATGTCGCGCTTTCGGTACAGCGTGATCTTTCCGCCCGCCGCGCCGACGTACCCATAATCCGCGTCCGCCATCTCACCCGGGCCGTTGACGATGCAACCCATGACGGCGATATCCAACCCGACGAGATGCTTGGTGGCTTCCCGCACCTGGTGGAGCACCGTGGGCAGATTGAACTTGGTTCGCCCGCAAGAGGGACACGCGATGTACTCGACTTTGGTCTTTCGCAGCCCGAGGGACTGCAAGATGTCGTAGCAGGCGGGGATTTCGTTCAGCGGGTCTTCGGAGAGCGAGACGCGGATGGTGTCGCCCAGGCCTTCCATGAGAAGCGTGGCGATGCCGGCGGTGCTTTTGATGCGGGCGTACTCGCCGTCTCCGGCCTCGGTGACTCCGAGGTGCAGAGGATAGTCCATGCCTTCCTCGTCCATCTTTCGCGCCATCAGGCGGTTGGCGGCAACCATGACGGGAACGCGCGACGCCTTGGCGGAGATGTTCAAGTTTTCGTAGCCGTGCTTTCGGCACAGGCGCAAATACTCCATGGCGCTCTCGACCATGCCGTCCGGCGTGTCGCCGTAGGTCACCAGCATCCGCTCGGAGAGGGAACCGTGGTTGACGCCGACGCGCATCGCGATGTCGCGCTTCTTGCACGCCTCGATGACGGGCACAAAACTCTCCTCGATGGCGGCAAGCTCTTCGGCGTGCTCTTCCGGGCTGTATTCCTCGCGGCCCGTGTGCTTTCGAAAGACGAACAAGCCGGGATTGACGCGGACTTCGTCCACGTGTTTGGCGGCTTCGATGGCGATGTCCGTTCCCTGGTGGTGGACGTCGGCGGTAAGCGGCACGGCTTGGTACTTCTCGACGACTTTGGCGCGGATTTCGCCGACGCATTCGGCTTCGCCCAGCGAAGGCGTGGTCACGCGGACGATCTCGCAACCCGCTTTGTGCAGGGCGATGATCTGCTCGACGCAGGCGTCGATGTTGCGCGTTTCCTCGGTGATCATGCTTTGCACGACCACGGGGTGTCCTCCGCCCATGGTGACTTTGCCCACGCGGACGGCACGGGTCTTTCGGCGGGGATAGACGGCTTCGAGAGGCATCATAGGTTCCAACGTTGCGAACGTGGGAAATTGTGGCACGTCGGTTGCCGCCGGCTCGTCCTTTCCAGCATGAGACGCGCCGTCGCTTATTCGTTGATCATGGTCTTGCTTGCCGCCCTGACGGGTTGCGGGAAGGGCGACGGCTCTGCCGTGAGTGCCGGCGGCAACGAAACGAAGGCGGCGCAGCCCGCCATCTTGGGGCACTACAAGGGCAAGATCGAAATGCCCAAGAAAACCGATGGGAAGGAAGACCCCTTCGCAAAGATGGGCGAAGCCATGGCAGACATGATGGCGGGCATGATGTCCTTGGAGATCAAGGAGAACAACCGCTTCCTGCTCACCGTGATGATCGTTCCCGTCGAAGGAAAGGTTGAGATCAACGGCAAAGACATCACCCTCACGCCCGAACTGATCATGGGCATGACCCCGGAAGAGGCGAAGAAACAGAACCCGAAGAACGAGTTCGACGGAACGCCGCTGAAGGGAACGATCAGCGACGACGGCAAGACGATACGGATCGCCCAGAGGAAGCCGGAAGAGGGCACCATGGTCTTCGAGCGGGAAGCCGAAACCAAAGTCGGCGCCGCCACCGTGAAATCCGAAGAGAAAGCCCTTGTGGGCCAGTGGAAAGGCACGATGGACGCCCCCACCAAGACGGCAGAAGAGAAGAAGATGATGGAATCGTTCAGCCGCTCACTGGCGCTTAAGCTGAACGAAGACAACACCTACGTGCTCGACTTCGTGTTCAAGATCGAAGGCAAGTGGAGCTTGGAAGGCAAAAGCCTGAAGCTGACGCAAACCAAGGTGATGGGCATGGACGTAAAGGACGCCGAGAAGCAAGGCACGAAAGTGGACCAGATGTTCGGCACGGTTTCCGACGACGGTAAAGAGATCATCGTGGTTGGCGAGAAGCCGGAGCAGGGAAAGATGATCTTCCGCCGGTAGACCCGGCGAACCTGCGCGGGGTTTCTGAGGTCTAACAGGAAGAAAGAAAGAAGGCCTCAGAGAACCGCTAAGGGGAGAGCAAACGCGGCCTCGAGACCTTCCTTCTGAATCGGTTATACGGAATATTTATGAGGGTTCGCCTCAGGTTGTTTGCGCTTCCTGTCGCAAACCCATAACCTTGCGCGGAATGCCGCAACAAGGCGCGTAGGTATCCTGACCATCTATGTCGGACCAGCCGGAAGTGGAGCGCAACTGTACCTACGATCCCCTTCTCGAGTTGATGGCGCGGTTCGAAAACGTTAAGGCCGCGACGACTTCCGCCGATCCGTTTCTCGGACTGTCCGTCGAGGACACGCTACGAAAGCACATCGTCGACGGCGTGAAGAAGAACCTGGAAGCGCATCTTGAGGACGCGCTCCGGACCTACGAACCGCTCGCGATCATCAACGACATCTTGCTGGACGGCATGAAAACCGTCGGCGAACTGTTCGGCGCCGGCAAGATGCAGCTCCCGTTCGTGCTGCAAAGCGCGGAAGTCATGAAATCGGCGGTTCGCTATTTGGAACCTCTGATGGAGAAGGTAGAGGGCTCGGAGAAGGGCTCGATCTTGCTGGCGACGGTCGCGGGCGACGTCCACGACATCGGCAAGAACCTGGTCGACATCATCCTCACCAACAACGGCTACCGCGTGGTGAACATCGGCATCAAGCAGCCCGTGAACGCCATTTTGGAAAAGGCGATGGAGCACAAATGCCAAGTGATCGGCATGAGCGGCTTGTTGGTGAAGAGCACCGTGATCATGAGGGACAACCTCATCGAGATGAACGAGCGGGGCTTGGAACACTTTCCGGTCATCCTGGGGGGAGCCGCGCTCACGCGCTCGTACGTGGAGCAAGACCTTTCCGCGATCTACAAGGGCAAGGTGTTCTACGCCCAGGACGCTTTTGAGGGGCTGCGGCTGATGGAACAGCTGGGCGGCGCCGCGCCCGTTGCCGAAGCCGAGCCGGAAGATACGGTGTACGAGCGGGTTCGGTCCCACCGGCTGGACGTTTTGGATCCGGAACTGTACACCTTTCGGGGCGAGCGCTCAGAAGTGGTGCCGGTTTCCACGCCGCCCAAGTTGCCTTTCTACGGCGCGAGGAAGTTCGAGCGGTTCGACCTCTTCGAAGTCTTCAAGTACGTCAACCCGGTTGCCTTGTTCCGGGGCCAGTGGCAGTTCCGACGTGAGGAGGGGCTGGACAATCCCGCCTTCAACCGGTGGTTGGAGGAGAACGCGCGGCCGATCTTCGAGCGTTTGCAGCGGGACCTCTCGAAAGTGCTTCGGCCACGCGTCAAGTGGGGCTATTTCCCGTGCGCCAGCGAAGGAAACGACTTGATCGTGTTCGCCGACGACTACCAAACCGAGCGGCTGCGCTTCACTTTCCCCCGGCAACGCGACGGAAGGAGGCTTTGCCTCAGCGACTTCTTCCTGCCTCTGCCGAAGAACCCGTCGTCGGAGAATCTGGACACGGTTGGCTTTTCGATCGTGACGGTTGGAAGCGAAGTCTCGGCTCGCGAGCGGGAGTTGTTTGCCCGCGGCGACTACCAGGAGTACCTCTACACCCACGGCATGGGCGTGGAAACGGCAGAAGCGCTCGCCGAGTATTGGCACCGCCAGATTCGGATGGAAATGGGGATCGACGACCAGGAGCCGGAAGACATGCGGCTCTTGTTCAGCGCCAAGTACCACGGGGCGCGCTACTCGTTCGGCTACCCGGCGTGCCCGAACCTGGAAGACCAGGCGAAGCTGTTCGAGCTTCTGCAGCCGCAGGATATCGGCATCGAACTCAGCGAGGAGTTCATGTTGGTCCCCGAGCAGTCGACTTCGGCGATCATCGTGCACCATCCGGAAGCGAAGTACTTTAACATCCGCTGACCCTCGCAACGGGTAGATTTCTCCCTGATGCGTCGCGCTCCCCTTTGCCTTGCCGCGGTCCTTTGCGCCGCCTTCGCCTCATCGCAAAACGCCAGGCTGGTGAACATCGTTTGGGACGGGGCTGCCGATTGGGTGGTCGACCGATTGCTCGCTGAAGGCAAGCTGCCAAACGTAGCTCGGTTGAAAGCCAAGGGCATCTCGGCGGAGGCAAGCATTCCGGCTTGGCCGAGCAAGACGGCGGTGGGCCATGCGGCGATGTTCACGGGAGCCTGGGCGGACGTCAACGGCGTCGCGAACAACTCGGTGCCGATGCTGCCTTGCCACGAGCACACGCTGGACGAGAGCATGCGGGGTTTCGACGCGAACGCGATGCTTGCCGAGCCAATTTGGGTGGCGGCGGCAAACGCGGGCCGTAAAGTGGTGGCGCTTTCGGCGGCGTGCTCCTATCCGCCCGAAGCGTTCTTTCCGCAGCTCAAGGACAAGTCGAAGTTCGTCGAGTTCAGCGGCTTTGAAACCACGCTTTCGCCCGCCAAGATGGTCCGCTCCTTTGAGGGCAAGACCTCTTGGACCACTGACGTGGCGGGAACGTCGTTCACGTTCACCATGGTGGACGACCCGAAGGATCCGGTTCAGGGCTATGACACCGTGGTGGTCAAAGGGGGAGGGAGGTCCGCCAACTTGAAGCCGAAATCGGCATCGGCCGACCTTGGCGCCTGGAGTCCTGGCTTCTCCGTGGTGAAGGACGACGCCCCGGGCGTCGCTTCGTTCCGCCTGTTCTCGCTGAGTCCCGATGGCAGCAAGATCGAGCTTTATCTGCGGGCGGTCGGCGGATTGAAGGGCACCGAATCGTTGGCGGACCGAACCCGATACTCGGACGCCTACGGCGGATTCCACGACGACCCGTTTTTCAACTATCAGAAGGGCATGTTCGGAACTCCGTTGTACAAGGGCGGCGACGGCGAAGCCGAGCGCCGCTGTCTGGAACTCGTCCGCCAGGACTGCGAGTTCCTCAAGCGGAGCTTCGACTACGGTTGGAAGCAGTTCCAGCCGGATGTGATGTTCCACTACACGCCCATGAGCGACAGCGCCGGGCACACCTGGATGGGTGCTTTGGACCCCGGCAATCCCGGCTACGACGAGGCGATAGCGGCGAAGCTCTGGCCGTTTTACGAAGAGGTCTACAAGTTGCAGGATGCCTGGCTTGGACACATTCTCGACGCCGTGGAGGGCAAGGCGATCGTGGCGTTGATGAGCGACCACGGCATGGCGGGCGTTCGCAACTACTTCCAGGTCAATACCGTGCTTGAACGAGCGGGGCTCCTCGTTCGCGACGGGAACCGGATCGACTGGTCGAAGACCAAGATCGGCGTGCCGGACTGGACCGACTTCTTCCTCGTGGTGAACGGTACCGACCGAAAGGGCGGGATCGTGCCTCCTGAACAACGGGCGACAGTGATCGAAGCAGCCCGCAAGGCGCTTCTTTCCGCCGTGGATTCGACGGGAATGCCCTTTGTGACTTTGACGGCGACGCCGACCGACTTTCCGTACCTTGGTATGGGCGGGCCGAGGGGCGGCGACCTGTACTTCGAGCTGGCTCCCGGCTATTATCCTTCCAATCGCGCGAGTCGCGACTTGGTATCGAAGAACGGGGACGAGATTGGAGCCGGCGTCCACGGCTTCTATCCCCAGCGGCGCACGATGCACGCCATCTTTTATGCGGCGGGCCCCGGTCTTCAGGTTGGAAAATCGATCCCGGCGGTTCGCCAAATCGACATCATGCCAACGCTTTGTGCGGCGCTGGGCATTCCCGCCCCGAAGAACGCCACGGGCCACTCGGTAGGGGAGGCGCTGGCAAAGCGATAAAAAAAGCGCCCGCGGAAACCCGCGGGCAAAGGAATGTACTTTCGGAGGGCTATTGCCCAACATACAGTACGCAAGACACTGCAACCCGCGTTTCGTAAATCTAGGTAATCGTCTTATGAGTTCGTTAACAACCCTGAAAACCCGCCTCGCCGATGTCAACGCCCTGCACGCTGCAGGTGCGGTCATGGATTGGGACATGCAATGCAACATGCCCCCGGGAGGCGCAGAGGCTCGCGCCCACCAAGCTGGCATTCTCAGCCGAATGGGCCACGAGATTTTCACGGCGGACGAGACTCGCAAGGCGCTCGAAGGCGCTGCATCTGAGGTTGCCCCCGGCTCGGAAGACGCCGCGCTGGTCAGGGTTGTGAAGCGGGACATGGATCTTCTCACCAAGATTCCCGCCGAGTTCGTGGCGAAGAAGATCACTCTTGCCGCCCAGGGGCACGAGCTTTGGGTTAAGGCGCGCGCCGAGAACGACTTCAAGTCGTTTGCGCCGACCTTGGGGCAGATGTTCGACCTCGCCCGCCAGGAAGCCGAGTACCTGGGCTATCGAGACCACATTTACGATGCCTTGCTCGACCAGTACGAGGAAGGATCGACCGCCGCCGATGTTCGAGCCATGTTCGACGCGCTGCGCGGCCCGCTGGTGCAGTTGGTGAAGGCAATCGCAGCCGCGCCGAAAGTCGACGACTCCGGGCTCCACGGCGAGTGGGAAGAGGCGAAGCAGAGCGAGTTCACGCAGATGCTGGTGAAGGCGATCGGATTTGACATGACGCGCGGCCGTCAGGACACCGCTCCGCACCCGTTCTGCACGAACTTCTCGATCGGCGACGTCCGGCTCACCACGCGTTTCAAGCCGTACATCGGAGCCGCCATCTTTGGGTCGCTCCACGAGGCGGGGCACGGGATGTACGAGCAGGGCTCACCGATGGCTTGGGACCGCACGCCTCTCGCGGGCGGCGTCTCGCTGGGCATCCACGAAAGCCAGAGCCGATTCTGGGAGAACATCATCGGACGCTCGAAGCCGTTCTGGAAGCGATTCCTGCCCGAACTGCAGAAGCGTTTCCCCGCGCTTGCCAAGTACGACCTGGACACCTGGTACAAGGCGATCAACAAGGTGGAGCCCAGCTTCATTCGCGTGGAAGCCGACGAACTCACCTACAACATGCACATCATGGTGCGGTTCGAGACCGAGTGCGACCTGTTGACAGGCGCGCTCCGGGTTGCGGACTTGCCCGAAGCGTGGAACGCCAAGTACGAAGACTATCTCGGCGTGCGCCCGCGAACGGACTCGGAGGGCTGCCTTCAGGACGTCCACTGGTCAGGTGCCCTTATCGGCTACTTCCCGACCTATTCGATGGGCAACCTCTTGAGTTACCAGTTCTGGAACTGCCTCAAGAAGGACGTCCCGAACACGGATGCCCTGATCGAGGCGGGCGACTTTGCCCCGATCCTCGGCTGGCTTCAGACGAACATCTACCGAAAGGGCAAGTCGATTCCGCCGAAGGAACTGGTTCTGGGCGTGACGGGCAAGCCGATGGACGCCAGCGACTACTTGGCGGGCCTGACGGCGAAGTATCGGGACGTTTACAACTTGGCGTAAGCCGCGTTATGCCGGCGGGAGGCCGACGGCCTTCCGCAAGGCGTCCACTTCGGACTTGCCGAGCATTCGGCAAGTCCCTTTGGGGATGTTATGGAGGCGAATGAACCCGATGCGGACGCGCTTGAGGGTCTTCACGGGGTGGCCGATCGCCATGCACATCATGCGAACCTGCCGCTTGCGTCCCTCGTGGATCGTGATGCGGAACTCCGATGGGTTGTGCTTGGAGGGTTCGATCGTGGCGGGCTGGGTTTTGCCGCCTTCGATGTAGATACCTTTCCGGAGCTTGTCGAGCGCCTTCTCGTCGGGTTCGCCTTCGACCGTGACGATGTACTCCTTCTCGACTCCGTAGCGCGGATGCATCAGGCGGTTGGCGAGTTCGCCGTCGTTGGTGAATAGAAGCAAGCCCTCGGTGTCGAGGTCGAGCCTTCCTACCGGCTTGAGCATTACCCCCACATCTGGGAGCAACTCGGCGACGGTCCGCCGTCCCTGCGGGTCGCGGAGCGTGGTGACGTACCCCTTGGGTTTGTTCATGACCAAAGTGTGGCTCCGGGCGAAACCCAGCTTGGCACCGTCGATTCTTACGTCGTCTTCGGGCGTGACCTTGCGGCCCATCTCGATGACGAGTTCGCCGTTGACGGTGACCCTGCCCTCGCGGATGAGTTCCTCGGCAGCCCTTCGACTGCACATCCCAGACGCGGCAATCCGCTTGTGGAGGCGTTCTTCGCCTCGATCAGGCAGAGCGGCGGGTCGTTCTCGTGGCATGGGCAATGGTCCGGCGCGACTTGCGCCGCATCAAGTAAACCCCGGAAAGGAGCACAGTTGCGATGACCATGTGCGAAGGCGAGGCACTGCCCGCCACCACGGGAACATCTTCTATCGCCACCAGGGGCACCTTTTGCACGAAGCCATCTCGGTCCCGGTAGGTTGCGAAAGCCACCGTAGTGCCCTTGGGAAGCGGGGCTTTGAGCCCGGCGACGGGTTCCAAGCGAGTCTCGAAAAGGGGATCGCTCCCTTTGCGCTCGATGGCGAACACGGTTTCCTTATTGGCGGCTTGGACTTTGGCAAGGGTGCCCGTTACCGGAACCTCGTACCGTCCCTTCCCAGCCTTGACCGCGACTTTGCGCTCGAACGATTCGAAACCGTACCGGAGCAGCGCTTCGTGGTCGTCCATCCAAGCGGGGCTGTTCAGGACCACGGTGATCAGCCGGTGCCCGCTCCGGGTCGCGCTGCCCACGTAGCAGTGGCCGGCTTCGCTCGTGTAGCCGGTCTTCACGCCGTCCGCCGAGGGGTCCTTGTCGAGGACTTCGTTCTTGCTGATCAAGCGGCGATCAGCTTGGTTGATCGAACGCTCGATGGTGACTCGCCGCGTGCGGGCAACTCGACGAAAATCCGGCCGCTTCATCGCCTCGCGGGCGATGAGGGCGAGATCGTGCGCCGTGGTCACGTGATCGGGCGCGGGCAGGCCGTTCGGATTGGCAAAGTGGGTGTTGGTGCAGCCGAGTTCACGGGCGCGGTCGTTCATCATCTGCACGAACTTGGGGACCGAGCCCGCCACATGCTTGGCAACGGCAATGCAGGCATCGTTCGCGCTACGCAGCATGATGCCCCAAAGCATTTGGTCGGCTCGCAACCGCTCTCCCAGTCGCAGATGGAGGCTCGCGCCCTCGATGTTCAGGGTGTCGCCGTCGGCGACCACCTCTTCTTCGGAGGACGTGTGCTCCAAGAGGAGGAGGCTCGTCATCACCTTCGTGGTGCTTGCGGGGGGCCGCGGCGTGTCCGCGTCTTGTGCCCAGAGCACCTTGCCGGTGTCCGCATCCATCAGGATGGCGCTCTTTGCCCCGATCATGGGACCGGCGGCGGGCCGGGCGACCAAGAGGGCAAGGAGGGCGAGTCCAGCGGTCATGGAGCTTCCGATTCTACCGGCGAAAACAAGTCCTTTTCCGCTTCGGGCAAATCGTCGGCTCGCTCGAGAGGCGGCAGATCTTCAAGGGAGTTGAGGTTGAACTGATGCAGGAACTGGTCGGTCGTCGCGTAGAGGATGGGCCGACCGGGAGTCTTCTTTCGGCCCGCTTCGCGGACCAGGCGCCGCTCGACCAGAATGCGCAACGCGTAGTCGGACTGCACGCCCCGAATACCCTCTATCTCCGCCGCGGTGACCGGCTGCCGGTATGCCACGATGGCGAGCACTTCGAGGTGGCTTCGGGTTAGGCGCTGGCGGTTGGGTTGGAGAAACGCGGCAACGGTAGCGGAGAACTCTGGCTTGGTGGAGAGTTGGTAGCCACCGGCGATCTTGACCAGCATGAGACCGCCTCGGTCCTCCAAGCGGCCGGCGAGCACCTCGAGGGCTTGCTCTGCCTGGCCTTCCGTCACGTTGCAGGCTTGCGCCAGGGCAACCGCCGGCTGTGGCCCCTCGGCCACGAAGAGAAGGGCTTCAAGGAGGTCGATGAGGCTGGTATCGCTCGAACTCAACGCCCGCTCCGGGAGAAGACGACGCTTTTCTCGTCCACTTTCACCCGAGCCTGCCCAAGGCGGATCAGTTCCAGGAGGGCGAGGAACCACCAAACCGCTTCGGAACGGGTGTAGTCCTCGGGCAACAGGCCCGGCAGCTCGCGCCAGGTGGCGTCGAGGGCTTCGAAGACAAGGCCCATCTGCTCCGACAGCGAACGACGGGGCTTGCCCAGCGGCTCGATGGGGTCCGGTTTTGCCTTTTCGAGAAGTTGGTCGAGCGCCCGAGCCAAATCGGCGGGCTGAAGTTCCCCAATGTCCATGGGGACGAAGAAGTCGGCAACCGCCCCGTCCGCCGATCGAAAGTGGAGGTGGGACCTCTCCTCCTCGTAGATACGGAGGGCTTCCATGGCGGCGGCGAACTCGTCTAGCCGTCCGATGGGCAGAGCGACGGCATCGTCGAGGTCGGGTTCGGGTTCTGCGACGGGCAGGAGCGCCCAAGCCTTGCGCTCCAACAGGTATGCCAACGCGACCAGTGCCGCCGCCGCCTCGTCGATGTCCTTGCGTGCCGCCTGCGCCAAATAGGCGAAGTAAGCCTCGCAGATCGGCTGCAGCGGAATGTCGAGAAGGTTGACCTTCTGGGCTCGCACCACTTCGAAGAGCGCGGCAAGCGATCCGGTGAAATGCCGCGTCTCCACGTGGATGGGCGGAGGCGCCACGATGCCCAACGCCGACACGGCGATCGGGGGAGGAAGGTGGCGGCGGCTCAGCGACGTGGGCATGGGCAGAGTTAAAGACGGACGACGGGGGCGTTAAGGCTCCCTTGTACCCGGTCCCGAGAGGGCGCCGCTATCGTAAAGCGAAAGCGCGAACATATACGCGGCGGTAACGAGGACGCTGGCAAGGAACAGGTTGACGGCGATGGTGACCATGGTCAGTCCGTACTTGAGCGCGAAAGCGTTTTGACGTCGGTGTTTCTCCCACGCCTTGGCGCGCCGTCTCTCGGGCACCAGATTGAAGCTCATGCGCTGCAGCCGCTTCATCCAAGGCCGCCGCATCAGCCACAGCATGCCCCACCACAGCTTCCGTGCCAGGTAGCGGGCTAGCCACGACATACCGGTATTTTGAAGGCTAATCCCCTTCGAAAACCGGGCGGGTCCACTGATCTAGCGGGCGGTCGTAGGTTTCGAACGGGTCTGGCATGTCGGCGTAGATGTTGCGGTCCAAAGCGACGCCGTTCCAGTCGAACATGTAGAACTTCCTGCCCTTGCGGTCAAGAACGTGGCGCACAAGGCGCGCCCTCCCCTTTGCCCGGGTGTCTTGGGGCGGCTCGGTCATGGCGTCGATGACGTCGAGTTCCTTCACGAACCGCTGGGTTTCTCCCATGTCCTGCAAGGCGTGGAACAGGGAAGCAGCGGGGTCGATATTGTGGTACTCGAGGTCCACGGAGTGCAGAGCGTCATCGCTCCAATCGAGCCCTTCTTCGGCGCGGTATTGCTCCACGATGTGGTACTTCGCCACCCAATCCAAGCGGTCGCCCATCGAAAGGGGATCGCGCTCGAGACCGTCCAGCGTTTCTTCCCAGGCGGCGAGAATCCAATCGGTCTGCTCGCTCTCGCCTTTATAGGTTTGGGCGAGGCGGAGGTATGCCCGCTGGATGTCCACGGCGGGCATGGTTCCATGGTCGGCGGTCTCGGCAATCCAGCGGTACTTTTCGTCGCGGCTGATTTCGCGAAGGGCGACGAGAGGGTTTAGTAAGACCAAACTCGCCGGCACCCGGTCTTCCTCCAGCATTCGCAGGACAAGGCTGGTTGTGCCCACCTTGAGGGCGTAGGCGAACTCGTTCTGGTTGGCTTCGCCAAACAAGAGGTGCAGGCGGGTGTAGCCGCCGTGGGTGTAGAAGGTCTCCCACTTGGGGTTGATCATAGCGCGGTTGAAGCGCACCCTCGATGCCATGGTCTTCAGGATGTGATCGGCGCGTTGGCTCAGTTGGTACCGAACGCTTGGGTCCGGCTCCACGCCGTAAACGTGGCTGACCCAGATGTAGTCGATCGGGTTCTCCGCGACGTCTTGGTAGCTCGGACGAAACGCCCCAGCGGTGAGGACGTGTCCGCCCACCCGCCCCACGCCCGCGAAGATCTGGCGCGTGACGAGGAAGGGGTAGAAGAGCTGGACCTTGGTTGAAAGCAGCTCGTCGTCGGCACGGACGAGATAGTTCTCGTGGCACCCGAACGTGTGGCCGCCGAAGTGGTCGACGCTGTTGTTGTAGACGCTGATCACGTCGTCCAGGCCCAGCTCGCGCAGGGCGCGCACGATTTGGCGCTGGCCCGCCCGGTCGTTGGCGACCAGGTCTTTGAGGCTCAGGCATTCGGCGGTGGCGTATTCGAGGTGGCTTCCCACCGCGTCGATGTACAGGCGGGCTCCGTTCAGGAGGAATCCGCCGCACTGGGCAGGCTCGAACACGTCGTCCCGCGAATGGAGGTCGAGCGCCCCCAACTTGAGATCAAAGAAGAGGTAGTCCTTGATGGCTTCGACCGCCGTTTCGGGCGTGCCGAGCGTGTCGTCGGCGACAAGGGTCCCGAACTCGGTTTCCACTCCAAAAATGCGATCTCCCGGCTTGCGCGGCATGGCTCTGCCTATTCTACGTTCGCCAAGGTCTGAGAAACCCCAGACCTTGGCGAAGCTACGTTTGAGACTTTCTGCCGATGTCGCAAACGTGATCTGTGTCCGATCATGAACGTGCCCCTCCAGGGCAGAGGCAAAAGAAGATGATCGACACGCAAATGGTTTGGCAATCTCTCGGACACCAACTCGGCTCCTTCGCCGCGCTGGCGATTCTCGTGCTTGGCGCCTATCTCGCCGATGTTTTCTTCTCGCCGCGAAGCGGGCGGCGTGGGGGAAGCCGTCTGTCCTAACAGGTGGCAAGCAACCCCAAGCGTACAAGGCATCTTATTTTCATGGCCCACTTGTGGGCCTGCATGCCGTTCCTCATCGCTTGGATCACGGTTCCTTCGGCGCATGAGAAGATTCCACCCGAGTCTTTTGGCAAGATCGAGTCCTTTCTGGTTTTGGTCATCGCCTATCTGTTGGCGCGAACCGCGGTCGCTTTTCGCGACCCTCCGAAGTTGGCGTGGGAGTACGTGTTTCCGCCGATCGACGTCGCGGTCGTCAGCGTCCTCATCTACTTGGGCAACCGCGATCCGCTCAGCAACATCGCCTTGCTGTACTTCTTCCCGCTGGCGCAGGCGGCGGGCACCTTGAACGTGCGCTGGGCTTCAGCGGTGGCGCTCATGGTCATCGCTGGCGTCGCTTTGGCCACGCACGGCCTCCACAGCGAGGAGCCCTTCAACGCGGTCTTCCGCTACTACTTCATCTTCGTGCTGGCGTCGTTGGTGACGCTTTTGGCGCGGGCTTCGGCGAGCCTTCGTGAGCAACTTGGCGTGGCGCGCGACCGCAACCGGATGGCGATGGAGATGCACGACGGCGTTCAGGGGCACCTGATGGCGGTGTCGAAGCAGATGGAGTTGGTCGAAAAGTTGGTGCCATCTAACCCGGATCGGGCGGCGGCGGTCGCCGCCGAATCACGCTTGACGGCGCGACTTGCGGCAGACGAGCTTCGATACCTGGTGCAGCGGATGCGCGCTCCGTCGCTTGCCGAGGGCTTCGTCCCCGCTTTGCAGCAGTTCTCCCACAACCAAGCCTCCCGCCACGGTCTGGAACATCGTTTCGACGTGCTGGGAGACCCGTCGCCGCTCTCGCAAGAGGCGGAGCATGCGCTCTTTCGCATCGCCCAAGAGGCGTTGAACAACGTTCTTCGCCACTCCCAAGCAACGCGCGTTGATTTCGAGTTGGACTACCGGGAGGTGTCGAATGTCTCGCTTAGGGTTCGCGACAACGGAATCGGCTTTCAACCGGACTGGGCAAGCCCGGGACTTGCGGGGATGCGGCAACGCGCCGCGGAAGTAGGCGGTACGCTGGGCATTGAGTCGTCACCGTCGGGCGTTACCCTGACGGCATCCGTTCCGAGATAGGCTATGTCAATCCGCATCCTGATCGCCGAAGACGATTCGCTGTTGCGTCGAACCTTGGTGGAGCTCCTCCAACTCGAGGAGGGATTCGAGGTCGTTTCGCATGTAGGCAACGGCCAGCAAGCCATCGAGCACGCCGGCGTCTACCAGCCGGACGTGATTCTCACGGATATCGACATGCCCGTGATGAACGGGATCGAGCTCACGCGGAAGGTCAAGGAGTTGCTTCCCGATTGCGCCGTGGTGATCCTGTCCAAGTTCGGCGACGACGAGAACCTGTTCAGCGCGATCAAAGCCGGTGCTTCCGGTTACGTGCTGAAGGATGCGGGGGTGGACGAGATCAAGCACGCGATCAGCGAAGCGAAGCACGGCGAGGGGCACCTGAACCCAGCTTTGGTGGCACGGGTGCTAGCCGAGTTTTCGCGCGTCGCCGAGGCGAAGCCGAGTAGCCGCCAAGTGTTCGCCGAGCTCACGCGACGAGAAATCGAAGTCCTGGAGTTGATCGGCAAGGGGATGAAGAACAAGGCGATCGCCGATCAGCTATGCCTTTCGGAGAAGACCGTGAAGACGCACGTGACCGCAGTCTTACGCAAGCTTGAAGTCAACGACCGCACCGAAGCGGCGTTGCTCGCCCAACGGCATGGCTTAAGCCTCTGACTTCTTCAGGGCAGCCAGGAACATCGTCAGCCAAGCGCCGAGGAAGGCAACGCCGCCCAAAGGCGTGATCGCGCCCAGCCAACGGGTTCCCGTCAACGCCAGGGCGTACAGGCTGCCCGAGAAGATGAAGATCCCGATCTGGAACAGCGCGCCAACGACTACGGTCTTTCGCTCGCCCAGAATTTCAGCCGCAGCGGCGGTTCCGAGCAGGGCCAAGCCGTGGATTTGTTGGTAGAGAACGCCCGTCTTGAAGATCTCCAAGAGGTCGGGGGCGATTCGGTCTCTCAGGGCGTGGGCGGCAAAGGCGCCGAACGCAACGCCCAACCCTGTGTGGAGGGCGCCGACGGCAACGAGGTCTCGTTTGATTTTCATGCTGTTGTGGCGGCGATGTCGGTGCGGTAGGACATGCCCTCAAAGCGAATGGAGCCAAGGGCTTGGTACGCCAGGTCTCGGGCGTCCGAGACGGTGGGGCCGACGGCGGACAAGCCAAAGACCCGCCCACCGGAAGTGACGAGCTGGCCATCTTGGCGCGACGTGCCCGCATGGAACAGGACCACTCCCTCGGGCAGGTCGCCGATTTCGATGGGGGCGCCCTTGCGATAGTTTCCGGGGTAGCCCCCGCTGGCGAGGACGACGGTGACCGCAGCGTGGTCGAGAATCTGGACGGCGGGAATCGGGTCGCCGCTCGCCACGGCTAGCAGTGCGTCCAAGAACCCCGCGCCCAATCGGCGCATCACCGTCTGGGTTTCCGGATCGCCGAATCGCACGTTGTACTCGAGGCACTTCGGCGTCTTGCCGTCCACCATCAATCCCGAAAAGAGGACGCCTCGGTAAGGAACTCCTTCGGCGACAAGCTGCTTGAGGAGCGGGGCAACGACCTCGGCTTCGGTTCTTGAGACCACGTCCGGGTCGAGCCAAGGAACGGGGCTGTACGTCCCCATGCCGCCCGTATTCGGCCCGAGGTCGCCGTCCAGGGCGCGCTTGAAGTCTTGGGCAACGGGCAAGCTAAAGAAACCGGCGTCCGAGCAAAGCGTGAGCAAGCTGAACTCTCGGCCAGCGAGGCGCTCCTCGACCACCACTTCAGCACCGGCATCGCCAAGCGCGCGGTCGACCATCATCATACGGATCGCCGCTTCGGCTTCGCCAAAGTCGGCGGCGACCACGACGCCCTTTCCGAGAGCGGCTCCGCTGGCTTTGACGACCGCGCCTGCGCCGTCGTCGAACAGGTGCCGGGCGAACCTGGCAGCTTCTTCGGGAACCGTGAAAGTGCCATAGCGGGCGGTCGGCACGCCCGCTTTCGCCATGAGTTCCTTGGAGAACGCCTTCGAGCCTTCAAGCCTGGCTCCAGCCGCGCCAGGGCCGACGACGGCGAAGCCTTCGGCTCGCAACGCGTCGGCTAGGCCGGCGATAAGAGGGTCTTCGGGGCCAACGACCACCAGAGACGGCATCAGCGACCGGCAAAGTGCCATAAGGCCCGCCGTGTCGGAGGCGGCAACGGAATGGTTGGTGCCGACCGCCGCCGTGCCCGGGTTGCCCGGAGCAATGTGGACCTCGGCCTCTTGAGCCAGCTTCCAAGCAAGCGCGTGTTCTCGGCCGCCGCCGCCAACGACAAGGACCTTCATTGCTTCAGGTTCACAAAGCGCGCGTAAGAGGGTTGGAAGCCGAGTTTAACCGTCCCGACGGGGCCGTTTCGGTGCTTGGCGATGATGATCTCAGACTCTTCGACCCGGTCTGGATTGTGGTCTTGGGCGTACTCCTCGGGATTCTCTCGTGCCTTGTAATACTCGTCGCGGTAGATGAACATGACCAAGTCCGCTTCGGCTTCGATCGAGCCCGATTCGCGGATGTCGGCGAGTTGGGGACGCTTGTTCTCACGATTTTCCACGCCGCGGTTCAACTGGCTGAGCGCTACCACCGGAACGTCGAGGTCCTTTGCCATCGCCTTCAGCGAGCGGGCGATTTCGGAGATTTCCTGCACGCGGTTATCCGTTCGGCGGTTGCCCTTCATGAGCTGAAGGTAGTCCACCATGACCAACGAAAGCCCGCCTTCGCGCTTGAGGCGTCGGCACTTGGCCTTCATCTCCAAACCGGAAATGTCCGACGACTCGTCGATGTAGATCGGCAGGTCGTACATCACCTCGCAGGCGTCGGCGAGGCGTCGGTAGGAGTCGTTGCTCAGGTCGCTTCGTTTAAGGACATGGCTGGAAATGCCGCTGATCATGGAGGCGATACGGCGGGCGAGCTGTTTGCCGCTCATTTCCAAGGAGAAGATCGCAACGTTGCCCGGAATGCGTCGGGCGACGTTGATGCCCATGTTCAAAACGAGCGAGGTTTTGCCCATCGAGGGGCGGGCGGCGACGATGATGAAGTCGCCTCCGTAAAAGCCGGTGGTCATGCGGTCGAGGTCGACAAAGCCGCTGGGGACGCCGAGCATGGGCTCCCCGGTTTCGACCAAGGTGTCCATGTCGACCATGAAGTCCTTGGCGAGCGACTTGATCTCGACAAAATCTTGGCCCAGCCGCGCCGCTCCCACGTCGTAGATCAGCTGCTCGGCTTTGTCCAGCTTGTCGTCGGCGGTGCCGTCGTCTTCGCGGACGACCTTGATGATCCCGTGGCCGGCGGTTTCGAGGCGCCGGAGCATCGCTTTCTCTTGAACGATGCGGGCGTAGTGGGCGCCGCTGAGGGCGCTCGGCACAAACTCTGCGACCTGGATCAGGTAGTCCTCCCCGCCCACGTCGGCAAGAGTCCCGCGTTCGATCAGCTCGAGCTTAAGCGTGAGGAGATCGATCGGCCGGTTGATGTTAAGCAACGACCGCATCGCGCGGTAGATCTCGCGGTGGGCAGGGAGATAGAAATCGTCTTCGGAGACGATGTTCACGACCTCTTCCGCCGAGCGTTCGCTAAGGATCATGGCACCCAAGGTGCTCATTTCGGCTTCAACGCTTTGAAGGGGGACGAACTCGTTGGCGGAAGTTCGCATGGGCGTTATTATGCGCCGCCGCGTTCTCCGCGTTATGCACCTGTTATGCCCAGAGATCGAGGGGTTTGCGGAACCAGGCTCGAATCCGTTGGCGCCAGTTCGGCGACGCCTGCGCCTCGTGGTATCGCACCGCTTCGGCAAGCTCGGGACTCCGCTCCACAAGCTCGGACAGCGCTTCCTCGATCACTCGGCTGCTCTTCAGGAACTTCCCCTGCCAGGTGCAAACAAAGCATGCCCCGTTCGTTGCCGCGTTCAAGGCGCCGCAGAGCGGGCATACCTTGAGATTACGGGCGGAATGACGGCGGGGAGCTTCGTTTCGGTAAAGGGATCGGGGGCGTGCGGGGTGCATCGTGTACGCTTTAGTTCTCGGTCGTTTTAGGTTCGATCCTCATGGAAGAGCGGTTGTTTCCCCACCCTTGCGCGCTTTCTCGCCGATTTACGGTGGGCCCCCTGGATCGCGTCTATACGGACGGACGAGGTCGGCGAATCGTCGCGGACCATGAAGGTCCCGGAACGTACGTCGTGCAACAGGGCAAAGTTGAGGGCGTTGCGGACGGCCAAACCGTCACGGGCAGGTCGGGGACTTTCTCCGAGTACTTCGTCGCTTGGGCGCCCGAGGGAGAACCGGCCGAGATCGATGTGCTTGCGCACGCTCCAGAGTCGGGGGTTTGGGAGAAATCGAACGGCCGGGAGGAGGGAAGTGGCTGGGCAAGAACCGAATCCGGCTTCCTGTTTCCTTACTTCGATGGACTCGAGAATCCTCGGGTTGGGGAGGTGGCGAGGGGAAATCTGGTTGCCAGATCCCTTTTGGAACTCGGTGCTGACGAAGCGGATCGACAGAAGGAAATCGGCTACCGCACGCAAAACGCCAGCGACCTCTTCGACGTGGAGTGCACGCTGGTTCGCTACCACTTGAACGCCATCCGGTTCCAGCTTGAGGTTCCCTCAGGTTGCGTCGGCTTGAGGCTTCGGCGTTCCTACGACGCCTTTCACGGCCGCCAGCGGGCAAGGTTGCGGGTGGGAGGCAAGGATGCCGGATGGTGGTACGAGCCCGAGGAGAACCGGCGGCATCGGATCCAGCACTCGGAAGCTGGAATCGCGGGCGAGTTCCTGGCGGTCGGCCCGAACGAGATTGCCATCGACCCACCCGCAGGCACGCCCCTCTTCAGCTTGGGCACCCTCCACGTCTTGGCGCTGTTTCGTTTAGATTAGGCAAAAGAATGTAGCCTTGGTTACATATTTCGGGCTATCATGAGGCGGTGAGTTCCGAGGAGAAGGTCGAGGCGGTCTCGCTTCCCGAAGCCTATCGTACGATCAGCGTGCGCCACCGTGCCGGATGGCGTCGATGGCTCGCCTTTTCTGGACCCGGCTTCTTGGTCAGCGTTGGCTACATGGACCCGGGAAACTGGGCGACGGACCTTGCCGGCGGCTCTAAGTACGGTTACACGCTCCTGTGGGTCATCCTTGCCTCAAGCCTCATGGCGATGCTACTGCAGACCCTCTGCGCACGGCTCGGCTTGGTGACGGGGAAGGACCTTGCCCAAGCGTGCCGGGAGTACTACAGCAAGCCGACCGCCTACGCCCTGTGGGTGTTGTGCGAGATCGCGATCATCGCGTGCGACCTCGCCGAGGTCATCGGTTCGGCGATCGCGCTCAAACTGCTCTTTGGGATTCCCCTGATTTGGGGCGTTCTTATCACCGCAGCGGATGTTCTTCTGCTTCTCGGGCTGATGAAGTACGGATTCCGAAAGCTGGAAGCGGTGATCATCACCTTGGTCGCCACGGTGTTCGTCTGCTTTGCAATCAACGTCTATCTAGCCCAGCCCGAGTGGGGTGGCGTTGCCAGGGGGTTGTTCACGCCCGTGTTACCGAACACGGGCGACGCATTGGTGATCGCTCTTGGCATTCTGGGGGCGACCGTTATGCCCCACAACCTGTATCTGCACTCGTCGATCGTCCAGACACGAGCAAATGAGCGCACGCCGGGCGGCCTCAAGGAAGCCATCCGTTACAACACCTGGGACACGATCGTCGCTCTTGGCAGCGCCTTCTTCGTGAACGCGGCGATCATGGTTTTGGCGGCGGCGGTGTTCCATCGTGCTGGAACGTTGGTCGATGACTTCGACAAGGCTCCGGATGTCCTCAAGCCCATGTTGGGCGGAGTCGCTGCCACCCTCTTTGCCGTCGCGCTTTTGGCCTCAGGCCAGTCCTCCACGATCACCGGGACCTTGGCGGGGCAGATCGTCATGGAGGGGTTCCTCAAGGTGAGGGTCAAGCCTTGGGTGCGCCGGCTGGTGACCCGGGGCTTGGCGATCATTCCCGCGGTATTCCTCATCGGTGCTTCCGGAGGGAAGCACACGGTCCAACTGCTCGTCATCTCCCAGGTCGTCCTTTCGATGCAGCTTTCGTTTGCCATCTTTCCGCTCCTCATGTTCACTTCGAGCCGCGCCAAGATGGGCGAGTTCGTCAACCCTGGGTGGCTGAAAGCGGTGGGGTACGCCGTTTGCGTGCTCATCGCAAGCTTGAACGCGCGACTGCTGTTCGAGGCGTTGGGCGTTGCCGGATTCGTGGGAGTGGCGGCGCTTGGCTTGAGCTATGCCGCCTGGGTCCGGTTCGGATACCGAGAGCGTCAGCTGGTTCCCGCTGAGGTTTGACGGGCGACGATCCGACAATCCCGGGGAGGACCCATATGTTTGGAGTAGTCGCCTATATCGGGGAGTGTCTCGGAGTTGCCGGCGCCATCACGCTCATCTATGTGATGACCCGTTCGCTCAAGACTCGAGACGAAATCAAGAGCTGGAAGGTCTTTCTCAACCTGGCGATCATCGCGCTCATTCTGCCTTACAGTGCCGTGGAAGCCGTCACGAAGGTGGTCGGCAAGAAGCTCGAGCCCGTCGTGCGGGAGACGGTCGATGGCACCGACTTCGCCGGCGATTTCGGTTACTTCAAGGTGGTCTACTACACGGGCAAGACGGCAAAAGTGGTCGCCGTCGGCACCGAGAAGGAGAACTGGGGCGGCACCAACACCGCCGTCATCGCGATCAACCTGACGAAGAAGGACAGCGGCTGGGTTGCCGATTCCTATCGCTGGGTGAACTCGGACAGCCGCAACAAAGACGGCTTCACTTTTCCGCCTTACTGGTAGCCCGCGTCCAACCGGCGAAAGTTCACGTCCCGCACCGTGAGTCGGTCGAGGAACGCCGGTAGCCGGTTTTGGAAGTCCTCGAAGTTGCGCGACTCCTTGGGCGACCACGCCACCTCCGCAAGCGCACAACCCCTCGGAAATGCCATGTACTCCATGTGCTTGCCGTTAGGGATGTACTCCGCCCACAACTGGTACTGCACACCCATGACGTGCTTGGCTTGCTCGGGCGTCATCGCAGGGAGAATCGGTTCGTAAGAGTACGCCTTCTCGAGGGGCAGGAAACCGCCGATGGCGTGCGGCTCCTTGGTTCGGTCCTTGGCTTGGTAATAGTCGAAATACGTGTGGGTGGTTTGCGCCATGACCACGTCGTGGCCGGAGCCGACCGCCTCCATCGCGCCTTCATCGCCCAGCCACACCATGAGCGCGGCTTTGGGGGCAAGGCCGCCTTCGAGGATCTCCGACCATCCGATCAGCCGGCGTCCCTTTGAGGCGAGAAACTCGTCCATCTGCCGAATGAACCAGCTTTGAAGCTCGTGCTCGGTCTTGATGCCGAGTTTGGCCATCTTGGCTTGGGCGAAGGCGCTGGCCTTCCACTCGTCCTTCGGGCACTCGTCGCCGCCGATGTGGATGAACTGGCTGGGGAACAGCCCCATCACCTCGGTAAGCACGTCCTTCAAGAAGTCGATCGTCCGGTCCTCTGGGTTGAAGACGTGGGCGATGACTCCCCAGCGCGTGGCGACCTCCAGCTGCTCGCCCGTGTTGCCCAACTCGGGGTAGGCGGCGATCGCGGCTTGTGCGTGTCCGGGCATCTCGATTTCGGGCACCACCGTGATGTGGCGAGCCGCTGCATAGGCGACGACTTCTCGGATGTCGTCTTGGGTGTAGAAGCCGCCGTGGGGAACGCCCGTATAGGTCGGCGGATCGTACTTCGTCATGGTGTCTTTCCGCCATGCGCCGACTTCGGTGAGTTTCGGGTACTTCTTGATCTCGATGCGCCATCCCTGGTCGTCGGTCAGGTGCCAGTGGAAGGTGTTGAGCTTGTTCATCGCCATCAGGTCGATGTACTTGAGCACGAACTCCTTGGGCATGAAGTGGCGAGCCGTATCCATGTGGGACCCACGCCAGCGGAAACGGGGCTTATCCTCGATCTGGACGCACGGGGCAACCCAGGCCACGTTCTCGACGTGCCCGCGTCGCTCGATGGCGGCGGGGAACAGTTGGCGCAGGGTCTGGATTCCGTAAAACACCCCCGCGGGCTTCGAACCACGGATGACGATGCGCTTCGGACTGATGTCCAAGGTGTAGCCCTCGGGGCCGAGCCGCTCCAGCTTGCCGTCGATTTCAAGTTGGATCGCGCCATCGCCCGCCTTGCCCACGATCGGAAGTTCGAAGCCGGTGGAGGGCGCAAGAATGTCCCTGAGATAGCCCGCTTCGTTGCGAAGATCGCGTGGCGCGGCGATGGCAGACTTCGACGCCAGGGTAAAGGTGCCGGAGCCTACTGTTAGGTTCACCGGGAGAGGCACGACGGAAACGGCGGGAAGCGCGGCAAGGACGGGGAGCATCGGGCAGAAATTACCTCTGCACGGCTAGAATTGGGGTGATGGATAACCATTCATACTCCGCTATTTTCATTGACTACGAAAACCTCTACTACTACCTTTTGAACCTTCTCCCGAGCACTTCCGACGCTGGCGACCTGATTGAGAAAATAATCCGAAACCTGAAAAATGAAATCCCCGAACGTGCGATTGCGGTCCATGCCTACGCAGACTTCGAAAGGGTAGGTGCCAACTCTCAAAGCCAGCTGTATCTCCTCGGCGTCGAATCCCACTTCGTCATGGGGACGGAGCACAAGAACGCGGCGGACATGCGGCTCTGCATCGACGCCCTCCAGGTCCTCTACACCCGCCCTGAGATCGGAACCTTCTATGTCTTGGCGGGCGACCGCGACTACATTCCGGTCATCCAGCACCTGAAGACCCACGCCAAGAGCGTGATCGTCGTGGCGTTTGCGGGCAACATCTCCGGCGACTTGAGGCAGGTCGTGGGCGACAAGGGTTTCCGCGACGCGGCGGGTTTCTTGCCCGAGGAGACGCAGAAGATCCTTCAGGCGGCAATCGAGGTGCAGAAGGAGGCGATGCAGAGGGAACTGACCGCGCGGTCGAAGCCCAAGTCGGAGGCGAAGGTGGCGGAGCCGAAGGTTGCGCCAAAGCTGAACTTCCCGAAGCCGCAGAAGCTGCGCTACGACGAGGAAGAGGACGCCCTGAGGCTGATGCTCCAGAACTTCGGCAAGCACCAGGAGGTTTGGATGAGCAGCTACCTGCGGCTGTTGCGAACGGAAATGCCCGCATTGGCGGACTACCAGCGCAAGGAGCTCATCGCGAACCTGGAAACCTACGGCGCCATCGTGGTTCAAAAGCGGACCGGCGATCCGCACGACTACTCGGTGATCATCATCAACTGGGATCACCCGGATGTCCGTGAATTGAACCCAGGATAGCTTCGAAACCCGCCATAATCAAGGGACCTCATGATCACCAAGTCCCTGAATTATTGGTCCTGGCCCGGCGGGCTGGAAGGAACCCTTTGCCCGCTGGAATTCATCCGGGCGGCCCATGACAACGGGTTTCCCGCGGTCGAGCTCTGCATCGGCGAAGGCGGCAAGCTCAACACGGACGCTACCGAGGAGTATTGCCGAGACATCGTCGCCGAGGCGAACCGCTTGGGCGTGAAGATCATGAGCACGGCGTCCGGCTTGTATTGGAGCCGTGCCTTGGGCGACGCCGGGGCTACGGAGCGCGCCAGAGCGCTCGACGACTTGGAGAAGATGCTGCAGATCAGCGCCTGGCTGGGCGCGAAGACCCACCTGACGATTCCCGGCGCGGTGGAGGTCTTCTTCATGCCCGATCGGCCTATCTACGAGTACGACCAGGTGTACACCGACGCCATCGAGGGGCTGCGAAAAGCTCTGCCTACCGCAGAGCGCCTTGAGGTGCGCATGGGCATCGAGAACGTGTGGAACAAGTTCTTGCTTAGCCCGGTGGAGATGTCGGCGTTCATCGACCAGTTCGAGTCGCCGTGGGTGGGCGCCTATGTGGACGTGGCGAACATCTTGCCGTACGGCTATCCCGAGCAGTGGCTTCGCATTCTCGGCCAGCGAGTGGTCGGCGTGCACTTCAAGGACTTCCGCAAGGCCGTCGGGACGATCGAGGGTTTTGTCGACCTGCTTGAGGGAGACGTGAACTGGCCCGAGGTCATGAACGCGCTTCGGGAGATCGGCTACAGCGGCCCCGTGGTGGGAGAGATGATCCCGTATTACCGCCATTGCCCGGAAGTTCGCGTTGCGAACACGAGCCGCGCCATGGACGCGATTCTCGGGCTGTGAGACTGGGGGTCGTCGGTTGGGGCTTACGCGGCAAGCTGGCGGACATCGCGCCGCAAGTGGACGCGGAGGCGCAGATCGTGGCGCTTGCCGATCCGAGCGAGGGGGCGCGCGCGAAATTCGCGGAGGGTCATGCGGATGCCGCCACGTTCGCCGACTACCGTGACCTCTTTAGCCAAAACTTGGACGCGATCTTCCTGCTCTCGCCCGACTGGGTGCACGAAGAGCAGGCGGTGGCTTGTTTGGAAGCCGGCATCCCCACCTTCCTCGAGAAGCCGATGGCGATCACGACCAAGGGTTGCGATCGTATCTTGGCGGCGGAGAAGCGGACCGGAACCCGGCTTTACGTCGGCCACAACATGCGCCACTTCGGCGTGGTTCGCAAGATGAAGGAGTGGATCGACCGCGGCTTCATCGGCGAGGTCAAGGCGGCGTGGTGTCGCCACTTCGTCAGCTATGGCGGCGACGCCTACTTTCGGGACTGGCATGCGGACCGAACAAGATCGACCGGCCTGCTCCTGCAAAAGGGCGCCCACGACATCGACATTCTCCACCACTTGTGCGGCGGATACTCGGCACGCGTGGTCGCCATGGGAGGCTTGATGGTCTACGGCGACATTGAGGATCGGCAGGCTCCCGGCGAGGCGGCAAACGTGGCGTTCAACAAGACTTGGCCCCCGCGGTCTTTGAAGAAGCTGAATCCGGTGGTCGACGTCGAAGACGTGAACATGATGCTGATGAACCTGGACAACGGCGTTCTCGCCAGTTACCAGCAGTGCCACTTCGCACCCGACGCGTGGCGTAACTACACCGTCATCGGCACCGAAGGCCGCCTGGAGAACTTTGGGGACGCGCCCGGCAAGGCTGTTGTCAAGCTTTGGGACCACGCTCGTTACACGAACGAGGAGCATGGCGACCTCGAGTACCGCGTGCCGGACGCCAGCGGCTGGCATGGCGGCTCGGACGACTTGATGATCGCGGAGTTCTTACGCTTTGTGCGAGAGGGTGGCGAGACCGTTACCTCTCCGCTTGCCGCGAGGCAAGCGGTGGCGGCGGGAGTCGCCGCCACCGAGTCGGTGCGCAAGAACGGAGTGCCGGTGGACGTGCCGCCGGTGAACTTGGGCTAGGTTCCGTAGTTCAGCGGAAGCGGCTTCTTGGCCGTCTTCTTGGCCTTGAGCTTGAACAGGGGCTGCATCCGCTCCCACTCGTCGGGCTTCACCGCCTTGACGTGGCCGTCGGTGAACGCCACAACGCGGCTTCCGTCGGGCCAGGTGTTGGGCTCAAAGAACATCGGCGTCTCGGCGGGCGAGGGGATGTCGGCGAAGCTGACGCCGCCCAAGCTCATGTTGAACTTGAACTCGCCGCCCGCGGGGTTCATGCTCTTCCACAGGTCGTCGTTCTTGGTGTACGGCCGAATGACGAACTTCAGGGCCTTTGATCCCTGCGGCCAGGGCATGACATCGTCCCAATCGGTGGAATACATCAGCATGCCGAGGGCGAGTTGCTTGGCGTTCGAGATCGTCGAGGTCTTCTTGGCGGAGGACTTGGCTTGGGCGAAAACGGGATAGAGGATTGCCGCCGAAGTCGCCTCGTTGGTGTCGAGTTCCATGACGGGTTTGTCATAGGGAATCTTCGCCTCGTCGAGGAGCTTCTGGAGCGACTTGATGTCCGTGTCCGGGTCTGGGGCGATGCTGGCGACCATGTCCGTCCGAATGAGGGTCAGCCGCAGGCGTGCGGCGAACGGAGGTTCGTCGCTCATCCCTTGGTTCATGAGGTCTTTGCGAAGTCCGAACTCGAGCTTGTAGGCGACCAGAAACTCCTTTCCGGACAGGGTGACGGTCTCGGCCTTGCTCCAATACAAGTCGGCCAGCGAGCCAAGGAGCATCATGCCCATGGCCTCGTTGCCACCACCGCCGCCGCCCGCCATGCTGGACACGAACAGCATGCCCATGCTGCCGCCAAACATGCCCTCGCCACCGCCAGAGCCGATCTTGATCTTCAGCGCCTTGTAGCCCGCGTCGACCTCGGCGAACTTGAGCGAGGGTTTGAGCGTGCTGCCTTTGATGAAGTCCGCGATGCTGGTGTCTTGAACGACGGCGAAAACCGTTGGCGCTGCCAAGAGGGTTGCGGCGAGGATCGGGAGAATCCGGACACGATACATGCGGACAGCATATCCTCTTCATCCTGAGGAAATGACGGGGTTCGTCCGATAAGACACATGGGCCGGAATAGAACCTGGCTCCAGGCTCACGGATTCGAGCCTGTCAAGCGAACGGATGCGCGGAAGGACAACCGACCGTGCGAATACTGGACAATCTTTTCGGACCTCAGGCGGATTACCTGAAGAAGTCGATGGACCGGGCAACTCTGCGGCATAGCCTGCTGTCGGAGAATCTCGCGAACCTCAACACGCCGGGCTACAAGCGCAAGGACGTCGACTTCGGCATCACCCTCGAGCAAACCATGGCGGAAGCGGGCGGCGAAGCCGCGCCGATCCGGGTGGAGCAGGGCAATCGCCGCGCCGACGAGAACTCGGTGGACCTCGAGCAGGAGATCACCGGCCTTGGCGAAACCGAACTCCGGTACCAGACGCTTGCGGATATGACCGCGCGGTACTTCTCCGGCCTGAAGAACGTGATTCGGGAGGGCAAGTAATCCATGAGAATCGGATCCACGCTTAACCACGCCATGCGCGTTTCTCAGAGCGGCTTGACCGCCGAGCGATTCCGCATGGATGTCATCTCGTCCAATATCGCCAACGCCAACTCGGTGAAGATCGGGAACCAAGACCCATATCGTCGCCGAGACGTAGTCCTTCGCGGTGGCCCCGAAGGGGTCCAAATCGAGAAGGTCGTCGAAGACCAGACCGCGTTCCGCCAGGTGGACGACCCCAATAACCCGGGTCAGAAGACCCAGGGGAGCAACGTCGATCCGCTGATCGAGATGGTGAACATGCTTGGCGCAAGCCGAGCCTACGAGGCGAACATCGCCGCGTACAACTCCGCCAAGGGCATGGTTCGCGCCGCCCTTCAGATCGGAAAGATCTAGAGAACGTAAATGAGAATTGGCCCCGCCATCAACTCCGAAGCGCTGAAACTCCAGCAGGCTCAGCGCGCTGCCGCCGGCGGCGGTGATGGCGACTTTGCGCAGCAGTTGACGGACGTCCTGAAGGATGTGAACGATGCCCAGCTTGATTCCCAGGCGAAGCAGCAGTCCTTCATGACGGATCAACAGGTGGATTATCACGACTTGATGATCGCTATGGAGCGCGCGAGCACGGCCATGCAACTCACCATCCAAGTGAGAAACAAGCTACTTGAGGCGTACCAAGAGATCAGCCGCATGCAGGTGTAGCAAGTCGGGGCAATCCGCCGGGTTCCAACTGAGGACCTATGGGCGGAGCATTACTTAAGCTGAGAACATGGTGGGAAACGGCGGACCGCACGCAGCGGACCGTTACGTTGTTCGGGAGTGCCTTTCTGGTATTCCTGCTCTTCGGGACGTACTACTTCGCGTCCAAGCCGAAGATGGTGCAGTTCCTTCCGGGGCTCACCTCGGCGCAGAGTGGCGACGTGGCCGCCGAACTGAAGAAGCTCGGCGTTCCGATCGAGTACGACGGCCAGGGCAACCTGATGATCCCGTCGGACAAGGTCCACGAAGTGACCGGCCAGCTCGCCGCCGCGCACAAGCTCCCGGCAGGCGGACACCTCACCCAGGACGAGCTGAACAAGCTCGGCATGATGGACACGCCCAGCGTGGAGCGTGAGAAGCTCAAGGCGATCCTTGAGGGCAGCCTTGCCACCTCGATCGAAACGATCCAGGGCGTGAACTCGGCGTCGGTCCATATCAGCCTCGGGGAACGAAGCGCGTTTGCCGAAGAGGGGCGCCCGCCCACCGCCAGCATCACCATCGGAGAGGCTCCCGGCACCTTTCTCGGTTCCGAGACGGCCAAGTCGATCGCCCAGTTGGTGGCGAACGCCGTGCCCGGCCTCACCCTGAAGAACGTCTTTGTGCTGAACAGCACCGGCCGCGCGGTCTTCTCGGGCGACGAAGCAAACGGCGCCGCCGGACGGGCCGCCGAGAAACTTCAAGCGGAGCAGGCGGAAGCCGCCCGGCGCGAACGCGAACTCCAAGCGACCTTTGACCGCAGCTTTGGTCCGGGCGCGACCATCGTCAAGGTGGACCTCGAACTCGACTTCGACGACAGCAAGATCAGCAGCGTCAAGCCGGAAGTCAGCGAGAATCCGGTGAGCATCGGACTCGCGAAGGAGAGCTACGGCGGTGGCCGCCAAGTGCCGGCTGGCGCCGTTGCTAACGGAGGTCCGGTCGACAACGGTGGCTCGGGCGGCAAGGAGAACTACGTTGGCGACAAGGGCACCAAGGAGTTCGGACTTGGGCAAACGACCACGGAGACGCTGAAGGGCCTCGGCCAGCTGAAGCGAATGTCGATCGCGGTCCTCGCGAACTCGGCAAAGAGTATCGATGCCAGCGCGATCGAGAAGTACCTGAAGGGCTATCTCGGTGGCCGGGCAACCGATCCGGCATTCATCGTCGACGTCACCTCGGTAAAGTTCGACGATTCGCAGGAGAAGGCCGCGAAAGAGTCCGCCGCCGCCGCCGCTTCGAGCGCGAGAATGCAGCAGATCTTTTCGCTGTTGCCCCTTGGGGCTCTTCTCATCGTGGCGTTCCTGGTCATCAAGTCGATCGGCAAGGCCGCCAAGCAGTCGCAGAACGTTTTGGTCGGCGCCTTGCCCGGAGGAAGCCTCTCGCCGCTTGGCTTGAGCGTTGTCACCGGTGGAGCCGGGGGCTACGACGAGGAAGACGGATCCGAAGTGACGCACGACGAGCACGGCGCCCCCACGTTGGCGCCCCGCAAGAAGAAGAAGAAGGCGCACGTGGACGATGAGGAGGAAGAGGACGAAGAGGTCGGCAAGATCCGCCAGCGCCTCAACCTGCCGCTCGAGCAGATCAAGCGGCTCAGTCGAGAGAAGCCAGAAACCGTCGCCATGTTGATTAAGAGCTGGCTGCTGGAGGAGAAGCGATGAGAAAGGGATTCGTTGAAGTTACGAGCAAGCAAAAGGCCGCCATCATGCTGATGGTCATCGGCCCCGACCTCAGCGGCCAGGTGCTTCGCTACCTGGACGAAGAGCAGGTCGAAATGCTCTCGCTCGAAGTCGCGCGGCTCGACAAGGTCAACTCCGAGCAGCGAGAATCGATCATCAACGAGTTCCACGAGCTCGCCATCGCCCAGGAGTTCATCGCCGAAGGCGGTATCGAACACGCCAAGGGGATCCTTCAAGCGGCGTTCGGCGACGACCGAGCCAGCGACGTGCTGAAGCGCGTGGAAGCGGCGATGCAAGTCGTTCCCTTCGAGTTTCTCAAGAAGGCGGACCCGGCACAGGTGCTCAGCTTCATCCAGGACGAACATCCGCAGACCATCGCGCTTATCCTCTCGTATTTGCCGCTCCAGAACGCGGCGGCGATCCTGTCCAAGCTCCCCACCGAGCTTCGAGCCGAAGTGGCCGGCCGGATCGCGATGATGGACCAGACTCCTCCGGAAGTCATCCGCAAGATCGAGCAGATCTTGGAGCGCAAGATCTCGAGCGTTCTCAACACGGAGATGACCAAGGCGGGCGGTCCGAAGGCTTTGGTAGACCTTCTGAACCGCGTCGACCGCTCTACAGAGCGGCTCATCATGGACTCGCTCGGCGAGAGCAATCCCGAGCTTGCCGACACGATCAAGAACATGATGTTCGTCTTCGAGGACATCGTGCAGCTCGACGACCGCGCGGTCCAGGCGATCCTCAAGGAAGTCGACATGCGGGAACTGGGCACCGCGCTCAAGGGTGTGTCCCCGTCCGTGACCGAGAAGGTGTTCCGAAATATGTCCGAGCGTGCTGTGAACATGCTCAAGGAGGACATGGAGTTTATGGGCCCGGTGCGGCTGAAAGTTGTCGAAGAGGCCCAGCAAAAGGTGGTCGGAGTTATCCGACGGCTTGAAGAGGCGGGCGAACTGACCATCAGCCGAGGCGGAGAGGAGGAAGTGCTTGTCTAAGGTCGTCCTGCGGCAGGGAGCACCCGTCCAGTCCTTTGGCGCCCTCTTGTCTTCGGTTCCGGCCGAACTGGAACGTACGCGGCGGGTCCAGCACCTGTCGCGGACCGAGCTTGGACTCCGACAGCTCACGGAAGAAGCCCGAAAGGAGGGCTTCGACGCGGGCTACGAGGAAGGGCTCAAAGCCGGCGCCGCAGAAGGCCGCGCGCAGTTCGAGGAGGCTCACCAAGCGATGCTCTTCGCGTTCGCCGAAAGCTTGGATAGCTTGTTGGGCGACTTTGCCGCCTCCACCACCTCGTGGTACGCGTCGGCGGAGCCGAAACTCGCCGAACTGGGCGTTCTGATCGCGACGCGCATTCTTGGCGATGAACTAAAGTTGGACCCGAAGCGGATCGCCGATATCGCTGCCGAAGCCGTAGCCGAGATCACGCACGCCACAAAAGCCAAGGTGCGGGCCAACGTCGCCGACTATCCCCACTTGCAGGGCCGGGAGTCGGCCCTTATCGCTGCCGCGCCCAGCGTTGAGAACCTTGAGATTGTTGCCGACGCAAGCGTGCCGAACGGCGTTCTCGTGGAAACGGAAGGCGGCTTGGTGGATGGCACCATCGACACCCAAATCCTTTCGGCCTTGTCGGCCATCCGAGGTGAGCAATGATCGCTCCCACTTTTTCCTCGGCCTTCGAGGGCGTTCGCGAGGCGAATCTGCGACGCGTCGACGGGCGGGTGACCCAGGTGGTCGGTCTCATTGTGGAGTCGAACGGACCCAACGCGCGGATCGGCGACCTGTGCTATCTCGAGCCCGAAGAGGGTGGCTCCATCGCCGCTGAGATTGTTGGCTTCCGCGGCGACCGCACGCTGCTTATGCCCCTCGGCGAACTAGCCGGCGTACGAGCCGGATGCCGGGTGCGGGGCACCGGACGTTGTTTGCAGGTTTCGGTCGGACCCGAACTGCTGGGCAAGACCCTGGATGGTTTGGGGCAGCCCATCGACGGCTCCACGCTTCGCACGCGGGACCGCTATCCCGTTTTGAATGCGCCGCCCAACGCTCTTGAACGCCAGATGATCGACGAGGCGTTCGGCACCGGCGTCCGAAGCATCGACGGCTTGCTGACGATGGGCAAGGGCCAACGCGTGGGCATCTTCGCCGGCTCGGGAGTAGGCAAGAGCACGCTCCTGGGCATGATCGCCCGGAGCGGCAAAGCCGACGTCAACGTCATCGCCTTGGTCGGAGAGCGGGGAAGAGAGGTGCGCGAGTTCATCGAGCACGATCTCGGGCCCGAAGGCCTTGCCCGCAGCATCGTAATCTGCGCAACGAGCGACCAGCCTGCGTTGGTGAGGATCAAGGCGGCGCTGACCGCCACCGCCATCGCCGAGTACTTCCGAGACCAGGGTCTCGACGTGATGCTCATGATGGACTCCGTGACCCGCTTCTGCATGGCGCAGCGCGAAGTGGGACTTGCCGTGGGCGAGCCGCCCAGTACCAAGGGCTACACGCCGAGCGTCTTCGCCATGTTGCCGCGCCTCATGGAGCGAGCGGGCCAGGGCAAAACGGGCAGCATCACCGCGATTTACACCGTCCTTGTGGACGGCGACGACACCAACGAGCCGATTGCCGACGCCGCCCGGTCCATCCTGGACGGACACTTCGTGCTGAGCCGCAAACTGGTCAGCCGCGGCCACTATCCGCCAATCGACACCCTCGCGAGCCTGAGCCGCGTGATGCCGATGGTGGTGCCGAAGGAGCACAAGCGGCTCGCCGACCAAGTTCGCGAGCTCATTGCCGCCTATCTGGACGTCGAGGACCTGGTCAACATCGGCGCCTACAAGGCGGGCTCGAACCCGCTGGCGGATAAGGCGATCGAGCGGTGGGGCGCTATCAACGACTTCCTGCGCCAAGACAAGGCTGAAGCCGCCGATCCGACCCAGGCGATGGCGATGCTGGAGGCTCTGGTTCGATGAAGAAGTTTCAGTTCCGCCTGCAGAAGGTTCTCGAGTACCGGGAGCAAATGGAAGAGGAAGCCAAGCTGGCTTTTGCCGAGCGCCGCTCGGAGCGGCTTCGCTTGGAAGCCGAGCGACATGGGCTCCAGGAGAGGATTGTGGATCGCTTAAAGAGCGACGCCAGCGGCCTCAGCGGCCGGTTGGCCTTGGAACTTGAAGTGGGCAAGATGGACCTGGCGATCCACCACATCGAGACCCAGATCGAAGTGGTGATGGTGGAGGAGGCGCAGCTTCGCGAGCACTGGCTTGCGGCTCGCCAAGAGGCAGAGACGATGCGACGGCTTCGGGAGTCCGCTCGAATCGAGTGGCAAACGGAAGCCGACCGTAAAGAACAGGCCGACCTTGACGAATGGGCGGTCCAGAGGAGAACGGCATGATCTCAATCGGCGATATGCAGTTGCTTGGCATCGACGGAGTGCGATCCCGAATCGGCGAACTCAAGGAGAAACTCGGCGCCTCGGACCCGGTTGCGGGATTCTCGCAAGCCGTTAGCGGGGCGATGTCGGGCATGGGACCCTTGAGCGGCGAGTTGAAGCCGTTTCCCATCGGACCCGGCGGAGCCGCCACCCGTCCGATCGAACCGGACGATGCCTTACGATCGATGATCCGGGATGCCGCCCTGCAGAACGGCGTGGACGAAAACCTCTTCGAGTCGCTCGTGGCGGCGGAGAGCAGTTTCGACCCGAATGCCCGTTCGCGGGCGGGAGCCATGGGCTTAACCCAGCTGATGCCTTCTACCGCCAAGTCTCTGGGCATCTCCGACCCGTTCGATCCGGCTCAGAACCTGAACGGCGGCGCGAAGTACTTGGCGAACATGTTGCAGCGGTTCGGAAGAGCCGACCTGGCATTGGCGGCGTACAACGCGGGGCCTGGCAAGGTGGAGGAGTACGGAGGCATTCCGCCCTACAAGGAGACGCAAGCCTACGTGGACCGGATCATGAAGCTGTATAAGGAGAAATCGCGATGAAAAAGTCGCGATGATCCTGGTTCCCGTGCTTGTGATCGGCGGCGTGGTGGTCGCGGGCAAGTTGGGGGTGGTCAAGATTCCCGGGCTGAGCCCTGCCGCCAAGCAGAAAGCGGCGGCCAAGCTCTACTCAGAGGAAAAGGACCCAGCGGAGTCCAAACCCGCCCCTGAAGCCAAAAGCAACCCGAAGCCGAAGGATCCGCCTGTTGTCCAAGTCAAGGCGGACGTGATCGACGAGGTGGCGGGACGCAAGAAGGTCGCCAAACTCTGGAACGACCTGGAACCGGCAAAGGTGGTGGCGATTACCAAATCTTGGAAGGATGAGGAACTCGCCCAGATCCTGGTCCTGATGGACGCCGAGAAGGTCTCCCAACTCTTGTCGACGGTCGACGCCGCCCGTGCCGAGAGGCTGAGCCGAGCCGTCATGAAGGTCGCGTCGCGGATTCCGAAGACCTAAGCGATTGACATGGAGGGTCGATTCTGGTAGCATCGTAACCCTGAAACCCATTTTCAGGAGAAGCGATGGCCCTTAAGATTCTAGTTTGCGACGACGAGCGACATATCGTGCGCCTGATTCAGGTGAATCTGGAGCGGCAAGGCTACCAAGTCGTGACGGCGTACGATGGGAAGGAGGGTCTCGAGAAGATCCGAGCCGAGAAGCCGGACCTCGTCGTTCTAGACGTGATGATGCCCTACATGGACGGTTTCGAAGTGCTGAAGAACCTTCGCCGCGAACCCGAGACCGAAGCGCTGCCCGTCATCATGCTTACGGCGAAAGCCCAGGATAAGGACGTTTTCGAGGGCTACCACTACGGAGCCGACATGTACTTGACGAAGCCGTTCAACCCGATCGAACTGGTCACGTTCGTCAAGCGAATCGCCCAAGGCGGAACCGACGGCACCGGCCCCAAGCGGTACGACATCTAACTCTTCGAGAAGTCTTCTGAGGGCGAGCCCCGGCAAAGTGCCGGGGCTCGCTTTTCTTTTTTCAAAACTTCTCCCCTCGCGCGGAATGCTGTGTTACAATAGCTCTGAGAATACGTATTCTCAGCTAGCGACGGAGCTAAGTTTGCCGATGAGGGTTACACAGCAGGACATCGCGAAGATTGCAAACGTGTCGCAGGCGACGGTTTCCCGAGTGCTTGCGGGCGACCAGCGTGTCGAACCCGAGATCCGCGACCGAGTCGTCGCGGCGATGCAGGAGCACAACTACCAACCCGACGCTCGCGCACGCTCTTTGCGAAGCCGCCGCAG
The DNA here is from genome assembly GCA_046330155.1 of Fimbriimonadales bacterium. GTDB lineage: Bacteria > Armatimonadota > Fimbriimonadia > Fimbriimonadales > Fimbriimonadaceae > CALMEF01. The sequence goes on along the minus strand of JAXLTH010000005.1, from coordinate 46,824 downwards.
CGGCCTCATCGGGCTGGTGGTGAAGCGCCCTCACGGAGGGTTGAGCGACGACCCGTTCTTCGCGAACCTCGTAAGCCACATCATGGATTTCCTCTCCGGCAGGCCGTACCACCTGTGCGTGGAGATGGTCACGGACGTCAGTTCGCAAGAGTCCGTCTACGACGAGATGTTGCGTACCCGCCGGGTCGACGGTTTGATCCTCGTGGAGTCGGAAGCCCGCGACGAGCGCATCCACCGCCTGCACAACGAAGGATTCCCGTTCATTCTGATCGGGCACCCGGGAGAGCAGACGGACTTCATCTGGTCGGTCGACAACGATAACCAGTTGGCAGGAGAGATCGCCACTCGGCATCTCGTCGAATCGGGCTACGAGCGGATCGGGTTCCTTGCCGGCCCCCGCGGGGTCACGGTAAGCGAGGATCGCGTGGCGGGTTACCGAGCGGTCCTGTCCACGCTCCAGCGTGTGTCCAAGGTTTGGCACTCCGAGTTTGGCTTCGCCGCCGCCCGCGACGTTGCGCTGCAAGCGCTTGGCTCAGCCGATCGTCCCGACGCGTTCGTCGTGCTGGACGACTTCATGGCCATGGGCGTGGTGATGGCAGCACGTGAGCTTGGACTCCGCATCCCGCAAGACCTCGGCATCGTGAGCTTTAACGATTCGAGTCTGTGCAACCTTCTGGACGGCGGCCTAAGCTCGGTGAGTTTGAACATCCCGGAGATGGTGAGGCTCGCAACAGGGCGCCTTCTTAAGATCATCGAAGACAAGCCGATTTATGGTGAGCGACGGGTGATCGTGCCCTGCGAACTGAAGGTTCGGGCATCCTCGAACCGAGGTGCGGACGCGTGAGCGTTTGCCTTCTGCTCGCCCTGGCTCTGCAAGACCGCGACGCGGTCTCGCATCAGTTTGTTTACCTAGCCGATAAGCCCCAGACTTCGGTGTTCTTAGCCGGCACGTTCAACAACTGGTCGAACGGCGCGAACCCGATGAAACTGGACGCCGATGGGCGGACGTGGCGCTTGACCCTCTCGCTCAACCCGGGGAAGCACCTCTACAAGTTCGTCTTGGACGGCAAGGATTGGATTACCGACCCGAAAGCGGTTCGCAACGAGGACGACGGCAACGGTAACGTGAACTCGGTTCTTTTGGTCAACCCGAAGGATTACGCCAGCCCCGCCGCCAAAGGGGATGGCAAGCTGACCCTGAGCGCCTTGCGGCACGATCAAGAGCCGCCGTACTTCAACTTCGACCGCGGCCGCCTCCAGTTGACCCTTCGAACGCGCCCGGGCGATATTCAGAACGCTTCGGTGGTGGTCGGCGGACAAGAATGGCCGCTCGCTTTCCTCCACCGAGACGACTACTACGAGACGCTTCGGGCATCGGTGGATTGGAACCGCAAGTCCGCTTTGCGCTACACGTTCAAGCTTCGAGACGGAGCTGCCGTCCGCTTTTTCGGGCCCAAGGGGCTGACGTCCGAAGCCAAAGGAAACGAGTACGTTTTGGACCCCAAGAGGTTCAGGCCGTTCACGGTTCCGAACTGGGTTGAGGGCACGGTCTTCTATCAGATTTTCCCGGACCGCTTTGCGAACGGCGACCCGAGGAACGACCCCAAGGACGTGGTGCCGTGGAATACGAAACCCACAGGCGACACCCGCTTTGGCGGAGATACGGCAGGCGTTGCCAAGCACATCGACTACCTGAAGGCGCTGGGCGTAGGTGCCATCTACTTCAATCCCGTCTTCGCCGCACCGGTCATCCACCGGTACGAAACCACCGACTACAAGCAGATCGACGCGCAGTTCGGTACGGAAAAGGAGTTTGCGGAGCTCACCCGCAAGCTCGAAGCGAACGGTATCCGAACCGTCTTGGACGGCGTTTTCAACCACACGGCGCCCGACTTCTTCGCCTTTAAAGACCTCTTGGCGAACCAGGAGCGGTCGAAGTATCGAGACTGGTACTTCGTCAAACGCTATCCCGTGAAGGTCGAGGACAACCCGAACTACGTGGGCTGGTGGGGCATCAAGTCGATGCCGAAGCTGAACGTGCTCTATCCAGAGGTGCGAGCCTATCTGTTGAGCGTGCCGCAGTATTGGGCAAAGCACGCGCGCATCCACGGTTGGCGCTTGGACGCCGCCAACGAGGTCGACAGCCAGTTCTGGCGTTCGTTCCGCAACACGGTCAAGGCGACCGATCCGAACGCTTGGATCGTGGGCGAGGTTTGGGGAGACGGCACGCCTTGGCTGAAGGGCGACCAGTGGGACTCGATCATGGGCTATCAGTTCCGCGACGCGGCGATTCGGTTCGTCGCGGAAGGTAGCACCAAGCCCAGCCAGTTCCTCGGACAACTGATGAAGGTGTACGAGAGCTACGCGCCGCAGGTCTCTCGGAACCTCATGAACCTGCTAAGCAGCCACGACACCGCCCGTTTCCTCACCCTGTGTAAGGGCGACAAGAAGCTCGCCATGCTCGCGGCCGCCATCCAACTCACGTGGGTTGGGACCCCGTGCGTTTACTACGGTGAGGAGATCGGCATGGAGGGCGACCACGACCCCGGATGCCGCGCGGGCATGGAGTGGCAAAACGCCACGGCCGCGAATCCGATGTTGTCGCATTACCGAAAGCTGATCTCGGCTCGAAACGCGTCCCCCGCCCTTCGAACGGGCGTCCCGCTGCCTCTCACGATCGACGATCGAAACGGCACGTTCTCCTACGCCCGCATCGAAGGCAAAGAAGCGGCTTTCATTGTTGTCAATCGTTCGAACCGTGCCCAAACGGTTGGTGTAGGGACCCGGTCCGCAGGGAAGACGTCGGGAACCTACCGCGACGTCTTGAGCGGCAAAACCTATCGACTTCGAGCGGACAATCTCATGGTCCCGCTCAACCCAGTTTCAGCGTGCGTCCTTGTGCCCGTATCTTTGGGCGGGGCGAACGCCGATCGTTCTCCATCCTCACGTTCTAGGAGCAATCAATGACCAAAACCAATCGGAGGGGCTTCACCCTCATTGAACTGCTCGTTGTCATCGCGATCATCGCGATCCTCGCAGCGATTCTGTTCCCCGTGTTTGCCCAGGCCAAGGTCGCCGCGAAAAAGGCGGTAACCGCAAGCAACATGAAGCAGATCAACCTCGCGGCTCAGATGTACCAGTCTGACAACGACGACTACTTCGCGCCCAAGCTTCGCATCGGCTTCGGGCCTCCCAACGGCGGCGACCCCACGAACGCCATGTCCTTTGAGAAGCTGATCCAGCCGTACACGAAGAACTGGCAAATGTTCATGTTCCCCTTGGACGGCCGAACCCAGTACAACACTCCTGTGGGCACGTTCCGCCGAAGTTTCGGGGTTGCCAGCCATGTATTCCGTGCCGTTCAGGTGAAGACGGGCTATTGGGGCAGCTTTGTCGGCAAGGGCGGAATCTCGACCAGCTCGATTCCGGCGCCTGCAGATACGGTGTCCCTCGCCGAGAAGCGACAGAAGACCGCACCGAGCGTGAACAACCCTTGGTTCGCCGACGAGTGGTTCTGGGGCATCGAGGTCAACAACACTCGGCGCGACGACCTTCCCTCGAGCGACCCGTCGTCTTGCTGCGGCGAAATCAACTACGCCGCCACCGAAGGCGCCGTGTTCGCGTTCGTGGACGGCCATGTCAAGTTCTATCGCATGAGCGGCGCCCGCACCACCGACGGCAAGATGGTTGGCGTCAAGCTTCCGGGCTACGCCGAGAAGGCCGCCTGGTGGGTTGGCAGTCCGGACCCGTATTGGGACAAGGGCCTTTCCTGCATGGACTCGGGCTGGAACGTCGCGGACGGAGACTGCCCGTTCCCGGAGGGTAACTAGACCCCATGAAGAAAGAGCTGTCTCCGGGCTTGGTCGCCCTCATCATCATCGTCGCAGTTGCGCTGATCGGTGGTGCCGGGTACATGTTCTACACGAAGAGCACGGCAACGGCATCGCCAGGTCGTGAGCGGGAGGAAATGGAGGCAAAGGCAGCGGGGCAACGCTACCAGCAGTACCAGAACGGCGGTTCGTCCGCCCCTGGAGGGAACGACGGCTCTGCCGGCGGCCCTCCGAGTACGGAGCAGGAAGCACGGTCCCGTATGCAACAGGGCGGCTCGGGGCAATAGCTCTCTTCAAGGTGGGTTTGGGCTCCTGGCTCAGACCCACCTCCAACGGTTTTTGAGTTCGACGGCGTGGCACCGCGAAGGCGGTGCCCTTGACTTACAGATTGGAAGGACTCTTCCGACCACTTCGGCATCTCCGATTTTGGGGAGGATAAGCAAAGGGAAATGAAAAATCGCATCGCACTACCGATTCTTGCGTTGGCGGGGCTCTCGGTCTCGGCTTCGGCGCAAATCATCATCGACGGGTCGCTCGACGCTGGCTATGGCAGCGCGGTTGTGGTCCAGAACACCGAAACCCAGTTCGGCGACAGCAACTTGGGCCTCATCGACTTCGCCAACGGCTCGGAGCTGGACGGCGCCTTCGCCACGATTCGCGACGGCAAGCTCTACCTGTTCCTGAGCGGCAACCTGGAGTCGAACTATAACAAGCTCGAAGTCTTCATCGACTGCAAGCCCGGGGGCCAGAACCTGCTTCTGAACAACAATCCGGACGTCGACTTCAACGGTTTGAACCGCATGGCTGGCCTGAGGTTCGACACGGGCTTCGACGCCGACTACTGGATCAGCGTCACCGGCGGCGGCGTGCCCTACACGATGTACGCCAACTATGCCGAGCTTCTGACGGCGGGGGGCGGCCAGGGCTACTACATGGGTAGCACGGGCGCGGGCTCGGACGGCACCCTGACCGGCGGCAACAACAACCCGTACGGCATCAAGGTTACGATCAACAACTCGAACACCGGCGGCGTCTTTGGCGGCACCGGCACGGGTAGCGGCGCCGGGGTTTCCACGGGTGTCGAGTACTGCATTCCGCTTGCGGCGCTCGGCGGCCCCATCGGCGATTTCAAGATCTGCGCCTTCGTCAACGGCGGCGGCCACGACTACATGTCGAACCAAATCCTCTCCGGTATGAGCGGCGGTGGCAATTTGGGCGACCCGAGCTTTGTGGACTTCAATAACGTCTTCGGAATCCAGGACTTCACGGTGTCGATGGGCGCCTACAGCGCGGTGTCTAGCGTCACGCTGCTCGAGGGCGAAGCCGGCTCCGGCGACCTGAACTCGTTGCAGGCCTCGGATGACGACAGCTATTGCTCGTTCAACGACTCGGCGACCCTTCGGTGCGTCGTTCAGTTCGGCGGCTCGGTCGCAAGCGTGCCGGCGAACAGTCTGACCTTTGCGGCGGAGATGTCCACGGGACGTCTTGGACTCCAGTACCAGATCAAGTTCCGCAACGCGAACAACAACTTCGTGACGGTCAACGGCGGCGTGAGTTCTTCGACGGACCTTACGGCCTACGCGACTTCCAATACACCCGCCACCTTTGTGGGTTCGGGCAACTCGGTGGCTGCGCAGATCGTGTGGTCTCCGGTCAACGATGAAGCTCCGGCGTTCGACGGTTGGCTTCACTGCGTTGATAAAGCGGCTTGGCTCTCCAACTAAGTCGACTCTGAGAGAAGGCCCGGGGCGTTTGCCTCGGGCCTTCGTTCGTTAACGCCCCGCGGGGTGGGATTTGGCACGGTTTGTGCGACAATTCACGTCAGAGTCCATAGCTTCAGGAACCACGATGTTTACCTTTGCCGATCTTTCCGATCCGATCCCTGAGTCGTTCTTCCAGCCCATGATGTGGCCGCTGATCTTGTCCGCGGTCGGGTTCGCCCTCTTTGCATTGATCAAGCACTTCGAGGCTCGTATGAAGTGGCCCGCCATGGCGAAATGGGGCGGGCTTGCGCCCGCGGTCATCGGCCTCTTTGTGGGGTTTGGACCCTTTAGGGCGATTCGCGACGAGTTCTACTACCAGTCCATCAAGCCGCTCGGCGACAAAATGATCTGGGCCCACTGGCTGGCGTTACTTCTGCCGCTGTTCGCCATCTTGGCGGCCGCCGCGTGGGTTCTGCTCGACCGTTTTGCTCCCGAAGAAATCGTCGAAGTGATCGAACAGCCGTAACTCCGTCGTCTGTTACAATGACGGGGGTGTTTTTGCGGTGATCCGAAACGAAGTCGATCGTTTTAAGGCGGGCCTGACCACGACTCAGGCCCCGTTCATTGAAGAGGCTCAGGGCAGGGGAGAGCTTTACATCTTCCAGCCCTATGATCTCTATTCCGCTGAGAACCACGAAGCCTGGCGAAAGCTCTTTGCCCGCATGCTTCCTCGATGGGAGCGGTACGCCAACCCCCACTTCCTGAAGGGTATCGCCTCCCTTTGCCTTGATCCGGAGCGGGTGCCCCGTCTTGAAGACGTGAACAAGTTCCTGGAACCCCTGACCGCGTTCAAAGCCAAGGCGGTGGCAGGCTACGTTCCCGCGTTCCAGTTCTTCAACAGCCTTCGAAACCGCGAGTTTCCCACCACGATCACGATTCGGCGATCCGACAAGCTGGACTACCTTCCCGAGCCGGATATCTTTCACGACATCGCCGGTCATGTGCCCATGCACACCGACAAGGCGTTTGCCGATACCCTCGTTCGGTTCGGCGAGTGCGCCCATACGGCCGCCGGCATTATCCAGGAGATCAAGGACGAGGAAGAGCAGATTCGGCGCCTCACCAGCATCATCAAGGCGATGGCTCGGTTCTTCTGGTTTACCATCGAGTTCGGCCTGATGCGCTCGCCCGACGGCCTCAAGGCTTACGGAAGCGGGCTGCTGAGTTCGTACGGCGAGCTCGCCTACTGCATCGAATCTCCCGACGTCCAGCGTTACCCGCTGCAGTTGGAGTGGATCATCAACCAGTACTTCGAGATCGACCACTATCAGCCGCTCTTGTTCATCGCCGACTCCTTCGACCACGTCTTTAGCCAAGTCGATGAACTCGAGAAGTGGATGAAGGAGGGCAAGCTGAACAACGTTTCGCCGGGCGAACCGGGCGTGAACGAGGCTGACCTTCGGAGCTTTCTCCACGCTGAAGTTGCCTGAACGGGGTTAACCGTCTGCTAAAATCGGGGTCTATGTCGTCCCCCGATATCAAGCGGATCGTGGCAACGGACTGCGGTTCCACCACGACGAAGGCGATCCTCATCGAACAGAACGCGAACGGCGATTATCGTCTCGTTGCGCGCGGCGAGGCGCCCACGACGGTCGAGCGCCCCTTCGAAGACGTCACCATCGGCGTTCTCAACTCGATCACGGAGCTAGAGGAGATTACGGAAGCCGCGGTTCCCGAGGGATTCACGCCGCATCGTCGCAAGCTCATCAAGGACGGCAAGGTGTGGCGCCTTTACAAGGAAGGCCAGAAGACCGACGAGCGAAGCGACCCCATGGAGGCGTCTGACCTGTACGTGTCGACCTCCTCGGCGGGCGGTGGCTTGCAGATGATGGTGGCAGGCGTCGTGAAGGCGATGTCGGCAGAGTCGGCGGAACGAGCGGCGCTTGGCGCCGGCGCGATTCTCATGGACACCCTAGCGGTGGACGACGGGCGCAAGGACTACCAGAAGGTGGAAAGGCTACGCCAGCTTCGTCCCGACATCATCCTGATGTCGGGCGGCACGGACGGCGGCACCAAGAGCCACTTGATCGAAATGGCCGAAGTCGTGCGGCGCGCCGACCCGCGCCCCCGATTCGGCGACATGAAGCTGCCCGTGATCTACGCGGGCAACAAAGATGCTCGCACCGAAGTGGACGAGGTTCTCGGCCACGGCATCGCCTTCAAGCCGGTGGACAACCTTCGTCCGACACTCGACCGGGAGAACCTGGACCCGGCGCGTGACGAGATCCACGAGATGTTCTTGGAGCACGTCATGCAGCAGGCGCCGGGCTATTCCAAGCTCCTCGAATGGACGAGCGAAGAGGTCATGGCGACCCCGAACGCGGTCGGAAAACTGTTGAAGGAGTACGCCGACAACGAGGGAATCAACCTTCTCGGCGTTGATATCGGCGGTGCCACCACCGACGTGTTCTCCGTCTTTGGCGGCATCTACAACCGCACGGTCTCGGCGAACCTCGGCATGAGCTACTCGATCTGCAACGTGCTCAAGGAAGCGGGCATCACGAACATCGCCCGATGGCTGCCGTTCGAAATCGATCCCAGCGAGGTGCGAAACCGCCTCCGCAACAAGATGATCCGCCCGACGACGATTCCTCACACGTACGAGGACCTGCTCATCGAGCAGGCGGTGTCTCGAGAGGCGCTCCGTTTGGCGTTCGACCACCACAAAACGCTCGCTCGCGGCCTGACGGGCACGCAGCAGCAGCGCGACGTCGGCCAGATCTTCGATCAGAAATCGACCGGCGAAACCTTGGTCAAGATGATGGCGCTGGATATCATCATCGGCTCGGGCGGCGTTCTCTCGCACGCCCCGCAGCGTGCCCAATCGGCGCTCATGATGATGGACGCTTACCAGCCGGAAGGCATCACGATGCTCACGGTCGACTCGATCTTCATGACGCCGCACCTTGGCGTGCTCAGCCAGCACCACTACAAGGCGGCCAAGGACGTGTTCGAGTACGACTGTATCGTCAAGTGCGGCCACTGCATTTCGCCGGTTGGCCTAGCCAAGCCGGGCGAGCCGGTGGTGACGGTCAAGGGCGAAGGCGTGAACGAGACGGTGCCGTTCGGCAAGATCAAGATCATTCCCTGCGGACGCGGCGAGTTTCTCGATCTCACGATTGAGCCGGCGAAGGGCTTCGACGTGGGCGAGGGCAAGGGCAAGGCGGTGAGCCGAAAGCTCGAAGGCGGAACCGTGGGCATCATCATCGACGCCCGGGGCCGCCCGTTCAACGTGGACTTCAATATGGCCAACCGCGTCGCGCTGATGCGCGAGTGGCTGCAGGCGTTCGGTCTGCCGCTACCCGCCTAGGCGAGGCGCCTCGCGCTCTTGAGCGGCGTCAAGTTCGAAGTAGCTTTCGTGCTTGGCGCCGATCATGGCGGCGACGATGGAGCTGGGGAACGCCTCGATCTTCGTGTTCAAGTCTCGCACGCAGGCGTTGTAGTACTGCCTTGCGCTAGCGATCATCTTCTCGGTGTCCGTCAACTCCTCTTGAAGGCGGTTGAACGACTCGCTCGACTTGAGGTCCGGATAACTCTCGGCCAAGATCAAGGTTTGGGCAAGCCGGGAGCCCACTGCGCCCTCCGCTACGGCTTTCTCGTTGCTGGGCCCTTGCTGGGCAAGGGCTTCCGTCCGGGCTTGGGCGAGCGCCTCCAGAAGCGTCTGCTCGTGGCTGGCGTAGCCCTTTACCGCGGCAACGAGGTTGGGAATGAGCTCGGCGCGCCGCTTCAGGTACACGTCTACGTCCGCCCAGGCGTTTCGCGTGAGCTGCCGCAGCCCGATCACGGCGTTGTATTGCCAGATGATCAGCGCCAAAAGGGCGAGGACGACTAGTAAGACCACGGCTTGCATCTGATGTACTAACGGTGGCGGAGGCGAATCCGATTCACCAACTGCCTCCGCCGCCTCCGCCGAATCCGCCGCCGGAGAAGCCTCCTCCGCCGAATCCCGACGAACCGCCCGAAGCGCCGCTGGAACGTGGCGGCGTGGTGGAAGCCGAGGCAATATTGTCGGTCACCCGGTTTAGCGAACGCCCAAAGTCCATGCCGATGAACTGCCGGTTCGGCGAGATGTACCAGTTCGGCAGCTCGGTCAGGATGCCCTCGAAGGCTCTGGACCACTGCCGGGACAAGCCGAAAGCCACCGCGTAGGGAAGGTACTCCTCAAAGAGCGCCATGTCGGGGTGCTTCTGGCTCATCCAGTTCAGCTCGGGCTCCTTTGCTCGCCGGATGAACTCCTCGAAACCACGGACCCGGGCGAGCAGCTTCGAACCTTCCCGGGTTCGGCGCGGCATGCCCTTGGAGAACGCGATTACGATGATGGCGGACGCGATCGCTCCGACTATCGACGGGAGCTGCTCCTTGGTGGGCGAGACGAGGACGCAGAGTGCCGCCAAGGCGATCGTAATCGCCAGGCCAAACACCACCCACAGAACGCGGACCGTCTCAGGAGAAGAGCGATAGACTCCTCGGTCGACGAGCACGCTCCAAATGGTGGAGCGGATCGTGGAAGCAAACGGGGCGACATGCTCCCGCATGTCCGTTTCGTCGATGACGTCGCCCGCGGTGCGAAGGTACCGAAGCATCGCCGACTCGTGGGCGTTCAGTTTTGACTCGTCCCCGGACCCCGTGAGACGCAGGGTCGTGTCGCTGCCAATCAGTCGGTCCTGCACCTCGATCGTCAAGAAACCTTTGGTGGCCAGGGAGACGATGATCGAGGCGACGTCTCGGGGGTCGACTTTCTCGTCGAGCATGGCACCCGCTTCCGGGGCCGCGAGGCCGTCCGGCGGCTCGAACTGCACGACCGTCGGTCCCGCAGCAGGATCGCGCCCGTAGATGAGCCACAGAATCGGCATGGCGAGCAATGCCAACAGCGGGATTCCAAACCCGAGGTTGGGCAGAAGGTAGAGCAAAACCAGTTGGGCTGTGGTCGGCTCGTCGATGAGGTTGGCAGGAACGTCGAGCACAACCGTCAAGCCGCTGCCCGGGTCGAGCGGGGCGGTGCGTTCGCCGGTCATCCGGTTCGAGGAGAGGACAAGGTGGGAAGCGGTGCCGCTGTCCGTGTAGTCGCCGAGCTTGAGAGCCGTGTTTGCGGCACGCGAGCCGTAGGGACCGGCAAAGATCCGGCCGCGCACTCCTTTGCCGTTGGGCGAGTTGGGGAACTCAAGGCTGAAGCGGGCGGCATAGATGGGTACCTCCCACTGGTCGCCCGTGACGTTCCAATACAGCTCGGCATGGGGCTCCCAATCGTCCGCGCGGGCGAACCGGTTGACCATGTTGAAAGCGTGGTAGCGGATCACATAGGTCAACTGGGTGCCGGCGCTGACATAGACCTTCGGGTTTCCGATTCGGATACGCAGGTTCGGACCTTCCTTTCCGATTTCGGCTTTCTGCCCGTTGCCGTTGCCGTCGGTGACGCTCACGCCCGTGACGAGCATTCTCCGCGTCACGCCCTTGCCGGTTTCGTAGTCGATGGGGATGAACCGAAAGATGCCGTGGCGGTCTTCGGTAAAGGTGACGGTGATGCGCTCCTCCACGTCCATACCGCCGTCCCGATGAAGTTGCATCCGGACGTCGAAGAGGTTGATCACGAACGCTTCGGCAGCGGCGAAGCGAGCGCAAACAAGAGCAACGAGCGCGACGAGAATACGGCTCACATAGGTTCAAGACGCCCAGGTTCGGTAGAATGCCGCGTATGCTGGCGGAGCTGAAGGAGCTATGGCGCTTCCGCGAGTTGTTGCTTAGCTTGATCGAGCGCGAACTCAAGATTCGCTACAAGAACAGTTACCTCGGCTTCTTCTGGTCGCTCCTGAACCCGCTGATCACCGTTGCGGTGATGACGTTCGTGTTCAAGTTCCTGCTGAAGAACCAGACGGGCAACCTGAGCGTTTACATCTTGGCGGCGTATCTGCCGTACATGTTCTTTCAGTTGGCGCTTATGGACTCGGCTCAGTCCATCCTCCACGCCTTACCCCTGGTTCGAAAGATCTATTTCCCGCGTGAGGTGCTCCCCCTCGCGTCGCTTTGCGCCAACTTCATCCACCTGCTCCTCGCGCTGCTGGTGTTCTTCTGCTACCTGCTCGTCATTTGGATTCGCCACCCGGCGGTGCCGCCCTTCCAGTGGACGATCCTGTACCTTCCGGTCTTGCTCGTCATCAACTTCGCCCTGGCGGCCGGGCTGGGCCTGCTGATCTCCGCCCTGAACACGTTTTACGAGGACGTCAAGTACATGGTCGGGGTCGCCCTGTACCTGCTCTTCTTCCTGTCTCCGATCATGTACTTCAGCGAAGAGGTGCACCTCAACACCTCGCCGGGCGTGTACGTGCTCTACCACCTGAACCCGATCGCCATGCTCGCGACGGCGTACCGGAAGGTCCTCGTTGCGCCGCAGGAGGTCGTGGTGCGAGACCAGCACTACCCGCCGCTGCCGCTGGACTGGGGATTGCTTTCGCTAACGGCGATCACCTCGTTCGGCTTGCTCGTGTTCGGCTACTGGGTGTTCAACCGCATGAAGTGGAGGTTCGTCGAGCGTCCATGAGCGAGCCCACTCTCGAGGTCCGAGACCTCCGCAAGGAGTTCTTGCTCAGCCACTCGGGCGCGTCGTCGCTCAAGACCCTTCTACTTTGGTGGAAGAGGCGGAAACTGGAACACCTGCAAGTGCTGAGGGGAATTTCTTTCTCCGTGGCAAAGGGCGAGAGCGTGGCGGTAATCGGACGAAACGGGGCGGGGAAGTCCACCTTGCTGTCGTTGCTGGCGCGCGTGTACAAGCCCACCTCAGGCGAAGTGATCGTTCGGGGACGCTGCGCGCCCCTGCTTGAACTTGGCGCCGGTTTCCACCCGGATCTGTCCGGAATCGAGAACGTGTTCTTCAACGGGGTCGTTCTCGGATTGACGCGGAAGGAAGTCCAGAAGCGGCTCGACGACATCATCGAGTTTGCGGAGCTTCGGTCGCACATCGACACCCCGGTTCGAACCTACTCCAGCGGAATGCTGGCGAGACTTGGATTCGCCGTCGCGGTTCACGTCGATGCGGACGTGCTGCTGGTGGACGAGGTCTTGGCGGTCGGCGACTACGAGTTCGAGCGTAAGTGCTACGCCAAGATCGACGAGTTCCGCGCGAACGGCGGGAGCATCTTGTTCGTCTCGCACGACATGGACTCCGTGCGAAGAGTGGCGGATCGCGCGATCTGGCTCAAGGACGGCTTGATCGCCGCCGAAGGCGACCCCGATGAGGTTATCTCCCTCTACGGGGGTCCGGCGGCCCACTGACCGGAGCGAACAACACCCGCAGGAAGAGCCACATCTGCGCCTGGGTGCGGCCCAGGGTCACCAGACTGATCAGCGTCCAGGCGGCAAATCGCAGGATCGCACCGAGGCGATTCAGAACCCAACACACCGCCATCTGGGCCTTACCGTGATGGATGAGGAAGTAGAGTTCCTTGCCTCGGTTGTATCGAGCCACCGAAAGCCAGCGATTGGTTGTGCTGCTGGTCCCGAGTTCGTGGAAGAACTCGGCTTTGGGGTCGTGGACGATGGATCCTCTTTCCTTGAGGCGGTGGCATAGCTCTGTGTCCTCGCAGTACAGGAAGAACCGCCCGTCGAAGAAGGCGACCGGCTTCATCATCAGGCAGGCGCCCATGACTTGATCTACCTCCGTGGGTTCCTCGAACGAGGCGGGGTCGCGCCAATAGGTGTGCGTGAAACGCTCCAGATAAAGTTGCTCCGAGAGGACCGCGCCGAGCGTGAGCTGACGGGCAACCGAAGGTTGCAAGGTCCCATCGGGGTTGAAAAGGCGCCCTCCGCCTGCCACGGCGCCGTGGCGGTCCAAGGTGTCCGCCAAGCGGTCGATGGACCCGGGCGTCGCCCATGCGTCGCTGTTGAGAAGGAGAACCCAATCGCCCGACGCTGCGCGGATACCCTGGTTGTTGGCAGCGCCGAACCCGACGTTCGCGTCGTTTGGGATCAAACGCACGCCTGGGAAGTCCCTTGCCACCATTTCGCTCGACCCGTCGGTGGAAGCGTTGTCCACGACGATCGTCTCGTGGTGCGCTTCGATACTGGCGAGGCAACGGCGAAGGGCGTCCTTCGTATTGAAGTTGACGACCACGACGCTGACGCGAGGCTTCGACGGTTCCACCATGCCGATGCTACAATATCCGGTCCATGGCGAGCGATGTTCGATTGACCCGTGCTGGTTTTGAGAAGTTGAAGGCGGAGCTTGAGTTCCTGAAGGGACCGGAACGCGGCCGCATCGCCGAAGCCATCCGCGAGGCCAAGTCGCATGGCGACCTTCGCGAAAACGCGGCTTACCACGAAGCCAAGCTCAATCAGGCTCGTTTGGAGAGCCGCATCGCCGACCTGGAAAAAGCCGTGCAGCTGGCGAAGATCGTGGACGGCCCGGCGGAAGACGACAACTCGGCGCAGCTCATGTCGAAGGTCTTGCTCGAAGACATGGAGTTCGGCGACGAGTTCGAGATCACGCTGGTCGGATCGTTTGAGGCGGACCCGTCGAAGGACCTGATTTCGATCACCGCACCCTTGGGAGCGGCGGTGCTGGGTAGAGTGGCGGGAGAAGAGGTTCAAGTCGAGGCGCCAGGCGGAGTGACGCACTACCGCATCAAGGCAATTCGCACCGAGATGTAGGATGAAGAGGGTAGTCGCGGCTTTCGGATTCGCGTTCTTGGCGGGATGCGCCGGCCAGTCCGGCACCGCGCCCCCTTCCGAGCCCAAGACCGTCGTCGGAGCACCTTCCGACGAACTGGACCAAGACCTCCAGATCGAGTTCCGCGATCATCGCGTTCATCTGGGCGAATCGCTCGACGAGCTGAAGGCCGAGGTGCCCGCCGCCGAGGGCGCCGTTCCCGTAATTCGGTTGCCCGCTGGGTTCATGTCGCCCTATGAGGCTTGGGGCTGGAACAAAGACGGCGTCGGCTTGGGCGTGATCGCTTATCGGGGCCGGATCGCCGCCGCCATGGTGGTGCGAGAAAAGGGCACCGACGACGAGGTGGTCCGGCTCTACACCGCGCTGAAGGACCGAGACCAAGACTCCCAGCGCGAAGCCATCACGGGCAAGAAGGCGGCGTACTGGTTTTGGGACAAGGGCGCGTCGCGTTACGTTTTGTGCGCCATCACGGTAGGGGCTACGGAGCGGAAGATCATCGAGGCGATCGGGGATCGAACCGTGTTGGCGAACTTGCGACTTTCGCCCGAGAAAGCGCGCGAGGACATTGCGCGAACGGATTCGGAAGGCGGTTAGGAAACTATTTCGCGCGCCATCGCGTCATTGTTAACATCCTTAAGCCAGGAGGTGGTGCTATTGAAGAGTCCTAACAACCAACAAGTCGCGCAGGGGGGTGCCGGGTTTTAGCAACCTGTGCCGACCGAGGCTATGGGTTCCCGTTATGAACCCATCTCCTTGCGCGAAATAGACAAAGCGGGAAGCCGAATGGCTTCCCGCTTTTTTGCGCGTGGCAAATGAAACGGCCCGCCCGATTCCTCGGGCGGGCCGTCGTCTTGCGGACTAAGCCAGGCTTAGTTGTACTGCCAGACAGAGAGGTCGATGGCGTGCTGCCAGCCGTCGAAGGCGGGAGCTTCATCGTTGACCGGATACCACTTGACGCGGGCTCCGAGGTCGCCGTTCTCGTTAGAGTAGGCGGCCGAGGTCACGGTGATCTCGCGGCTGCTGTCCGACGTCGTGGCTACAGTGCCGTCCAGGGTAACCCACTGGCCGGTCGTGTAGTTTCGCAGCTTGATCTGTTGGATCAAACCGCCGCGGCTCACGTTGCCCTCGAACTTGAACTTGAGAGTCGTCCAAGCGTGGTTGAGGGTACCGGCGATCTCGAGCTCGCAACCCAAGGTCAGCGAGTCGTTGAAGCAGGTGAAGTACGTGTCGTCGCTGGTGAACACTGCGTCGAGGGCGCCGTCGGGCGACTCGCCTTCGATAACCGTGATGCCGGTCGGGTTGACGATGTTGCCGCCGCCGCCGCCGCCCGTGAGGTCGGTGACGAAGCTGACGACGATATCGCCCGTTGCGGTCGAACCGCTGACGGCATCAAAGCCGCCATTGAACGTGGTGTTGTAGCCGCCAACTGCGAGATAGTACGTTCCGACCGGGAGGTCGATCGTGCCATGTCCCGCCGCGACGCCGAACTGGAGGAGGCTCAAGAAGCCCGTGCCGCCGTCGTCGTCGTTCGCGATGAGGGTGCCGTTTGAACTGTAGAGTCCAAGTTCCGTGTCACCGCTCGAGAACGAGGTGGTGAGTTCGGTGTTGATGTCAAGGTAGTGGGCGCCAGTCGCTTCAGCGATGGCGAACTTGTACCACTTGACTTCTTGTGCGGCATAAGTGCCGGTCACGTCTTGGCCGGGGTTGCCGATCGTTCCGAGGTCGATCGCGCCTGACGGAGGCTGAATCGGCTCATCGGTCACGTTGAACGTGATGTTCATCGAGCAGTCTGCCACGCCGCCCGTAGGCGTATCGTCGAACGTGTTGATGTAGCGGAACTCCCAGGGCTGGCTTCCAAACGGAGCGGCGTAGCCGTCGTTGATGTGGAAGTGGCCGCTGAAGGCAAGCGTTCCCGTATAACCCGTCACCGCGGTCGGCTGGATGACGACATACAGACCGTCCGGCTCTTTGACCAGGATCCGGCTCTCGCTACCGAAGTCGCCGGTGGTGCCGTTGATTTCAGTCACGTCGCCCGTGTAGTCGATGCGACCGAGGTTCCAGCCGCTGGTGGTGAACGTGTAGTTCCGCAACGTGCCGGTGTTGATGTTGGTGAGGGCCGTTTGCACGGGCTCCCAGTTATTGAACGTGAATGATTCGCGAATCGCGGCGTTGGCGGAACCCAGCAGGGCACACGCAGCCAGAACCGAAGCGGTCATCCTTTTGCTAAAAAGTGACATTATAGCCTCTAACCTCCAAACGAAGTCGCCAGGCGACCATAGGCGCCCGTCGTGAAGTCAGGATAACACAGGTGTGGTCCCAAGTCAAGAAAAAACTGCTAGGTTTACCGAGAAAGATTTGTGGCTGGGAACGATGTTGAACGTGCGCGATGTTGGATACACTTCGGGGGTTCCCAATGGGAGAGCCAAAGGATATGCACCGATCCAGATTTTTCGCATTCGCCGCCGTCTTGCTCGTGGTCGGCCAGCCGTCGTTCGCGCAGAAAACGCCGAGCAAGCCCACCATGATGCCTCAGGCGACCTTTGAGCGCCCGAAGAGCAAGTATCCGCCCGGTCTGACGCCGCCGATCGTGCCTCGCGCCCGCATGTTGCTTGAGCCTGCGATCCAGAAGGAACTGAAGCTGAGCGCGGCCATGGTCAAGAAGATCACGACCGAATACGACAAGCCCGTCAGTCCCAAAGACAAACCGCTCGAGATGGAGCAGATGCGGGTCAAGTGGCTCGCAAAGGAAGCCATGATCGTGGGCTGGCTCACGAAACCTCAATACCAACGGCTTTCCGAGATCAGCTATCAGGCGATCGATATTCTCGCTATTCGCAGCGAGCCGGCGAGGAAGGCGCTGAAGCTGACCGACGCGCAAGATAAGAAGCTGATCGCCAAGTGGGACGAGATCTTCGCTGCCGCACGTAAAGAGGCGCAGAAGGATCCCCCTCCGAAGGTCGCCAAGAACGACCCAAAGCGCCGCGAGAAGCTCGACGCCGCCATGGATCGACATGACGCGATTTACGACAAGTACTACGCGCAGGCGCGGGCGTTCGCGAACACGGTTCTCACCCCGGCTCAGCAGGCGACCTGGAAGAAGCTCCAGGGCAAGCCGTTCCCGCTGACGCGGAAGATGAAGCGCTGATGATTTTGGTTGTCGGCGGAGCCGGCTACATCGGCTCGCACGTGGGCAAACTCCTGCGAGCCGAGGGAATCCCGTACGTCGTTTTCGACAATCTTGAAGAGGGTCACCGGGCTGCCGTTGGCCCGGCCGAGTTCATCCTGGGCGACCTCCGAAAGCCAGAACAGGTGCTTGCCGCGCTTCAATCGCGCAAGTTCGATCTCGTCATGCACTTCGGCGCGTATATCAGCGTCGGCCAGAGCGTCCGAGAGCCCGGCAAGTACTTCGAGAACAACACGGCGGGCGTCTTGAACCTCCTGGAGGCGATGCGCCAGACGAGCACGGACAAGTTCGTCTTCAGTTCGACCGCCGCGGTGTACGGCGAGCCGCAATACGTTCCCATCGACGAGGACCACCCCAAGGCGCCGACGAGCCCCTACGGACTCAGCAAGCTGATGGTCGAGCAGATGCTGCCGTCTTTCGAGACGGCGCATGGCCTGCGTTCCGTGTGCCTTCGCTACTTCAACGCGGCGGGAGCCGACCAGGACGGGGAGCTTGGCGAGGCGCATCGAACCGAAGAGCACCTCATTCCGCTTGCCATCTTCGCCGCGCAAGGTAAGCGGCCGATGCTCAAGGTGTTCGGCAACGATTACGACACGGTTGACGGCACCTGCTTTCGCGACTATATCCACATCGAGGACTTGGCGCAGGCGCACCTGCTTGCCGTTCGCCACTTACTCGGCGGCGGCGGTTCACGCCAGTACAACTTGGGCAACGGCCAGGGTTTCTCTGTGCGGCAGGTGATCGACACCGTCGAACGGGTCAGTGGGCTCAAAGTGCCCCACGAAGACGCCCCTCGCCGTCCCGGCGATCCGGCGAAGCTCATCGCCAGCAGCGAGCGGATTCGCGCTGAGCTAGGTTGGACGCCGCAACGCCCGAACCTGGACGACATTGTGGGCGACGCCTGGCGATGGCACGAGTCGCATCCCGACGGGTTTGGCGACTAGTCGGCTTCAGGCTCTACCGTAAAGAAGATCGTGGTGCCCTTCCCAACGGCGCTCTCCGCCCAGATTTTGCCGCCGTGCCGGTTGATGATCCGTTGGACGATGGCGAGCCCGACGCCAGTGCCCTCGTAGTCCTCGGTGCTGTGAAGCCGGGTGAACACCCCGAAGATCTTATCCACATAGGCCATATCGAACCCGGTGCCGTTGTCTCGCACAAAGTAAACGGTGGGGTCTGTGCCCACGTGGAACCCGAACTCGATTTTGGGTTTCTCGGTGCGCCGGCTGAACTTGATGGCGTTGCTGAATAGGTTGTGCAACACCTGGTGCATCAGCTTCGGATCCACCCGGGCGTCCGGTAGTCGCGGCTGGATTTCGAGGTCTGGCTTGGGGTTGGCGTTGTCGTGGAACTCGTCGTAGACGGTTCGGGCGAGCAGGCCCATATCTTGCTTCTGCCGAACAACCGGTTGGCGCCCCATGCGGGAGAACATGAGCAGCGTGTCGATCAGATCGGACATCCGCTTGGCGTTCACTTCCATGCGTTCCAGAAACTCGCCGGGTTCGCCTTGGAAGATTTCGTGGTAGTCGCTCCTCAGAATGTGGGCGTAACTGGTGAGCGCTCGTAACGGTGCCCGAAGGTCGTGCGAGACCGAGTACGAAAACGACTCGAGTTCGTGAACGGTGTCTGCCAACTCGGCGGTTCGCTCAGCGACGAGTCTTTCCAAGTTCTGGTTGAGCTGAACAACCTCAAACTCGGCTTCCTTGCGCTCCGTGATGTCCAGGGCAAGGGTGACCGCCCCGGTCACGACGCCCGACGGGTCGGTGAGCGGACGAATGCGGAATGAGTAGTACTTTCCTTGCCATGGATAGTCGAACGACTGCTCACGACCGTCGATGGCCTCCAAATGGGCGGCGACAGGCTCAGCGTCGTCGCTGTCCGCGTGAAAGATCTCGCGCAAGTTCTTGCCCTCAAGGGATTCTTCGGGGCTGCCATCGTCCGGAACGTTGGCGCCCAGGGCGGATACGATTCGAAGATCAAGATCTGTCGTCCAGAAGAGGGCAGGCATCGCGTCGACAGACAAGCGAAGTCGCTCTTCGCTTTCGCGGAGCGCTCGCTCTTGATCCCGCTGGGCCGTGACGTCGAGCAGCGCGATGATCGCGCCTACGAGTTCGTTGGTATCTGGTTGGCGGTACGGCACTGCCGTCACGACAACCCACCGGAACGTTCCGTTGGGATACTCGACTCCCAGAAGGGTAGGCGGCTGAGTGGTAAGCCTGGTAACGACATCCTTGAAGATTCGGGTGCCGGGAGCATAGCGCTCGCCTTCAAGGGTCACCATCGTCACGCCAAGCTCCTGGAGCCGTTTGCCCAGCGGTTCGACTCCGCCTTCGCCAAGCATCGATAGGCCCAACTCGTTGGCATAATGCACCCTCGACTCAAGGTCGGTTTGCAATACGCCACAGGGAAGGGAAGCCAAGATGCCCGAAATCTGCTCTAAAGACCGGCGGAGCGTCTGTTCGGCGAGATGGCGAGCGCCTATATCTCGAACGAGCCCCAGAAAACGCCCGTCGGGCAGGAGGCTTGCGCTGATCTCCACGTGAAGCAAGCTGCCGTCCTTCTTGCGGAGGGTTCGCTCGGCAACCAGGAATCCCTTCGCGTGGAGCTCGTCGAAGCGAAACGGGTTACGGCTGAGGTCGCCATCGTGAACGAGATCGCTCATGCTCAACTGGCGGATCTCGTCAAGAGAGTATCCGACCATTTGGCATCCCCGCTCGTTGGCGTCGAGATACCGGCCGCTTTGGTCGGCGACGAATATGCCGTCGGAAGCCTGTTGGACCAGAAGTTGATAGCTCTGTTGGGATTCGCGAACGGCTTGCAGGGCCTGCTTCTGGGCCGTAACGTCGCGAACATAGGCCACCTGCAACTCCTCGTCGTTGTAGCGGACAAAGTTCGTCGTCACTTCAACGGCAACGGAGTTGCCGCTCGGCAGGACGATCTCGCGTTCGAAGGTGTGGGACTCTTTGCCTTGCAGAGAGGACCACAGGTCGTCCCATCTGGCTCGGTCCCAACTGGGATCGAAAGTCTGGACGTCGGCGCCGACCAACTGGTCTCTGGCTAGACCGAGCAGAGCAACCGCGGCGTCGTTGACGTAGCTGATCGTCGCATCGCGACGGATCCAGAGAACGGCGACGGAAGCGTGGTCTATGGCGAACTTGTTAAGCCGAAGCTCTTCGTTGCCCTGGCTTTGGTCCTCGAGGAACGCGGCCAGCATCATCGAGGTGCCCGTGGCAAACAAGAGGAACGTCTCGAACCAGAAGTTGGGATCTCCCGAGGCGCGCGACACGAACGGCCCACGCCCGATGTCAGTCCACACGATTGCCGTGGCGCAAAGCACGACGGAAGCGAAAGCCGTAACCGCCGTTCGGAATCGAACGGCGGCCCAGATCAGAAATGGGAAGACCATGTAGAGTCTGAGCGGGCTAACGGCGTGACGCGTCGGGTCCGAAGAGAACATGAGCCAACCCGCCCCAAAGGTCGCCAATACGACGGCGACTCCTTCGACCAGTCGAAGCAGGTTGACTTTCGATGCCGTGGTAGGCCACTTGGCGAGGGCGATGGCGCCAACAAGCAGTCCGCCAACGGATGCGGACCGATTCAGCATATTCCAATCTTGCAGGGCGCTTGGCGTGAGGACGCTATCGCTTAGGACCGATAGGGAAGCGAACGCGGGACCGCCCACGAGGGCGCTCGCGAGACAGTACGCCGTGATTCGCCCCAGGGAGCCTCGAAACCTGCGCGAAGCGATGAGGAGATCGTTTGCGATGGCGGCAGCGACGGCAGCGGCTACCGTGGCGAGGCCATCGGGAACCGCATGCGGCACGGAGAACAGAACCGGCACGATGCTCGTCAACGCGAAGGCTACGCCGAGACCAAGCCATTGACGCCGCGAAACGTTGGTGAAGGCGATCGTCTGGATTCCGAGGGGAAGCCATATACCCGGATAGCCGAGCTGTCCCGGAAAGGCCCCGAAACACAGCCCGACCAAAGCCAAGTTCAGTCCGGCGTATCCGAGAATCGTCAAATCCGGCCGCTTCATGCCGTTGCCGAGCCTCTTGCCGAGGCCTAAATCTAGTATGCCAGAGCGGACGCTCTAGGTTCGCGCGAGGACCGTGCGCAGGTCCGGCGCATAGTCTCTGGGAAGAACCGCCACGAGCATATCGCCTTGGGTGAAAGTCGTGTCTCCATCGACGGCGATGCCCTGTCCAGCCCTGAGAATCCACACAATGTTGGTTTGGGGCGGGAGGTTTAGCTCGCGAACCTTTTTGCCTAGTGCGCTCGAGCGTGGGCCCAGCTCGACTTCGACGACCTCGAGGTTGCCTTGGGCGAGGGCACCCACCGGCACGATCACATCGGGGGAAATTTGCTGTTCGATAAGCGCATGGATGATGCCCGTGGCGCTTACCGTATCGTCGATGCCGATGCGACGGAACAACTCTTCGTGCGAAGGGTCGTTGATTCGGGCAACGACGCGGTCGACGTTCCAGACTTCCTTCGCCAACTGGCAGACGACCATGTTGTCTTCGTCTTCGCCGGTGACCGCCACCACGACGTCGGCCCGTCCGAACCCCGCATCGCGCTGGGTCAGCATCTCGCAGCCGTCGCCCACCATGACGTTTTCTTCGCCGATGAGGGACGCCAAGCGACTTGCCTGGCGCGTGTCGCGCTCCAAGATGAGCACCTCGTGGCCGTTCGCGATCAGCCTCTTGCCGAGGTACAAGCCGACGTTTCCGCCTCCAACCAAGATCATGTACATGGGTTAAACCTCCAACTCCTTCGTCAGCTCGTTGTAGGTGTCGATTCGGCCGTACTCGGTTTCGGTGATCCAGTCGCGCATCATGCCCGCCGTAAGGGCGCTCGGATTGATGCAGAAGTAGCCCAACTTTCGATAGGCGTCGGCTCTCAAAGGATCGGCCACCTTCACGCAGACCTTCGGGCAGTTAAAGCGAAGCCGGGCGATTTGCGCGGACATGAGGTTGGTGTTGTCGCCCCGGGTGAGCGCAAAGAACACGTCCGCATTGCGAACGCCTGCTTGCTCCAAGACGTCGTCGTCCAAGCCGCTTCCAATGACGATCTCACAACCGTGCTCGTTGCCCAGGCGCCGGAGGGCGGAGGGGTTCTGCTCGATAATGGTCACGTGGAAACCGCGTGAAGAGAGTTGGAGGGCCAGGGTGGACCCGGTCCTGCCGCAGCCGAAGATAACGACCTTCATACTCGAAGCCGAGTTATACCTGCGAAGGCGACGATCACATTCGCTCGGCGTGGTAAAGACGGTAGTAGTAGAGGGGCTCGTTAGCGACGATCTGGCCCAATTCGCGCTCCACATTACGGTCGAGCGCGATGCATACCGGTCCGGCCGCGATCGAAAGGAAGAGGCACGTCAGAGTCACGGACTTGCCAAGATCTCGGATGGCGGTGCCGAGGACAAGGGTCGTGTCGACCCTCTGCACGATGGCCCACGTTGGGCCCACCAAGAACACGAGCATGAGCGAGATCGCCGAAAGGGCGAGGAATACGGTGGACCCGCCAAAGTACTCGCGCGGGGTGCCCAAGCCGTTGAGGACGTAGTTGGCGGGCGTCGATAGCCCGGCGACGAAGCACAGCATCGTCGCGACGGTCCCCAGTCCGATAACGAGAAGGACGAAGCGGAACAGCGGGCCAAAACTTCCGGGCGGCTTGGACCGCCATTGTTCGGGTCCAAGCGACGTGAACGCCCAACTCGTGGCGATGGCGACGGCGGCAAGCCAAAGTCGGCTGATCGCATAGACGACGACGGCGAGGACGAGTCCAATCCCCACGGAAATAGGCGGCTGAATCAGTTTTGCCCAGCCTTGGCGTTTTAGGATCCCCGCGCCAAACAGCCACAGCAATCCTCCGGCAAGGCTGCAGACCAGAAGCGTCACGGGCAATACCGCGACGGCCACCGCCTCCTCGGCGAGGGATACGAAGTTCTCGGATGCCGTGGGACCACTCGCAAAGGCAAACCAGGCTTCGTTTGTCTGGAATGCGGCTTGAGCCTCGTCGGCTTGATCGTTCATTCCCGCCGATCTCAACTGCTGGGTGAACGCATCCCGAGCCATGAGCAGGCGCTTGGGCGACTCTTGTTCGCCCACGTCCCGGGGGAAGGTGGCGAACTCGACCATGTCGGAGCCAGTCCTGCCTACTTCGATGTTTCGCGCCCTGTCCCTGACTAGAACTCCGTTTGCCAAGGTGGCGAACCGAACGCGCAGTCCATCGGATTCCCCGAGGCGCGAGGCCTTGACCACCTGCCTCCCCCTCATTTCGATCAGCCGTGCGCTGGCCAGGCTTCGGTGAAAGTAGAGGGCGGCCCAGCGCCAAGCCTTGGCGCCACGGGACTTCAGGTCGCTCGACAGGGAAGACAGGCGGGAGCCCTGATAGTCGTTGTAGCTGGAGCATCGTGGTGCGGCGAGCCAGAGCCGCAAAGACTCGGCCTGGTTGCCCTGAAGGGCAATAAGAACCGACTTCATCAGGGGCCAGTAGGCGTTCGTCGGGTCCGTTTGCATCCCAAACGAGGCGGTGCGCACCAATTTGTCGAGGTCTTCGGGTCGAAGGCGCCTTCGTTCCACGATGCGAACCGCTCCGGTTTCGACCCAGACGGCCGCGTCGGACGGGGTTCGAATGGGATTGGGCAGTTCGCCGCTGTCGACAAGCCTGGTGTCGGACTCGAGGGGTGGGATAGCCCCCCATGCGTTGGCGCCGCCAAGATAGATCGGGCGGGATTCAGGATGGGCGACGAGCACGACGAAGGCGCCCATAAAGGCGCCTGTCAGTGCGCGTCCGAAGCGGTTCATTGCCTACGCGAGTGCGAAGCGGAAAACTCGATATTCGGCAGGTTCGAACTCGTCTCGATTCGCCGGGCCTCGGGCGCACGGTTGCCGCCGAAGTGGATCGTGGGCAAACTGCTGGACGCACTGACGACCTGGACGGCGGCGAGAACGACCAAACTGGCGACCGCCGCGCCGAGGAACACGGGCGTCCAGTAACGAACGCTGCCCTTGATGTGCTGCACTTGCATGCGGCGCATCAAACGCTCGTCGAAGCCTGGGCTCGGGTCCGTCTCCAGGCTGGAATCCCTCAGAAGGTCGAGCGCCAGCGAAAACTGGTACTCCTCTTTGGCGCACCGGGCACACGAACTACGATGGGAGTCGAGGAACTGCTCCTCGGCCGCCGAAAGGTCGCTACAATCGCGCTTCTCGCACAGGTTTCGAAAGCGCTGGCAACGCGTAAGGGCGATCATTCGGCCATCGCCTCCACCCAGAGTTTTCGAAAGCGCTCGCGAGCGGTGTGAAGGCGAGACCGCACCGTCCCGATCGGGACGTGCATGACCTCGGCAACCTCTTCGTAGCTCAACTGCTCAATCTCGCGGAGCACAAGGGTCGCACGAAGGTCGTAGGGAAGTTGGCCAAGCAGCTTCTCGATGACCACCCGGTTCTCAACCGATCCGCCATCGTGGTCCTGCACCGAATCGAACTCGCCGGGTTCGGCACGCTTGAGGCGCAGCCGGTCCATGCAAAGACGCACACAAATTCTATAGATGTAGCCCGCAAAGGCTCGGTCGTCTCGCAGGCGTCCGATTTCCTTGAAAGCCTTCAGGAACGCCTCTTGAGCGACGTCCTCCGCCTCGTGGCGGTCTCGCAACAGGTTCGCTGCGGTGCGGATCAGGCGGTTCCGATGCCTGTCGATGAGTAACGCAAGGGCGTTCTCATCGCCTTCGCGACATCGCGACACCCAAGTGCACTCTTCGCGAAGGGCTTCCAATCGGTTCAACCGCGCGTCAACCATAGCTGCGCCTTCCATGATAACACGGACGAATGGTTTAAGCCAAATCGTTCATTGCGGTTATTCGTCGGTAGAATCGCTATGTTTATGCCCGGCCTGTGGATGCTACCGATCGCCGTCTTGCCTGGGCAGACTGGCGGGACAGACCAAGTCGAGGGCGGTTTGGTCGTCCAGTGGCAGCACAAGCAGGTGCAGCTCCGCCCGCGCAAGCTGATTTTTTCTGGCGGCGTTGTGGCCCGATACGGTGTCACCGAGGTGCGTTGCGATACCCTCACGTTGGAACTGGAGGGCGAAAGACGTGAAGGCACCGCCCAAGGGTCGGTCCAAGTCATCGATCCCGATGGAACGCTCAACGCAAAGGAGGCGACTTTTGACTGGAAAGAAGGGAAGGGCAAGGTCGTCGACGCGCTGGGCATGGCCCATCGGTTTGAGCTCAAAGCCGCCAACATCGAGTTCGACCCCAAGCGGTGGTCTCTCGACGACGTGACCCTCACCTCGCGTTACGAGCCCACGCCCCTCTTCGCTCTTCACAGCACCCGGCTCGAAGCGACCCCTTTCGGGAGGGGCACCGCCTATAAGGCTTCGCTCTATTTCTTCGGCCAGCGCCTGGTCACTTTGCCGCGTTATCGGTTCAGCCTCAACAAGAACGAGAGGACTTGGAGATTGCCGTCGGTGTCGCTCGGCCGGCAAGGCGGCCTCGGTGCGTCGTGGGGAAGCGACTTCGCCGTGGGTGGGCGAGGCAACCTTGCTTTGGGGCTGCAGACCTTTCCGGGAACCGCATTCGGCGGGGCCGTCGATCTTCAGGCCACCGTCTCGGGACGCGATTTGGTGCATCTTCTCACCACCTTTGGCGATCGCGATGCCCTCAACTACTTCGGCAACATTTACGTGGACTCGCCCGAATCGGAATGGGAAGCAAGAGGGCGGCGACGCACCACGGTAGGACTCAGTTCTTCTCTGAACCAAACGGTGCCCGGACGACGCACGACGGCGGTCTACACCGCCCCGATTGAAGGGGCGGTCGAAGTCGGCGGCGATTGGGAGGGGCTGGCCTGGTCCGGGCAAGTGCGCGCCCAGCAGATTCGGGAGGAGTCGGGCCCATCTTCAAATCGCGGCATCGTCGGGTTCTCGCTTGGTCCAAAGCCGAGCCGTGGCGTGAGTCTTCATGCGCGCCTAGATGCGCAAGGCTATTGGCAACCTGGCGAGGACTACGCTTGGGTGAAAGGCGAACTCGGCGTTGTTGTTCCCGTGTCGGCTCGATCCCGGTTCGGGGTTGCCTACGCGGCGACCGCCCATTCCGGGGTTCCCATGCTGCAGATCGACCCGCCTTATGCGGACCGATCCCTGATGGCTCGATTCGATTTGGGCGACGGACCCACCAAGATCTCGTTTCTGGCCAAATACGACCTTGAGTCGAAGCGGTGGTACGACCATGAGGTGGCTCTGCGACAACTGGCGGGGTGCGTCGAGCCCTTCTTCGTTTGGCGGAGGTTTCCGTCTTCGCTGAACATTGGGATCCGCTTGCGCGTGGACGAGCTCTTCGACGCTCTTCGCAAGCGGGAAAAGTCCTAGACGGCCTCGAAGACGGCGGCGCGCATCTTCTCGAGGTCGGGCATTTGGCCTTGAATCCACGCCAGGGCCAGCGCGGTGGCGCCGATGATCGATTCTCTTCCGTCGACCGTCGCGAAGCCCCGCCGGCTGGCGGCGCGCAGAAAGTCCGTCGGAACCCGCTCCCGCCAGACTAGATCGTACGCGATGGTGTGGGGAGAAGCCCGCTCCCACACGACGGGCGGCGTTTCCCCCGGCCGCGCTCCCAGCAGCGTGGCGTTGACGACCAGGCGGCACCGCCCTGGTTCCGGTTCGGGAACAAGTTCCACCTTGCCCGCCCTTTGAAGGGCGATGCCCATTCCGCGGGACCGGGTCATGGTTCGATTCCAAACCTTAACGCGCCACCCAGCCTTCAGGAGCGCGGTTGCCGCCATGCGAGCGCCCGTTCCCGCTCCCAAGATGAGGGCGGTGGCGGGTTCCACGTCCTTGATAGGCATCAAGAACCCGTCGCCCTCGGTGTTCGTGCCGTATACGTCCTTCGGCCCTTTGATCGCGTTGGCAACGCCGAGGCTATCCGAGACCGTGAAGTACCTGCTTGCGGCCTGGGCGGCGTCCACCCGAAGCTTGCCCAGAACGTAGGCGCCAGCGGCCTCACCGCTTCGTAGTCGGTCGAGCACGGCAGGGAAGTTGTCACGGGTGGGCGCAGCCTCTTCCACGTTGGATGCGCCAAC
This sequence comes from Fimbriimonadales bacterium, assembly GCA_046330155.1. Classification (GTDB taxonomy): domain Bacteria; phylum Armatimonadota; class Fimbriimonadia; order Fimbriimonadales; family Fimbriimonadaceae; genus CALMEF01. The sequence goes on along the minus strand of JAXLTH010000005.1, from coordinate 19,312 downwards.
TGCCGATTCGAGTGCCGCCTTGACAACGGGGCTCGGATGATCGGGGTCCCTCAGCAGGAGAATCGGCAGCATTTCCGCAATTTTAGCGGGGAAAGGCGGGAACTTCGGGAAAAAACTGGTGAGTATTTTTTGATCTTTTCTTGCCTAGACTCAGTCTTCCTGTTGTACTATAGCAACAGGTCGCGCATCTGCGCCGACTTTCTTGTTTTAAGGAGGATTGCATCTAATGCTGAGGAATCTTTGTTTGGCTATCGGCTTGACGATGGCCGGGCTTGCATCGGCACAGACTCCCATCACCACTCCCAAAGGGGATTGGACGGGCGTCGACAAGTCGCCGATCTCACCTGCGGCTCAAAAGCGAGCCAAGGTGTCCAAGCCTCATTTTGTTTCGACCCAAACCGCTCCGACGGGGCCGAACGGCATCTTTGGCCGCGCGAACCCGGAACTGGAGAACTTCCACTACGACGGTCCGCGCGTGGAGCCCAAGCCGGGCGAGCCGCCCGTCACCACCATCCAAGCCGACTTGCCTGTTCCGAACGGTGTGCAGGATTCCAGCTACCTCTTTGGGTGGGACGGCATTCCCGGAACGGGTTGGGTTCCGGCGGACACCGACCAGTCGGTTGGCCCGAAGGGCGTCATCCAAGTGGTCAACGTTGCTTTCCGCTTCTTCGACCGATGCGGCAACCAGACCTACGCGAACAACTTCGCGAACTTCGTGGGTGCCCCGTACAACGGCTACTTCCTTTTCGACCCGAAGGTCATCTTCGACCCGTGGACGAGCCGCTGGGTCATGCTGATCCACGGGCGCAAGGACTCGGCTCCCCGTGATTCCGTGTTGATCTTGTTCGTTTCCGACGACGATGATCCCATCGGAAGTTGGACTTGGTACGCCCTTGGCGCAAAGTTCACTTTTGGCACCACCGAAAACTGGGCCGACTACTACGACCTTGGTTACGGCGTGAACGGCATTTACCTGTCGGGCAACCACTTCTCGTGGACCAACAGCGACCATGGCACGGTGTTCTACGGCCTCCAGAAGGCTGACCTCTACAATGGTGGCGGCCTCAGCTGGTGGTATTGGTACTACAACAACCCAGGCGGCCTTGAAGCTTGGACGCCTCGCCCTGCAAACGCGCAAGTGGGCGGATTTGGATCTGACGTCCAGTTCGTGGGCTTGCCCCGATTGGGTGGAAGCAGCATGGACATCTGGCGATGGACGGATCCGTGGGGCGCAAACACCTTCACGCACGCCAACATCCCGATCGCTGCTTATAACACGGCTCCGACGGCTTATCAGCCCAGCGGTCGCAACTGGTTCGGTTTCGACGCACGCTTGCTCGAAGCCGTTCTGACGTACGACTTCGTCAACGGCGGCTACCACCTCTACACCTGCCAGAACATCAACGTTGGCGGTGAGATGGGTCTACGCTTCTACGACCTCGATTCGCCTGCGAATGCTGCTCGCTGGCAGTACAACTACTGGTTCGGCGCCAACACCACGGCCACCATGGGCTCGCCCGCGGCGGACTACGGTGGCAACGTTCACTGGGCGTTCAGCTATGCCACCTCGGGCACCTTCCCGAGTGCGGCGGTTGTGGCTTTCAACAATGGCACTAATGAAGGTGCGTGGCAGACCCGAGGCGGAAACGCAAACTGCGGTTTTGGCCGATGGGGCGACTACGCGGGCGGCGCAATGGACTGGGCGGACTACTTCGCCACGGGACAGTATGCGACCCGACTGTGGACCTACGCCATGTGGGAAAACGGCGGCGACTGGGGAACCCGGGGAACCATTACCACCGGCACTCCGACGACTGCCGGCGTCCTGACGGGTACCGACGGCAACCCGGTGAACTACACCGGCGTGGGCGGCGGTAGCGGCTACACGAACGGCTTCATGACGATCGGCAACACCGGCGGCGTGGGCTTCCCCTACGAGGTCACCTCGTGGACCGGTTGGGTTACTCCGACCAGCCCGACGAAGGGTGAGATCTTTGCCGGCCAGACGATCCAGATCAACTTCTCGTCGAACGCCAACGCCAACGCGCTGCCTTACGGGCGGCACACGGCCACGGCGACGGTCCGCAACTGCTACAACGGTGCGACCGTGACGCGAAACGTCATGACGCTCAGCCTTGGGCATTGGATGTGCCCAGACGCCACGGTGTACCTGTGGGGCAACGGAGGACAAGATCCGAGCGGCGATGGCACCGACGTATGCACGTCGGACAACGTCTACTTCACGATCTTCAACGACTCGGCATCGCTCGAAACCGACTTCTACTTCCAGTGGAGCGGTGTGATCGACGGTAGCGAATATGCTTACTCGTCGGTTGAGCTAGCGACGGCCCGTGCCGGACTCCAAGTTCAACTCTACATTTGGCAGAGCGACTCTCCGTACGGTTGGATTCTGCAGAACGGCTACGTTTGCCCGACGAACGACACGACGTTCGCGTGGAGTAGCGGACAGGGGAACGCCGACAAGTTCATCCACTCGAACGGCAACGCTTGGATCCGAATCAAGACGAGTCCGATCAACGACGAGCAACCCGCCGTCGATGGTTGGCAAACTCGCGTAGATAAGGCCAACCTCTGGACCTACCCGTAGGACTCGGGGGCGCTTCTTCGGAGCACGCTTCCGAGGAGGCTTCGACCCTCTCCCCGTTTGGGGAGAGGGTCTCATATTGCCTTATGCCGTGGGCGCGTCGACAACCGCCCCAAACTTCCTTAGGCGGTGCTGGTAGACATAGACGGCGTCAAGCAGCTGCTTCAAGCCGAACTCGGGCCAGGGCACATCCGTGACGAAGAGCTCGCAATACGCGGCTTGCCAGAGGAGGAAGTTGCTCCATCTCATTTCCCCGGCGGTCCGGATCATAAGATCCGGATCAGGGTGCTCGGGATTGTAAAGGTGGGCGGAAACGAGCTCCTCGGTGACGTGTTCAGGCTCGATGCCCTCCGCAATGATCGTCCGAACGGCATCGACGATCTCGGCTCTGCCGCCGTAGTTCACCGCCAGCGTGAACGTGATGCCTGTGTTGCCTCGAGTGGTCTCGATTCCATGCTCGAGCGCATCGCGCAATCCTTGGGGGAGCTCGTCCATACGGCCCGCAACATGCACCCGCACGTTGTTGCGGTGCATGGTTCTTAGTTCGTCTCGGGCGGCGGCTTCGATGAGCTTCATCAAGCCGTCGACCTCATCTTTAGGACGCCGCCAGTTCTCGGCTGAGAATGCGTAGACCGTCAGGTACTTGATGCCTAGCTCTGCAGCCTCGAACAGGACGGTTCTCAGCGTGCGATAGCCTTCTCGGTGGCCGAGCAGTCGTCCGAGGCCCTTGTGCTTTGCCCATCGTCCGTTGCCATCCATGATGATGGCGACGTGTTCGGGAAGGCGGTCGAGGTCGATGCCCTGGGCGACCGCCTTCTCTTGAATCTCGTTCAGGGCGTGAGGCGCTGGCACCTCAGACTTCCATCAACTCCGCGTCTTTCTTCTTCTGAAGCTCGTGGGCGTCGGCGATGTACTTGTCGGTGAACTTCTGGATCTTGGCTTCGAGCCCTTTGAGATCGTCCTCGGTGATCTCCTTGTTCTTCTGCGCGGTCTTGAGGTGCTCGATGGCATCGCGCCGCACGTTTCGGATGGCGACGCACGCCTGCTCGGTGCGCGTGTTGACCGCCTTGACCAGTTCCCGGCGGCGCTCTTCGTTCATTTGGGGGAAGTTCAGCCGGATGCCGGTTCCGTCGTTGGTCGGATTGATGCCAAGGTCGCTCTTCTGGATCGCCCGCTCGATCGGGCCGTACATCGACTTGTCGTAGGGCTGGATGAGCAGTTGCCTGGGCTCGGGAATGCTGATGTTGGCGACCTGGTTTAGCGGAGTCTCGACTCCGTAATACTCGACGTGTACGCGCTCCAAGACCGACGGGGACGCCCTGCCGGTGCGGTAGGTGCTGAAGTCGTGCACCATCACCTCAACGGCGTGCTTCATTCGGTGTTCTGCATCCTGCATGATCTGATCAACGGTCATATCAATCGCCTCCTACTAGCGTTCCCTCGCGTTCGCCGCGAGCTGCCCGAGCAAGTGCCCCGGGCTGGTTAAAGTCTAACACGATGAGCGTGAGGTTGTGTTCCCGACACATCGTGAACGCGGTTTGGTCCATCACCGCCAGCCGCTTGGAAATAGCCTCGTTGTACGAGAGCGTTTCGTACTTGGTGGCGTCGGCGTGCTTTTTGGGATCCTTGTCGTAAATGCCGTCCACCTTGGTCGCCTTAATCAGGCAGTCGGCTTCGATTTCCAGTGCCCGGAGCACGGCTGCCGTATCCGTGGTGAAGTACGGATTGCCGGTGCCGGCGGCAAAGATGACGATCCGCCCCTTTTCCATGTGCCGAACCGCGCGACGGACGATGAAATCCTCGGCAACCTTGGAAACGGTGATGGCGCTCTGAACTCGGGTTGCCACGCCTGCCCGCTCGATGGCCGACTGCATGGCAAGGGCGTTCATGAGGGTGCCCAACATGCCCATCTGGTCGGCTACGGTGCGGTCGATTTTCCCGGTTTCCGAGAAGGTGTCGCCGCGGAAGAAGTTCCCGCCGCCCACGACCACGGCGATCTCAACCCCCATGGCATGGACGCCGGCGATCTCTCTGGCGATGTAGGCGAGGACGTCTGGGTCGAGGCCGAAACCTACGGGCCCGGCGAGTGCTTCGCCGCTAAGTTTGATGAGAACCCGCTTGAGGGGTGTGCGTTCGGGAGAAGCGGAATCGTCCATGGAGTTGGGGCTTGCCCGTCCGGAGTTCGGGTCCGGACGGGCAGGGAAGGACTACTGGCCGACGGCCAAGTAGGTGAAGCCGAGGATGTTGTGGCCCTTGGCCTCTTCGCTGAGGAACTGGCCGACCGACTTCGCGGCATCCGCGTAGAACGGCTGCTCGAGGAGAACAACACGCTTGATGTACTCCTTGTTGACGCGGCCCGTCGCGATGTTGCGGGCGATGTTCTCGTCCTTGCCTTCGGCGATAGCGCGCTGGGTCTCGGTTTCGATCTCCGCGGCAATCTTGTCCTGGGGCAGGTCGTCCTTCTTCACCACCTCGGGCGGGAAGGCAACCGTCTGGATCGCAACCGATCGCCCGACGTTGCGGGTCTGATCGTCGGATCCAGTGATCTCGATGATCGAAGCCTTCGTGTTGTCGTGGTGGATGTAGGTCGCGAACTGGTTCTCCGTTGAGAGGTGCAACGCCTTCGTGATCTTGATGTTCTCGCGGATTGTTGCCACGGCGGCTTCAATGATCTCGCCCACCGTCCGATCGCCGTGCTTGACGGCGAGGGGATCGTTGCCCGGATCGTTGTGCAAGAAGATCTCAGCAATCTCCTGAGCCAACTGGATGAACTGCTCGTTCTTGGCCACGAAGTCGGTCTCGCTCTCTAGCACCACGGCGCCCACGTGCTTGTGGTCTGCCGAGGTGGAGAAGGCAACCACACCCGCGCTGGTCGTGCGGTCCGCTCGCTTGGCGGCCGCCGCCTTGCCCTTCTCGCGAAGGATTTGCTTGGCGCGATCGTAGTCGCCATCCGCCTCTTTCAGGGCGGCGTTGCACTCCATCATCGGAGCGTCGGTCTCTTCTCGAAGTCGCTTAACGTCTGCTGCCGTGAAGGCCATTAGTTGTTCTCCTCGATCAAGTCGTCGTCGATTGCGGGCTCTTCCACTTCCGGAGCGGAAGCGGCTACCTTCGCATTGGTGTCCAAAGTCTCGTCGCCAAAGGCGCGCAGAAGCTCTTCTTCAACGGCGCCGAACTGAACGGCGTCGCCCTCTTCGCCCTCGATCAACTCGCCTTCGGCGGTCAGGGTGCCCTCGGTCAGCGCCTCGTCCAGCGGGCGAGCCTCGAGGATCGCCTCTGCCATCTTGCTCGTGACGAGCCGAATGGCGCGGATCGCGTCGTCGTTGCCGGGAATAACGTAGTCGGCGAGGTCGGGGTCGCAGTTCGTATCGACCACGGCGACGATCGGAATACCGAGCTTCCGGGCTTCGGCAACCGCGATCGACTCCTTGTTCAGGTCGACCACAAACATGATCGTCGGCATGCCGTTCATCGTCCGCACGCCTTCCAAGAAGCGGTTGAGCTGGTTGCGCTCTTCAAGGCGCTTCAGGTGCTCCTTCTTGGGCAGGCGATCCAGGAAGCCCTCGGCCTCCATGCGATCCAGCTCCTTGAGGCGGTTGACGCGCTGCTGAACCGTCTTCCAGTTCGTCAGCAGTCCGCCAAGCCAGCGCTCGGCGATGAAGTACTGCCCGGACTTCTGGGCGGCTTCCTTGATCGCGGCTTGAGCCTGCTTCTTGGTGCCCACGAAGAGCACGGTTCCGCCGTCTTCGACGGTCTTCTTGACGTACTCGAGCGCCTCTTCAAACAGACGAATCGTCTGGTGCAGGTCGAGAATGTAAATGCCGTTGCGGGCACCGTAGATGTATCGCTTCATCTTCGGGTTCCATCGGCGGGTTTGGTGGCCGAAGTGGACGCCCGATTCGAGCAGCTCTTTCATGCTGAGCTGAGCCATGTTGTCCTCCAGGTTGTTCCTCCGAGCGGGTTTGGATTTGACGCGCACAACCCCTTGCGGGGACCTGGCACGCGCCGCCACACTCGTGTGAGATGGGCAGGATTATACCTGCCCGAACCTAAGAAGACGAGACTTTCAGCAGCTCGACTTCGTAAAAGAGGACGCTACCGGGCGGGATCTTGGGCGGCTTTCCGCCTTGCCCGAAGCCGATGTCCGGCGGAATGCGCATCTTTCGAACGCCGCCAACCCGCATGCCCTCAACGGCAGCGTCGAAGCCGGGAATGGCTCCCGTTCCAAGTTCGTACGTCACCGGCTTCTTGGCCTGGCGGGTGCTCTCGAAGACCTTACCGTTGGCCAAAGTGCCCACGTAGTGCAGGGTAACCATCGATCCCTTGACCGCAGGCTTGCCGTTCTCGGCAGGAATCGCCGCCTTGCAGACCGCGCCGCTGCCGACCTTCACGTCCGTCTTGTCGAAGATCATCTCCTCGCCCTTGGGAACGTGCTCCAACATCTTCACTTCGAAGTGAAGCGTCGAGTTCGGGGGGATGTCGCCCATAGGTTGGTCGCCGTAGGCCATTGCCGGCGGCACGTCGAGCTTGCGAATGCCGCCCTTCTTCATGCCGACCACGCCTTCGTCCCATCCCTTGATGACCATTCCGGCGCCCAGGACGAAAGAGTAAGGGTCCTTGTCCGCCGCCGTGTTCGAGTCGAACACCTTGCCATCATCCAACTTGCCCGTGTACTCCATGATGATCAGATCGCCCGGCTTGGCGGCGGGGCCAGATCCTTCCTTGACATCGGTGACTTTGAGTTTTGCCTCTCCGGCGGGCTTGGCGCCGTCGCCAGATGATGTGGTTGCCGCTTGGGTAGAGGGCTCTGGAGACTTGGTCGCCTCTTTTTGGCAGCCGACGAGCCCGAGCACGAGGGCAAGGCTAGTGATGGCAAGGCTGATTCGGAGCATCGCGAGAAATATACCTTTGGGGAAAATCGTTCATCATCCTTGAACCGATGGGGAAGAAGTCCAGTTCCCAAGACAAGAAGCCTGAAGGGGGCAAGTCGATCCAGAATCGCAAGGCGCGGTTCGACTTCGAGTTGCTTGACCGGTATGAAGCAGGTGTTGCCTTGGTGGGTTCCGAAGTCAAGAGCATCTGGCTCGGCCGCGCCAACCTGACCGACGCTTACGTCGACATCAAGGACGACGAGGTTTGGCTGGTCAATCTGGATATCGAACTCTACGAACACGCCTCCCATGTGCGGCCGGAGCGGCGTCGCGTGCGCAAACTCCTCCTGAACCGACGGGAGATCGACACTCTTCACCGCAAGTCGCTCGAAAAGGGGTTGACCATCGTTCCCGTCGCCCTCTACTTCAAGAACGGCAAGGTCAAGGTGGAAATCGCCTTGGCGAGGGGCAAGCGAGAGTACGACAAGCGGCACCAGATCGCAAAGGACGAAACGCGCCGTGAGGTCGAACGGATGCGCAAGGTTCGCGACTGACGGTATAATCCGAGGTCCCAGCGCGCTCGTAGCTCAGTGGATAGAGCAACAGGTTGCGGACCTGTAGGTCGGAGGTTCGAGTCCTCTCGAGCGCGCCATCTTCTCCCAAACCGCATCGGGCCACGCGTGTTTTTGCACGAGGCTCATACCCGTGGGGGGTAGGGGTGCTATAATATTCCTCGACGATGGCGAAGATCAACCTCGACAAAGTGGGAGCCTGCGCAAGCGCGATTTGCGCCGTCCATTGCCTGCTCACCGGCGTGGCTCTCGGCTTGCTGTCGTTCGTCGGGCTGGGCTTCCTCGGCAATACCTGGGTGGATTACCTCTTCATCGGAGTCGCGGTCAGCGTTGGCTCCTTCGCGGTCTTTCACGGCATCACCCACCACAAGTCGTATGTGCCCGCCTCCTTTTTCGTCCTGGGAATCCTCGCGGTTCTGTGGGGGCACTTCGGGTTCGGCCATAGCCACGAGCAGGGCGTGATCAATCCCTATTCGACGGTTTTGTCGGTCTTCGGCGGCATCTGCCTGGTGATGTTCCACTTCCTGAACTGGAGGTTGCAGAAAGCGAGGCGGTGCTGCGGCGAGGGAAAGATCTGCACGCATCCGGACAATCGCGAACAGATCGCCTGAGCCTCCTCAGAGGCTAAACTGATCCTGATGATGAGGATCGGTATCGTCGGCGTCGGCTTCATGGGCCACATGCACGGCAACGTGTACAAGCTCCTAGACAACGCGCAACTCGTCGGTTGCGTATCCAAAAAGCCCGAAACGCGGGCGAAGTACGCTCAAGAGTTCGGCATCAAGGCGTACGATTCGCTTGAGGCAATGCTCTCGGCGGAACAGCTCGACGCCGTGGACATCTGCCTTCCGACCTATCTTCACAAGGAGTTCAGCGTGAAGGTGGCGAACGCGGGCAAGCACGTGTTCTGCGAGAAGCCGATGGCTCTGACGGGCAACGACGCCGACGAGATGATTGCCGCCGCAAAGGCAAACGGCGTCCAACTCATGATCGGGCACTGCATCCGGTTCTGGCCGGAGTACGCGATGCTCAAGCAGATCAAGGAAGACGGCCGGCTTGGCAAGTTGCTTTCCGTGAACCTGACGCGCTACGGCGCCTTTCCCACCTGGAGCTCGGATAACTGGCTCGCCGATCCCACCAAGGCGGGTGGTGGCGTGCTCGATATGCACATCCACGACACCGATTTCGCCCACTACCTCCTTGGCATGCCCGATTCCATCCACTCTTGGGGGACGATCGACGACCGCGGCCCGAGCCACGTGTTCACCACGATGACCTTTGGAGATACGGTCGCCCATCTCGAAGGCGGCTGGAACCTTCCCGCCACGACCCCGTTCAAGCACGCCTTCCGGGCGATCTTCCAGCGAGGACTGGCGATCATGGACGGTGGTCCGCTGACGATCCACGAGGATGGCAAGCAGCCGTTCGTGCCGGAGTTCCCGAAGATGGAAGCGGGCGGAGGCGGAAACATCTCAGACCTCGGAGGCTACTACCACGAGGTGAAGTACTTCGTGGACCGAGTTGGAGCGGGACTGCCTTTGGAAGTGGTGACGCCAGAAAGCTCACGCCAGTCGCTGGCCACGGCTCTGGAAGAAATCCGCCAGATCAAGTCGCGCTAAGGCTCAGGTTCGGTAAGCGCAGTCGAGCACGACGTCGCGAATGCCCGGCTTCTGCCGAAGGATTCGGGCGATGTGCTCGGTTTCGGCTCTCAGATCGGTGATTCCCGAACCGCGAACAACCCCGATCGTGCCTCGGATGTAGGCCACGCCGTGTAAGACGCGAAGGTCGGCGCGGGACGTGTCGATGCCTCGTCGGGCAAAGGTGCTGCGCACTAGCTTCGTGCCAGCTACGTCATGAGGATCGGCCATAGGGACATTCTACACCGGATAAAAAAGAACGGCCCCCGTGCTTTTGCACAGGGGCCGCAGTTCTGCGACGGAAGTTACTCCGTCTTTTCGCCTTCCGACTCGGCAGCCGGTTCGTCGACGGTGATTCGCTTTCGCTTGTCGACCGGCTTCGGTTCTTCTTCGTGAACCACGCCAGCCTGCGAAAGGCCTTCGAGCATCGACGAGCGCTTCGACCACCAGATCGAGAACGCGAGCGCGGCAAGGCAGACGACCGTAACCGATCCCAGAACCATGTTCGACATCGGCTTGATGATCGTCGCCGCCATCAGGAGCGCCACCAGGTTCATAACCTTGATGAGCGGGTTGAGGGCGGGGCCAGCGGTGTCCTTGAACGGATCGCCAACCGTGTCGCAAACGACACCCGCCTTGTGGGCGTCGGTGCCCTTGCCGCCGTAGAGGCCATCTTCGATCAGCTTCTTGGCGTTGTCCCAGATACCGCCGGAGTTCGCGAGCAGGACCGCCATGAGCTGTCCGCTCAAGATGGCGCCGGCAAGGAACCCGCCCAGCGCCTGCGCGCCGGTGAGGTTGTACTGGGCTCCGTTGATGGTGGTCAACGGCTTTCCGATGGAGAAGCCGAAGGCGACCGCCATGGGAAGCGCGATCGCGAGGATCGCCGGACCGAGAAGCTCGGTTTGGGCAGCCTTCGTGACGATGGCTACGCAGCTACCGTAGTCCGGCTTGCTCGTGCCCGCCATGATGCCCGGGTCATTCCGGAACTGTCGTCGAACCTCGTTGATCAACTGGAAGGACGCACGTCCCACCGCGTTGATGGTCGAAGCGGAGAACAGGTACGGGGCTGCGCCGCCGATCATGAGGCCGAGGAAGATCTCGGGAAGATCGAGGCGAAGACCCAGGCTCTGCAGCTGCGCGTCCTCAAGGAACGAGTGGAAGAGGGCGACCGCCGCGACGACCGCAGTGGCGATCGCGAAGCCCTTCGTGAGAGCCTTGGTCGTGTTGCCCGCCGCGTCCAGACGCTGAACACGCTTGCCGCCGTCGGGGCTATCGTGCGCAGCTCCCGACATCTCAAACACGCCTTGGGCGTTGTCCGAGATCGGGCCGAACGTGTCCATCGCCAAGATAAAGCCGGTCGTGGTCAAGAGGCCAAGGCCGACCAGGGCGATTCCGTAGAAGCTCAGGATGTAGGTGCCGTAAACCGCCACCGGGAACAGGAAGAGCGGGAAGAGCAGGGCGATGACCAGCGCGAACACCAGGAACACGCTCGACTCGGCAGCCGAGGCGAAGCCCTGGATGATCATGGGCGCAGGTCCGGCCGTCGACACGCCGGCAACTTCGCGGACCGGTCGGCCGTGAAGCGAGACGTAGTAGTCGGTCAGCCGCTCGATGCCGAACGCCATGAGGATTCCGAAGATAATGGCAAGCGCGAAGCGCCACCACTCGACGGGATTCTGCTCGACGATGGTCGTCGGAATGGAGGTCGGCGCGGCAAACGGAACCGACGGGTCGGTCTTGCGCTTGGCGTCGTTGGCCTTCAGGTTCTCGGGCGTGTCGCCGTAGAACGTCATGCCCTGGATGCTCATCTTCTCGGGGTGATCGATGCCTTCACCCTGAATGCCGAGCACCAGCTTGCCTTCCGCGTTCTCGTAGAAGTACGCCGGGCTCTTCTTAAGCGAGGGATCGTCCTTGTACCAGCTCACCTTGAGCTGCTTCGGGTCGACCTTCGTGATCTGGTCGGCGAGGGTCTTCTCCTCGATGGGGCCAACCCAGATTTCCTGGGTTTCTTCCTTTGCGCCCGGGGTGATCTTGGCATCCGGGATTCGGGTGACCTTCACCTGATAGGCGTAGAGATCGGTGCCCGTTTCCTTGTCGGTCGGGTTGCCGTACTTCTCCTTCATCGAGAGGTACTTCGGCTCCGTCTGGCCGGGCACGCTGGTATCCATCACGGAGTAGCCGGCGGCCTTGCTGTCGGGATCGTTCCAATCGACGCGAGAGTACTTCTCGTAGCTGGGAATCTTGGGCGCCATGTCCGCGTTGAACGTCAGCGCCTGCTGGACCATGAAACCATCCTTTTCGGGATCAAGGCCGAGCTCCTTGAACTCGGGCGTGACCTTGAACTCCTCAAAGGTCAGTTGGTCGGGCGAAACGGGCTTGCCCTTGGCCTTGATGACCTTCTGGGCGAACTTCACGATGGCGCGGGCCCGATCGGCGTCGGTGGAAACCGACTTGAAGTCTTCCGTCTTCTCGAACTCCTCGACCGGCACCGCATCGGCGGCGACGTTCTTGTCCTTGGCGAACTTCTCGAGGAGCGGGATGGCTCGCTGGGCTTCCTGCGTCAGCGAGTTGACGGCGAGGTCGCGCTTGGCTTGGATTTTCTCGATCGCGCGGCGCTGATAGACCTGCTGGTCGAGCAAGCGGCTCGTCTTGATGCCGCCCGAACTCGGGCCCATCATGAAGTAGGCCAGGGCGATGGTGCCAACGGCCGCGATGAGCGCCGAGACCTTAAATCCGCCGCCGATAGACTTGAGCGGATCGCTGTCGAGGTCGTCGTTGCCCTTAACCGAGAAGATGCCGATGATGGAGGCGAGGATGCCCACGCCGCGTGCCATCAAGGCGAACAGAACGAGCTTCATCCAGGTCGTCTGGTCGAAGATAGAAGCGGTGGCCGCGCCGAGCACGATCGCCGCGACAAGCGTGACCTCGTAAGACTCGAAAACGTCTGCCGCCATACCGGCGCAGTCGCCCACGTTGTCGCCGACGTTGTCGGCGATCGTGGCGGGGTTGCGGGGGTCGTCTTCGGGAATGCCCGCCTCGACCTTTCCGACGAGGTCCGCACCGACGTCAGCCGCCTTGGTGAAGATGCCGCCGCCGACACGCATGAAGAGCGCAGCGAGCGAACCGCCGAAGCCGAAGCCGATCAGCAGCTTCATGGCGTCGCCCTTGGCGAGCAGGAAGATGGCGGTGGCGCCGATGAGGCCCATGCCTACGGTGACCAAGCCGGCCACCGCACCGCTCTGGAAAGCGATCTCAAGCGTCTTCTTGTAGCTGGTTAGAGCCGCAAAAGCGGTGCGCTTGTTGCCGTCTACCGCCATGAGCATTCCGGAGTAACCCGCAATGTAGGAGGCGGCGACGCCGGCCACAAAGCTGAGCGCCGTGAAGATGCCGAGCATCATGCTGCCGTATTGGCTCGAGTACAGCAGGGCGATGCCGATGGCCAAGATCACGACGAAGTAGATCATCGTGCTGATTTGGCGTCGGAGGTAGGCAAGAGCGCCTTCTCGGATCGCTCCGCTGACCTCGATCATCTTCTCGGTTCCTTCGCCCGACGACTTGACGCGCATGGCGAGGACACGGGCCGCGACCAAGGCGATGACGCCAAAGCCCAAAGAGATGTAGAGGTAAAGCTGGTCGGAGGCCGAGAACTTCAGCACTACGCTGCCCTCGCCGCCCGCCAAGGCGAAAGATGGCACCAAAAGAGCCAAGAGTGTAAAAAGTAAAAGGAAACCGCGACGTCGTTGAATCGCGCTCCGCAACATCATCATCATGTAAGTCCCTCGGTTAAGGTGCACGCTTCCATGCGGATACGCACTTGGCCGTGACTAGATGTCGAATACGGCTGGAGAGGATACCCGAAGCCGAACCTGATTTGAACCTAGTTCATAGGCGTGAATTCGGCGACGCCGTCGTGAAGGGCAAGTTGGGCGGTGAGCATCTCCGCCTTTTTCTTGGGAATGCCCGTCAGAAGCGTTACCGGAAGCTCGGAGAGAATCTGTTTGACCTGGTTGCGGTTGAGCGCCAGGATCTGTTGCAGAGCCTCGATCAGCTCCTCATCCTTCTTGCCGTGCCCGACAAGTTTGAGTTCATAGAGGCGGTCGTCGTCTTTGACCGCAAACACGCTGTGCCGGATGGTGCCGCTGGCGGTCGCAATCGGGATCTCGTGGTTGCAGAACTCGCAGAGCAAGACTTCGCTCTTGTCGCTGTAGTAGTTCAGCTCGTTGCAGAAGCCGCACCGGACCTGGTGGACGGGGACCGTCTGACCGTTGAGGATGGGCACAAGGCGGTGGCAAGATGAACAGGTGAAGTCCTTTGTGGGCGGCTCGTTCAGCTTGTTGACGGCATTGCAGTACACGCACTTGACGTCGAAGTGCTCGACCTTGCGAATGAGGCTTGCGCTGTAGATGGCGTAGCCGACGCCGCCCAAGCCCGCGAGAAGCAGGACGACTGCCAGGCCCTTCATGGCCCCGCCACCGTAAACGAAGAAGATCGCGGCGCCCGCCAGGGCGATCAATCCTCCGATACCAGAAACCATTGCCCGTTCGGAGTGGGCCTCGATGATGTCGGAACTGCGCTTCATTGTGCTTCCTCAACCCGAAGAGACGGCTGAGAATGCCTTCAAGCCGCTCTACTGACCAGATTCGCCGCCGGAGGGTGGAGTTCCTTCCGGGTTGGCGGTTGAATCGGACGCCTTGTCGCGCGCTGGAACGATGAGAACCACGCCTGGTTCCTGCGCCAAAGGCGTGAAACCGTACGCCTCGCCCAGCTCGCTGAGGATTTGCCCCGCGGTGCGGTCGGTGAAGTCGGCATCCACCATCGTCTCGGGCAACCCGGGCGCGATGTCCAAGCGGATCTTCGCTTGTTCGGCTACCAACTGCAACGCCGCCGAGAGTGTGACCCCCGCCAGGCGGATCGACATCTTCGCCGGTTGCGGTGCGGTGCGGGGAGCGCTTGGAGGCGTTTGGCCAGACGACGGTCCGTTGCCTTGCGGAACCCGAACCGGTTCGATGACCTCGGGGCGACCCGTCGGAACGTGTTGTTCGCCCGATCCCTGCGTAACTGGGTTCGGCGTCGACGGCGCGCTCCACCGCTGCACGGCTTGGAACGACGCGAAACCGAGCGCCGCCAAGGCAATGGCTGCGGCGGCGACGGCAAACGGCCTCTGTGAAGCCGTCGGCGCCGTATGGGGCTCAAATCGCGGGATGGACTCGACGGGCATCGCCTTGCCCGCCGCCTTCAGTTCGCGCACCATTTGCAGGCGTCGGCCCATTTCGCCGCGGTACTGCGGGAACCGACGCTCGAAGTCGTCCAGCGCCTGGCTCGTTGGCGACTCGGCAACCGCCCACATCAGCTCGTCGACGTCTTGGGGAATGTGGCTGCTCATGCCAACCCCTCATACGCCTGCCGGAACCGCTCTCTTGCGCGGTACAGGCGAGTCTTGGCGGCGTTCTCGTTGCAGTGCAACGTCGCCCCTATCTCGTTCAAGGAGAGTTCGTCCCAGTAGAAAAGGGTGAGGATGGCGCGGTCTTGGGGGGCCAAATGTCCCATCGCTTCCTGAACCTTTGGGTCCGAAGTGTCCTCCGCCTCTTGCACGGGCGTCGCCAACGCTTCGTTCAACTCCACGTTGTGCCGCTTGTGGCGGTTTCGGCGCGTGAGTTGGATGCTCTGGTTGACCGCGATGCGGTAGAGCCACGTCCCGAACTTGGCTCGGCGGTCGAACCGGTGCAGGTTCCGGTAAGCGAGGGTGAAGATTTCTTGAACCGCGTCGGCCGCGTCGTCCGCATCGAGGACAATGCCTCGGGCAAGCGCGAAGACCTTTTCGTAGTAGCGCGTGTACAGGACCTCAAAGGCGGACGCGTCGCCGCTCAGGCATCGCTCGACCAGCCTCGCCTCTTCATCCATACCCGCGATACCTTGATACGCTGCGGACAACACTATCCTTTGGACGGTCCGAGCGCGGAACAGGTTACCGCGTTGGAGGGGGGCCGGACCCGTCGGGCGGGGGCTCCATATCGCCCGGTTTCATGTTCTTGTACAGTTCGCGAGCCTTCTTGAGCGCGTCTTCGACAGCGGTTCGGAAGGCCGCGGGGAAGGACTCGAGGGCAATCGGGACCTTGCTCGTCTTGACCACTTCGCCCACCGTGCGGCTTTGCGTGTAACGATCTGAGTACTGGAAGGTGAACTCGAGGCTTCGCCGTCGAGCCGGATAGAACGTCTTGGAGATGGGCATCTCGTTCATCCAAGTGAAGATCTCCGGCTTTTCCTGCATCGCCAGTTGGCTGCCCAACGACTCGGCGTCCAGGGCGAAGGTGAATCCCGTATCGCCAGACGGGACGGCGGCATCGATCCGCGTCTCCTTCATTCGGATCATCCCCGCTGGTGGGATACCGTTGGGGAGCAGTTCCGTAGGCTCGTTGCCAAGATCGGGAGCGGACGACTCTTCGGGCTGGGCTTCCACCGTTTGGCCTTCGGAGAAGGCAAACGTCTGTCCGTAGAAGTTGCCCGAGTACGCCATCTTCGTGAGCAAGTCCTGCTGCCTCGCGCCCAATCCCCCAACGCGCAGCACGTCTCCTCGGGCGAGGGCGTTTCGCTGATCGTTCGACAAAGACCCGTAGAACCGGACGCTGTCGATGTCCGAGATTTCCAGGGTCATGTACAGGGTGGGGAACAGGCTGGTCGGATACATTAGCCCGAACTTGTCCATGGTCAGACTCGGGTTGCGCGTTACGTAGGCCGCGAAGTCGTCCAAGGTGAAGTCGTTGTTGCGAACGACGGAAAGGAACCGCGCGAGTTCCGTGCGGTCCATGCGCGTCTTTCGCGCGTTCCACCCGCCCCCGCTCAAGGTGACCCAGCCCTTCTGCGAGCGGTCCAGTTTCTTTTCTGCAAAGATCGAAAGCAGCTTCTCGTACCTTTCGACGCCCATCCGTTCCGCCCCCTGGGCGAACATGACCATGGCGTAGGCGTCGTCCGGTACCACGGCGATGACCGAGCTGTCTTCACCCGCAAGCTTGGTGAGCCCCTCCTCGTTGAGGTACGCCAAAGGTTCGTTGTCGATGGGGTTCAGTAACCTATCCCTGGTTTCGGCGGGGAGCTTCAGAAACAAGTTCGGAATCGGTCCCATTTCCCGCATGGGATTCAGGAGCTGGGCGAGAGTCCGGGTTGTGGCCGAAAACTCGAAACCGTTCGCGATATCGGGCTCCGGTTTCCAAAGGTCGTCGAAACCGTCGTCACTCCAGTTGAGACCTTGCGAGTAAGAGGCTTTAAGCCTCCCGTCGACGTCGAGGATCTTGATTTCGGCGTTGAATCCCGATCCGTATCCGCCGAAGCTCTGGATGCTCAAAATCACCTTTGCGGGCGCCGCTTGGGTGAAGAAACCGTTGAACGGCGAGAGGTACATCGAGCCCTCTTCCGAAGAGTCAGGCATCTGCGCAAGAGCATCCGTCCAGATTTTCGACTCGTCCACCATTTGGCGAAGAATTCGATCCCCATTCGGTAAAGCGCGCTGCATCCGGTTGGGATTGGATGCGAAGACCATTCTGCCGCCATTGGGCAAGCCAGCGATCAACGAAGGATCGATTCCCGAAAGGGCTCGTGCCAACATCCTCGCCGCCGGGTTCGCAGATTGAAGCTGGGCTTGCCGCTTCATCACCTTGGCATCTGGTATCGCCAACTCGCTTTGCTGCTGCATCTGCTGGCCGAGGGACTTCAGTTCGTTGAGAACCTTCACGGCTTCGTCGGTGCTGTACGTCTTCGCGATGCCGGAATCCGCGACCATGTCGGCAATGGACTTTGCGATCCCCGCCGCCAAGGTCGAAAGAGCTTCCTTGTCGCGCCGCTTGAGCGTGAGATCGTCGTTCTCAAGGCGGAACCCTTCGGATTGCGCTACCCACACCCCGCCGACCGCCGACGCGATCCGGTTCATCACGTCCGATACCGGTGCCTCGGGAGTCTGCAAGAAGACGACTTCCTCACCGATGTCCGGCAGCGCCGTCAGCTTCACGCCGGATTTGGCGGAAAGGTCTTTGAGCGCTAGTTCAAGCCGTTCCACCTTTCCGGTCAACGTGACCTTCTTGGCAAGGTCGGGACCTTGCGGCTGGGACAGCAGGGCAAAGGCGATCAGGCTGGTGAGGACCATGTCAGTTGTTGGGCGGCGGCGCCCCAAACCCGCCTGGAGGAGGCGGGTTGTTGCCTCCGCCTCGATTGAAGTTTGCCTTTGCGGCTTCGAACGCGGCTTTGACCGCAGCTTGGAAGTCGGCAGGCAGTTGCTCGAAACCGGTTTCCTTGCTGTCGGGCAAGACCGACGCATCGCGCAGAGTTCGTGCCGTTTGGACGAGCGGCGTCAGGAACAGGGTCAAGTTGATCGTCCTCACCGTTCCCAAGCGGAACCGGTCGTAGTTCACGCGCTCCATGCCAGGCGCCGCCAAGCCCTGGGTCTGGTTGAACGCGAGATGTCCCCCGTACTCCCGTGCCGTGAAGAAGCGTGAGCCGGGTCGATCGCTGATCGAGGCAAAGACCCCACCTTGAACTGGGCCGGCAGCCTGGAGATAAGAGTCTCGGGGCATGCCGTTGGGCAAGGCTTCGGTGCGCTCGTTCAGGAGGGCCTCCTCGAAGCCCGGGCCGGCCGGACCGCCGGGTCCGCCTCCTCTCGGAAGGCTGATGTTCGGCGCGATCATGTCGTCGAAGACGAGGCTATCGGCGAGCGCCCACTGCTCTCGGGACAAGTTGCCCACGGCGAGGGGTGCGCCGCGGTCCAGGGCTTGCCGTTGCGATTGGGTGAGGCCTCCGTACAACTTCATGGCACGCCAGTTGGGAATCGCCTCGAAGCGATAGGATTGCCAAACCTCCGAGTTCAGCGCCGCCAAGGTCTGCTCGTCGATGGCGGGTGCCGGAGTCGGCAAGGACCGACTCATGGCATAGGCCGCGAACTCGGTCAAACCCAGATGCTTGTTGCGTTCCATCGCGCCGAGGAGTGCTGCCAAAGCAGGGCGACTCACTTGTCCGGCCCTTGCCAGGAAGGGCAGACGCGCCTGGCCTGTAGTCCATCCGTCCTTTTGCTCAACGACCATTCCACCCGAAACCAGCGCGGAAAAGACCGACTTGGAGGTGACGTTGCCTCGAATCACGGCTCGGCACAAAGGCATGAGCGCCGAGTCGGGAATGCTGGCTACCACGTTGGTCCCCGACGCGGCGGCATCGAGGGCGGGGCCGGCAACGAGGGAAGCAGGATCGTTCGCAACCGGGTTGAGCAGCTTGGCGCGCTGCGCTTTGGTGAGTTCGACCTTTTCGGCGGGGCCTTCAGGGGATCCGCTAAGGGAAGTTCCGACTACGCTGATCGTCACCCCGCCGCCACCTGAGATCGATCCTCGCATGATCTGACCAGGCGTGTTGCAGAGGGCTTTAGCGATGTTGAGCGCGTCGTCGTCGAGTTTGACCGGCTTGTCGTCGCCGACCGTCGCCGTCGGCAGGGAAGGGGCGGGGGACAGGTTGGCTTCGGCGTGTCCGACCCGAAGTCCTTCGCGGTCGTAGGCGTTCAGCTCGACAAGAATGCCGCCGCTGGTTCCAGTTCGCGTGATGATAAGGTGGGTTTTGCCGAGGGGGCCGTTGATCTTCTTCTTCGGCGCATCGCTGCCT
>JAXLTH010000049.1:0-16773 GCA_046330155.1 Fimbriimonadales bacterium | reverse complement strand
CCGAGGAGCAGTTCGACTTTCTTGCCGTTCAGGCCGCCAGCGGCGTTAAACTCGTCGACCGCCAGTTTGGAACCCTCGTAGCTGTCGTCGCCCCAGGGCTTGTTGTCACCCGAGACGCTACACACCGTTCCAATCTTGATCGTATCGCCCGTAGCCGAGTTACCGGCTGCGGTAGGCATCTTTCGCCCTGCCGTGGCGCCGTCACCGGTCGGGACCGGCGTGTTTGTGCCGGGCTCGTTTGAACCAGAGCTGCCGCTATTGCCGCAACCCACCATCACCAGCGCCGCCGCGCCGATTGCTAGCCATTTCATCGAGATCTTCATGCGATCACCTTCCTGTTTGAGCCCAGCTTGAAGCCAGGCCTTGTTAAGCTTACGGAGTATACAGAAAAGACGGACGCGACTCGGCACCCCAACGCGCCCTTTTTTCCCTGAATCCTTTTTCTGGGCAGGACGGTATTCCCTATTTGAAATGCGCAGGGCACCTTGGATCGTCGTCGGCATCATCGTCCTTCTGTGCGCCGTAGGGGGTTATGCGTTCAGATCGATGCAAGCCGCCCAGTTGGCGCTGATCAAGAAGGACAAAGGCGCAACCGTCGAAAAAGGCGAGATCGTGGTCAAGGTAGTGGACTCAGGCACCTTGGACGCGGTTAAAGTCGTCGAACTTCGCAGCAGAGCCTCCGGCCGCCTCAGCAAGCTCCTCAAGGACGAAGGCGACTACGTCAAACAAGGCGAACTGATCGCGATCATCGACCCTCAGGAAACCGAGCTTCGCGTGCAGCAGGACTCCGCCCAACTTCGTGGAGCCCAAAGCTCCGTGTCGCGTCAGGGGGTTGAGATTGCCCAACGTGCCGTGACCGCAAAAGCCAGCCTTGCTCAGGCGCAGGCTCGCCTTTCCCAACTGGAACTTGAGTTGAAGGCGCAGCCCACCCTCACCAGTTCGGCGATCTCGCAAGCGGAAGCTGCCTATTCCAGCGCCCTGAAGCAGCGCGAGCAACTTAGGGGCTCGACCTTGCCGAACGCGCGAACCGCGGCTGAAGCCAGCCAACGCGAAGCTCAGGCTAACTTCGACGATGCCCAGCGGGCTTTGGACCGGCTGGTCGGCCTCGTGGAGAAGGGATACGTTGCGGAGCGGGCCATGGAGAGCGCCCGTTTGAACCTGGACCTAGCTCGCGTACGCTTGGAAAGCGCCAACGCCAACCTCAGCCGGGTGGATTCTCAACAGAAGCTTGAGTTGAGTAAAGCCGACGACGCCGTCCGCACCGCGGAAGCCGACCTGAAGCGTGCCCGCGCCAACGGGATTCAGGATCAGGTCAAGAAGCGCGAGTACGAGTCGGCGGTCGCCGACCTTGAGAAGGCTCGTGCCGCGATGCGAGACGTGGACGCCATGCGGTTCAGCAAAGCCCAGAGCGAGGCGACGGTAGCCCAACTCGGCAGCGTGCTCTCGGACAGCCAACGCCAGTTGCGCGAGACGAAGATCTTCTCACCTATCACGGGCGTGATCACAAAGAAGTTCATCCAGGAGGGCGAACTGGTTGCCGCGCTCAGCGGCTTCAGCTCGGGAACCGCCATCGTCCGCATCGAAGACCGGACCGCTCTAATGGTTAAGTTGAGCATCAACGAGATCGATGTAGCGAAACTCCAACTCGGGATGAAGGCGCAAGTCGACGTCGACGCCTTCCCCGACATGCCCCTCACGGGCATCGTGAGGAAGATCGCGCCCGCCAGTCTTAACCTCGCATCGCAGTCCGCAGGCCAAAGCGTCGCCAGCGACAACGTGGTCAAGTACCAAGTGGAGATCTGGCTTGACAAGCCCGATCCCAAGCTGCGCTCCGGCATGTCGGCAAAGTGCTCGCTGGAGACCCTGCGGCGCGAGAACGTTCTCAAGCTCCCCGTCGAGTACGTGGGCAAGGACGAGAAGAGCTCGTACATCATGCTTGCCCCGACGGGCAAAGACGGTAAGCCCCAAAGGAAGGATGTCAAGGTTGGTGCCTCCACGGGCGCGCTCGTCGAAATCGTAAGCGGCGCAAGCGCAGGCGACAAAGTGGTCAAGCCCGACTACAAGGGCCCCGAGCGGCAAGGCATGATGCAGGTTAGGACCGGAGACGAGTAATCGATGAACCTGGTTCAGAGCTTCCGGATCGCGATCGAAATGCTGCGGCTGCACAAGCTGCGGGCATTTCTCACCATGCTCGGCGTGATCATCGGCGTCATGAGCGTGACCATCATCGTGATGGTCTCGTCCGGTTTCCAATACTTCATGACGAACGAGTTCCAGAAGCTGGGAAGCGACACGATCTTCGTGTTCTACGATCCCGGGCGACTTCAGCGTGGAGCCACGAGCGGGCCGATCAACGGTCTGAAAAACGACGACGTCGCCTACCTTCTGAACCGAGTTTCGGCGATCGACATTGCCGCCCCCATCCTTCAGGTTCCCAGCCAGAAGGTGGTCAACGCAGACCGCGAACTCAAAAATCCGCGAATCTACGCTACCGACGAGAACTTCGCCACTTTGAACCGCGTTGGCGTCGATCGCGGGCGATATTTGAGCCCAGCCGACGTTCGCGAACGCGCCAATGTCTGCATGATCGGGCAAGAAGTGGAGTCGCGCCTCTTCCCGAACAAAGACTCTCTCGGGAAGTACGTGACGTTTCAAGGCATCACGCTCGAAGTAGTGGGCGTGCTCCAACGCGTCGACATCATGGGCGAGACGAACGCCCGCGACATCCTACTTCCCTACACCACCGCCCAGGACAAGTGGGTCGGCGGCGACAACCTGATGATGATCACCTTGCGCCCCCGCGCCGGCGTCTCTGTGAAGGACGCGATGGATGCGGTTTGGCAAGCGATGATGGTGAAGTCGGGCAACAAGCCGATCTACCGCGTCGACTCGCGCGAGTCGATGCTCGAGATATTCGGCAAGATCTTCACCGTGGCGGGCACCGTGCTTGCTGCCATCGCGGCGCTGTCACTCCTGGTGGGCGGCATCGGCATCATGAACATCATGCTGGTCAGCGTAACTGAGCGCACCCGCGAAATCGGTTTGCGAAAGGCGGTCGGGGCACGTAGCGGCAGCATCCTCCTGCAGTTCCTCGTGGAATCCGCAATGCTCAGCGTGATCGGCGGCTTGATCGGGATGGGGCTTGCTTGGATACTCGGATTGGGCGTGACTGCCCTGACGAGCTCGCTCAACTGGCCGTCACAAGGCGGACTGCCCACGCCGTTTCCGCTCGTTGCCGCCATCCTCGCCACGCTGTTCTCAGCGATGATCGGCGTCGTATTCGGCTTGTATCCCGCCGTAAGTGCCTCGCAGCTCGACCCCATCGTGGCGTTGCGCCGCGAATAGGTACCCTTGCGGCGAGTGGCTTCCAACGTCGTCGTCCGTAGGTACCAAGAGTCTGATCGCGAAGCGTTCGGGCGCGTGCGTTCGTTCACCTATCGCGGCGGCGAACCGGTTCGCCCGGACGAGAACCTCTTTCGGGACGACTCGGTGGGCTACGTGGCCGAAGTCGACGGGAACGTCGTGGCGGCGTTTACCGCCCTGCGCATGACCTGTAACATCGACGGCACCCACCTACCCTGCGCCGGAGTTGCGGCGGTGGCGGTGAACCCCGAGTTTCGCAAGGGCGGGGTTGGCAGCTCCCTCATGCAGGAAGGGCTGCGCCTGATGAAGGAGGACGGGTTTGTTCTCGCCTCGCTTTATCCGTTCCGCGAGACCTACTATCGACGTTTCGGCTACGAGACCTGTGGAACCCGTTTCCGACTTTCCGTGCCCGCCCACCGCCTTCCCGCTACCGGAAGCGAGTTGCCGGTGAGGCGCATCGAGCCGGAAGCCTGGGACCAGGTGCGGGCATGCTACGAGCGCTTTGCCGTGCGCTACAACGGCATGAACCTTCGCACCAGCGACATGTGGTGGCGAACCGGAGGCGGAGACACGCCGTTCGCCGTCTACGCCGCCGGCGACCCCGTTGAAGCCTACGCCATGCTCCGCCTGGTACCCGACTTCTGGGAAGCCCAGGAGATCAAGGAACTCGTCGCCACGACGCCGCGAGGCTACGCGGCGATTCTCGGCTTCCTCAACGGGCTCTGCATCAACAAGGACCGCGCCGAGTGGCACGAGGCGGGCGACAGCCCCTACCTTGCCCACTACCTGGACCAAGGCGTGCGAATCACCAACGAGCGGCTGGTGATGTACCGCGTCCTCGATGTGCCCAAAGCCCTATCTGCACGCCGCCCGGTCGGAAGCGGAAGTTTTGCCTTCTCCGTGGAAGACCCGATCCTTGCCGAGAACAATGGCGTCTGGCGTGCCGAGTGGGTAGGAGGCGCAGTAGCCGTAGCCCATGGCAAAGGACCCATCATCTCTTTGGGCATCCGCAGCTTCAACCAGGTCCTGCTTGGACAACCCAGCTACGCCGACCTTGCGCGCCACGGCTCCGTGCCCGAGAATGCCATCGCCGAAGCGCTCTTCCCTGCTCGGCCGGTTTACTGCGCAGACTTCTTCTAACGGTCCGTGCGGTACCGCTGGATGAGGTCGATGGCGACGGCGACGTCCGCCCAGCCCTTCACGTCCACGTCCTTTTCTTCCAGGGTCTTGTAGACCTCGAAGAAGTGGATGAACTCCATCTTCGTGTGTTCCTGGAGGTCGTTCAGGGACTTGCGCTGGTTGAAGCGCGGGTCCTTCGTGGAGACGCAGAGGATCTTTTCGTCGGGTCCCTTGTCGTCGCTCATCAGCATGACGCCGATGGCTTTGGCTTCCACCACGCAGCCAGGGAAGACCGGGTGCGAGATCAGGACCATCACGTCCAGCGGGTCGCCGTCGGTGTACAGCGTTTGCGGAATGTAGCCGTAGTCGAAGGGATAGAACAGCGGCGAGTACAGGACGCGGTCGAGCTTGATCACGCCCGATTCCTGGTCGACTTCGTACTTGTTGGTGCTTCCCTTCGGAATCTCGATGATGGTGTTGAAGACAAAGGGGGCGTCGTCGCCGATCTTGACATCGAGGAGGGACATGGACCCCATTGTATCCGCCCGGAGCCCATGTCCGCCCTGTCAGGCTAGTCGCAGAGCGAATACCACGTGCCCGACCAAGCGTTCGGGTCCGTGGTGGGCTCGCCTGAGCGGTGGCCGATGGGGTCCACCCGGGTGTCGTCGAACTGGCCGGCGCCGGTGATGAACTTGGCGTGACAGTCGCCGAAGATCATCGTTCCGCCCGTGCCGCTCCACTGCTTGTAGTAGTTGTAGGGCGCGTCGCAGTCGTAGCCGTAGCGGGCGCAGCCCACGTCCACCGTGCGGCTGAAGAACGGGAACATCTCAAGTCGCATGATGCGGGTTTCGGCGGGAAACTCGACTTGGCTGGTGGCGACCACGCGGTCGAAGGTGTACACCGTGTTGTTGCTCGAAGACTCGTTGGCGGCGATGGTGTACATGCACTGCGTGAAGCGGTACGAGCTGCCGTACGCCTTCCAGTAGGTGTCGGCGCCGGGCACGTCGGTGGACGTGTAGGGGCCGCCCTGGTCCAGCGGGCTTTTGAAGACCTCCTTGTTCTTGCAGTACGGCAGGAGCAGCACTTCCACGCCTTTGTGGCCGGGCGCCCCGGCGGGCGGCTGGCTGTTGTAGGCGTAGAAGATGGGCATCACGTCGTCGCTGTCGCCCAGGTACATCTGGACGGCCATGCCCACCTGGCGGCCGTTGCTGACGCAGGCGGTTTTGCGGGCGGCTTCCTTGGCTTGGGCAAAGACGGGAAAGAGGATGGCGGCGAGGATCGCGATGATGGCGATCACCACGAGAAGCTCGATGAGCGTAAAGGCACGTTTCATTCGGTTCACCTAACGTGAACAAGGCTGCCTTCGCGGAATGCGAGGACAGCCTTCGGACGGGGCGCTCCTCCGCAATCCCTACGCCGGTCCTAACCGGATCAGGTTCTTGGGGTCTTCCTTTCGGAACTCTCAGTCCGGCTTTCGCCAAGACTCCCCCTGCGGGCAACACTTGCTCTAACCAGAGTATACGCGCATTACGGCGCCGGCATCGTCTGGCCGATGAAGAGCAAGGTCTTCGTTGCGGGAATCTCAACATGGACCTCCCGCATGCCGTAGGGCTGGTTGAACGGCTCTTTCACCTTCAGGCCGGCCACTTTGTCCTTCATCGAGGCCCAAACGGCGTCCACGTCGTCCACCTCCAAGTAGAACTCCATCTGGCCGATGTCCTTCCCCGCCGGCAGCAGGTGCACCGTCAGGTTGTCCTTGGTGCAGATGGCGTACTGCGAGTCGAGGATGCGCACGTGGAACGCCAGGCACGACTCCAGGAAGGCGGCGGTTTGGTGGACGTCGAACGTGGGCACCATGGGGCTGAGGAAGAGCGCGCGGTACATGCGGCGATGTTAGCCGAAGCGGGTTGGCGGACGTTGCCGGCTTCCCGCAATTGTTGCCGATGGGTCGCACCGACCCATTTTCGCCGTCAGCAACCCGTGTTTTGAACCTGGGCGTGGCCGGTTTTCGGTCTTTTCGGGTCTTGGAATGCAACATGATCAGCAGACGCCCCGCTTGCGCCCGCCGCGAGTTCCCTCGCGGAGTCGGCTTCGGCGCGCACACCTGATCCGATGCGAGAGTAGCCGTTCGTCAATCACGTCCCAACAAAAACGTCCTCGCAGTACCAATATGCCAGTTCCCTATCCTGACTTTCCCGCTTCGCTTGGCGGCGCCTCAGTCCCTCAAGCAAACCTTAGCTACAAAACTATTCAGCAGATGAGTACTGAGCGGTTGAATCACGGAAATACCATTCTAAACCCCGCTTCGGCACTTGGCTTAGCAGAAACTCAATAAGCGTCGTAAACAACAGTACTACAAGAAGCGTCATAATACAAGCCTCCTCACTCTCTCAGCAAGCTCCCGAACACTCTGTAGCGTTACTACTACTACATCTGTGGCTTCAGGATTGAGTCCCTCCTTTTGGCGATGCCGATAGCGGACCTACGAAACAAGGCACGACATCCATATCCCCATAATGATTGTGAACCCATTGCACGTGATTTCAGTTGACTAAGTTCTTTTTGAAATATAGCGAAGATGACTCTTTGTCTGTTCTTGCATCCATGCAAAGTGCTCGCTTATCAGATCCAATCCACAGATTATCAGACCTGTGCGTACCTCTTGATCCGGACGACTAGATGTTAGACCAAGGTACTGCCCTAGCGCCTCTAATGCCCTCTTCCACTTGATTCGGTGAGCATCCTTCTTCCAAGAATGCAAACTCTATACCGCCGGCACTTCTAATTTCGTCCTGTCGCGCTCATGCCACCGACTCGCTATGGAGGCATCGGTCAGGCACTTGTCCCCGCAAAGATATTTGCCGTGGTCAACTCGGTGCAGGTGCGGATCAGAACCCACTAGCCTGCGCGTGCCAACTCATCTGCTCCGTCTGATCGTTTGCGAGTACCAAGCGCATATCCATCCAAAGCGCGTACCATCCAGCCATTCCTGTACCGAACTCGCAAGCTTCATCAAACACCTTTTGCAGTGCGATGGCGGCCTTGGCGTATTCACGAGACCACATCAGGCCCCCGCATATTTTACCCGCCAATGCTGTTGCTAGAATCGTCGATCTAATCTCGCGTCGTCGCCACCACCTCAGCTTCCAGTTGTTTCATGTTTTCCGCATAGCTCTCAGTCCACGACGTATCACGGTCAAGACACGCACTGGGAGCAGCCTTTTCCACCATCTGATCGACCGTCATCGCCCTCGAAATATTCCGCCCCAATAAGATTTGGCGTTGCACAAACGGCGGCAATGCGCTGAAGTTCTGCGGAACCTGCAACCACTCGATCAAGGCCTTCCCTGTTAGAAATACCACGCCGTGATCACTCATACCCCGAGAAATCTTACCAGGCTCTGGGTGTGATTCGGCAAGCCACAGAAGTCCGAAACGCATTCTCCAGGCGGAGTTGAGACCACAGAAACCGGTCCAGATGACCCATTGACGATGGCAGATCGTCAACCACAAGGACCCGACATACCCGCAAATCAACCCCATCATACTCGTGCAGTCAATATGAACTTAACCGGCTCGTTCGAGTGCTTGAACTCACAATCTACCAAGCTACTTCCCCTCCCGTTCCGGTGGGATGACGGCAATCGAGCCTCCATACGTCGGCTCCTTGAATAATTAGGAACAAGTATAAGGCTCTTATAAGCATCTATCGCCTCCTCTACAACATCAATCTCTGAATCCGGCAGAGGTTCGATTTCTCTTGGTACAAGCACCATCCTCTCGCATTCGCCGGCGTTCGTTGAGGGAGCAATGGTGAAGGATGGCGACTTCCCGAAGGTTCGTGCGAATACATCTTCCGCACTCAAGTGTCGCTGAGAGGTAAACACGCCTTCGCCCGATCGAAGACTGATAACGTTGATGTTGGAATGAACGGTGGCGTGGGGGATGCTGATCTCAGTGGAACTGAAGGAAACAGCATAGATCAAGATGATCTTTCAGGTATTCCCAGGCAACAGTATCGGTTTCGGAAACCTGCTACTCATTAAAATAAGTGATCGCACCATGGTGCTTTCCTCACTCCTACTGGAGGGACCAATACCAGAAGAGATTTCCAACGATCTTCTACTTCTTTAAAGCTCACTGCCTTGCCAACAGCAATGAAGTAATCCTCAAATAGTGATATGATCCTGTCGACGCCTTGTTAAAGACCGCGCGTTCGAGTTCAATCGTATACGCGGAGCGTGACAGGAATCAGCGACATGCGCATCATCAAAAACAAAGGCACTAACAGGCTGATAGCGAAATTTTGATTTTCCGCGAAGACGGTTTGCAAGTTGTAAGGCAGGGAGCACGTCCCTTCTGGCTACCAGGTTGTTACCGAATTTTCCCTTGACGTATGTGGTCACCGGTATATCGTAGCCAAGCGCCTTTTCTTCTGTCTGCTGGACGAATGAATGGAACCGCACACGTAAAGGACCAACGAGGGACGTTCATTCACTAGAGATTGGGCAATGAGGAGCCCGACGAGCGTCTGCCGTACCCAGTGTTTAGCTGTACACACATACATCTGACTCGTTCCTCCGTTCGTGCTATCCTCGAAGAGGTCGCCCTTGTCCGAGCCACAGATCGTTGACGGATTCGTTACCTTAACCGATCGAAAGAGCCTCGACCGGATCAACCGGGCGTGGTGCGGTAGTGGAATCCCTTGAAACCACCGAAATCGAAGTTGCTACGATTCATTTTTATCACTTCCCTCAATCTTGAGCAGGTCCAGGGACCTGCGGTAAGCAAGCGATGGGTGTCCACAGTACTTCGAACCTATCGATTACGGCACTGCCGAGTGCGAGAGCCGCGAGGACTTGCCAGACTTCCGATTGCAGATCGAGTATAACGCGAATTCATTGCTTGTGCCGAGTGTGCCATCTCCTCCTAGTTCACCGCCCGCACGGGGGTGACGGTGTCGAACGCCAGCGAGACCACGCCGACGCCGTCGTCCGTCATCTTTGCCCGCGCCCCGGTGAGCTTGCCTTCGAAGACGTGCACTGCCGGCCGTGCAGGCTGGGTTGGTGCCATCGCTGGCGCAGAAGACCACGCAGGCCGCGGTCCACCGCCACCGCGACGGCCGGATGCCTCCTCCAGCCTGACCAAGTCGTGCTCGCCCCCATCGTGGGGAACGATGTCGATCCTTAAAGTTGCCGCCATTTTCCTCTCCTCAGTCCGTGCATTAGCGTCGGGGTTTACGAAGCACAAACCGTGTTACCGCTCCCGCTCGCATCAATAAGCACCATGCCGCCAGACTTTTGGCGCCACTCGAATCGATAGACCAAGCGCGCCTTTGCCGTCGCTCCCGGAAGATCCCAGCACAGCGAAGGTTCGATATCGCGAAGCTATCCACCACGCCCGTGGCTTTCACTTCATTCCGAATTCGCTTCAATGCCGTGGCGCGTGCCTCGTAGGGCTCAATCCCTAGCTTAGGCTTTGCGACTTTCCACTGCGGGGTTGGTGACGCAATGAACTCCACTAACTGGCCATCATAGGTGTCCAGGATCATCGCCCACGACCCGCGGGAGTATGAAAGCTGAAGGCATAGGGTCGGAACATCCTCCTTGCGGTCGCCATAGAGTTCTCATGCCCTTGGCTAGCACCTCGCAAGCCCACCTGGTCCAATCGAGCTTCCTTGGGCAGGCCCAGTTTGGTTTGCCAGGACTGCAAGCGGAGCCTAGCCTGCTGCGGGGTCTTGATAGGGTTCGCTTTCGACTTCGGCCGACGCCCGTACCACCACTCCTTTTCCCTCTCATAGTCGTGGTAGGAGTGGATCCAGCCCGTCTTCTTCGTCACCGTGACGGTGACGTGGCCGTCCGAGAAACTGTAGCTAAAGGGCGAATCAAGCGCCTTGGTTCAGACTCGAAACCGCCGGTCAACCTTGGCGAGAAACTTTACCGAAGCCAGCGCCTCCGTCCGGCCCACCTCGAGGCGGTCGGAGCTTTGCCCATGCACAGGCTCAGCAAGGTGACGGGCACGATGGTGCTCATCGAAACTGGCTGGTCTCCTCAGCGATGCCAGCGTCGACACGTATCCGAGTCAGGTTTCTCTCCAAATCCAATATATCGATGCTTCCCTCTCCACAGTCCCCGTTCCGGGATCGCCTCATATCTTTACCACCCGCTCTTCTCACTTGCCTTTCACTTGCGGGTACGAAAAGAAAAGCCCCTCCCCGAGGCGAATCGGGAGAGGGGCGACGGCAAGCGCGAGGCGAGAAGACGCTAGTCCTTCTTGCCTGCAAGATGCCGACCGGGAGCCAAGTGTTTGGGTCAAGCCCTTGCCCAGCGGCACGCCGGGATCGCGGCGCGCTTGGCATCGGGCGGCGGCGGATCTGCGCCGGGGCCGACTTCGCCTTGCCGGGCGCCTGGAACATCATGCCCATCTCGGCGGGGGCGTCGTACAGCTTGGGATCTTGGTAGGTGCCGCGGGCTTCCTGCCCTCCTTCTCCACTTCCACCGGCGCGCCGTACTTCTGCACGAAGCGGTCGTTGCGCCGGGCTTCAACCTCCCAACTGGACCGATGTTGGGCGCCTGCTCGGCGGATCATGAACTGGTTGCATTGATCTTCCGGGGCGATCTTCTTGACTTGACGAATCCCGGCCTAGCCGTATCGTCGACCACGGTCGTACTGGTAACGAGGGTTCTTGTTGATCTCCTCGTAGTAGCTGGGAAGGGTCACCCAGGCGACGCCCTTTTCGTCGGTGGTCACCGTGCCGTTGTAGATGTTCTGCGGCTCGGGGCCTTCTGCAGAGTAGTGGAGCAGGTACTTGTTCGTCGGATCCTGCGGGTGGTCTATGCGGAACGACTTGGTTCCCGAGGCGCCGGTCCGTCCATACGAAAACAAACCGTAGCTGGTGCCGTTTCCGACCCCGTCGCCGATGACGCCGTAGTTGGTTCCTGAAGACGCGGGCGCATAACCGTAAAGAGCAATGCCGAAGCTGGCCGTTGACATGGCAAGTACGCCAATTCCGCCCGCCACGTTCGTGCCACCGATTATGCCGTTCGGGCCGGTGGCTTCCAGGCCGCCGTTCCACCAGTCTCCGCCCGGGTGGATCGATGAGACGCCCTGCCCACCGGCGAAGACCCTGGCACCCGAAACATTGTGCGCCGTATTCGGTTCGATAACCTCAAGCTTGAGCCGGGCGTTTCAAAGATGGTGCTGCTCCGCCGTGGTCAGGCTGCTTGAGCCCAACCACACCTGCATAGAACTTGAGTCGCCGAAACGGTGCCCAGGTAGCGCCCACTTGCGTCCATGGAGAAGTCAGCCACGCCGCCGCCAGGCGCCTCCAACTGTCCAACTCCAGCCGAATCCTCCAACGGTGAGCGTCGACGCTACTGTGGTTGCAATGCTCATCCCCTGGAAGGATGAACGCGCACGCGCTCGCTCCCAGACGTGAACAAACCAAGGGTGCTGATGCGGCGGCGCCGAGAGATGTAGGTGCCAGACTGGTCGCTTCGTAGCCACCGCCGAGAAACCAAAACACCGCTTTGGCCATACCGAACTGTCCGACCCGGCGCTCTCGACTCTTGTCAGGGAAGAAATAGCCCATGTCGTTCAAGATGTTGCCGTTAGTACTATAGACGCTGACGTCGTACGCGACGAGTCCGAGACTCCGGTGGCGGAGCATTGCCCCGGCTACCGTGTTTTCACTCAAGGAGAAACCGCCAATGGATAGCCTTTGGGTTTCGCTTGTTCCGGCAGCGTGCGTTTCCTCCTGCTCCAGTGTGAACAAAAGCCGATGTTCCGTTGGCCGAATCCATGTAGATGTTCGTTGCTTTGAAGGTCCCACCGATGTTGACGTGTCCAATCTGAGCAACCCCGGGGAAGCTCGGCTGGAGCGACCAAGGCGCCTGACTACCGCTGCCCGACATGGCGCTCCGGCTCGCCGCAACGGTGATGCCCATCGCGAGCGCCAAAGCGTGGGGCATGCATGTTGTTCGTGGTTTCATGCACTCCTCCTCACTCAAGAAAAGAGGACCGCCTGCCGCGCACTTTTCCATGAAGGTCGCCTTTACCGACCCTGTTCTTCTTAGCAAAAGCGCAGTATGGCAAATCCGGCACAGGCGGAAGGCAAATGCAGACCGCGCTCATCTGGAACCGGCAGAAATGATGGGAGGGGTACGTGAGCGGCTACGGCGCGGCATCGAGTCTCTCAACTGCTGTACACTCGCGCGATGGTTGAAGCCTCTGCCCTGAAGAACGCTTACTTGGTTGCCGGACTCGGCGACGACGAGATCGCCCAGATCGCGGGACTCGGTGACGATTAAGATGCGCTACCCGGGCAGTCCTCACCTGTTGAATGCGAAGCCCCGACCAGACCTGTCATCATGTCGGGAATCTGGTGGTCACGACTGACGACGGCGACCGGCTGGGCGAGGTTACAGAACAGCGTGGTGGGCGAGGTCGGCTCGGCCGATGCCCGGCCGCGAACCGCCAACGTGACGTGCGTCGGGCCCGTTTCCGCGGCGGTTATCCTTGACCTGGACCTGCGCCGGCCGCTGAACCAGAACCGGCAGTGGGGCTTCATCGTGCTGTCGAACATCGTCATGGCCCTGGCAAGCCGACTGCGGCAAGCCAACGCCCGCATCGACGAGCCTCACGGACTTGACGACGGAACCCTGGACGAACGCGCTCGGCCAGGGCCGACCGGCTTGCCGCGAAGAAGACCTTGTCCAAGAGCGGATCCACAGCTTGTAGCCGTCGTCGTTCGCGTGAAAGGCGGTCGTCCACGAAGATCTCGGGCTTTGGCTTGCCGTCCTTGCCCAGCAGCATCATCGTCAGACGTCGACGAAGGCGGGTGTGCTTCTCCTTCTTCAGAAAGGTCCGGATGGATTCGTTGGCGGCGCGGAACTTGGGCGCCAGGTGCCAGCGGCGGGGCTCGGCTTCATCGAGACGTAGATGAAGTCCACGTTCGGCACCGGTGGCGGACCTGGTACAGGTCTTGAAGCGCGCACCACCGTGGGCGGCTCCAGGCTTTCGTCGGCGGCAAAGTCGTTCTCGCCGCAGTACAGCACCACTTGGCGCGGCTCGTAAGCGAAGACCACGTCGTCGAGCCAGAGCGTGACGTCTCGCAGTTGGGAGCCGCCGAATGCGCGATTGAGGATTCGGCGCGTCGGAAACGCCTCGCCGACCTTGCTCCACCGGGTGAAGGAGGAGCTGCCGATGAACACGATCTGCCCTTTCGCGGGCGGCGCGGCGGCGTCCTGCCGCTTGAACTCTGCGATCTCCTTGGCGTAGGGCTTGTCCTGCACCTGGGTCTGCGCGAGAAGGAGAACGGCGACGAGGGTCATGCCAAGGGATATACCCCGTTCAGTTCAGGCGGTCGATTAGGCCATCGACGCGGTGACGGATCTGGTCTCGAATCTCGCGCACCCGCTCGATGGGTTCGCCCGCTGGGTCGTCCAAGCCCCAATCCTCCGCGACCAGGAACTTCGCGGGACAAGCCTCGGCGTCCACGCCGCAACCCATGGATAGGATGAGGTCGGCGGAATCCGCCATCGCTTGAGTAAGGGCTTTCGGGTAGTGCCCGTCGAGGGGCACGCCGACTTCGCGCATCGCCTCGGCGACCACGGGGTTGATGGACCCTCCGCCCAGAGTTCCCGCCGAGGCAGCGGTCACCGCGAGGCCGCGCTCCTTCGCCATTGCTCTCAAGAACGCCTCCGCCATCTGGGAGCGCCCGGCGTTGTGCACACACACAAAGAGAACCGTCATGCGCTATCTCCGACCGCTGAGTGAGTACCCGGTGCCGTTCCAAAAGCGGTTGGGAAATACCGACGGCCCAAGGCGAACGAGACCGTGACCAAACCGATGAGGGCGGGCACCTCGACCAAGGGACCGACCACCGCCGCCAGCGCTTGCCCCGAACCGATGCCGAAGACCGAGACCGCCACCGCGATCGCAAGTTCGAAGTTGTTGCCCGCCGCGGTGAACGCAAGGGTTGCGGTCTTCGGGTAGTCCGCCCCCGCACCCTTCGCAAGCCAGAAGCTGACCAGGAACATCACCGCGAAGTAGATGGCCAGGGGCAAGGCGATGCGCAGAACATCGAGCGGGAGACGCACGATTAGGTCTCCCTTCAGCGAGAACATGACCACGATGGTCGCCAGAAGCGCGACCAAGGTAATGGGTCCCACTTTGGGCAGGAAGCGGGTTTGGTACCAGTCCTCGCCCTTCGTGCGCAAGGCGACGATACGGGTCAGCATCCCGACGAAGAACGGGATGCCCAGGTAGAGCATCACCGAGGAGAAGATCTCGCCGATGCCGACGGGTACCAGCGCGCCTTTCAAGCCGAAGTAGGGCGGCAAAACCGTGATGAAGAACCAGGCGTACAGCCCGAAGAACAGCACCTGGAAAATGGAGTTGAACGCCACCAAGCCCGCCGCGTAGTCGCGATCGCCCTCGGCGAGGTCGTTCCACACCAGCACCATGGCAATGCACCGCGCCAATCCCACCAAGATCAAGCCGGTCATGTACTCGGGCTTGTCTCGTAACAGGGTTACCGCCAAGCCGAACATCAAGATGGGGCCGACGACCCAGTTCTGCACCAAGGACACCGCCAGCACCCGTCGATTCGCGAACACGTCGCGAAGGCGCTCGTAGCGGACCTTGGCGAGCGGCGGATACATCATCAGGATCAAGCCGATCGCAAGCGGCACGTTGGTGGTTCCCACCTGCAGCTTCCCCATTAGCTCGGGCATGCCGGGCACGAAATGCCCGATGCCGACCCCGACCGCCATCGCCAGGAAAATCCACAGCGTGAGATAGCGGTCGAGGAAGGAGAGACGCTTGCGACCAGTCTGCATCACCGTGCCTCAGGCTTTCGGGCGCGGATGAACGCTCCCATGATCTTGCCGTCCACCGACTGCTTCTCGGCGTCGGTCATGGCGGCGATACCCTTGGGCGCCCAGGAGCCTTCAAGGTCGGAGAACCGGTAACGCCGGGTGGGCTCGATGCCCGCTTCGACGAAGCCTGCCGCCGCCAACTTCGCCAGATAGTCGTCCTTTTCAAGCGCGCCGGAAACACACCCGACGTACATCTCCATGTCTTTGCGCAGCGTTTCGGGCATGCCGCCCTCCACCACCACGTCGGAAACGGCAAAGCGGCCGCCGGGCTTGAGGACGCGAAGCGCCTCGCGCAGGACTTGGTCCTTATCCGCCGAGAGGTTGACGACGCAGTTGCTGATGATGACGTCGACCGAGTTGTCGGGCAGGGGGATCTCCTCGATATGCCCCTTCAGAAACCGCACGTTTTGCGCGCCGGCTTCGACTTTGTTCTTCTCGGCAAGCGCGAGCATTTCGTCGGTCATGTCCAATCCGTAGGCGAACCCGGTGGGGCCAACGCGCTTGGCGCTAAGGAGCACGTCGATTCCGCCGCCGCTGCCCAGATCAAGGACAACTTCGCCCGTGTTCAGTTGGGCAAGTGCCGTGGGGTTTCCGCAGCCGAGGCTGGCAAGCAGCGCGGCTTCGGGGATTTGAGAGGCTTCCAAATCGGAATACAGGTTCGAGGTGATGGGGTCTTCCGCGTTGCCGCAGCAAGCGCCTTCCGTCGTCGCCTGCGTCTCGGTTCCGCAGCATGCCGAAGCCGTCTCGGTCGATCCGCCACAACACGAGCCACCTTGGTTGTTCATGACGCGAAGCGCGGCTTCGCCGTACTTCTGGCGCACGAGTTCGCGCACATCCTCTCGATCGGTCAGATTGTTCGTTGCCACAGTCAGTCTCCTGGGCAGCATTCCGCCGCCCTTAACGCATCTCGGAAGAACTCGCCCACCTTTGCCAGAGCTTGGCGATCGACGGCGCAGATCATGTGCTTGCCGCGCCGCTCCATGGTGATCAGCCCCGCGTTTCGCAGTTCCTTCAGGTGGAAGCTGATGGTGGAGGTGACCTTTTCGCCGCCCGTAACGTGGCAGCAGACGGTTCCCGCGGTCACATCTTCGATTCTAGAGACTTCCCCGCCTTCCTGGACCGCCACGGGACAGCAACAGCCGAGGAGGAACTTGAAGATGTGCGCTCGGGTCGGGTCGCCCAACGCGCGGCACACGGTTGCGAGTTCTTCGTGATGCACACCGTGATGTTACTCTAACAGTTCGATATTTCGCGAACTGTGTGGGTAAATGGTCCCACGAGAAAAGAGTCGACTTTCTCGGCGCGCCGAGTAACCGCGTCTACGTGACGATGCTTTGACGGGGACGGTATCTCGCAAACCTCCTCGTCGCGCGCCCTTACCTACTAAGATCGAGGCTACGGATTCGTTCGA
>JAXLTH010000048.1:0-17065 GCA_046330155.1 Fimbriimonadales bacterium | reverse complement strand
GCGTGCTCCAGATTCTTGGTCTGCACTATCGCGTCGTGCTGCTGTGCGCAGGCGACATGAGCTTCTCGGCGGCAAAGTGCTACGACTTGGAAGTCTGGTCCCCGGGCGTGGGCAAGTACCTCGAAATCTCGAGTTGCTCCAACTTCGAGGACTTCCAGGCGCGCCGGGCTCAAATCCGGTTCCGCCGGGCGGCGGGAGAGAAGCCGGAGTTCTGCCACATCCTGAACGGTTCGGGATTGGCGACCCCGCGGCTTTTCTCGGCGATCGTGGAGACATTCCAGCAGCCGGACGGCTCGGTCGTTCTTCCCGAGGTGCTACGTCCGTACGTGGGGACCGACCGACTGACGGCGTGACCTATCGCGGAATGAGGCAACCTATCGGCGCCGTGTAGGCGGGATCGGGCTTTTTTCCCGCCAAAAGGGCGTCGATCGCGTTTCGCAAGTAGAACTTGGTCGCTCGCGTTCGCGCTAGGCCGTGGCTCGAGTAGAGGTCGTCGATTCGGCCTTGATAGCGAATCGCTCCCTTCTTGTCGATCAAGACGGCTTCGGGCGTCACCGTGGCGTTCACCGACTTGACCCATTCGAACTTCGGGTCCAACAGGCCCGGCATGGAGTATCCGTAGGCTTTGCGATGCTCCTCGACTTCTTTGGCGAGGACGCCTTCGCCGGCGTACACCAGATAGACCGCCACCTTGCGCTTCGCCGCAGATTCTGAAATGCGCTTGATTTCCGGCGCATAGCGGTTGGCGATGGGGCAATCCACCGACACGAAGAACGTCAAGCTGTTCGTGCCCTTGGGGGGCAGGGCCGTCACCACTCCCGCCGAAGAAGTCAGCGAGACGGGCGCAACCTGCCCGAATGCCGCCAGAGCCAGGAAACTGAGCATCGGTATCCTTTCGGACGTCGTGACGATCGTTCTCGGTTCTTTGGCGGCGATGGCCATGGGGGTTTTGGAACCAGAGCCAACGTACGTTCGCGACATTGAGCCCCTGTTTCGTCGCAGCTGCATGCCGTGCCATCGAGCGGGCAACGCAGGGCCCTTCCCGCTTGAGACCTACGCCCAAGTGATCAAGAACAAGGGCCTCGTACAGACGGTCACCCTTTCCGGACTCATGCCGCCGTATCGTGGGACGTCCGATTTCGCCCTCTCGATGCCCCAACCGCGGCTATCCGACGGGGAGTTGGTTCTGCTGCAGCGCTGGTTCCGGGCGGGATTCCCAAAGGGCGACGGAGACATCGTCACAGAATCGGAGGATCGAGTTCTAAAGGCTGACTGGACGGAGGCCTCGCCACCCGGGGTCAAGGCACGCGCCGAGGGCGGTCCCTATTGGACGACAATAGCGGTCCCCGTCCCAGAGATGGGGCTCGTATCCGGGTTCACGCTTCGCCCGCGATCTGCCCAGTCCATCCGGTGGGCGCTCGTCGGCTTTGCGTCAGGCGACACCGAGAAGCCGGTCGCCAATGGCACCCTTGGCGGGTTCGCGGACTATCTCGGTGTTTGGGCCATCGGCCACGGCGCGTGGCGGTTGCCCGCCGGATATTCCGTAAGGGCGTCTTCTCGAACCGCATTGGTTAACCTGTACGTCGTGCCCACGGGCAAAGAGGAGGACTTGTCCTTCGACCTTGATTTCTACTCGGGCGAAGGGGCGAAAGCCGCTCGGTGGCTGACGATCACCGGCCCTGTTTCGTCCATCCCCCCTAAGTCAACGATCTCGGTGACGTCGGACGTAACTCTCGCCGAAGCCGCGGATGTTCTGGCCGTTGTGCCTGAAGCGCGCAAGTACGCCTCTGAGGTTGAGCTCGAAGCGGTTCTCCCGGACGGGCGGACAAAGTCCCTCCTCCGGGTTTCTGGGTGGAGGGTTGAATGGACGGGCAGGTACCTCTTTCGATCCCCGGTTCGGCTCCCGAAGGGCACCCGCCTCGTCGGAACGATCTCTTACGACAACGACGAGCACGATTCGCTCAACGACCGTCGCTTGCTCCGTCCGGTCGCCTTTGGGCCTGGAGCCGACCAGGAGGTCTTTGCGATAAAGGTGCTTGTATCTACCGTTCCGAACTGAATTGGCGGATAATGCAGTCCACAAAAAACAGCGCCCGTTCGAGGCGCGGGTGGGGATGCACATGAACTTTCGGAAATTTGGGCGCTTGGCCCTGTCGTTCACCGGTTTGGCTCTTGCGGCGGCGAGCTTTGGGCAGTTCGCGAAAAGCAACATCGAAATGTACGCGCACTTGGATCTGGCGGCATTTGGCGCCGGAACCGAGAACGGCAACGACATCTGGGGTTACGTTTCACCGAGCGGCCGTGAGTATGCGGTGGTTGGTCTGAGCAACCAGGTGGCTTTCGTCGAAGTCACCGACCCGCGCCATCCCGACATCGTGGCGACGATTCCGCACACGAACAACCTTTGGGGTGGGGTCAAGGTTTACGGAAGCGTGGCTTACGCCGTCACCGAAACGTACACGGGCATCCAAGTCATGGACTTGAGCCAAATCGATTCTCGGATCGTGACCTTGGTGCGTACGATCGCGGCTCCCCAACGCAACCACACGATTGCGGTCGATCCGATTTCGGGCTTCCTCTACACCTGCGGTAGCCGGAACGGCACGGGCACGACCACCGTGTTTAGTCTGGCGAACCCGCTGAACCCCGTTCAGGTTGGATCCGCATCGCTGACGCCGGTGTACATTCACGAGTCGTTGCCGGTGACGTACACGAGCGGCCCCTACGCGGGGCGGCAGATCTTCTTCGGCTGTTCCGAGGGGCGGGGCTTGGACATCTACGACGTCACCAACAAGAACGCTCCGTTCTTGATCAAGCGCGTGCCGTACCCCAACGTCCGCTACGCCCACCAGGTGTGGATCAGTGCAGACAAGCACTATCTGTACTTGGACGACGAACTGGACGACAACGCGTTCAGCTACTACTCGGTCACTCGCGTGTTCGACGTGTCGTCATTGGAAAACGCCTCCCTGGTTGCCACGTTCCAATCGGGCGTGAACAGCATCGACCATAACCAGTACTGGAAGGATGGCTTCCTCTTCCAGTCCAACTACACCAGCGGTTTGCGGGTCTTCGACACCAACGACAACCCATTGTCGCCGACGCAGACGGGCTTCTTCGATACCTATCCGGCGGACAACAACGCCACCTACAACGGAACATGGACGAACTACCCGTACTTCCCGTCGAACACGGTTGTGGTGAACGACATCAACGGCGGACTGTTCGTTCTGAACGTTCAGGCGGCGACGACCCGCACGTTCCCGCCATCAAGCCTGACGGTCACGTCGGGCGAGTCCATGACGGAAGACTTGGCTTCGCTGAAGGTCAGCGACGATCAAGGCGTCTCGCTTTTCAACGACTCATCGACGCTCACCGCCCAGGTTCAGTTCGACGGAACCTCGGCGGTAAAGCGGCTCGGCGAACTTAAGGTTCACGTGGAAGCTTCCGTGGCGCGGAATGGGCTCAGCCAACGATTGGAGCTGTTCCGGTTCGACAACTCGACCTGGCAAACCGTCGCTTCGGGGCCGGGAACCACCAGCGACAGCGCAACGGACGTCGATCTCACGACCACCGCGATGCAGTTCGTGGGCGGGAGCGGCGGCGTCCGCGCCAGGCTCACCTGGTCGCCCATCAACGATGAGAGCCCCGCGTTCGACGGCTGGCTCCACAGCGTAGACGTGTTCACCTGGACGGCGATCCCCTACGCACGTTAGACCAAGCACGAAAGGAGAAGGGCTGCCGGTATTCCGGCAGCCCTTCTTCTGCTTCTAAGGCGTTGGATTAGTCGCCGGAGATGCTGTCGAGCATCTCTTTGTAGGCTCCGACTTCGTCGACGAACTGGCCGACTAACTTCTCCAGCCCTTCGGGTTTCAATCCGATCCTGGCGAAGGCTTCTTCATCAAGGTCGTATTGGAGCCCGTCGCCACCCAACCCAAACCCGGTGGTCATTGTCAGGTAATCGGCAACATGGGCGACGTCGACAATGCCTTGGCTTTTCGTGGCGCTCTTCGGCTCGTGATGCCAGGCGATGGCATCGACGAACACGGTCGGAAGCCCCCACTTGCTGGCGAGGAATGCGCCTACCGCCTGATGGTCGAATCCGAACAGCTTCTGCTCGGCGACGTAGAAGGGCACCTTCTCCCGTTGAGAGTACTTCCAAGCCAAATCAAGCTTGTTCTCCAACCACACGCTCAGCACACACTTGCCGAGGTCGTGTAGCAACCCAGCGGTGAACGCCGTTTCAGGGCACACGTTTCTCGTTTGGCGGGCGATGAGCTGGGCTCCTACGGCAACGCTGATCGAGTGGTCCCACAGCTGTCCGGGTTCCAAGCGATAACCCCTGAGAGGACGGCACATCCAGGTGTAGGTGCCGGCGACTACGGCGAGGTTCCGCACACATCGCATGCCTAGCACGACTACGCCTTGCTGGAGGTCGACCACTTCGCCGGTCAACCCGTAGAAGGGGCTGTTCGCCAACCGGAGAACGCGCGCCGAAAGCGACTGGTCCCTCGAAAGGTGGGTTGCCACGCCCTGGGCCGAACCCGTTGCCGAATCGGCTTCTCGCATTACCGCCAAGGCGGCTTCCGGCATCGAAGGCAGATCGTCGGTCTTCCCGACCAACGACTCGATAGTAAGTGTCGGCGATACCATTAGGCTTCACTCCTCAGGCAACAGGCAACGGCTGGGAGGCCCACCGTGGTCTCTACCGTCACGTCTCCGGTTTCAACGTCGAGGCTGGCAGTTCGTGCCGAAGCACCCCCGGTGTCTTGAAACACACCTTGGACTCCGAGTTCATCGAACTTCCGCACGATGGTCTCCACGGTCTTGGCTCCTAGCCGGAACTCCTCCCGGATCGTGCCCGATGCGGTCGCTTCGGCCGCTCCCAACAGGGCGACCCGGAGGTTCTCCGGCGTCGCTCCCAAGCGGCACATCATGTCGATCATGGTCGGTACGGCCGTCTCGGCATAGCGGCCCGGCTTCTCGGAGTTCGTTCCCCCGGCGCCCGGTAACAGAACGTAGGCGGCGCCCGCCACGTCCACGGTCGGGTCTAGCGCGAGAATCCCCACGCCAGAGCCCAGTCCCGGAACCACGAGCTTTGATCTTCCCTTGACGACCTCGATGTCGGCCATCCCCACTAATACTTGCGTGATCATTTAGGCTGCAATCTCTCCCCTAGCTTTGATTTGGCGCAAGCGGCTCGGCAGCATTGCCAGCAACGCTTGGCCACCCATTGATGTATCGGCAACCGAAATCGATAGACTAAAGGGCACCACGACCATTTTTCGACGCATCGCCTCAATTGCAACGGTTTGCATGATTGCGATGGGCATCTCTACCGCGAGCCGGGCGGGCTCGATCTCAGATGCCAAGTTGTTCGGTCGAAGCACCACATCGAGAAACTCCACTCCCCATTGCTGCACCCAACTCGTGAAGAACTGCAGATGGTCGAACGTGAGGTCGTTCGGCGTGAGGGGCGTCGAAGCCTCGACTTCGCCCCACAGGCGTTGGGCTCCGCTCCACGGCAAATGCATGATGAGGTAGCCGTTCGCCTGCCCAGAAAAGGGCAGGTTGATCCCGACGCTAAGTTCCTGAGGGATCGACAGGCGCGTTGCCGGCCTGCCGTTCGCCACAATCGGCTGGATCTTGGTGTGGATATTGGGCCGATGAGGCAGAGACTCGCTTGCCCGACTAAGGCAGCGATCAAGCCCTGCGGCTAGCAGATTGTGGTCGTAGTCCATCCTGACTCCCGTTGCCGCCTCCATGCGGCTTAGTCTCTAGGTTCCACCCAGGGTGGACGACGGGGCAGGCAATGTTACGGGCTAAGCATCCAGAATCGCGGAAGTCATCGAGATGGCCCTTCGGGCCTGGCGCACGTCATGGGCGCGGATGATCTTGGCACCCTTCATCTGGGCGACGACCTGGGCGGCAAGCGTGCCCTC
Organism: Fimbriimonadales bacterium; assembly: GCA_046330155.1. Classification (GTDB taxonomy): domain Bacteria; phylum Armatimonadota; class Fimbriimonadia; order Fimbriimonadales; family Fimbriimonadaceae; genus CALMEF01. The sequence continues at coordinate 11,123 of JAXLTH010000048.1, read as the reverse complement.
CAAGCGATCGTCGACCGGCAACGGCCAATCTTCGCTGCCCAGAAGCCGCCCGATGAAGGCCTTCCGACTCACGCCGACCAATACCGGATAATCGGTCTGCACGAACCGCTCCAGGTTCTTCAACAATTCGAGGTTGTGCGAGGTTGTCTTCCCGAACCCGATGCCAGGATCGATCCAGATGCGCGAGGCCGCGATTCCCAACTCTTCGCAGGATTCGATCTGGTTGGATAGTTCCTCAAGGACTTCCTTCACCACGTCGTCATAAGCGGCTTGGTGTTGCATGGTCCGGGGCGTGCCTTTCATATGCATGATGCAGAGCGCACAGTTGGAACCCAGGCAGGCCTCGATCATCGCCTTGTCGCGAAATCCCGTCACGTCGTTGACCACGGCAACGCCGGACGCCACCGCTTGCCTGGCCACTTCCGGTTTGCTGGTGTCGATGGAGACGGGAACACCTTCTGCGCAAAGCAGCTCCACGACGGGCATGACCCGGCGAAGTTCTTCGGCGACGGAAACAGGTTCTGAACCGGGCCGGGTGGATTCGCCGCCGACGTCGATAAGGTCGGCTCCTTCCGCCATCATCGTGCGCGCCCGTTCCACCGCCTGAAGCGTGTCGGCGTACAGCCCGCCGTCGCTGAAACTGTCGGGCGTGACGTTAAGAATGCCCATGAGCGCCGGCCGGTCGGCTGGCAAATGGAACGACATCGATCACCTTCCTACTTCGAAGAGCATGGCATTTCTGAAGGTCTGAACGGAACGAAGCTCGCCGTCGCGCACCGCCTCGGCGACGAGAACCCGCCATTTGGTGCGGGGATCTCCGAAGGCGGCGCTTCGTTCTTCGTCGGAGTAGCCCTTTTGGGTCGCTTCGAGGAACTTCTCCGAGGCCGTGCGGTCAACGCCCAAGTTCATGTAGACGTGGGTGATGCCCATCTCGCGGAAACGGTTCGCGAGTGCCTTGCCGTCGGCCAGATTGGCGTAGTCGATCTCCATGCTATGCCCTGGGTTCGCCCAGAAGTACGGCACGTCGAGAAAGAAACCGAACACCTCGTCGTAGAGAGCCACGCGTCCCCCCTTCACGATCGAGTTGATCTCCTGGGACGGCTCGTAAAAGCTCACGGCTTGCTTCAAGTAATCCTCGCGTGACATCTGGCCCATGACGACCGGCAGTTGGACGTCGGTCCTTACGGTCTTGATGAGCCACAGCGAGTACAGCGCCTGAAGCGCCGCCACTGCCGCCACGACCGGGCCCGCGCGCAGTCGAACTGCCGCCCCGCCGAGCAGAATGGCCAGAAGCGGGGCCACCGTGACGATATACCGGCTTTGTTGGCTGAGCGCCCACCACATCGCCAACGTGACCAACACCCATCCCAAGGCTTGTCGCTCGAAGCGCCCCGCCCTTCCCGAGAACGCCCAAGCGAGACCGGCGACGAAAAGCGCGGCGCCCATCGCCGCCACGGGAAGGCCCCTCGCACCTTGCGGCGGCGTTGTCTCCGCGTTGAGCGCGGGCATCGGGTTTGTATAGCGCCCGGGTTGATAGGCGAGGCCGAGCACCGCCGAACCGATCGCGTCGATGCCCGACTTCGGGACCCCAAACGTGCCTTGCTCTTCAGCGTAGATCTTCGCGTTGAAGTCGCTCCAGTTCTTGCCACCCAGCTTGGAATAGAAGAACGGATACACGGGGTTGCCCGTGTTGATGACGTTGCGGACGTACCAGGGGCTCCCTACGGCAACGGCGGCAAGGCACGCAAGCGCCGCCGTGCGGAAGCCGATCGCGGGGATCAGGACGAGTCCGGTCGCCACGACCGCTTGGAGTCCTGTGTACTTGCTGCCCACCGCGAATCCCAGCAACAGGGCGCCCAGCCACAGGTTGGATCGGGACTCTCGGCCTGTGAGCATAAGCGCCGCACCGATTCCTGCGTAGAGCCCGTGCGCCATGTCGATGTAGGCGGTGCCCGATTCCCAGATCACGGTTGGCACGGTGGCAAATGCCGCCGCTGCCCACCAACCTGCCCTAGCCCAAAGCGACCGCGCCAAGCCGAAAACAGCAAGCGACCCGCAAGCCAAGAACAGGGCGTTGAATAGCTTGCGCCCGCCTCGCCGGACTTCAGTCCCAGCAGGAAGAGGTTGTCGACCACGAACGGGAAGTTGCTGTGGTGGATGAAGGAGATGAAGTCGATCTTGCCGTGCTCGATCCACAACTTGGGTACCGCAAGGTGGTACGCCAAGGCGTCCCAATCCAAGGTGTCCGATGGCGCGAACGCGCCGATGGTCGCCATGGCCAATGCGGCGAGAACGACCGCGAGGAGCGCGATTCCGATCGCGTCGGGCTTGGCAACCGAAGGTCTGGCGCCGCAGGCCGGCAAGAAGTTGAGGATGACGCCCACGGCGGCGAGTGCAAGGCACGCGTAGGTTGCGATTGGGACGCTAAGCAACCCGAGGGGCAGGACGAGCCATCCGCACACCCCGAGCCCGACGAGCCCGGCGACTCCGAGCGCCAGCGCCGGGTCGAGCGACTCGAGCCACTTCCTGAGCACCAACCGGGTCCACCCTGCAAATCCGAAGCCGATGAGTAACGCGATCAACGTCGCGACAGTTTATCGCCTTGGCTGTCGTGCCCATGACAAACTTTCACTCAGTTCTGAAAGTTCAGTGTTCAGCGCGGTATAACTTCCGGAACGTCATGGCGCATCCCACCGCCGAAAAGCCCTGGACCGCCGAAGGCGCCGCCAAGCGCGAAGCTGTTCGCGACATGTTCGCGGGCATCGCGCCCAAGTACGACCTCATGAACGGGCTGATGAGCCTCTCGCTGCATCACCGTTGGCGAAAGGCGGCGGTGGCGATGCTCGACTTGCACCCTGGCGACAAGGCGCTCGACGTTTGTTGCGGCACGGGCGACTTTATGGTCCCGCTCTTCGAATCTGTGGGCGAGACCGGGTTCGTGGGAGGCGTCGATTTTTGCCTGCCGATGCTGGCCCAGGCGCAGTCGAAGTTGGGAACCCACCGGATCTCCCTCGGCGACGCGTGTCGCTTGCCGTTCCAGAGCGGCACGATGGATGCGGTTTCGGTTGGCTGGGGAATCCGTAACGTTCCGGACATCGACCAAGCCCACGCCGAGGCTTACCGCGTGCTGCGGCCCGGTGGGCGGTTCGTTTCGCTCGACATGGCGAAGCCGCGAAATCCGATCCTGCGCTGGCTATCGACGCTCCTGTTCAAGACCGTCGTGCCCTGGCTCGGCGGCGTGCTGAGCAGCAAGAAGGCGTACGCCTACCTGCCGGAGAGCACCCAACGCTTTTGGAGTCGAGCCGAGTTGACTTCTTCTTTGGAGCGCGCCGGATTTGTCGATTGCGGCTACCGCGATCTTTTCTTTGGAAACATTTGCATTCATTACGGGAGGAAGAAATGAACACATCCGGTTTCCTGGGCAACGCTTCCGAAGAGGTCGTCGCCAAAATCATCGCCGAAGCCACGGCGTTGGAGCAGGTCCTCGACGATCAGATGCGGTCTCAGGTCCGCCTGGTCGAGGAGGTCGGGCTCCACACGCTTCGGGCGGGTGGCAAGCGATTGCGGCCCGCGCTTGTGAGCCTCGCTGCCAGTTCCACGGGCCTTCCTTTTGAGGTGGAGAGAGCGAGGAAGCTGGGCGCCTGTGTGGAGATGATCCACATGGCGACGCTCATCCATGACGACGTCATCGACCACGCGGACACCCGCCGGGGACGCGCCACCGCCAGCGCGGTTTTTGGGAACACCGCCGCCATTCTCAGCGGAGACGTCTTGTTGGCGAAGGCGATGCAGATCCTGGCGGTCGATGGCGACCTCGAGATCATTCGCCGGGTTTCCAAGGTGGTGGTCGATCTCGCCGAAGGCGAGGTCCGCGAACTGGAATCGCGAGGCGAGTTTGAGCTGTCCGAGGCGGAGCACCGCGAGATCTTGAAGATGAAGACCGCCACCTTCATCCAGGTTTGTTGCGAGCTCGGGGGTCTGATCGCAAATGCGCCTCAGACGATGGTCGAATCTCTCGGCAGCTACGGCTACCACATCGGCATGGCATTCCAGATTGCCGACGACTTGCTTGACTATCGAGGCGATCAGGTGAAGACGGGCAAGCCGCAAGCCACCGACTTCCGCGAAGGATGCGCCACCCTTCCCTTGATCTACCTGCGCGACCTCCTGACCGAGGAAGAACGGACCTTTGCCAGCGGCAAGTTTGGAAACGGCGTCTCCGACGACGAGGTACGCATGATCACCGGTTGGATGAACGAGAGGGGAGCCTTCGCTCAAGCCGAAGCGGCGGCTCGCGACCATCTTGCCACCGCCCTGAATTCGCTTGCCGCGCTCCCTCCGACGGCAAACCGGGACCTCTTGGGCAGCGTTGCCGAGTTTGTGGTCACGCGGCAGCTGTAATGCGCACGTATCCGCTGTACATTTTCGATCTCGACGGCACTCTGTTTCGCGGCGAGGAGCCGACGCCGAATGCGGTCGACACCCTGGTGGAAATCCGCCGGCGCGGCGCCCAGGTGCGCTTTCTCACGAACAACTCCGGAAGGTCGGTGGCGTGGCTGCAAGAGAAGCTGCATCGGTTGGGATTCCGGGCCTCGGCGTCCGAAATCATGACTTCGGGCGTTGGCGCGGCTCACTACCTTCGGGGCAGAGGATTGGGTTCGGCCTTTGTGGTCGGGGAGCCCGCGCTAATCGACGCACTGGAAGCGGGCGGAGTGCCCGTGTTCAAGCAGGGTCCGGTTGATGCCGTGGTCGTCGGCATCTGCCGTAATTTCACCTACGATTGGATGAACGAGGCGCTTCAGCGCCTGATCGGAGGCGCCAAGCTCGTCGCAACGAACCCAGACGTCACCTACCCTCTGGAAGGCGGGCGGTTGGAGCCCGGAGCCGGCGCCGTCCTTGCTGGAATCCAAACGTGTTCAGGGGTCGAGCCCGAGGTCGTGGGCAAGCCGAATCCGTATCTGGTCAAGCTCATCCTTGCTGAGGCACAGGTGGCTCCAGAGGACGCGCTCGTCGTGGGCGATCGGCCTGAAACGGACCTGTTGGCTGGCACCCGCGCGGGCTGCCCGACGCATCTCGTGCTTTGCGGCGTCACCCAGACCGCTCCGCTGGGGTGTTCCTCCAGTGCCGACCTCAGCGGGCTGCTCTAGGGCAGGTACCCTCTTAGCTTCCCCAATCCATGAAAGAGGCCTTCGTCAAACTCGTCCACACGATCCACGCGCGCGGTTGGTCGCCCGGAACCGGCGGCAACTACAGCTATGTGCAATCGCTCGAACCGTTCCGCCTCGTCGTGTCCCCCAGCGGCATCGACAAGGGCACGTTGAGCCCCGAGAAGCTCTTGGTGGTGGACGAGAAGGGAACCGTGGTGGAAGGGAATGGCAAGCCGAGCGCAGAGACCTTGCTCCACGTCGCCATCGCCCAGCGTTGGGGAGGCAAGGTCATCGTGCACACGCACTCGATCTGGAACACCATTGCCTCGCTTCGGCCGGGACGGGCGTTTGAAATAGAGGGTCTGGAGATGCTCAAGGCGCTGGAGGGGAACACCACCCACGAAGCTTCAGAACTCGTGCCCGTGGTGGACAACTCGCAAGACATGGAAGCACTTTCCGGCGTCCTTGCGGACACAGCCGAGCAGTTCCCGCGGGCGCACGGGGTCTTGTTGCGCGGGCACGGACTCTACACTTGGGGCGACAGCATCGCCCAAGCGCAGCGACATCTCGAGGCGTTCGAGTTTCTGTTCGAGGTCGTGGTGCGGAACCGGGCTCATGGCAACGGCGTAGATTAGGATCTAGAAAAATGGCAACCGTCCGCATTCCCGACCAAGAACGAACGATCGAGGGCCACGACGAGATCAAGGCTTTTCTCGCCGAGATTGGGATCGGTTACGAGAACTGGAACACCGATCATCCGGTCGACAAGTCGGCTTCCAACGCGGAGATTCTCGAGGCCTACGCCCGCGAGATCGAAGAGTTGAAGGCTTCGGGTGGCTACGTGACGGCAGACGTGATCGACGTGAAGCCCGACACGCCGGGACTCGACGCGATGCTGAACAAGTTCAACAAGGAGCATTGGCACGACGAGGACGAGGTTCGCTTCATCATCGAAGGGCACGGCCTCTTCCACATCCGGCCCCGGGAAGGCGACGTGGTCTCGGTAACCGTGAGCGAGGGAGACCTTCTGCGCGTGCCCGCCGGCACGTGGCACTGGTTCGATCTCTGCGGCGACAAGCGCATTCGCGCCATTCGCCTCTTTCAAGATCCTTCGGGCTGGACTCCGCACTACACGGAGAGCGGCGCGGACGCGGGCTACATGCCGTTGTGCTTCGGCTTGACGTTCATTCCGCCCCAACTGCAGGAACTCTGATCGCGGACGAGTTCGCCATCAAGTAAATTCGGGTTGTGACCCCGCGCGCCTACCTGCTCGATATCGAGGGCACGACGACGCCTGTCGACTTCGTGACGCGCACCCTGTTTCCGTACGCCCGGCAGAAGATGGCGGACTACGTCGCCCTCCACCGGGACGACGACGACTTCAAGCTCCTCGCCGACGAGGCGTCGACCGACGCGGATTACCCGATGGTCTACTCGCCCGACCAGGCGCTGGGTTACCTCCTTTGGCTCATGGATCGCGACCGGAAGTCCACCGTCTTGAAGGCGATTCAGGGGAAGATTTGGGAGCAGGGCTATCGCGACGGCGAACTGAAGGGCGAAGTCTATCCCGACGTGCTGCCCGCGATCGAACGGTGGCGGCGCCTGGGCGCCCGCGTCTTCATTTATTCGTCGGGCGCGTCCTTGCCCAACGGCTGATCTTCGAACATTTGCCGACCGGGAGCGCCCTGAGCCTCTTCGATGGCAACTTTGATACGTTGGTGGGACCCAAGCGGGAAGCCGCCTCCTACGCGCAGATCGCCATGCACGTCGGCCTGCACCCACACGAGATGTTGTTCGTGAGCGACGTGATCGAGGAGGTGGTCGCCGCGCGAGAAGCGGGACTACGAGCGGTGCTCATCTCCCGCCCCGAAGAGGGCAAGGCGTCGCCCCCTGATGCCATCGCCTCCTTCGCCGAGATCCCTTAGGCTACTTTGAGGAATCGGATGAGGGTTGGGGCACGGTCACTTTCTCGATAGCCACCCTCAAGACGATGCCGTTTTCGCTGACGACGACCGTGGCTTCCTCCTCCACGAAGGGTTCAACCGTGCCTTGGTGGTAGACGTAGCCTTGGGTGCCGTCGGGGTAGCTCTCGATGCTCTTCGGCTGGCCAACCTTCTCCACGACGCGGTCGATGAGCATGCCGGGCTGGGCGGCGCCGTCCCGAATCAGGTTGACCGGCTTGGGAGGCGGTGCCGGACCCAGCAAAGAGGTGATCCCCCACCAAGCGATGACAAAAAACAGAACGGGCATGCCGTACAGAACGAGCATGTCCAACGGGGTCTTTCGGGTATCGCGAAAAGGGCTTGGCGACTTGGACAATGTGACGTATTATGGGTGGAACAGGGACATGGAGGGACCAGGGTTCGTGCTCATTTTCGCAAGTCGCAACCACGACTACAGCGTGGTGGCGACCGAAGATCCCATGGCGATGATCGGTCGTTACGTCAACGGCTCAGTGAGTTACCCGATGCGCGAACGGGGCATCGATCGACTCCTCCAAGTCGACGAGTTTCCGTCCCTTTCCGAAGCCAAGTTATGGGTTGAGCACCTGGCGAGGAACACCTACTGTCTTGGGGAGATCGTCAGGGAGCGCAATCCTAACGAGGACGACCTATCGGCGACGTGGCGAGCCGCCTACCGCGACCGACCCCAACAGGAGCCCGAGCCTTTGAAGGTCACCGAGAAACGCCCCCGAACAGGGATCTTTGCCCAGCGAGCTCGGATGTTGGAACTGATCCGCCTGCTTCGTGAGATCGACAGAGAGGACGACGAGGACGAGGATGATCGGAGCGGCGAAGGCGGGCTCGGTGTCCGCCTTCCAGTACCGCCGATCACGCGGTCTCCAGGGTTCGCCCTGACCATGCCGCGCGGTCACGACCACGACGCCTGAAAGCAAAAAGGGCGGGGACGAAATCCGTCCCCGCCCTGCAGATGAGGCTCTTGCTTACGCGTGGCCCAGCGACATCTGCAAGTCCTTCTTCAGTAGAGCTCGCGCTCGGAACAGCCAGCTCTTGATCGTGCCCTCGGGCTTGGCGAGCGCATCGGCGATCTCGTTCACGTCCATGTGCCGGAAGTGGCGCATGAAGACGATCTTGCGATACTTGTCGGGAAGGCGTCCCACCGCCTCGATGACCATTCGCTGCCGCATGGCGCGGATCGCCTTCTCCTCCAGGTTCTGGTCCGGATCGGCGAGCATGTATTCGTGGGCGTCAAGGGACTCGCCCTCGCGCTTCTTGTTCCGCACAAAGTCGACGCAACAGTTGGAGCAAATTCGGCAGAGCCATGGTTTCAGCGGCCGGTCGCCGTCGAAGTCCTTGATGGCGCGGTACGCCTTGACCAGCGTCTCCTGCACCACGTCCTTGGCATCGTCCGAGTTGCGAAGCATGCGGATCGCGAGGCTGGTGAGCGTGGATCGGTACTGGTCGGCGATCAGCTCGAACGCCACCGTTTCTCCCATCTTCGCTCGCTGCACCAAGTGCGACTCCCAACTGACGACCATCGATTTGTTTTGCATTTCCTGTTTGGTTCCTCCGCCCAACATTGTGCGTGGGGTCCCTTGCCTCCGGAAGCCTTTTGGGACCAATTGCCCACCCGGTTTTCTTACGATATCCGAAAAGACGGTTCAGAATATCTAAAATCAGCGCAGAAATCCCTGCAATTTGTAAAGGAGCCTTATCAGGAAATGGCGCGCGGCCTGGGTGAGGCGGGTTTCGACGAACCGAGCGAAACGGGTTGGCCCCTTGGCGCGTATCGGATACTAACGGCCGGACCCCGGCCAAACCCAAAAAGAGGGCATATGAAACAACCAATCCGAGTTATCACCGTTCTCACCGTGGCGGCGCTGGCCGCCCTTTCTATGGCGCAGAGCGTCAGCCTGAAGCGCGTCGCGAAGGAAGGCGACGTTGCCAAGTACAAGATGCGCGCCGAGGTCGACATTCAGGGCATGAGCGCCACCGTGTCGCTCAACATGAACGAGAAGATTCTCAAGGTCGCCGACAACGGCGATATCACCACTGAGTCTTCTCAGACCGATTTGAAGGTCAAGTTGGGCGATCAAGACGTGGACGCTCCGCAAAACGATGCGCCCCAGGTCACCGTGTCGAAGGCAACTGGCGAGGTCGTCGAGCTCAAGGGCGACATGGTCGACGGCACCGCCTACCGCATGGCGGCGATGAGCAGCTTCTACATGCCGGGCAAGGACGTCGCGGTCGGCGATAGCTGGGAGACCAAGATCGCCAAGAACGACAAACTCGGCATCGTGGCGGCGACCGCCAAGTACAAGATCGAGAAGATCGAGAAGGTCGGTGACTTCGACGCCGTGCAGATCACCTTCGAGTACAAGGAGACCGAGGGCAACGAGCCCGCCTCCGCCAGCGGCAAGATCTGGATCAGCACCAAGGACGGTTCCATGGTAAAGCTGGACGGCGAATGGAAGAACGCTCCGTTCCCTGGCGCCCCCATGCCGATCAACGCCAAGGTCGTTATCGAGCGCGCGTAAACAAACGATGAAACCCCTCTCCCGGTCGGGAGAGGGGTTTTTCTTATGCCACTTGGACCGTTAAGTCGGTTCTCGGTTTGCCGTCCATCAGGATCGTGACCCTTCCTTCCGAAGCTTCGAATCGAGCTGGTTTGCCGTTCACGGTGACGGATTTCGGCTTTCCCGCGAAAGTGAGGGTGAGCCTTCTCAACCTCAAGTTCCCGTGGTGTGTCGTCAAGTTCGCCGACAGTTTTCCGCGGCTGAGCTTTTGATCGAACGTTCCCCAGCCCGTGGCGCACGTGAACGCAGCTCGGAAATGGGCTCCCGGCACCTTCGGCGCGAACGCCATTTCACCCTTTGGTCCGTGGTGGGCGAACCCGCACGCGGTGAGAAACGCCCCGTACGACGCCATGGAACGGGCATAGTGGTCGCTGCACTCGATCTCGTTGTACGGGTTCCGCTTGGCGGGCGAATAGCGTTGGTGGAGCGCATGAACGACGGCAAAACCCTCCGCTGCCATCCCTTCGGCGATCAGATGGGCGGCGGCTTGATATTCGAACCCGTTCATGCACTCGTTGAAGTAGCCGACCATCCAGTCGGGGTTGCCTTCGCCTTTGGCGTCCTTTGCGCCGCCGCGGGGCCAAGTGGTCATTAGCAGGCCGGGTTCGCCCGGCATCGCGTACCAGCGCCCGCCTTTGATCTGCGACTGCATCGCGTTCATCACCGCCCCGGCGTCCGCCACGAAGTTATGCCTCCAGAGCGCTCGCAACGCCGTGCGCACCTTTTCGCGAGGCAATGCCGGTCGGAGGCCAACCTGATGGAGCCAACTGTCGCCAAGGACCTGGTCCACATGGCAGCCCGGACCATAACCAGGGGCATGCGGATGCCCGGGGTCGCGCACCATGGCGTAGTACTCGCCGTTGAAAGTCTCTTGGGTCACCGTGTCGGCGCCTTTTGCGACGATCGACTCCCACTCCGCCGCCACCCCGGGCTCTCCCATGTCGCGCGCCATGGCGGCGCCCGCCCGCAGAGCGGCAAGGTACAGAGAACTGATCCAACTGATCTTCCCAAACCACGAAGCGTCCAGCGTGTTGTACTGCTCACCTTCTAGCATGCCGTCGCGGTTCGGATCCTCTTGGATGAGCCGCCCGACGGTCTTCTTGACGCGCGGCCAGATCGCCGCCAACCACTTCGAGTCCTTTGCCAACGTGTGTTCGCGATAGGTGCGTAAGATCGTTCCGGCGAGTCCGTCGTGCGCGATCTGGCGGCCCGATTCGCCGCGGTAGTCGATCGCGCCGTCTTGCCGCCACGAAAGCCCGAAGTCGACCCTTGAGCGCATCGACTGTTCGAACTCGGGGAATAGCCGCGCCGAAGACTGGGCATAGTTCCAAACGTGTTGGCACGTTCCGGCACAACAGTAAACGCCTTCCCAACCGTAGAAGCGCCCGTTGTCGAAGCGATGCGCGGTCGCCGTCGCCAAGCAGTCGACCGAGATCATC
>JAXLTH010000047.1:0-18720 GCA_046330155.1 Fimbriimonadales bacterium | reverse complement strand
GCAAAAGGAGGCTGAAATGAAAGCAACCCTAATTGTCTTGAGCCTCGTCGTAGTGGTCGCCCCTGCCTACAGTCAGTGGGTTGACAACTTCGACAGGTCCAACTCGCCCGACCTGGGAAGTAACTGGACCGCCGTGGTCCCAAGCATCGGGATTCGCGACAACATGGCGACGAATCCCGAAGACACCTTTGGTCTATCGCTCTATAACGGCGGTCTTGACCACGACAAAGACTTCTACCTGTTTGCTCGAGCTTCCGCCGAAGGAAGACCCAACTACGTCGCCCTCGCCATTGATTACCTTGACGAGAGCCGAGGCGTGTTCATCAAGATCGGCGATCTTCAAGGCGATGGGTTCTTTGATCAGATTGAACTCCGTCAGGGCAACAACGGCGCTCTGCTCGACTTTGGGATCTTCCAGTTCGACACTCCCGTTCAAGACCAGACGATCGGAGCTTGCTTCCACAACGGTCGCCTCGTTACCATGGTCCCGATGGCAGGCATTTTCCTCTACTCGGACCTTACAGGCTTGGAGGTAGGCGACCAGACGGGAATCGGCATCTCTGGTGGCGCGATGGCGGACAACTTCGACAACACCATCATTCCCGAGCCATCTGGTGGGCTGGGAATGGCTGTCGCCCTATCGGCCCTCTGGCTCGCCCGACGACGCCGTTGACAGAAAAAGGAGGCGCCCTCCATTGGGAAGACGCCTCCCTCTAACCAGCCTTACGCGAACTTCTCGTAGTTCTTCTGGAACATTCCGTTCAACTCGGCTGCCTTCTTGTCGTAGGCATCCTTGTCCGCCCAAGTGTTGCGCGGCATCAGAATCTCCGCTGGCACGTCGCCGCACGAAGTGGGAACCTCAAGTCCGAAGACCGGATCCTTGACGAACGTCGACTTGGCGAGCGTGCCCTCGAGCGCCGCATTGAGGAGCGCGCGCGTATGCTTGAGGCTCATGCGGGAACCGGTGCCGTAGGCGCCACCCGTCCAGCCGGTGTTGACCAGCCACACGGTCGCGTTGTGCTTCTTCATCTTCTCCGCGAGCAGTTCCGCGTACACCTTCGGGCGAAGCGGCAGGAACGGTGCGCCGAAGCACGTGCTGAACGTGGTGGTCGGCTCGGTAATCCCCGCCTCGGTGCCCGCCACCTTGGCGGTGTAGCCGTTCAGGAAGTGGAACATCGCCTGCTCGGGCGTCAAGCGCGAGATGGGAGGCAGAACGCCAAAGGCGTCGCAGGTGAGGAAGAAGATGTTGGTGGGATGCCCGCCAACGCTGGGGTGCGCCGCGCCCTCGATGAAGTCCACCGGGTACGCGCAGCGGGTGTTCTCCGTGAGAGAGCCGTCGAAATAGTCCGGAACCCGGTTGCAGTCGAGAGGCACGTTCTCAAGCACCGAACCGAACTTGATGGCGTCCCAAATCTGCGGCTCGCCCTCGCGGGTGAGCTTGATGCACTTGGCGTAGCAGCCGCCCTCGAAGTTGAAGACGCCCTTGTCCGTCCAGCCATGCTCGTCGTCGCCGATGAGCGCCCGGTTCGGGTCCGCCGAAAGCGTTGTCTTTCCGGTGCCGCTCAAACCGAAGAACAGCGCGGTGTCGCCAGCCTTGCCGATGTTCGCCGAGCAGTGCATGCTCATCACGCCCTTCAGCGGGAGCAGATAGTTGAGGATCGTGAAGACCGACTTCTTCATCTCGCCGGCGTACTGGGTGCCCATGATGAGCACGGTCTTCTCGGCGAAGTTGAGGGCGATCATGGCGTCGCCGCGCGTCCCGTCGACGGCGGGATCAAGCGAGAGATCGCCAAGATCGACGATGGTCCACTCGGGATCGTAAGACTTCAGCTCGTCTGCGGTCGGCCGGATCAGCAGGTTCTTGATGAACATCGCGTGATAGGGTCGCTTGACGATGAAACGAGCTCGGATGCGGTGCTCGGGGTCTGCGCCGCCGTAGGTGTCGATGACGTAAAGGCGCTTGCCCTTCACGTAGTCGTTGGCCTTTGCGAGGAGCTTCTGGAACTGCTCGGGAGTGATCTCGTTGTTGTTCTCCCACCAGATGTTGGCTTCGCTGCCCGGCTCGCGCACGGTGTGCTTATCCTTGGGCGTGCGGCCGGTGTACTTGCCCGTGTAGGCCACGAGGGCGCCGTTGGCGGCCAGCTTGTCGCCGCTGGCTACGCAGTGCTCGACAAGTTCGGCGACGGGGAGGTTGAAAAGGACTTCGGAAGCAGAGTCGAGATTGATCGGGGACTTTGTTAAGGTTGGCGACGACATTGTCTCACGTTCCTATTGGCCACCGGCAGGGGCGCGAGACGCGCAGGGCGGACAGGGCCGCGAGCGGTAGCCGAATACCAGGGATTGTACCGGAGGCTCAAACGTCGTGCGTCGGGTCTCCTACGCGAAACTGGTAATCGGGGTCAAGGTCGACCTATCCTAAGGGCATCCCACCTTGGATCACGAGAGTTCCGTACACCCAGAGGTTCGGTTCGAATCGACTGAAAACGAACTCGGGCGAAGTGCCCGCAAGGCGCATGAGGGCAGCCGCCACTCCCGCTGAGCGGGACATTCCCATTTCGCAATGGACGACCAGCGCCACGTCGTGCCGCCAGTTGGCCTCGGCGAACGCGAGCACCGAGCGCGCGTCATTCCCCGAGAGCACTTGTGATCCCTCGAAGTCCTCAATCTCCAGTTCCAGTAGGTTCCGGCGTAAAGGGCAATCGTAGAGTTCCACAAAGACACCGGGGTCGCTAATCGAAATCGTGACGTGCGGCACGCCAGGCGAAGACTGCTCTGCCCGCTCCCGATCCCAAATGTACAGTTCACGATCGCCCGCCTTGATTGCGTCCCGCGGGTATTTCACTTCGACTTCGGCGCCGCGCCAAGACCGGTACTCCGGAGACTCCCTAAACTCGGCAACCGCAACCTCAAGGGCTCCCTCGTCCATGGACGGAGGTGTACCTCAACGAAGGAAATGGGGGCGCGATAGCGCCCCCGAACGGAACCTACTCGATACCCACGCCAGCAAACGCGAACCGGTTGTTGGGATCGACGAGCGACTTCACGGCAAGGAGCCGGGCGTACTCCTCTTCGCTGTACACCCCCATGATCTCGTCTCGCTGAACGTGGCCCTCTCCGAGCCAGTTGAGCGGACCGCGTTTGAGAATCGAGGACTCGATCGACGCGAACGCCAGCTCCGCATGCGCAGCCATGTCGGCGGGCGTATGCGGCCCCATCGGAACGCCCAAGAAGTACAGAAGGTACTGCGCCTCGCGAACCGAACCCGTCGCGTTGGCATAGCGGCCCGGCGAGGTGATTGCGCCGCCCACATGGCGAAGCTGGATCATCAGGTTCGGAGACTGGGGCGCCGGCCCGATCGCTTCCAGTAATCGTCCCAAAGTTGCCTCGTCCAGATCTCGAATCAGGACCCCGCGACCGGTTGCCGGCAACGGATCCGTGGGGTCGCGGAACACGTCGCCGCTCTCCGCGTAAGACATGGGGCGGAAGGAGTCGAATTCGGCTCCCTCAAGCGACCGGATCGGCGCCCACCAGGCTTCCGCTTCGTCGAAGTCGCCCAGGGTCGTGCCGCATACCACCAGCATCGACCGCCCTTGCAGGAACTCCGGCACGAACGGGACGGGCGGGAAGTTGATCATCATGATCGCGGAGCTGACGTGGTTCGGCACTTGCTTGGTCCACGCCAGATAGGCGGGGTAGACCTTGTCGGCGAGCGACGCGTCGAACATCACCGAACCGCCGAACATGCAGTCCACGGGGACGAGACGAACCGTCATTTCGGTAACGACGCCGAACGAGCCGCCGCCGCCCAGAACCGCCCAGTAGAGGTCGCTCTGATGGCTGGGAGAGGCGTCGCGAATCCAGCCGTCCGGGGTGACGATCCGGAACGACTCCACCATGTCGACCGCCAGACCGTACATGCGGGAAAGGAGCCCGTAACCTCCGCCAATCGTGTAGCCCACCACGCCGACGCCCGGCGAGGAGCCGGAGATCGGAGCCAGGCCGTGCGGAGCGGTCTGCGCGATCACGTCAGCCCACACGGCCCCGCCTCCAATGCGCGCCGTCGACGTCTTCGGATCGACGGTTATCCGGGTGAGGCCGCGCATCACAATCAGGACGCCGCCCTCGCAGCGTCGGGGTTGCCCGTGGCCGGTCGTCTGAACGGCGACCGGAAGTTGATTCCGGTGAGCGTAGCGCACCGCCGCCGCCACATCGGCTTCGTCAGCCGGGACCACCACCAAGCGCGGCTGGTGTTGGATCATCAGGTTCCAACTGGCGGCGGCCTCATCGAAGCCAGGTTCGCCGGGCAGGAGAACCCGGCCCTGCACGGCGGTTCGTAAGTCGTCGAGGGTTTCGGCGGCCGCGGGCCGCAGGGGAGCTTGCGTTTCGATCATGGACTTTCCTTCCTGTGCCGCCTCGTGCGGCGCCAAGATCAACAACACGATGGCCCCGGAGTCCGTTAGGGCTCCGGGACCATCGGCCTAGGAATCAACGTCAGACTTTCAGCTTGATCGTGATGATCTCGAACGGCTTGTACTCGAAGAGCACCGCGCCGTCCACGATTTCGAGCTCCTGCAGGTCCCGCTCCTCAAGATCGCAAAGCCATGCTCCCTTGATCGGCCTCACGCAGGTGAGTTCCGCGCGGCCTCGGGCGTTGTGGCACTCGTAAAGGCGGGCGATCAGCTCGTTGCCGTCCTCCGCCTTCTTGACCGCTTCGACCACGATGTTCCGGTCTTCGCATGCCAGCAACGAAGGCAGGGCTCCGTCCGTGCCCTTCCCGGGTTTCAGGAACGCGTGACGCATGGGCGCGTTCAGGGCGTAGGCCGCAGGTACGACACCCGCGTAGTTGAGCGGACCGTAGTGGGGCATGAGGACGTACGTGAAACGATGCACGCCCATGTCGCACTCGGGGTCAGGCGCCTTCGGGCTGCGGAGCAGGGTCTGCCGGATCACGTTGCCGTGGATGTCGTGGCCGTACTTGCAGTCGTTCAGAAGCGCCACACCTTGGTCGGCTTCGCTCAGGTCGACCCACTTCTGGGCGCAGACCTCGAACCGAGCGAGGTCCCACGTGGTGTTGTAGTTCGTGGGCCGCTCCACGTGGCCGAACTGGATCTCGTAGGAGGCGCGGCTTGAGTGCACGTTCACCGGGAACGCCACCT
Source organism: Fimbriimonadales bacterium (assembly GCA_046330155.1). Lineage (GTDB taxonomy): Bacteria > Armatimonadota > Fimbriimonadia > Fimbriimonadales > Fimbriimonadaceae > CALMEF01. The sequence goes on along the minus strand of JAXLTH010000047.1, from coordinate 13,564 downwards.
TCAGCATCTTGTCTTCTTCGTGCCAGTCGATCTCGGTGTCAAACCGAATACCCGGCGTCGGACCGAGGCTGATGCGCTGGGTGATGGTGCTCTTGCCGAACTTCTTAACCACTTGCGCCGCCACCCGCACCGGGCCGCGCTCGACAATTTCGAAGCTCTGGCTCTGGACAAGGTCGATGCCCGTTTCGAGCGCAAAGGCGTCGACGTCCCACGCCGTCCAAAAGAGCGGCTTGTCTTCGAACAGTTGGAAGACGTTGGCAAGCTTGCCCGGCTCGACGAACTCCGTGCCGTCCTCCAGGCTTTCGATGCTCACGATGTTCCCGTTCGCATCGAAGCGAACGGCCAACTCCCCGTTCTCGAGTTTGCGATTGCTCGCCTTGAGCCGGAACCGAACGTTGGGAGCGTCCGACCTCAAGTCTCCGACGGCGACCGTCCCTTGTGCCGCGGGCGGGGCGGGAATCACCAGCGTCGGCTCACCGAAGTGCTCGATCTGCTGGACGGGCAACGCCTCGCCCGCGATCTCCAGGCTCGCCGGCGCTTCTCCTCCGCTCCAAGGCACAAACGCCAAGCTGGGGAACTGCGCGTTCTGGAACAGGGCGATCGGCCGTTCCATGCCGGAGTTGTCGAACTGACCCGCGATCTTCTCGAGGCTCTCTTTGACCAGCCGTTCGCCGACGGCGATGATCTCGGCGTAGTCCTTGTCCGAGTCCACGTAGACCTCGCGCACCGAAGAGCCCGGAATGATGTCGTGGAACTGGTTAAGCAACACGAGTTTCCACGCCGCCTCCAACTCCTTTGCCGGATATCCCTTCGGGAAGTCCGGGCGGAAGCAGGCGAGCATCTCCGCATCGCGCAACAGGAACTCGGAAACGCGGTTTCCTTTCTTGTTCGCCGCTTGGCTGGTGTAGGTACCGCGGTGCAGCTCGAAGTACAACTCGCCGGACCAGGTTTGCAGATCCTGGCTCTTGGCGCGGGCCTCGCGGAAGAAATCGATGGCGCGCTTGCCCTTGGCCACGTCGGGCATGTTGCCGGTTAACCGCGCCCGGCGGAATCGCTCGATGTGGGTCTCGGTGGGTCCGCCTCCACCGTCTCCCCATCCGCAAACGTAGAGCGAGATGTCGGATCGCCCGTGGTCCCGGTGCTTCTTGACGCTGTCGAGCATTTGGCTCGGAGAACCGTCGCCGCAGTAGGTGTCGGCAGGCGGGAAGTGGGTCCAGATCTTCGTTCCGTCGATTCCCTCCCACCAAAAGGTGTTGTGGGGGAACTTGTTGAACTGGTTCCAACTGATCTTCTGGGTGAGGAAGTACTTGATGCCGAACTTCTCGAGGATCTGGGGCAACGCCGCCGAATAGCCGAAGACGTCCGGAAGCCACATGTCGTCCGTGGTCACGCCGAGCTTGTCGCGGAAATACCGCCGCCCGTACAGGAACTGGCGCACCAGCGACTCCGCGCCGGTGAGGTTGCAGTCCGCCTCCACCCACATGCTTCCGACCGCCTCCCACTGGCCGTCCTTCACCTTGTCCTGGACTTGCTTCAGCAGCGCGGGATACTCCTTCTCCAGCCACTCGTACTGCGACGCCTGGGAGTGGACGAACACGTACTCGGGATAGCGCTCCATCAGGCGCAGTTGGTTGGCGGTGGTGTGCGCCATCTTCTTGCGAGTGATATCCAAGGGCCAGAGCCAAGCGGTGTCCAAGTGGGCGTGCCCCACAGGCACGATCGTGTGCCGCAACTCGCCGGTGAGGGCGCCCAACGCATCCTTGACGAGCTTTCGGCAGCGGGCGATTCGATCGGCCGCTCCGGGACGGTAGACGTTGACGCACTCGTTCAGCGCCCTCAGAAGAACGTGGAAACCGGGATCCTCACGCGGGGTTGCCTTCATGAGGTCCAGCGCGAACTCGCAGTCGAAGTACAGATCGGACAGGTTCCGGTCGATCGCGACCAACTCTGCCTTCTTGACCTCTTCAACCAGTTCCTCGCGCGGCAACTCGCGCCGCGCCACCCGGCACTGCGGGTTGCGCGTGTAAGCCTGGACATGAAGCCGGAGCTTCTCGCCGCCGTTCGCTTTCTCAAGGAACGGGCACACGGGATGGGGCTCGTCCACGCCTTGCCAAGGGCAGTTGTCGCGCCATACGGTGCGTTCGCCTCCCACTTCGAGCACTACGCCGACTTCCTTGCCCGCAAAGGCCTTGGGCACGGTGCCCGTCACTCGGAACCAAACCGTTCGGTAAGCCGGCCCGTAGCGGAAGCCCGCGCTCACCGGCTCCCAGGGACCCTTGGCCGCCGCGCGCTCGTCGGTGTGCGCCTCGGGGCAAAACTCGATGTCGAGGGGGTGCCGTTCGCCGAGGATGGCCTCCTCGAGGTCGTACTTCACGAAGTTGGCGATTCGGCTGACGGTGAGATCGGTGTGCTTCAGCATGGCAAGCCCCGCGAGGTTACCCGTTGAATCCTTTTGGTCCTTTGGCCCGTTATCGTATATTAGTACTGCTATGACCGAGTACTCTTGGCCCCTCGCGGCCCTATACCTACGCGGCTTGGAGCGCCCATTCGAGGCGTCCCGTCGCTCGTGGGGGCAGGTGCTCTCCATCCTGCGGAGAAGCGAGGCCGGCAAGTCCACTTGGGCGGACGCCCTGGCTCAGGCGGGATACCCGGCCGAGGCGCTGCTGCTCGCGGACAGGTCGCTCGAGTCGCGAGCCAAAGAAGCTCTGAAAGAAAGAGCCGTGCTCACCGCCGCGTGCGACGGCTATCCGCGAGCTTGGCAGATCAACCTCGGCGCCAAGACGCCGCCCGCCTTCTGGCGCTCCGGGCCGGTCGTCGAAGGCCCGTACTTGACGGTCGTGGGAAGTCGCGAGATAGCGCCTCGCTGGCATCGCTTCGCGCTCCAAACGGCCCGCACGGCGGCTCGGCTGGGCTACTCAGTCGTCAGCGGTGGGGCAAGGGGGACGGACCGCGCCTCCCGAGCCGTCCTGGAAGTACTTCCCTGCGGCCTCCGGAATGCTCCCCTCACCGGGGCAGCGGCCCGGTGGTCCACCTGTGCCCCAGACGATCCGTTCACCACCCTCAACGCCATGGAGCGCAACCGTCTTCTGTACGCGCTGGGCGATGCAGCGGTGGTGGTGCGCCCCCGTTTTCGTGAAGGTGGCGCCTGGCACGGCGCGATCGATGCCCTGAAAGCTCGGCTGACGTTGGTTCTCGTTGCCGGTCCGGAAGAGTGCCCGGCGATACGCGCCCTTTGCGCTTTGGGGGCGTCCCGGTTGGCGTCGCCGGAGGCTCTGGAGGACGCGCTCCGCGCGCCTCGGCGTCAAGAACGGCTCTTTGCCTGCCTCTAGGGAACGCACCGCGGCGCGCGGGTGGTTCAAACTGAGCATCATATGTCGCCCCGCCTTCAGTTCGCCATCGACGCCGCGCGAAGCGCCGGCATGGCGACGCTCCCCCACTTTCGAGGCGGCGGCGCCGTCCGCTACAAGGCCAACGACACGCCCGTAACCGAAGCCGACCTGCAAGCCGAAGCCATGCTACGCCAAGCGATCCGTTCCGCGTATCCCGGCGAAGCGATCTTGGGGGAAGAGGAAGGCGGCGACCCCAACGCCGAAACACGCTGGGTGATCGACCCCATCGACGGTACCAAGTCCTTCATCTGCGGCGTCCCGCTTTACGCCACGCTGCTCAGCTACGAGGAGGCGGGCGTTCCCGTCGTCGGCGTCTGCTACCTGCCCGCGCTGGACGAGTTGGTCTACGCCGAGCGCGGCGGCGGCGCATTCCACAACGGGCAACCCTGCCACGTGTCCCAGCGCGCCGACTGGTCCCATGCCACCGTGTGCTGCGCCGGGCACCGTTCCATGGAAGCCACCGGCTTGGCGCGTCCCGTCGCCGAACTTGCCAAGCGGTGCCTCGCCACGCGAACCTGGTGCGACGCCTATGGCCACTTCTTGGTCGCGACCGGACGAGTGGAAGCGATGGTCGATCCTATCTTGGAACCATACGATATCTCGGCGGTCAGCCTCATCGTGGAGGAGGCGGGCGGGCGTTGCACCGACCTCGCAGGCAATCCCTGGCCCAAAGGCGGCGCGGTCTCGTCCAACGGCGCACTGCATGCCAAGCTCTTGGAGGCTCTAACGTGAGGGTCCTCGGGGTTGATTTCGGCTTTGCCCGCATCGGGTTGGCGGTGGGCGAAAGCGAGCACGGGATCACTTCCATGCGCCCGCCCATAGCCGCGAGCGGCAAGCTTGCCGACGACGCGGCGAAGATCGCCGCCCTCGCCAAGCGGGAAGAGGCGGAAGTGGTCGTGGTCGGTTTGCCTTACGAGGAGGATGGAACCGCCGGTCGGATGGTGCGCGTCTGCCTCCAACTGGCCGACCGCTTGCGGGAACAAGGGTGCACGGTGGCGACCGTCGACGAGTCTGGGTCCACCCATGCCGCCGAGGCCAACCTGCGCCAGCAGTCCGAGCTCAAGGCGAGCCAGCGTCGGAAGATGCGCGACGCGGAAGCGGCGCGAATCATACTGGAACGGTTTTTCGATGAGCAAACGGGGCTGTAGACGAATCCTGGGGTTGCTGACGCTGCTCGCGATCGGCGGCATTGTGGGCGGAGTCGTCTACGTCAAGGGACAGCTCGCCCCGATGCCCGAAGGCAAGCCTTTCTACATCCGATTTGAATCGGGCGCCACCTTTGCGAAGGCGCTCGAAGCGCTCCACGACCGGGGCGTGGTCCGAAATCCGGCGGTGCTGCGCACCTACGCGCGGTTCACGGGCAAAGGAACCGACCTCAAGGTGGGCACCTACCAACTGGCACCGGGCATGGACGCGGACGCCATTCTGACCAAGTTGCGCTCACCGGTGCGGCAAATGGTCCGGATTCCCGAAACCAACCTCTCGTACCGCACGGCGAACTTGCTGTCGAAGTACGAGGTCTGCCCCGCCGAGGACTACCGGGCGCTCATCAAGCAGCCGCAAGCTTTCGCCAAGTCGAGCGGGCTGCCTTTGCCGAGGAAGGGGAACCTTGAGGGCTATCTCTATCCGGACACCTATGACCTGCCTCCCCTTCTCGGCGCCAAAGGGGTAGTCGAGCGCCAGCTGGCAGGGTTCAAAGCCAAAGCCTGGCCCCTGCTCAAGGGCCGAAAGGACGTTCAGCGCGTTCTAACCGTGGCGAGCATGGTGGAGTTGGAGGCCGGCACCGATGGAGACCGTCCGCTCATCGCCGGGGTGATCGAGAACCGTCTCCGCCAAAACATGGCGCTTCAGATCGACGCCACGTTGCTCTACGCGATTTCGGAGTGGCGCCGGCTGACGTTCAAGGACTACAAGACGATCGATTCGCCGTACAGCACCTACAAAAACCGCGGCCTGCCGCCCGGGCCGATCTGTTCGCCCAGCGTCAAGAGCATCGAAGCCGCCCTGCACCCGGCCCAACACGACTACCTGTACTATGTTGCCCGGCCCGACAAAACCCATGCGTTCGCCCGTACATACTCTGAGCATGTCCGGAACATCGCAACGATCCGGGCGCAAAAGCCATGAGCGGATTTCGGACCGGCAGTTTTGACCGTGAGCGGGCGCTGGGAGTCGTGCGGCCGTTCACCCCGGCTCGAGCCGCCCGTTCCCTGCTGGACGTGGACCTCGACCAGCTTGCCGCCGAGGGCAAGCGTCTGATCCTCCTGGACGTGGACCACACGATCATCAAGTGGGGCGAGGAGGATTTTCCGCCCGGCATCATGGACTGGGTCCAGCGCGCAAAAGAGAAGGGCCTCGACCTTTGCATCCTTAGCAACACCCGGAAGCGCGAGCGCCTGGCCCGCCTTTCGGAGAAGCTTGGCGTTCCCACCGTCGAGGGCAAGTTCAAACCCAGCCGCGTGATGTACCGCCTTGCCATGATCAAGTTCCAGCGCAAGGCGTCAGAAACCGTCATGATCGGCGATCAGCTCTTCACCGACGTGCTTGGCGCCAACCGGTGCGGCATCGACGCCATCTGGGTGCAGAAGATGGAGGGCAGGGAGTTCGCGGGCACCAAAGTGAGCCGAGTCGGCGAGGCGATTCTTCGCAGCGCACTGTACAAGGCGCTCATCACACCGGTGGATGAAGCCCCCGCTGCCCACGAGATCGAGGTCCAAAAGCCGGTTGCGGACCGCACGCTACTCCACCAGATCTTGAAGTTCTGCGTCGTGGGGGGTTCCTCGTTTGTCATCGACACCGGGCTAACCTTCCTCTTCGTTCGCAAGCTGACCTGGGGGCATGATCTTCTCAGCACCGCTCTCGGAACCTGGCTCGTCTCCAACTTCCCCGCCGTCTTCGGCTACGCGAAGACCCCATCTATTGCCGCGATCCCGATTCTCGGCGGTCTCGCTGCCCTCGTTGCGATGTTCAACTCGTTTGTCTGGAACCGAAGTTGGACGTTTAGGGTGCGCAGCAAGGAAGAACGGTTAGCCCAACTTCGGCGCTTCTACGCGATCTCGATCGTGGGCGCCGTTCTCAATACGGCCATCACGAGCCTCATGTCGAACGTGATTGCGGGGCATCCCAATCGCAGCCTGCTCGTCGCGAAGGTCATCGCCGCGGCGATGGTCGCGGTGTGGAACTTCATGGGGCAACGGTTCTACGCGTTCAAAGGAGCGAGTTGACGGCTTGGCACGAGTGGCGCGATGCGCCGGAAGCGGAGTACGCGGTCGTCGGAGATCCGATCGCCCACTCCTTATCCCCCCTGATCCACGCCGCCGCCTACGCCGCGCTGGACATGCCGTATCGCTACCGCGCGGTACGGGTGCCGCTCGAAGAGTTTGAGGAAGCGCTGGGCTTCCTCCGCGAACGCGGATACCGTGGTCTCAACGTCACCTTGCCGCTGAAGGAAGCCGCCTTCGCCTGGTGCGAAGGCGTGGACGACGTAGCGCGGCCGCTCGGCTCGGTCAATACGCTCGACTTGTCGACGCGCCGCGGCACCAGCACGGACGGGGCCGGGTTCGTCGCCAGCCTCAAGCCCAAGCTGTGCCCGTTTCTTCGCTTCCTCGTTCTGGGCGCAGGGGGATCGGCGCGCTCCGTAGCTTACGCCCTTGTCCAAGCGGGCTATGACGTTGCCCTTTGGAACCGCACCCGCGAGCGAGCCGAAGCGCTGGGGGCGGAACTTGGAATCGACGTCCTTGACACCCCTGACCCGTTCGGATTCCACGTGGTGGTCAACGCAACGTCTCTGGGGCACCAAGGTATGGCGGTCCCCATCGACTGGTCGGTCTGCGAGCCGTCCACGCTGGCCTACGACCTGAGCTACGGCGACGCGGCGAAGCCCTTCCTGCAGCCCGCCGCCGCCCACGGCCTGAATACGATGGACGGCCTCGACATGCTGGTCGAGCAAGCCGCGACGGCGTTCGAGTGGTGGTTCGGCGTCCCCGCCCCGAGGCAAGCGATGGTCGCCGCATTGCCATGAAGGTGCTTTCGCCCACCCCGGAGAACATTGCTCTCGCCGCCCAAGCGATTCGGGAGGGCAGATTGGTGGCGATGCCCACCGAAACCGTGTACGGCCTTGCCGCCAACGCGATGGACCCCGATGCCGTCGCCCACATCTTCGCCGCCAAGGGCCGGCCGGGCAACAACCCGCTGATCGTCCACGTGGCCTCGTTGGAGGCGGCAAAGGATTTGGTCACCGCGTGGCCGCCGGAGGCCGACCTTCTTGCCCGCAAGTTCTGGCCCGGTCCCCTAACCCTCGTATTGCCAAAGCGATCCGAAGTACCGTCCCTCACGACCGCCGGGTTGGACACCGTGGCGGTGCGCATGCCCGCCCACCCGGTCGCCAAAGCCCTGATTCAAGCGGCGGGAGTACCGCTCGCCGCGCCGAGCGCGAACCGGTTCACCGCCCTCAGCCCCACCGATCTCGGGCACCTTGCGCCCGAGATCATCGAGCAGGTCGCATTCGCCCTGGACGGCGGTCCGTGCGCAGTGGGAATCGAGTCCACCGTGGTCGATCTGACCGCGGAACCGGCGCTCTTGCGCCCGGGCGGGATCAGCCGAGCGCAGTTAGAGGACGCTCTGGGAAAGCCCCTCGTCCAAGGCGATGTGCGACGCTCACCGGGGTCGCACCCACGGCATTACGCGCCGCGCGCGAGGGTGGAACTTGTAAGCGAAGCCTCTCTGGAGGCTTGGGCGTTGGTCTTCGCTGAGCCTCGATCGCCACGACAGATCCGCATGCCGAAGGACGCTGCCGGCTACGCGGCACGTCTATACCGAACCCTGCACGATCTGGACGCCGCCGGCGCCGACGTTGTCCAGATCGAAACGCCTCCCGGAGATTGGGAGGCCGTATGGGACCGCTTGCGAAGGGCGACGTCGGGCTAGCGCCTACGACGACAAAGAGCCAGAACGGCAAGGCCAAGGCCGACCATCGACGACGGCTCGGGAACGGCTTCAACCAGAGCCGAGCCGTTGCCCACGCCACCGCTGAAATTGACGATGGGTGTTCGAGTTCCGACGGTGGACCACAGGGCGACGTCCGCCTCACCGACCAGGATCGTCCGATCCCAGGTGTTTTGGGCAAAGCCGGAAAGGTACGAAAGGTCATGGCTAGCGACCGCCTGAGCCACCTCGGCCTCACTGTAATCCGGGAAGATCGTCGACCACTCTTGGCCCAACACTCCGGGCATGGAATCTCCGTTGAGGGAGATGGCGACATTTTCACTCTGAGCCCCGTGGGTAGCGATGATCGCGTAGCGGCCATCCCCTTGGGTCTCGTCGAAAAAGCTTTCGGTCGAGCTGCCCGCGGGCGCGCTATCGAAAAGGTAGTGCCCTACCCCGCCGCTGGAGGAGCCGAACAAGTAAGTCACGTTGCCGAGATCGATCGACCTTGGCGAAACCTCGACGTGGAACATAGCGGCCTGGACCGAACCCGTCAGGCAAACAGGAAGAAATAGAGCAGAAGTGCGGATTCCTTTCATAAGATCCTCCCCTGGGCAAAGTCCCCAAAGGTGCGATTAGTATACAGGTAATAGTGCGAGCAGCCTCCCACAATGGGAGCCGATGGATCGGATATGATCTGCGGCATGCTGGCTCTGCTCGCCGCCACTCTTCTTTCCGCCCCGGACGGTTTCTATCTCACCCCGGACATCTATGGCGACCGGGTCGCGTTTTCAAGCGAAGGCGACATCTGGGTAGGCGACCTGAAGTCGCGAAAGGCGGTGCGACTCACCACCGACGCGGGCACCGAGAATTTCCCCCGGTTCTCCCCCGACGGCACCCAAATCGCCTTCCAAGGCGAATACGACGGGGCTCGCCAAGCTTACGTCATCTCGGCCGAAGGGGGCGCCCCCAAGCGGTTGAGCAATACGGCAAACTTCCGCGGCGTCTCGGGATGGACCCCGGACGGAAAGAACGTCGTTTTCCGCGCGCGTGGCATACCGACGGGATACCAGTACTTCACGGTGCCCGCCGAAGGCGGAGCAGCGGTCGCCATGCCGCTCGAGTTCGCTTCCCACGTCGAGTTCGGCCCCAGCGGAGGCGATTACGCCCTAACCCGATTTGCCCGCTTCTACATGGCTTGGTTCCGCTACATCGGAGGCATGCAGAACCAAATCTGGACCTTCCGAGACGGAAAGTTCAAGCAGATCACCAACCTGGAGGGCACCAACGAGTTTCCCGCCTGGGTGGGCGACCAGATCTACTTTGCCAACGAGCAGAAAGCCCAGTTCACGCTCATGACCGTCCCTGCCAAGGGCGGCCCCGCCAAGAAGGTTGCCGGTCCGTTTCCCACCGAGGTGCGGAACCTGGCGGGCGACGGCAAGCGCCTGGTCTACGAAAGGGGAACCGACCTTGAGCTCTTCGATCCGCAAAGCGGCAAAGCTGAAGTCCTGAGCTTCGAGCGGACGACCGACATGATCCACACTCGGCCCACGTTGGTCGATGCCGCCCGGTTCGCCAGCGCATCGAGCCTTTCTCCGAACGCGAAGCGCGTCTTCGTGGAGTCTCGGGGGCAGATCATCTCTCTGCCGGTGGGCGAGGGCGAGGCCCGGGTTTGGATGTCCAAGCCTGGGGCGCGACTTCGATTCCCAGTCATGTCGCCCGACGCCAAGAAAGTCGCCTACTTCAGCGACGAGGGCGGCGAGTTCCAAGTGATGGTCGCCAACTCCGACGGCTCCGGAGCCAAGGCGATCACCGCTGGCTCGGACCGCCAACTCGTGAACATGGGTTGGTCGCCGGACTCGAAGCTGATCGCCTACAACGACAGCACCATGAGCCTGCACTTGGTCGATGTGGAAACCGGCAAGGACAAGAACGTTGCCCGCACGACCGGGTCTTGGGGCGGAGTTCCGTTCTCGTTCTCGCCAGACTCCAAGTGGATTGCGATTCAGAACTTTGCCCCGATAAGCCAGATCGGTCAGCTGGCCCTCTATGAAGTCGCGACGGGCAATACGGTGCCCGTGAGCAACGGCCGTTCGAACGATACGGCGCCCGCTTTCAGCACCGATGGCAAGTACCTCGCGTTCCTCAGTCAAAGAAGCCTGAGCGCGGAGTTCGACGGCATTCTGAACCAGCTGAACACCGCCCCTTCCACCATTGCATGCCTCCTTCCGCTCAGTTCGGACTACGCAGATCCCTTTGCCCTCAAGGACGCGAGCGAGGATGCGGCTCCGAAGGCGGAGGAGAAGAAGGACGCCCCCATGCGCCTTGACGTCGCCGGGCTGTACGAACGCCGGATCGAAGTCCCCTTGCCGCCGGGCAAGTACACGTCGATCGGCGTGGCGGGCAATCGGGTTCTGGTGGCGGGCGATGGAACGATCAGCACTTACGACCTCGCCGCAAAGGCCGCGGGCGTCTTGACGGCAGGTCAATCGTTCGAACTATCCAAAGATGGAAGCAAGGCTTTGGTGAACCCCGGCTTGCGCGTGGTCGACACGACCGGTTCGAGCCTCCCGCCGACGGCGGGAGCCGTGGGCTATGGCGGGCTGAAGCTCCGCGTCGAGCCCCTCGCCGAGTGGAAGCAAGCCTACTGGGACGCCTGGCGCCTGTTGCGGGACTACTTCTACGTGCAGAACATGCACGGGGTGAACTGGAAGGCGATCGGCGACAAGTACGCCACGTTCCTCCCCCGGGTGCGGGCCCGAAACGAACTGGACGAGTTGATCCGCTGGCTACAGTCCGAACTCGGCTCCAGCCACGAGTACCTCCAGCCGGGCGACCAGCAAGATATCAAAACCCGAACGGTCAGCCCGTCTCTGGGCATCGACGTCGTGCCGGATCCGAGCGGCTACTACAAGATCGCGAAGATCATTCGGGGCGACGGCTTCCGAACCGACGAGCGCTCCCCGCTGGCTAGGCCGGACCTGAAGGTCAGCGAGGGGATGTTCCTGATCGAGGTTGCCGGCGTCCCCGCCCGGGTTGGGCAAGACATTTTCCAAGGGCTTGAGGGCAGGCCGGGGCAGATCGTCTCGGTCAAGGTCAACGACAAGCCGAGCCCCGATGGCGCCCGCACCGTGCTGGTCAAGCCCGTGGCAAACGACGGCCGAATGCGCTACCTCGAGTGGGTCGAGGCGAATCGCCGCTACGTCGACAAACTCTCGGGCGGCAAGGTCGGCTACCTGCATCTATCGGCGATGTCGCAAGGCGACATGGCGGACTTCGTCAAGCAGTACTTCCCTCAACGAAACAAGGAAGCCCTCCTCGTAGACGTGCGATTCAACAACGGCGGCAGCATCCAGGAATCAGTAAACCGGGTCCTTAGCGCCACCTTGCACGGCTTCTTCAACATGCGGAACAGCACCGAGTCTTGGTCCCGCCAAGGCGATGTCTTCTTCGGCCCGATGGCGTGCCTGATCAACGAGTTCAACATCTCGTGCGGCGAGGAGTTTCCGCTCCGTTTCAAGGATCTCAAGCGGGGTCCGCTGATCGGGCGACGGACGATGGGCGGCGAAGTGGGCTCCGATCCGGGTTGGCCGCTCATCGACGGCGGAGTGGTCAACGTGCCGAACTACGGCATGTACACCCCGCGCGACGGGTGGGTCATCGAAGGCCGAGGCGTCGAGCCCGACATCGACGTGCCCAGCGATCCGAACGCGTTCCTTGTGGGCAAGGACCCGCAGATCGATCGCGCCGTGGAGTACCTGCTGGCGGAAATCAAAAAGTCGTCTCGACCTGGCCTTACCCCGCCCAAGGATCGGGACCGGGTTGGCGGCGGCTAAACCCGGAGGCGGGTTTCGGCGTATTGAGTAACAGTTGATATGAAGAGTTGGGGACCGACCGGACCGCAGTTCTTTCGCTCCCTGCTCTCCGGAGGGCAAGAGTATCCGAACCTGCGTCAGTACCTGAAGATCCGCCTGCAGCAGTCAGCCGAGCGCGGGAAACGGCTCGGCATCGCGGGCGGCATCATCGGGGGCTTCGGCGGGTTGCTTGGAGGACTCATCGGCATCCTTTCGGGCACCGGGGCCATCCACGTTGCCCCCCAAGGCACGTTTGGGCTGTGGGTGGGTTTGAACGCCCTGCTCTGGGGCGCCTTCGGCGTCTACGCCCTCGTCGACTACCGCCGGCAAAAGGCGATCGATTCGACCTATCCGCTCCGAAACGAGGCAAACAAGACATTTAGGGTGCTCGTTCAGTCTAGTCAGCGAAATCGCCTGCACCGCGAGCTCGAGACCCACACCGGCGACCTTCTCGAAACGTCCTCGAAGTACTACGTGAGGCTTCACACCGTGCTGTCGGCCAACATGTGGATCGCCAAGGACCTGCCCGACCACTGGAAGGGGGTTCGCAAGCAAGCGCTGCGCGCCGCCGACCTTGCGATGGACGAGGTCCTCGTCCTACTGAGTCAGGGGTTCCGTCCCGACACTTCGCCCGGTTGGCAGCGGGTTCTGGAAGACCTGGTGACGAGTTACGCGGGGCAACAGGCGGTAGAGACGGACGCCCGAGACCTACCTCCGGGCTTTTACGCCGCCGCGGACATCGTGAGAAAGCTCCAATCGCTCGCCGCGGAGGTTGAGCGCCTGACCGCCCAAATGGCGGAAGAGACCCAGGGCAAGGTGCTTTCAGGCAACGCCCTCGACCTTTGCCTGTCGGAAATCCGGAGCCTCCAGCAGGCAGAGCAGGAACTGCGCCAACATGTGGGAGGAGCGCCGCCCGAGTAATGCTCGAAGTCCACAACCTCGTCAAGGAGTACAAGAAGTTTCGCGCGGTCGACGACCTCAGTTTCGTCATCCAGCCCGGAGAAATCGTCGGCCTGCTGGGACCTAACGGAGCGGGAAAGACCACCGCCTTGCGGTGCATCGCCGGGATTCTTCGTCCCACCGCCGGTCAAGTCCGCATTAACGGATTCGACCTGCTTGCCCAACCTGGTTTGGCAAAAGGGAGGCTTGCGTTCGTGCCGGAGATGCCTTCCCTCTACGAACTTCTCACGGTGGACGAGCACCTTCGTTTCGTGGCGATGTGCTTCAACTCCTTGCCGGTCTACCAGGAGAGGGGGCAAAGCCTTCTGGAGCGTTACCATCTCTGGGAGAAGAAGGACGACCTTGTAGCGACCCTAAGCAAAGGCATGAAGCAGAAACTCGCCATCGCCTGCGCGTTCATCCACGAGACCAACGTGGTTCTTTTCGACGAGCCCCTGA
>JAXLTH010000046.1:0-19469 GCA_046330155.1 Fimbriimonadales bacterium | reverse complement strand
CTGTGCCTCGGCATGGGCGATGAACCGGGTCGACCGCTCGATGGCGGCCACCTGGCCGCCCGGGCCGACGAGGCTCGCAAGATCAAGGGTCGCATGGCCGGGTCCCGCACCCACGTCGATGACCTTCGACCCCGGGCCGATTCCCGCATCTTGCCAGCCTCGCAGCATCTCGTCGCGCCAGACCCGGTGCTGAAGCCCGAGCCGCTCGATCTCTACGTCGTGGGTTCCAAGCACGTAATCGCGTTCTGCCATGGTTGGGAACCTTACTCGAATGTTGCTATGATAGAGATAGGCGACAAATGCCGCCAACGAGCAAGGAGGTATCCACCGAATGCTAATCGCGCAACCACGCGGTTCTGAGAAACCGAGTTGGCTTCGCAGGTCCGGAATCGTCCCCATGGGACTGATCGTTCACGGACGCCCGACCATGCTGATCCAGGCAAAGGAGACCGACGTACGCACGGCTCTCGCCCGGGCGGGCGGGGTCGGCATGATGAAGCTCAAGATCGAAGGGGAATCCAAGCCCCGCAACGTCGTTGTGAAGAGCGTCGACCGCCGGCCTTTGAACCACGAAGTCGTCACCGTGGCGTTCATGGAGGTTTCGGCAAGCGAGGTCATCCATGCGGACATTCCGATCCACGGAGTCGGCGTCTGCCCAGACGTGGAGCATGGCCGCGGCACGATCGTCCATCCGGCCGATCACGTGAAGGTGTCGGGCAAGGTCTCCGATCTTCCCACGCATTTCGACGTCGATCTTTCCAAGTTGGAAGTGGGTTCGAAGGTCCATGTGTCCGACCTGTCGATCCCGAAGGGCATCACCGTTCACAGTGCCGGCGACACCGTCCTCTTCTCGGTGCAGCCGCTGAGGGCGGCTCACGAAGAGGCTGAGGCGGTCGAGACGGAAGCCCCAGCCGGTTCTGCAGAACCCGAGGCCGGAGCTCCCGAGGAGTGACCCTCCCAGAGTCCGCGCAGGCTACCGTGCCTGCGCGGTCTCTTAGTGCATTTCCTTGTCGCCGTAAAGGGTCTGGATGTAGCTGATCTGACCAACGTGGTAGATGAAGTTCCACCGCGGGTAGTCCATCATCTCGGTCATCGTGAAGTCGCGCCCGCCGTCGTACGGCAGCCACTTCGTCTTCTTGAGGTCCGCATCCGAGAGGTTGCGGAAAACGTCGAAGAGTGTCTCCAGGCGCCTGTTGCATTCGGCTTCGCAGTCGTCCACAGTTTTCCACTGCTCCTGCTCCTTCTTGATGGCGGCGAAGGTCTCCTCGTTCCATTCCGGCTGGGGCTCGTCGAGGATGATGGAGCGCGCCCAGGAAGGACACATGGCGAGTTCTCGGCATTGGTCCAGCACGGACCTCCCAAGCTCAAGGGGCTGCCAGTCCATCTTGTCCATAGGCACCGCTCGGGCGCACTTGAACGCATCGGCGGCCGCTGCTTTGGTCGTATCGATCATATGTTGACGAATGTCCATTTGAAGTCTCCTTGCGTCAAATAGTAGACGTTTGAGCAGTATAACACGAGAAATGTAGATATCGGGTGTGGTCTTGCCAAATTCCAAAAATTCGGGAAACAGCGCAGACTGACAGGGAGATTTCGTCGAGCCTGGCGAATAATTGCACCTATGTCTCGAACCGAGTCCTTTGCGAACCTGCGCCGAATCGATCGACTGGCCAGCGCCGTCGTCTCTCGCCGCCAAGTCCTGAAGGGAGGTTTGCTCCTTGGTGCGGCCGCCCTTGGTGGGGGCGCATTTGGAGCCTTACAGGGCTCGGGAAATCGAGGCGCGAACAAGCCGAAGATCGCGATCATCGGCGGCGGTTTGGCAGGTCTCGCCTGCGCGGATCGGCTCCGCGCGAAAGGTTATTCGGCAACGATCTACGAAGCCTCGGGCCGGGTTGGCGGACGGCAGAAGAGCCTCCGCGGGTTCTTCCCCGGCCAGGTTGCCGAACTGGGCGGCGAGTTCATCGACACCGGCCACAAGACGATGATCGCCTATGCCCGCGAGTTCGGGTTAACCCTTGAAGACGTCACCCGGGAACCCGGCGGCGTGCGCTATTACTTCTTCGGGCAGGCTTACTCGGAAGACGCCGTGGTTGCCCAGTACCGAGAACTGTCCCGGCGAATGCAGGCGGACGCCCGCGCATCCTCCGGCGCCCCGACGTTCTACAACCACAACCAGGCGGACGTCGACTTGGACAACACCTCCCTTCGCGACTACCTTTTGCAGCGCGCTCCCGACATGCCGCTGATCCGTGCCGTTATCGAGGAAGCCTACGTCGCCGAATATGGCCTCGAGCCTTGGGAGCAGAGTTGCCTCAACTTCCTCCTATTCATCCGCATTAACCGCCAGTCGAAGTTCGAACCCTTTGGAACCAGCGATGAACGCTACCACGTGGTGGAGGGCAACGACGCCATATCGAGCGGAATCGCCGCCCGACTGCCCGGCCCCATTCTGTTCGGCAAGCGGCTGACTTCCTTGCGGAAGACTTCCGGTGGCCAATACGAGATGAGCTTCGCGGACTCGTCCACCGCAAGCGCAGACTTCGTCGTCGTTTCGATTCCGTTCACGGTGCTGCGCGGCGTCTCGCTCCACTCGTCTCTGGGGCTATCCAGCGACAAGCTGCGGGCGATCAACGAGCTCGGCTACGGCTACAACGCGAAAACGATGGTGGGCTTCCAGGGCAAGCCGTGGTTCACCGGCACCGGCAGTAGCGGCGCCGCCTACTCAGATCTGCTAGAAGTGCAGACCACATGGCAGACGAACCCGCTCAGTGCCGGGTCGACCTCGATTCTGACCGACTACGCGGGCGGTGACCGTGGCCTTGCCTTGGGAAGTCGCACCGTTGCTTCGCAGGTCGAGGCCTGGCTCAACGACCTCGATGTCGTCTATCCGGGCTCAAAAACCGCTGCATCCGGTTCGGTTGGGGCCCGGGTTGCCGTTCGCGAAGACTGGCCGTCCAATCCGCTTACCCTTGGCGCATACACCTGCTACAAACCGGGGCAGTTCACGGGCATCGCCGGCTTGGAATCGGAGGCGGCGGGCGCCCTGAAGTTCGCGGGAGAGCACACGGATTCGTTCTACTCGTGGCAGGGCTACATGGAAGGCGCGTGCCTGAGCGGCATCCGAGCCGCGAACGAGGTCCTCGCGGACGTTCGAGCGCTGTAAGCAGCAGAGCTAGCGAGCCATCGGGACGGCGGTGAACCGGGACTTCGGTTCCGGTTCCTCGTCGCCCACGATCTCGTTGTAAAGAGAATCGCGCTCGATCGGGATGCGCCCGGCTTCGGTGATCATGCGGATCATGTTCGCCTTCGTCAGCACCTGCGACTTGTTGCCTTGGGCGTCGTCGGCGTAAGTGATCTCGTACTCGTGCACCGTGCCGTCGACGTCGTCGGCGCCGTACCAGGTCGCGGCCTGGGTCACGGGAACCGTGTTCATGATCCAGAAGCTCTTGATGTGCTCGAAGTTGTCGAGCATCAGGCGCGAAACCGCGATGTTGCGAAGGTCCGTGTCTGCGGTCGGGTGGGGCAGATCGGCAAGTTCAGTGCCTTCGGGGTGGAAGCAGAGCGGGGTCATGGTCAGGAAGTGCCCGGTCTCGTCCTGAAGATCGCGGAGCTGAATCAAGTGGTCCACCCGTTCCTCGATCGTCTCGATATGGCCGTACAGCATCGTCGCGTACTGCTTCAGGCCGAGCTTGGCGGCGGCGCGCGCCACCATCATCCACTCCTCGCCGCGTAGCTTCTTGCCGAACAACTCCTGGTGCACGCGGTCGCTGAGCACTTCGATGCCGCCGCCCGGCAGCGAGTCCAGTCCGGCCTCGATGAGGTCCGCCAGGGCTTGCTCGATGGTCACCTTGCCGACTCGGGCGATCTCGACGATCTCCACGCCGGTAAACGCCTTCACGTGAACACCCGGGCGAGACTCCTTCACCGTCCGCACAAGGTCCATGTAGTACTGGTAGGGCAGGCGCGGGTTGATGCCGCCGACCATGTGCACCTCGGTGATGGGCACGTCGCGGTGCCAGTCGAGTCGTCGCTTCACCTCGTCAAGGCTGTATTCGTAAGGCTCCGGACCGCCCTTCTTGGCGTAAAAGCTGCAGAACTTGCAGAACTTGTTGCAGATGTTCGTGTAGTTGATGTGCTGGTTGCGAACGTAATAAGTTTTCGCGCCGTGACGTCGCTCGCGAACCAGATTCGCCATGTAGCCCACACCGGTCAGGTTCGGGGTTTGGTAGAGGCGAACGCCATCTTCGAAGCTCAACCTTTCGCCGGCATCGACCTTTCGGTAGATATCCATCAAATCAGATCCGACGACGCGCTCCGGAGCAATGGCCATAACGATCCCTGAGGATACCTTCTACGTTGCGAACTTTCAGTTTGTTTTGAAACCTCAGATTGAGCGCAAGGGCGCGTATACTCTCCGCGTGGTAGACCCGGTCGAACTCGATCGTCCCAAGGAAGAGTGCGGCGTCATCGGAATCTATGCGCCGAACCGCGAGGCGGCCCGCCTTGCCTTCTTCGGCCTGTTTGCGCTCCAGCATCGGGGCCAAGAGTCGGCCGGCATCGCGGTGGGCGACGGGGAAGTCGTGCGCATGCACAAAGACATGGGCCTGGTCTCCCAAGTCTTCAACGAGGAGATTCTAAAGACCCTGCCGGGACACATGGCGGTAGGCCACACCCGCTATTCCACGACTGGCGCCAGCCTGCTGCGCAACGCGCAACCGATCTTTTGCCAGAGCCTGGTGGGCGAGATCGCCGTGGCGCACAACGGAAACCTGATCAACGCGAAGCAGATTCGAGAGGAACTTGAGGCTGACGGCGAGCACTTTGACAGCACAAGCGACACCGAGGTGATCGCGAGGTTGCTGGTTCGGCACATGCACTTGGGTCCCGAACACGCGGTTGCTGCCACCATGCGCAAAATCCGGGGCGCCTACAGCGTCACGGTGCTGACGCCGCACATGCTCATCGGCTTCCGGGATCCCTTCGGATTCCGGCCACTCTCAGCCGGAGAAATGGACAACGGCTTCGTTCTCGCCAGCGAGACGTGTGCCTTCGCGCCGCTGGACGCGCACCATGCGCACGAACTTCAGCCTGGTGAGATGGTCATCGTCGATGCGCAGGGAATGCGCTTCGCCCAAGGGGCTCCGAAGGCGCGTCGGGCGATGTGCCTCTTCGAGTTCATTTACTTTGCCCGGCCCGATTCGCATATGTACGGCACGCTTCTGTACTCGGCGCGCGAGCGGATGGGCGAGAACCTCGCGAACGAGCACCCGGTGGAAGCCGATGTGGTGGTACCGGTGCCGGATAGCGGCATCCCTGCCGCCTTGGGCTACTCCCGCGAGAGCGGCATTCCGTTCTGCGAAGGGATGGTGAAGAGCCGCTACATCCACCGGACGTTCATTCAGCCCGACCAGCAGATGAGGGAGCGCGGCGTACGGATGAAGCTCACCCCCCTTCGAGAACACATCGAGGGCAAGCGCATCGTGTTGGTGGACGACTCGATCGTACGCGCAACCACGACCAAGCAGATCGTCAAACTACTCTTTGAAGCGGGCGCGGCTGAGGTCCACGTGCGCATCACGGCGCCGCCCATCAAATGGCCATGCTTCTACGGCATCGACATGGCCTCGCGCGGTGAACTGGCGGCGGCGAAGATGACGATTGATGAGATTTGTGCTCACGTCGGCGCGACGTCCTTGGGCTACCTTTCAATCGCAGGTGCGACGGCGGCGGTTGGGCAAGCCGAGGATCATTTCTGCCTGGCGTGCTTCAACGGGGACTACCCGCTCACGGTCCCGCCCGAGATGAGCAAGCACGCCTTCGAGACACCGCCCGACGTAGGCACCATGGCCACCGTGAGCCCCGGCCAGCTCACCTTGATCGACGTCTAGCCCACGTCCATCAACATCGCTTGCATCAGGTCCGTGCGCAAGACGATGCCCGAAAGCCTGCCGTCTTCGACCACGGGCAAAAGCGTGAGCCCGCTCATCAGCATGCGGTGCAAGGCGTCGCTGATCTCCGTGTCCGCACTCTCGACCGTCGGCTCCTTCGTTGCGTAGGCGTAAGCTGGCTGGTCAGAAAGCGCGATTAGGCCGTCTGCCCGCGTGACGGCGCGGCAAAGGTCACCCTCGGTAAGAACGCCGACCGGTTTCATCGCCTTGTCCACCACCACCAAGGCAGGGAACTGGTAGATGTCCATCTTATCTACGGCGTCGCGAAAGGTGCTTTCGGGCGTGAGGGTGGGGATATGGGCGTGAAGCACCTCGCGCAGGGTCATGCCCGCCATTCTACATTGCCATAATCGGGGCGCATGCAAGTGGACATTGGCGTCATCGGAGGAACGGGCATCGGCGACCGGCTGTCGGAACTTGGGGGCACGGCGCTCCACGTCCCCACGCCGTTCGGCATGCTCCGCGGCAAACGTATCGAGGTGGCGGGTCGAGGGGTCCTGCTCCTGAAGCGACATTCCGCTGGGCATAAGGTTCCTCCGCACAAGGTGGCGTACCGTGCCATGGCGGCCGGACTCAAGGCCCTGGGCGTCAAGGTCTGTTTCGCATCGGCAGCGGTGGGGAGCCTACGCGAGGATTGGCCCGCGGGCACCTTCGTGGCGTGCACAGACTTCCTTGACTTCACGTTTCGAAACCAAACGATGTTTGACCGCACGGTGGTTCACACAGACTTCACCGAGCCGTTCTCCGCGCGCGGGCATGCGGCGCTCGTCAAAGCGGCATCGGATCTCGGGTTCGGCCTCCATCCTGCTGGCGTGTACGTGTGCGGAAATGGTCCTCGTTACGAGACCCCCGAGGAGATCCAGATGTACCGGAGGCTTGGTGGCGAAGTGGTGGGAATGACGGCAGCCACGGAAGCCATCCTGATGAGAGAAGCCGGGGTGGACTACTCCTGCCTCGCCGTGGTGACGAATATGGCCGCCGGCTTGTCTTCCTCGCCGCTCACCCACGACGAAGTGGTCGAGGAGATGGAGCGGTCGGGGGCGCGTGCCGTCCAGATCTTCACGAAGGCGATCGAACGGGTCGAGTTGGAATGAGCCTGCCGCGTCGACGCCTCTCCCTTCTCCTTGCGCTCACGCCGGGCATCGGCGGGAAGAGCGTCGCCCGCATCTTGCAGCGGAACGACCTGATGGGCCGATCGCCCGAGGAGTTCCTGCGCTTTGCTCCGGAGGTCTACCGCGAGGAGTACAAGATCACCGCGAAAGCGGCGCGGGCGTTGGCCGAGCGAAGGCAGTCGTTGGCGGATATCGAGGCCATGGAGAAGCGCTTGGACGCCTTGGGCGTTTCGCTCGTCACGGCCGACGACGTGCACTATCCGCGAAAGCTCGAAGCCATGGACCCCGATCCTCCGGGGGTGCTTTTCCTCTATGGGAACCAGAAGCTCCTTTCTGCGAAAGCGTTTTGCGTGCTGAGCTCTCGAAATACCCCACCCTCTGGGTTGGAGACGATCGAGCGGCTCGCGGAAGAAGGCGTGCTTCGGGGCGAGGTGCTCGTCTCGGGCCACGACCGGCCTGAGTACCAGCGCTCGGCGGTGGTGCCGCTCCGGTGGGGTGCGCCCAGAATCCTCGTGCTGGACAGGGGGCTGTTCGACGCTCTCGGAGAGAACCTGCGTGAGGAACCCTTCCGGGCGGCGCGGCTGTGGCGCTACCAGTTCGACCCTGGCACGGACCTTGTGGTCTCGCCGTTTCGGCCGGAGTCTCGCTTCATCGGCGTCAACAACCAGGTGCGGGACCGATTGGTGGCGGGCCTTAGCGATCGGCTCGACTTTGTGCACGTGGCCGAGGGCGGAATGATGGAGAAGCTTGCCGACCGGGCCCGAAGGTCCGGTCGGCAAGTGGTCCGGCAGGAACCGGGGTGAGAAATACTGCACAATTCGTAGCAATTCTTCTGAACTCGACCTGTCGAAAGACCGTCCTTCCAATTGGGAGACGACAGAAGCCACTCAACGCTGAGGAGGCTTGGCAATGAAGAGGAACAAACTGGTTTGGATGGCTCCGATTACCGGAGGGCCGCGAACGACCCCCCAAGAAGCATCCATTGCAGAAGTCGCTCCTCCTTTGATTTCGGACCTGCGGGCCGAACCTAACTTGCGTCCGACCCTCAAGTCCTCGACACTCTCTGGCATTCTGCATCTCGGGGTCCAAGCCGGAGAGAAGGGAGGCATTCATGGCAGGCTTGCACGAACCGCTTGCCGGCAGTTCAGAACGACCGCGCCGTCCCAACGGCATCCCCACACCTCCTAAGGGAGGGCGGGACATCCAAAGTAGACGCTCCGGCACGGGGCGACTCGGAGATCGGCTGGTTGAAGCCGGGCTCATAACAACGGCTCAACTCAACGTCGCCTTGGAACGACAGAAGACCGGAGCGGGTCCTCTGGGCGAGGTGGTGGTGGGATTGGGCTTGGTCACCCCTGAAGAGCTTCGACCCTACATCGAGGCGGTCACTGGTTTTGGTTTCGTTGATGCCGCCGAAATGGACGTCAACTCCGCCATCGCCACACTTGTGCCCGAGGCATTCGTCTCCAAACATTTGGCTCTGCCGATTCGCGAGGAAGACGGAAGAGTGGTCGTGGCGATGGCGGATCCTCTCAATCTGCCCATCGTCGATGAGCTACGCACCATCGTCGGCAAGCCGATCAGCCCGAAGCTGGCCCTTGCACCTGACCTTCGCGAAGCCATCCGACGTACGTTCGACATGCGCCGGCTTGCTCAAGCCGCGATCGAGTCGATTCCCACCGCGAACCTTACGGAAGCCGAAAGCTCGGTCGAGCGACTGCTGGAGCAAGCAGAAGAGGCTCCCATCGTTCGGCTAGTCGACAGCATCCTCATGGGCGCGATCGCAGCGGGAGCCAGCGACGTTCACATCGAGCCTCAAGACGGCTCGGTCCAGGTGCGGTACCGGATTGACGGCGTGCTTTACGACCAAATGACCGTCCCGCCCCGCCACGTGCCGGCTATCGCCTCGCGCCTCAAAGTCATGGGCCGACTGGATATCGCCGAACGAAGGCGCCCGCAAGACGGCCGGTTCACGATGGCGGATCGCGGCGAGCGCGAGTTCGACGTCCGTTTGAGCCTAATGCCCACCGTGTACGGCGAAAAGGCCGTAATGCGGCTGCTCGAGAAGTCGAACACCCTCGTCTCCCTGGAGCGGTTGGGGCTGTTTGCCGAGCAACAGGCGATGCTCGAAGGATTCCTCCGTCGACCTTACGGTTTGGTCTTTGTCGTCGGCCCTACCGGATGTGGCAAAACGACCACCCTCTACGCGGCGCTGGAGAAGATCAACAAGCGCACGATCAACGTCAACACGATCGAGGATCCCGTAGAGTACAAACTCGCGGGCGTCAACCAGGTTCAAGTCAATCCCAAGATCGGTTTGACCTTTGCCACCGGGCTACGCACCATGGTCCGGCAGGATCCAGACGTGATCTTGGTGGGCGAGGTCCGCGACCGGGAGACCGCCGAGATGGCAATCCAGTCAGCCCTGACCGGACACCTCGTTCTGAGCACCTTGCACACGAACGACGCTCCGAGCGCCATCGTCCGCCTGATGAACATGGGCATCGAGCCCTACCTGATCGGCTCGACCTTGATCGGAGTTGTGGGGCAACGCCTGCTCCGCACCATCTGCCCCAACTGTCGAACTTCGTTCCCGTTAAGTCAGGTCGAAGCGGACTCGCTCGGGCTCGGGCGCAACGTCCACATCCCGTTTGTGTCCCGAGGCACGGGTTGCCGCCGATGCGGCGATCGGGGTTTTCGCGGCCGAACCGGAGCTTTCGAACTCATGCCGATTTCAGACGAGTTGCGGAACATGGTGCTCCGTTGCGAATCTGCTTCCCATCTCACAAACCAGGCAATCGCGGAAGGCATGGTCTCCATGCGCGAAGCCGCGATCCGCAAGGTTGCCGACCAGTGGGTTCCGCCCGAAGAGGTCATGCGCGTCTTCGCCGAAGAACCTGCATCGATGTAGGAGGCCATTGTGCCACGCTATCTGTACGTTGTTCGCGACAGCTCGGGGGCTGCGACTTCCGGAACGCTTCAGGCTACTGATCCAGGCGAACTCCGGCGAGTCCTCCGAGGCAATAATCTCTTTCTCACGGAGTTCGAGCAGATCAAGGGCCCGACCGGCGAGCTTGGACCCAAGAGCAACCGGCTCTTCCATTCGCCCCGTCCTCGTCCACGAGACCTCGTGATCGCCGCCCGCCAACTGGCAACCTTCGTCCGCGCAGGCGTGCCTCTTACCGAGGCCCTGGAGGTGGTTCGCGTCCAAGGCGACCGCGAGCAACTCCAAGAAGCCCTTTTCGACATCCAAGGCCGGGTGGTCCAAGGTGGGACGATCTCGACGGGAATGAAGAAATACCCTAAGATCTTCTCGCCTTTGCTCATCGCCCTCACCGAAGCCGGCGAAACCTCGGGCACTCTGGACCAGACCCTGGAGGCCGCGGCAGAGCAGATGGATCGGGAGGTGGTGCTTCGCGAGAAGATCCGGGTGGCGACCCTCTATCCCAAGATTGTGGTGGTTGCCAGCTGTGTGGTCGTCGCGATCATGCTCCTGTTCTTTGTTCCGATCTTTGCCGACGTTTACGGACAGTTTGGAGCCCAACTCCCGGGCATCACCCGCTTCCTCATCGGCATCAGCTCCTTCTTCGTAAAGACCTGGTGGCTGTTTGGCTTGGCGATCTTCGGGGGCTGGCTGGCATTCAGAAGCTACAAGAGCACTCCAAAGGGGCAGAGGCACATCGACGAGTGGAACTTGCGATTGCCGGTCATCGGCAACCTTTTGCGAAAGATCGCGATCGCCCGGTTCTGCATCACCTTGGCGGGCGCCCTGAAGGGCGGCGTGCCTGTATTGCAGGCTCTGAGCATCTCCGCAAACACCGCCAACAACAGCGTCATTCGCGACGCGATCAACGAGACGGCCGCCCAGGTACGCGATGGCGCCACCATCGGCCAGGAGTTGGAGAAATCAGGCGAGTTTCCCCTTATGGTGACTCGAATGATGATGGCTGGTGAGACCTCAGGCAACGTCGACCAAATGCTCGAGGAGATCAACAAGTTTTACGAGCGAGACGTGGACTACGACACCCAGCGGCTGACCCGCCTTATCGAGCCGGTCATGACCATTGTCGTTGGCAGCATCGTTCTATTCGTTTTGGTAGCGCTCTATTCGCCGGTGTTCCATCTTGGCGAGGCGTTCCGACAGGAGGCCATGCGTCGGTAGACAAACCGCTCGAAACAAACGGCGCAGCATCGGCTGAGACAGCCAGTATTGTATATACTGGACCACACACTACGATATACGTATAAGCGAATATATCGCGTTACTTGAAGCAGAAGTGTATGTCGAAAGAATCTCGAAAAATAATCGGAAAATTGAGAAGATTTCGACAAGAAGTGAACTACACTATAGATGTCAGACAAAGACACAGCATGAAAGTGCTGAACATTGCACAAGGAGGCTAGTGGAAATGAAACTGAGCACACGAAACGGCAGGGCTTTCACCCTGATCGAGCTGCTCGTCGTCATCCTCATCTTGGGTGTTCTGATTGCGATCGCGCTTCCGACCTACCTGTCGTCCGTGAAGGACGCGCGGGCGAAGACGGCGAACGCGAACTCCAAGGCGATCGCCACCGCGGTTCAGACCATGTACGTGAAGGCGAGCGGTCTCAGCTACACGACGCTGACGCTTGACGCCGCCACGCTCGGGCCCGAACTGGGCGGAGCGATCCCGACCAACCCCTGCACCGGCGGGAACGTCCTGGGTACCGACTACGTCATCACCCCGACGACCACCAAGTGCACGGTCATCGCCACTCCCGGCACGTTCTGCAACCCCGGCGACATGGTGACGATCACTCTCGGCAACTGACACCCCTCGGCTGGGTGCCGACCTCTTGGCACCCAGCCATTTTAAGTTGCGGGAAGATCGCCCGCAAGGCGGTTTCCTGCGAGGAGAAAGTGCGATGGTACGCCTCTCGACAGAACCCGGGCGACCGCGGAAACGCGGCGCGGCGCTCATAACAGCGCTGGTGTTCACTCTGATCTTCGCGCTGCTTGTTGGCGGAGGGCTGGCTTATGTAGTTCAGAACCTCCGGCTCGCGGCGGCACGTCGAGACAGCGAAGCCGCGCTTCTATTGGCGGAATCAGGAATCAACAACGAATTCAACTACATCACCAAGAACCTTTACGACCCGGTGGTGACGAAGCGCTCGACGCAACCCATTCAGATTGGCGGCGAGCCATACATCGGCCGCAAAGGAACTCTACCGGGGATCCCGGGGGAGTTTTGGGTCTTCACGTCGGTTAGCCCAGAGGCTCCGTATCAGGGCTGGACCGGCGGTAACACGCTTTACGTGATCTGCAACGCTCGGGTCAACGGGGCCTGGAAAAGGGTCCGCGTTGGCGGCGAGAACGTATTGGGCACGCTTTTCAACCTGTTTGCCCTGTTCGGCCTTGATACCGGCAACGACAACAACTCTCCGTCGATCGCCCTCACGGGCAACGCTAATGTTGAAATCGTCGGAACCGTCGGCACGAACGGGCATATCCAGAAGGGACAAGGCGTCATAACCTATGTCAAGGCGATCAACTACAACGGTTCCTACTATGAAGGCACTCCCAAGGAGCAGTTCAAGGATCCGCCCGTATACACCAACAACGATCGACTGAACTTCCCGGTGGTGGTGCAGGTGCTTCGAGCGCTGTTTCCCGCCACCTCGAACATGAGCGATTCGGCGACTTGGGCTTGGGTTAAGACGAAGCGCCAGAACTCGAGCCGAATCCTGCAGTGGAAACCGGCCCTGCCTTCCGGCACCGTTTTGAACCCAGCGAACGTGGTTTCCGCGGGTTACCCAAGCGACGACGTCACCTTAGTCAACAAGAAGCTTGGCAGCTGGGAGAAAGCGAACTTCAAGCCGGGGAGCTCTACGGTTCGCACGTTGATTTTCCCACCAGGCGACTACTATTTCGAGAGCATCGACCTTCTTGACGATCCGGCGACCGAGTTGGTGATCGACAATGCGGGACTGAGCGTGGGCGGCAATCCGAACAAGGAGCAGGTCCGCTTCTTCCTCTACGGAAGCGGCGGCAAGGACACGGTGGAGATTCCCATCAACCTGACTCAGCCGAATGACGCCAAGACGTTCCGCATCTACGACGGCAAGGACGGCAGCGTGTTCGAGTTGCTCCGCTCATCGCACACGACGGGCGAGTACACCTTGGCGGGCTGCATATACGCCGCAACGGCGCAGGTTGGCAAGGGCTACTTGAAGGGAATCCAGATCCGCCTCGTTGGGGGAGACGGTCCCACCTCGCGATCGGTTCTCCTCGGCAGCCTGATGGCCGACCGAATCGAGTTTCAGAAGTACTGCCGGATCATCTTCCCCGACGATTCGGGCAACAACAACGATCCGCCGGTGAGCGTCGGCTTTGTCGGCGGCTATTGGGAGTACTAAGGTGAACATCGTCGATCGAGCCAAAGGGGCCATCCGAGGGCGCAAGGGATTCACCTTGGTCGAGTCTCTGGTGGCGGCATTGATCATCGCCTTGAGCCTTGCCGCGTTGGTCATGATTTGGACGACCAGCCTGACCCAAATCGAACAGGCGAGAAGGCGCGAGGTTGCAGCCCAGCTCGTTCGCCACGATCTTGAAAAGGCCAAAGTGCAAGGCTTTTGGAACCTGCCCGTGGGCGGCATGGTCGTGGTCGACGGAATCGAAGCTGGGCGATGGGTCGGTCCGATCGAATACTACGATCGGACCGGCCAACTCCTTGACCAGGGTGACCCGGTCGAAGACCGGTGCTTCGCCCTCCAAAGGGTGATCACCGATTACGGAGTCGCTCGGAGCAAGCAATCCTCGAGCTACCTCTTGCTCTTCGATTCCACCCGCGTGGCAAGAACCCTCGCCACGTCGTGCGCAAGCGGTGAGATCCAGGCAGAAATGGGGATCAACATCGTGAGAGGAGGAGTGTGATGAACCGACGCCTCCGCGGCATCACGCTGATGGGAATCTTGGTCGGCTTGACCGTTCTCGGCGTGTTGTTGGTCGTACTTCTTCAGCTTTTCGTTGTGTCGCATCAGTCCTATGTGGTCACCACGAACAAGCCGTGGGTCCAATCGGACGCGGCGGCGGCCGTCAACACGATGGCCAAAGAGATCCGGCGTGCGGCGATTTGCGCCAATGCGGGGGGCGGGTTGAAAGACTCGGCCTTCAGGGGGGCGCAATCGAACTCCGTTACCGTCTACACGGACGGTAACGGGTCGTTCATCACCTTCAGCGTCATCGATGGCGAACTGGTCCGGACCGATCCTTCGGGATCGAATGTCATGGTCCCGGGAGAGGCTACGCTGTCCTTACGCTACTGCTGCGCGCCGGATCTCAACTACCACACGGTGCTCCCGGTCGAAGGTCTCGGCTGGGAAACCCAGGTTTCGGGCGAAGCCCTCAAACGGGTCATCGCTGTAGAAATCTCACTCCAACTGCGCCGCGGCGACCTCGTGGATTCCTTCCACGCCGTCGTTCGGCCCCGAACTAGCCCAAAAAAGGTCTCGCCGACCTCATGAGGAAACCATGGCAATTTCCGAACAATCACTTCTCGGCATCGAACTCGGCGAGCATGAGATTAGGGTCCTTGAGCTAAAGCACCGCAGCGGGCGCGCATTTGTTACGCGCGTCGCCTATGCGGCGACCCCTATCGGGTCCATCGTTCAAGGCGAAATCACGCAGCTGACGGCAGTCGAGTACACGGTCAAGCATTTGCTGAACGAACTCGGCATCGGCAGCGGCGCGAAGGCGGTCATCGGTATCCCGAGCGGAGGCTCCGCCCTCCAAACGATCACGGTACCTACGGCGCCTGACAGCGAACTGCCCTCGATCGTGGCCGGAGAAGTCGAACACTACAACATCGTCAAAGGTGCAGGGGGCGCCCACGCTTACATCAAGCTGGCGCCTGCTATCAAGACGAACGAGTCTCAACCGGTTCGCGTCACCGTCATCGCTGCCGAGAACCACGTTATCCAAGCGATCAGGGCTCTTGCGATCTCATGCGGATTGCACTTGGTTGCCGTCGAACCTGCCGAATACGGCATGCTCCGCACCATCCTTTCAAGTCGTGCGGACGGCGGCGACGCTATCCTTGTGATGGTCTGCGAGCACGCGGCGGACCTCGCCTTCGTGCACGCGGGCAAACCCCACTTCTATCGTCGGACCGATATCGGTTCGAGGATGTTGAGCCACGTCGCGATCCCAGCCGGGGTTGCCGACGATCGCGTGATCGAGGAGGGGCCGATCCACGAGGCTGCCGGCGACATGCTGGTGGCCGAAGTCCGACGGACGATCGAGTACGTGGAGCGCGAGTTTGCACCCACGTTCCAGGTGGATCGAATCTGCCTTGCGATCGACGCCGTGGATCTCGAACCCTTGGCCGATTACCTTCGAGAGCACGTGGGCGTCCCTGTGGCTCTCGTCAACGCTCCGGCGGGAGACGCGGCCTCCAAGGCCATGCGCGACCAGATGCTTGGGCAAGACGGCTTCCGCTACGCCAGCGCGTACGGCCTCGCCGCACGAAACTTGCCGCAGATATCCAAGGTCATTCCCAATCTCGACCTTTTCGCAAAAGAGCGAAAGCGGGAGGCCTATCAAGCTGAGCGGCGCAACATCTACGTCTCGGGGGCGGTCTCTCTGCTCGCCCTCGTGCTGGGCGGCATAGGCTATGGCCTCTTCCGTAGCGAGGCCGTTCGGATCGAGACTCGGACGGCAACCGTCCACCAGCAGGTGGAGAGCCTGACCACCTCGGCGACGCTGGCGCTGGAAGCCCGCAAGCAGGCGGCCGAGCAATACCGGCTCCTGAGCCGGGAAGGCGTGCCCGTCGGCTACATCCTCGACTACGTGGCGACCAGTCTCTTTCCCGGCATAGGCATCCGGGAGGTCACGGTGGATCCCACCCTAGTGGTGGGCATCTCGGGCGAGGCGGTTCGAGAACCGGAGATGATCTCCGTGGTCGAAGCGCTCCAAAAGAGCCCGTTGCTGTCCAACGTCCACGTCAAGTCCTTCGAGCGGGTCGGACGAAAGCCTTCGATCGGATTGAAGTTCGAAATCGCCGCCACCACGGTGTCGGGCGAGAGAATCCGACACCCCAAGGACAAAGCGGAGGTAAGAAAATGAGCGCATCCATGTGGCGCGTTGCAGCGTGGTTGATCCCCATCGCATGCATGACAGGTGGATCGCTGGCCATCTACACCCAGTACCAGCGACTTGAGACGGCTAAGTCCGCCATGGCTCAAGCCCAGGTGGAACTCGACCAGGCGCAGTCCGCCTATCTGGCGGCGCAAAGGGCCGAAATCGAAACGCGCTATGCCGCCCAAGCGGAAACCATCGATGAAGAGGCCGCGTTCCTCCGTGACCTGAGGAAGCGCGCTGTCGAGAACGGGGTGACGATCGTTAAATGGACGGCCGTTACTACACCCGCCTCGCCGCCGCCGGTTACGGACCAAAAGGAAGAGAAGAAGGCGGACCCCCTCAAAGATATCAAGCGGGTATCGAGCGATCTGGTCATGGAGGGCCCCTACGGCTCCATGCGAAAGTTCGTTCAAGGGCTCCTCGAGTCCGACCGCCTTTACACCACCTCCAACTTGCGCTGGACTCGATCCGATGACGGGGGCACGGTGATGTCGGTAACGATCGCTCGATACACGACCAGCCGCCCGATCAACAGGATGGCCGCGCTCGAGTTGGGACAAGGAGATTCGCTATGAAACGATTGGTCGCATGCATCGTGCTCGGACTACTGGCCTTGGTTTCGCTTGGCCAAGAGCCGCAAGGCTCGTTCCGAGTCGTCTTCACCAACACGGAGGTTGGCGACATTCTGAGCGCCATCGCGATGCGTAGCAAAGTCAGCGTCGTGTACTCCAACCCGGAAAAGGTCAAGGTCACCATCAATGTGGCGGCGAGGGATTCCGAAGACGCCATTCGATGCGTGGCTTCCGCGGCGGGTTTGGTGTATCGCAAGGCGGGGGGCACCTTCGTGGTGGCTCCTCGAACGACGATGCGGCAAGCCCTTGAGCCGTTCGGGAAGATGGAGCATTTCGACGTCGATCCCAACATGGCCTCCTCGAGCATGGCAAGCTTGGAACGATCGTTCCCCTATGCGACGTTCAGACTGGTCGGTTCGAAGATCGTGGCCATTGCGCTGGACGACGACCTTGCCGCCATCCGAGCGGCGGTTCTAGAAGTGGGAGATCGGGCATCGCTCTCGAAGCTGGTGGTCGAAACGGTTGCCGTTCGAAACGCGCCCGCGCCGATGATCGCCAAACTGGTCGGGGACCTCTATCCCGATCTCAAGGTTTCGGCCGCCGGCGGTGAAAACTCGAACGGGGGAATCGTTGGGCTCTCGGGCCCGGAGAACTTCGTCAAGGCCGCCATGGGTACCGTCTCCAGCCTGGATACGCCCAGGACCGGCATCGGACAAGAGCCGATCCAATATCGGGTCTACGAGCTGAAGTACACGACGGGACAGGCGCTCAAGGAGTTTCTTGACGCCGCCGTGTCGGGTGTCGAGGTGTTCGTCGGCCCTGAAGCCTTCTCCCCGCCTCGACCGGTATTCGAGCCGCTGGGCGCCCTGCTCTCCGGCACGAGCACCTTGGGCGGAGGCGCGTTTGGAGGCGGCTCGAGCATGTCGACCAACTCGCTCGGCGGTTCGTCTGGCTTCACCTCTGAGTCCAGCCAGAAGCCGAAGAACGAGAGGTCCAAACACATCGTGCTCAAGGGTACGGCAACCCAGATCGAGGAAGCCCTGAAGGTGGTCTCCGTGATCGACGTCCAGCCGATCCAACTTGAGGTCGAGGTCCAGGTGTTGGAGTCGAGCCCGAGCCTTTTGGAGGCCTTGGGCATCAACCACTCCTGGCAGCCCTTCGACTTCTACGAGTTGCGCAAAGGCACCAAGGTGAACGGACAACCCGGAGAAGTCCTCAAGGACTTCGCCACGGGCTCGGCGGGATTCGGACAGTTCACCCGCGCACCGTGGATGTTCCGGGCTATCGTGAACGCCATGGTGACGAAGCAAGAACTCCGGATTCTCGCGAATCCCCGGGTCCGCGTTCTTGACCGAGAAGATGCAAGCATCTTCATCGGCGACACCATCCGCACGCGCATCGCCCAAGCGGGAGCGCTCGGAGCGCAGACCATTCAGATCGTCGAGTTTCCGGTTGGCATCATCTTGCTGATCCACCCGAGTATCAACTCAGACGGCGCCATCACCATGCAGGTCAATCCCGTGATTAGCGCGGTGACCAGCTTCGACTCGGAGAACATCCCCCAGACCAGCATTCGAGAGGCGCGGACGACGGTTGTCGTTCGTGACGGCGAGACGATGGTGCTGGGCGGTCTGATTCGAGAAGAGCACATCAAGACGTTGCGCGAGGTGCCGATCCTTTCGAAGCTCCCCATCATCGGCGAGCTCTTCAAGGATCGCTCCACGAGCAACAAGAAGACGGAAGTGGTTGTGACGATCACTCCCAAGATCATCAGGGAGGCAAGAAAATGACGAACGTCGAACACAACGAGAAGACACGAGTAGGCATTCTCCTTGCCCTCGTGGTGGCGGTCTTCTCCGTGGTGGGCTGGCAGATCTGGTCGATGCTCTCGGGCCAAGGCCCAGCACGCGTATCGGCCAGTACTCCGGGAACTGCCGGGGAGGCTATGACCGCTGAAGCGCCGGTGGTAACGCTGCCTCTCATCGATGTTCCCGCGATGCTTGCCAGCACCGCTTCGGACCCGTTCCGTAAAGTGCTGAAGGAAGTGGTGCCCGCACCGGTGGTGACAAAGTCCGCCGGATGGCAGGGCACACCGTGGAAGAACGGTTTCAGCAACCCATTGCCTCCACTTCCCCCGGTGGGCGGATCGTCCTTCGCTATCGTTCCCACAGGCTCTGAGGTTCACCTCAACGGCATCGTGAAGGGAGAGACGGCGTTGGCCGTGTTCGCCGTGGGCGAACGCACGGTCTTCGCGCACGAAGGAGAAAAGCTCTCCGAGGGCGTGACGCTAATCCAGATCGGCGAGTCCGGAGTCTGGTTGCGTCGCGGCAAGACTTCCGTGTTCGTTCGCGTTGGCGAATGATGCGGAAACCGCGGCAAGACCGGTGGGGTTGGAAAGAAAGTGGCACAAAGCTCGTTGACATGCCGAGAATATCGATGAGTAAAATGCCCGCCTCCGTAAGGAGGATTCCAGCCTCGCCGGTTGAGCCGCATGACGCAGACTCTTCGACGCCCCATATTGATCGAGACCGCCGTACTGGCGGCCATTTGTTTGTTGGACACCGCCCATACGTTGGCGATCGTCCGGCTCGGGGTTGCGCGCGAGGCGAACCCGGTGGTGGCGTGGTCGCTGGCCATGGGGGACGGAGCGTTTGTGGCATTCAAGCTCGGCCTGACGACGCTCATCTTGCTGGCGCTCGAGTACATCCGAACCCATCGG
>JAXLTH010000045.1:0-23329 GCA_046330155.1 Fimbriimonadales bacterium | reverse complement strand
CTCGTAAATCTTGGGCTCCAGGGGCAGGTACTGCAGGAAGCGGGTCGCCGGACCGACCGCCACCACGAGAACGCCGGAGGCGAGGGGGTCGAGCGTTCCCGCGTGGCCGACGCGCTTTGTGCCGAGCTTACGCCGCACCGAGTTGACGACGTCGTGCGAACTGATGCCGAGCGGCTTGTCGACTATGAGGATGCCAAGCACGCCTTAAGCCTCGGCACCACAAGTTCCATAATCTCTTCGGCGTGGCCATCCAGGGCGCAACCGGCGGCGTTGCGGTGGCCGCCCCCGCCGAACTCCTGAGCCACCGAGGCAACGTTGTAATCGTCTCGGGAGCGGAACGAAATTCGGACCCTGCCGCGCTTCGATTCGCGGAAGATCGCCGCGATCTTGACGGTCTCGATCGACAGAAGCTCGTTGACGAAGCCTTCGGTGTCCTCGTCCTTCGCCTTGGTCTCCTCAAAGTCCTCGAACCGGATTGCGCCGTACGCCAGTTGGTCTCCGCAATCCAAGCGCATTTCCTCGAGCAGAATGCCCAACAGACGCGCCGAGGCGAGGGGCTTGCGCTGGAAGACTTCCTCGGAGACGCGGTTGATGTCGCCGCCCAGTTCGAGCAAACGCGCCGCCACGTGGAGGGCTTCGGCGGTCGTGTTTCGAAACCGGAAGCTGCCCGTGTCGGTCACGATGCCGGTGAGCAGGCACGTCGCCATCTCCGGCGTGACTTTCGCGCCAAGTTCGAAGAGAAGATTCGCAAGGATCAGCGCCGTGGCGGGCGAGTCCGTTTGCACGATCCGCAGATTGCCGGGAGCCTCGATCGGCACATGGTGGTCGATGACCACCAGCCTCGGAAGCTTGGAGAAGTAAACCTCGGGCGAGCCCAGCCGGGGAAGGGCGTCGAGATCGAGCATGATGCCCAGGTCGGCGTCGCTGCGCGACGGCGTTTGCCGAACCCTGCCCACGCCGGGCAGAAACTTGAGGTTCGCG
This sequence comes from Fimbriimonadales bacterium, assembly GCA_046330155.1. Taxonomy (GTDB): domain Bacteria; phylum Armatimonadota; class Fimbriimonadia; order Fimbriimonadales; family Fimbriimonadaceae; genus CALMEF01. The sequence continues at coordinate 22,348 of JAXLTH010000045.1, read as the reverse complement.
GGCGCCGAATGGTGGCACAGCACCTCGTGGTCGATACCTTCGGCATCGAAGAAGTGCGACAGCGCGAGCGCCGAGCCGAGGGCGTCCCCATCCGGGTTCATGTGGGTGCCGATGAGCACCGAGCGCGCCCCGCTGATCTCGTCGCGAAACCGCTGCGCCAAGCTTGCGGAGACGGTCATCGAGTCCATCTCCTGTTTGATTGACCGGGCAAAACAGTTCATGATACCGCTCGAACCTTCTATAATCGTTCCCGATGGACGCCTACAAGCGACGGGTCGAAGAGTTGGCGGAGCTGATGTCCGAGTTCGGACTGAGCGAAGCCGAGTTGGAAGGCGAAGGCTGGAAGATATCCCTGCGCAAGACCAAACCCGCCCCCCAGGTGGTCACCATGGCGGCTATCGACGCGGGCGCGCCGGTGGCCGAGTCCGTCACTTTTGAAGAAGAGGTGCCCGCGGTCTCTGCCCCTCCGGGCATTCCGATCACGAGTCCGATGACGGGCATCTACTACTCGGCTCCCAGCCCGAGTTCGCCTCCTTTTGTTAAAGAGGGCGACACCGTCTCGGCAGGCCAAGTCGTGGGTTTGATCGAGGCGATGAAGGTGTTCAACGAAATCACCGCCACGATGAGCGGGACGGTGGTGAAGATCGCCGCCGAAAGCGGCCAGCTTGTGAACCCCGGCGACCCGCTCCTGTACGTCCGGTAGCCAGTAAACTCTGCCCCAATGCCGAACTACGTCGCTAGCGTGGGCATGGAGGTCCATGCCGAGCTGCTCACCGAATCCAAGATGTTCTGCCGCTGCGCGGTAGCGTTTGGCGGCGAGCCCAACACGCGTGTTTGCCCGGTCTGTCTCGGCATGCCCGGCAGCCTGCCCGTTCCCAACCGCAAGGCGATCGAACTGGTCCTGAAAACCGCCCTCGCGCTGAACTGCAAGATCGCGATGGAGTCGGTGTTCCACCGCAAGAACTACTTCTATCCCGACCTGCCCAAGGGCTACCAGGTGAGCCAGTACGGCGAGACCAATCCCCTGGGCTACCACGGCTTTTTGGAGATTCCCACGCCGGACGGCGGCACCAAGCGTATCCACATCCGCCGGGTCCATCTCGAAGAGGACACCGGAAAACTGATGCACCTACCCACCGGCGGCAGCGGCGTCGATTACAACCGAGCCGGGGTGCCGCTCATGGAAATCGTCACGGGGTTCAACCCCGAAACCGGCAAGCCGGACATTGAGACTCCCGAAGAGGCGAAGGAGTACCTGACCCAACTCCGCCAGATCCTGCTGTATCTCGACGTCTGCGACGGCAAGATGGAAGAAGGATCCTTGCGGTGCGAGCCGAACATCTCGATCCGCATGGAGGATGTGGGCGAACTGGGCGTTAAGACCGAGCTGAAGAACCTCAACAGCTTCCGAGCGGTTCAGCTTGGTGTTCAGTACGAGGTCGTTCGCCAGACTGCGGTGCTGGACGGCGGCGGCCACGTTCTGCAAGAGACGCGGGGATGGAACGAGCAAAGGGAAGAGAGCTTCCTCATGCGCGTCAAGGAGTCGGAGAACGACTACCGCTATTTCCCCGATCCAGACTTAGTTCCTATGGCGTTCGACGAGGCGTATATCGCGCGTCTTCGGAGCGAGCTTCCTGAACTGCCTTTGGCGAAGGCGAGACGTTACCGGGAAGACCTGGGACTGAGCGCCTACGACGCCAACCAGCAAGTCGCAGACAAGGACTGGGCGGCGTACTTCGAAGAAGCCGTCGCCTTGGGCGGGGACCCGAAAGCGGTGTGCAACTGGATGAACGCCGACCTGGCGATGCTCTTGAACGCCGAAGGCACGAACGTCCACCAGAGCAAGGTTTCGGCGGCGCTGCTGGTCGAGCTCACGAAGCTCATCGCCGACGGCACGATCAGCGGGAAAATCGCCAAGGATGTCCTGAAGGACATGTACGAATCGGGTAAGTCGCCCCGCGAGATCGTCGAGTCCAAGGGCTTGGTGCAGGTATCCGACGAGGGGCTGATCCGCAACCTGGCGAAGGAGGCGATCGCCGGCAATCCCGACCCCGTGGCAAAGTACAAATCGGGCCAACTCGGCGTCATCGGGTTCTTTGTGGGCCAGGTAATGCGTCTTTCTCAAGGTAAGGCGAAGCCGGACCTGGTGCAACGGATCGTCAAGGAGGAACTCGATGCGAGTTAAGTTGTTGTGTTGGGTTCTCGCGTTGGCGACGGTGGCGTCCGCTCCCGCCCAAAAGTCCGGCAATCCCCGGGTCGATGCGGTGTGGGCGGCAGTGCACAACCGCATGTACCGACAGAGCGACTATTGGTGGGAGGACGGCGACTTTCCCCGTTGCGTGAACCTGCTCCGCTTCATTTTTCGCACCATGCCCGGCGACTACGAAATCGCGACGGATTTGGGCTGGATGCTGGAGAACATCGACCGCTACGACGAGGCGGCTGAGGTCTACCAGGACTTCTACACGCTGAACCCGAAGGACCCCGAGGCGGCGTATCCGATCGCGAACTACTACTTCACGAAGAAGCAGTACGAGAAGGCGTACACCATCCTCGATCCGACCCTGAAGATGCAGCCCCACCCTCACCCGAACTCCTTCCGGGTGTGCGCCCACTCCTATGAGAGGGCGGGCAAGCTACAGGATTCCAAGCGGGTTTGGAACATGCTCCTCAAGTTGACCCCGAACGACGGCATGGCGAAAGCCAACCTTGCCCGCGTAGAAGGGAAGATCAAAGCGGCAGGCGGGTAGAGCCGAATCTTCCGCCTCCGCGGCAGGCTCTAGAACGATATGGCATCCCAACTGAGTAGCCGATTCGGCTGGATCGTCGCGGGCGTCGTGACCATGGCCGCCGTCCTTGCCAACCCGACCAAGAAGGACACCCGGTGCGTTTCCGGTCTGTGCCTTCCGACTGAGGCCGCCGAGCCTTCGCAAGCCATGCCCCGCATGGAGATCGAACGCGCGTCGTCGTCCGGCTTCGCCAAGACCGTGGAGCAACTGAAGGCGGCGGTTAAGGCGCACAACTTCAGCGTCTTGTTCGAGATCGACTTGCAGGCGAAACTGAAGGAGAAGGGCATCGAAATGGAGCCCACCCTGATCTTGGGCGTTTGCAGCGGCAAGTACTCCGCCCTCGCCCTCAACGACGACGTTCGCATCGCGCCGATGTTGCCCTGTCGCATCTCGGTCGTCGAGCGTGGCGGAAAGATCACCGTGGCGACGCTGGACGCCAAGATGATGGCAAAGATGTACTCGGGCCCGAACATGGAGAAAGTGGGCTCCGAGGTGGACACTGCGCTACGCGCCATGCTGGCGGAGGCAACCCAATGACGAGGAGGGCAATCCCGATGAACAAACTGATCTTAACGATCTCCGTGGCCGCATTGGCCTCTCTTGGAACCGCCCAAGGCATGGGTCGTGGCCCGATGGGTGGTGGAATGGGCCCGGGGCACATGGAGGATATGCAGACCATCCACCAACTCATGGGCGACCATGACAAGGTGAAGAGAAAGGTGGAGAAGACGAAGACCGGCGTGGTCACCGTTACCGAGTCGTCCGACAAGGAAGTCGCCCGCCTGATCAAGGCTCACGCGGCTGCCATGCAGAAGCGGATCAAGTCGGGCAGTCCGATCCGGATGTGGGATCCGCTCTTTGCCGAGCTGTTCGCGAACCACGACAAGATCTCGATGAAGGTGGAAAACACCAAAAACGGAGTCCGAGTCACCGAATCTGCCCAAGATCCTTATGTTGTGACCCTGATCCAGTGGCACGCCGAAGGCGTGAACGGGTTTGTCCGCGAGGGCATGGCCGGGATGCACAAAGAGCACCCCGCGCCGCCAAAACCCGGAAGCAAGGCCAAGCCGGCAGATTTCATCGGCATGGGCGACGGAGTCACGACGTGTCCGGTCACGGGTGAGCCGATAAGCAAGGAAGTATCGGCTGACATCCAGGGCAAGACGGTGTACTTCTGTTGCCCCGGGTGCATCGAAAAAGTCCGGAAGGACCCGAAGCGCTACCTTAAGTGGGCCAAGTAGCCTCGCTTAAAAACAACGAAAGCCCCTCCGAATCCGGAGGGGCTTTCCTTTGCGCATGGCCTAGGCGGCGGGCAAGTGTCGCTCCACCTGGTTCACGATCTCCTTCGCCGGGCGAAAGCCGGAGAAAGCGTCCAACACCTTGTTGCCCTGAATGAGCACGAGGGTCGGAATGCCCCGGATGCCGAACGCTTCGGCGAGTTCCGGCTCCTCGTCCACGTTGATCATGGCGACCTGGACCTTGTCCCCGAGCAACGTGGCGGCTTCAGCGACCGCGGGCTTCATCATCCGGCACGGACCGCACCACGCCGCCCAGAAGTCGATCAGCACGGGTTTCGATCCTTCGAGGACCTCGCTGCGGAAGTTGTCCTTGGTGAGGTTGAGCAAACTGCTGTTCATGATCAAACAGAGCCCCGATTCACGGAATAGGATTCATTGGGGACACCGGCTGTTTGCGCCAAGGCGTCGGATAAGATGTATTGAGAACCAAGGACGGAGGAATGCGATGGAACGCTTACGACCGATCGATATCGAGAAGACGATCCTGCCCAACAGCTTTCGAGGCTACGACAGGGCGGCAACAGACGACCTCAAGGCGCGATGCTCGCGCGAAATCGAGACGCTTCTGGGGGAACTGAGAGCTTGCCGAGAGGAAGTCGAGAAGCTCCGGGGCGAGGTGGACCGCTTTCGGGCTCAGGAGAACACCCTCAAGGAAGCGCTCGTCTTGGCGCAGAAGGCCGCCGACGACACACGAGCCTCGGCGAACAAGGAAGCCGATCTGATTCTGGAGAAGGTGCGCCAGGATGCCAGCGAGCTGCGCCGAGACCTGGAAGCCAAGCTCACGGACACCCGCTGGGAGCTCGAGCGCGCCCGGCTGGAAAAGCAACAGTTCATAACGACCTTTAGGTCCACGCTGGAAGACTATTTGCGAAAGCTCACCGAGCCGGATCTGGGCTAGGCGCGGGGTTCCGGCGTCACCTTGGGCTGGGCGGCCAGCTTGCCTGTGGCCGTGTCTACCACGTCCAAGTGGTCGCCGTAGAGAACGAACGCCCAGCGTCCCCAAACGGCGGTGGGAACCGGGTTATCCGATTTGGGCATCCGAAGCTCCGTTGTTTTCCCTGTCGCCAGGTTGAAGGAGAAGTTTCGAGCCGCCGGCCCGTCTTGGGTCGAAGCCACTACGACCGGCCCTGACCAGAAACAAAGGCGAGATAGGGCCCGGCTTGATTCCCTCGAAGAGGAAGCGCCTTCCCGTTCGAAAGTCGACCGCCGCAATGCGCCGATCCACCGTGTAGCCTTGTCGGACCGAAGACCATCCACCGTCCTGCGCCCGCGAACTTCATGAACGGCAGGGAAGGCAAGGCGAAGATGGTCCCCTTCTCCTGCCCCTGGGCGTCGAGGCGAACCAGTTTGCCGGGGTTGATCAGGCAAAGCTCGCCCTTTCGCCGCCACAGACGTGGCGGGGGCACAAGGTAGTGGTAGCCGTCCAAGAACGTGAGTCGGCGGATGTACTCGAACTGAGGCTTGGGCAGCGGGTTGAACCATGCCAATACTTGGGCGGTCACAGGTTCGCCGCTTGGTCCCGCCGCATGAAAGCTGAGCGTGGTCAGGAACCGATTACCCGTCAGGACCGCGTCGGATACGATGACGAAGACGCCGCCCGCCGAGCCGTCCAGATAGCGAAGGTTGTTGCCCTCCTTACCCGGTCCCCAATACCGATCGACCGCGAGCCACGCCTTCTTCAACTCCTGCGTCAACCTGCCCAAGGATCTTCTTGCCGCGGCGGACGATCACCCTACTCGGCCCCGTCGGGCGCCTCTGAACTCGACCACGACGCCGCCGGGCATCTTGCCCAGCAACTTCGGTTCGTGCTGGGGAAAGGCGAACGACTCCTTGCCGTGATGGACCACCAGCGTCGTTCCGACCTCGGTGGTCTTCCATGAGGTCGACCACGCGGGCCCGAGAAGGCAAAGCACGTAACTTGCCAGCATTACGATCAGGATACAATGGTCCGTGCCCAGCGTCGACCTCACCGTGAGGGTAACGCCCAAATCTAGCCGGAATCGCATCGAGTGGGGCGAGACGGTCAAGGTGTGGGTGACGGCGCCTCCGGTGGACGGGGCCGCGAACGATGCGGTCCGCGAGTTACTCGCCAAAGCGCTCGGTGTTCCCAAGTCTCAGCTAGACCTGATTCGAGGCCAAACGAGCCGCGAAAAGACGTTTCGCATCGAAGGTGTCGATGCCGCCGAACTCCAGCGTAGGCGAGAACAGCCTAAACTACTAGAATAGATGGACGATCCTAACCGCACCCAGTTGGGGGCGCCTCCCGTGGCGGACCCGAATCGCACCTTGATGGGCACCGCCCCGTCGCTCAACGCGACGATCACGATCAAGCCGGTCCAATGCCCGGTGTGCAAGACCTTCAACCCCACCGGGGTGATGTTCTGCGTGGAGTGCGGCCTGATCTTCGACCGTGCCCTGCCCGACGACGCTTTTGGCGCGCCCGCCATCCAGTTGCCGGTCTTCGTGGAATCGGGCGGCCGAGAGCACCCGATCCGCCCTGGGGCCAACGTGATCGGTCGCGAGGGAGATGTGATGCTGGTCGACGCCCGCGTAAGCCGCCGCCATGCCCAGGCGACTTCGGAGAACGGCGTCATCGTGCTGGAGGATTTGGGCAGCACGAACGGAACCCAAGTGAACGGGGAGTCTTTGCCGCCGGGCGAGAAGCGGACCCTGCAGGCGGGCGATACCGTGAGCCTCGGGGGATTGGAAGTCAAGCTCGGTGTGCCGGGCGCCTCATCGGCGACCCTCATGCCGAACGTAAACAAGACCGCGGCGATCAGTGCCGCGCCCCGGGTGCAGACCAGCCCCGCGACCCTCGTCGGCCCAAATACCGAGTACCCCCTCAAGGCGGGCGAGAACACCTTCGGCCGAAAGGAAGGGAACGACGTCCAAATTGCCGACCCCTACGTTTCGGGGCGCCACGGCATCATCGAGATCGCCGACGACGGGGTCTATCTCACCGACGTGGGCAGCACCAACGGCACCATGCTGAACGACGCGAAACTGGCCCCGAATATGCGCACCAAGCTGGCGCCCGATGACGTCATTCGGCTGGGCAGCCTGGAGTTCCGCGTGCGCCTGGAAGACTAAACGCCGATGGAAGAAATCACCGCCGAATACGCCGTTCAGGAACTCGTCGAGACGCCGCCGCTGAAGTGCGTTCCCAAGGTGACGATCGCCTGCAAGACCGACTTGGGCCGGGTTCGCGAGAACAACGAAGACAAGTTCGAGTACTTTTTGGCGGAGGACGAGCGGACTTTGGCGGCGCGGGGAAGCGTCTTCCTGGTTTGCGACGGCATGGGTGGCCACGCGGCGGGCCAAATCGCCAGCGAACTTGCCGCCAAGACTTTCATCGACGTCTATCTCAACCACCCGGCGGCTGATGCCGCCGTCGCCATGTCGAGCGCTGCGGTTGCGGCTAACCGGTTTGTGTACGACGTCGCCCAGTCCGTTCCGGGCCGTCGGGGCATGGGCACCACCCTGAGCGGACTGATCCTCCTCCAAGACCAGGCGTTCACCGTTCAGGTCGGCGACTCGCGCGTTTATCGGCTTAGAGGCGGCGAGTTACGCCAACTCACGGGCGAGCACACGTGGATCGAGGAGGCGGTAAGCCAAGGCTGGGTTTCAAGGGAGGACGCCGCTGTGCATCCCAATCGCCACATGTTGCTTCGAGCCGTGGGGGCAGAGCCCAACGTGGAACCCGAGGTCCGGGCCGAAGAGGCTCATGTTGGAGACGTGTATCTGCTGTGCTCCGACGGGCTAACCAACCATGTTGGCGACGAACAGATCGCCGAAACAATCGGGAAGTTTGGCCCCAGCGAGGCGTGCTGGAAGCTGGTTTCCGCCGCCCTGTTGGACGGCGGATCGGACAACTGCACCGCGATGGTGGTTAGGCTCGACGGGTTCGCCGAGCCGCAACCTGCTTAATGCCCGTACAGCGAGTAGGGGTTCCAGTTGGGGTCCGTGTTCAGCCGGACCAATGCCATTTGGCCAACGTGGTACGCGTCGTGGGAGACGATGTAGGCGTGGCCGATCTTGGGATCGCTGGCCGCCAATGCCGCGCGCTTGGCTTGGCCGCGCAACTCGCTTAGCTTGGCCTTTAGGTTTGCCGCCGACTTGTCTTCGATGCTGAAAGAACCCCACTCGTGGGTTCCGCCGCTCGTTTCCGTGATCACCGCGGTGTAGCACTCGCAAAGGTGCTCCAGAATCTCCCTGGGGCTCATCGCCTGAGGGCAAACCCGGTGGTCGTAGTGGGCTTCGTCAAGCCCCTCGTAGACTTTGCCCAACTGCATCCCGACGTCGTCGATACAGTGCTCGAGATGATCCTTGATGGTCATACTTCGAGTATGGCAGAAGGTTGGCGGGAATCTGCGGACGCTTGGATCGCGCATGTGGATCGGGGGGATCTCAACCGAACACAGCTCCTCGATCCGGTGGTTCTCGACCTCGTTGGAACCGGAGCCAAGAGGGTGCTGGACGTGGGTTGTGGCGAGGGCAGATTCTGCCGCATGCTCCGATCGCGGGGAGTTCAGGCGGTGGGCATCGAGCCGATTCCGGCCCTGGTGGAAACCGCCCAGAGCCGCGGACCCGAGATTCCTATCGTGCGAGGAAGCGGAGAGCTCCTCCCCTTTCGTTCCGACGCCTTCGACGTCGTTGTGGCTTACCTAACGCTAATCGACATTCCCGATTTCCGGGCGGCGATCCGGGAGATGGCGCGCGTGTGCCGCCCCGGCGGTTTCTTGGTCATCGCGAACTGTTCGCCCCTGAACACCGCCAACAGTTCGGGAAGTTGGATTCGTGGGGCGGACGACGAACGGCTCCACTGGCCCGTCGACGACTATTTCTCCGAGCGGGGAGACTGGGCGGAATGGAACGGAATCCGCGTGGTCAACTGGCACCGACCGCTCAGCGCCTACTTCGAGGTTCTGCTAGGTTCAGGGCTGCAACTGGCCGCCTATCTTGAGCCAAAACCAAACGAGCGCACCGTCGAGGAGTTCCCAACGATGCGCCCGGCGCAAAGGATTCCGTACTTCGACGTGTCGAAGTGGCTTAAGCCTTCTTCCGCTTGAGGGTCATGCTCTGGCCGCCCGTAGGACCGGCGGCGCCCTTCTCGGGCGAGATCACCACTTCGTCGGCGGACTTGAACTCGACGGTAAAGCTCGTCGGCTTCTTCTCCTTCTCGAGTTGCTTGGCAACCTCGGCGGGCAGGCCCGGAATGTCGAACTTGGTCGGGGTCATGGTGAGCTTCTTCTCTTCAAGGGTGTAGTCGCCCTCGACGGTCATCTTCTGGCCCATGGCCTCGGTCTTCATGGTCATCTTGCCGCCGTCCTTGAAGCTCCATTCGGTGGTGGCGGTCATGTTTTGAGTGGTCTGGGAAGCGGTCCAATCGCCCACGAGCGACGGCTTGCTTTGGCAGCCGACAATGATGAGAGCGGCCGCGAAGCCGAGCGCTGTGATTCGTCGCATAGGCATAAGTTTGACATATCCGGGTTGGGTGTAAGCTTTCGCCGATGCCCGAGCCCCCGAAGTCCGCCCAGATCCGGCAATGGGTGGAGAGGCTGGAAGGAAAGTACGGACGCGCGCGTCCGATCGCCCGGTTTGACGCCTTGGAAGAACTCGTCTGTTGCATCATAAGCCAACACACCGCCGACGCGAACAGCTTTCCCGCTTTCATTCGGCTGCGATCGACGTTCCCGAACTGGGCGGACATCGAGGCGGCCGGCCCAGAACGCGTGGCTGACTGCATTCGGAAGGCGGGGTTGGCAAACCAAAAAGGGAAGAACATCGTCGGCTGCCTTAAGTCGATTCGAGAACGCTTCGGGGACTACAACCTGGAACCTCTCCGCGACATGGGACCCTTGGAAGCGCGCAAGTGGCTGATGGCGCTACCGGGCGTCGGGCCCAAAACGGCATCCCTCGTGCTGTGTTTCAACTTCGAGATGCCCGTTTTTCCGGTGGACACGCACGTCTATCGCGTCTCTTGGCGGCTCGGCCTTATTCCCAAGGACCTTGGCGAGGCGAAAGCCCACGACGCATTGCTGGCTCTGGTGCCCGGCGACCTTGCCCACCGCTTCCACATGGCGCTCATCCAGCACGGCCGCATGGTGTGTCGCGCCCCGGTTCCGGACTGCGGGGCATGCGTCCTCGCGGTCGATTGCCCGAGCGCGGGTTCTCTGGCTTCGGCTCGCAAGGCGGTGGCGGTTTGAGCGATCTCCGACAGCGGGTTTTGGATCGAGCTCCAGGCCTCGGCGGCGTCCTTGCCGCTTGGTTTGACCACATGTCGGAGCCCGAAGCTTACTACGAGCTCCTGTCGGCAAGCGAGGCGAACTTGGACCGGGCGGCGCACATTGCCCAGAACGCGCCGGTCTTGGTCGAGTTCCTCGCGAACAGTCCAGAGGTAACGGCAAGCATCGTGGGAGGAAGCTTGGAAGAAGACGAGCAGCCCGAATACCGGGTGGTGCGGCTCGCCGCGAACGCTCTACCCAAGGACGTCGCCGCAGCAGCGCGTTCGGCATGGCTTTCAGCCTGCTGCCAGTGGGTGCTGGGGATTCGGCACGACTTGGGGTCGGCGCTTTCGCGGCTCGCCGACACCCTCCTCAACCACATCGCAGGGCGGCTGTGCGCCGAGTACGACATCATCGCGGTCGGGAGTTATGGGCTGGACTACTTGGCCCCGGACTCCGACCTCGACGCGTTCTTGCTGGTCGACGACGGGTTCCCCCAGGCTGACGCGGAGGAGCACGCACAGCAACTGGTCGCGCTCTATGCGCGTCTGCGCGGTTTGGGCGCCCCGTTCGAGTTCGACCCCTTCCTGAGGAACGAAGGCAAGCACGGCTTGCTCGTCCGGACCTACTCGGGATTCGAGAGCTACGAACTGGAGCGCATGGACATGAACGAGCGCTTCGTGCTCGGGCAAGCTCGCCTGGTGCGAGGAAACCCGGATGGACTCCAAAGGGTCATCCACGCCGCCTACGCCTTGCCCGTTACCCCCGAGCGTTTGATGGAGCTCGTCCGCATGAAGCGGCGCATCGAGACGGAGCAGAACCAGCCCAAGTACTTCCGGCGCAACGTTAAGATCGGCTACGGCGGCTTGACAGACATCGAGTGGTTCACCCACCTCTTCGAGATGCGGTTCCCGACGGCGACCAAAGCCGGGACGCCCCGGCTCATGGACGACCGTCTGCGGGCGATCGCACATGCCGAACTCTTGAACGCCTTCGAGCTGGAGGCGTTGCTCGAGGCGAGAAGGCACCTGGTGGCAACCCGGAACTGGCTCTGGTTCATGGGATTTGCCGACGACATCGTGCCGGAGAATCCGGCGAAGCTCGACCGTCTTGCCCACGCGATGCACTTCAAGGACGGCAACGAGTTCCTTCGGGCGCACGAGAACGCCATTGAGGCCGTTCGGGGCATTTACGTCGAAGGGCTGGAACGTCTGAAGGTTCAGGCTTAGGCCAAGTCATAATCCATCAGCCATGCAGTGGGCCATCCTGATCGGGGCATATTTCCTCGGCGCCGTGCCGGTCGGCGTCTTGGTGGCGCGCGCCAAAGGCGTCGACATCCTCAAGGTTGGAAGCGGGAACATCGGCGCGACCAACGTCCAGCGTGCCTTGGGTAAGAAGGCGGGCTTGTTCGTGTTCTTCATGGACGTCCTCAAGGGGCTCCTGCCTGCCTTGGCGGGGCGCTTCCTGCTGGCCCAGACTCCTCCGCTGACGGCGGAAGAGTGGGCAGGGCTTGCCGGCGTTTGCGGCGTGCTTGGCCACTGCCTGTCGCCGTTCCTCGGCTTCAAGGGCGGAAAGGGAATCTCCACCGGGCTCGGCGCCCTCCTCGGCGCCTCGCCCCTCGTCGGGCTCTCCGCCTTCGGCCTGTTCCTGGTCTCCATGTTTGTCAACCGGTACGTGAGCCTTTCGAGCATCTTGGCGGCGGCAAGCCTTCCTTTCTTCGCCTGGCTGTACCACGACCCTCGCAGCCTGCTCATCGCTTTCACGGTCTTCGCCGCGTTCATCATCTATCGGCACCGGGCGAACATTGCCCGGCTTCGCGCGGGGACCGAGCCCAAGTTCGAGTGGAAGAAGGACAAACCTGCGGAACCTGAGCCCGCGCGCTACACGGCGGACCTTGAGGACAATCCGGAGGGTTCCGGGGAGGCGTAGGGATTGCTTCGAGACGTCCTGTTCCAGAACCCGGAGTGGCTTCTTGCCGGCTGCATGGTTTGGGTGCCGGTCGGCATCATGGTCCTCATGCTCATCCAAGCGATGGTGATGGGTGAGGTCGAGGTGGCGGCGGGGTTCGTCGGGCTCTTCGCGGCTCTGGGATTGGGTGTCTTGGGCATGAAGCCGCCCCATCCTTCGCTTAGTCCTTTGATCTTTGCGGTCGCAACCGGTACGCTGTTCATGTTGCCCGTGTTGAGGGCGGCTTGGAACAAGAACGAGTTGGCAAAGATTCGGCTCGAAGCCATCGAAAGCTCTTACGAGGCTCTGCTTCAGAAGCCGAACAATGTCGGCGCTCAGTTGAAGCTCGCCAAGGCGCTCTTTGAGCAGGGCATGGCGCCCCAAGCGGTCGCCATCGGCGACCACGCTCTTACCGGCCTCGACCCCCGGATGTACGCGGACGACTATCGCATGGTCCGTTTGTGGAAGCAGCACGTTCTTGGTTCGCCCCGAAACCTCGAGTGTCTGCGCTGCCACGGATTCTGTCCGCCGAACTCCGTGTTGTGTCCCCATTGCGGCCATCCCTTCCTTCTCGACTATGCTCGCGGATGGTTGAGATCGACCGGCTTCGCCAAGATGGCGGCGGGCTGGATCGGCGCGGTCCTGCTTTTGGTCGGCGTGCCCGCGGCAGCTTCCAGCTTGCCGCCTGCCTTGGCGCTGGCTGCCGTGCCCGTCATGGTGGCGGCGGCTGCTTTTGTGCTGTACCGGGCGTTCTTCAGGCAGGTGGCAAACGCGTGAAGGTCGTCGATCGCTACGTGTTCCGGGAACTCGCCGTCCCGTTCCTCATCGGCACCGTCGCGGTCGTGCTCATGTTCCAGGCGAACATGGTCATCGCGGTGTTCAAGGCGTACTCCGCGCAGAACATCCCTCCAGGCGCCCTTCTCCAAATCATCCTCTTTCTCACGCCGGGGTTCCTCAACCTCACGCTTCCGGTGGGAACTTCTCTCGCGACCTCACTCGCGATGTCCCGCTTGGTCCGCGAAAGCGAACTGACCGCGATGCGGGCATCCGGCGCGCCTATCTTGCGAATCATCGTGCCCGCGGCGGTGTTTGGCTTGATGGTCGCGGCGCTTAACTTCTACATCGCCGAGCGGGTGATGCCCCCCTCGGACAAGGCGGCGCGAAAACTCCAGATGGAACTTGGTGTCCTCGGGGCCGTGCCGGATTTTCGTAGCAATGTGACGGTAAACCTCGACAAATACTCCGCGAACATCGGGGTCGTCGAGCGCTCCCCCGATGGGCTGGGCATGAACCTGTACCGGGTCCTGCTTTACGAGCGCCCGCCCGGCGACGCCATTTGGCTCTGGCTGGCGGAGCAAGGAACGTATCGCGCAGGCGTGTGGACCCTGCGAGACACCCAACTCTGGATCATCAAGAAGGGCGAGCTGAGTGAGGCAAAGCCCGGCAAGGACGTGGTGATCAACGAGCCGATCGAGATCAACAACATCCTCTCGGATCCGTCGCCGGAGGGCCAATCGCTTTCCCAACTCCGACAGACCATCGGAGAGGCCAAGCGCCTGGGTCGGGACACTACGAGCTTGGAAACGGCTTACCACATCCGTTTCAGCGTGCCGTTCGCGTGCCTTGTGTTTGCCATCGTTGGCCCCGCCTTTGCGGTCTGGCTTGCGCCGAAGGGCGGTTTCGTGGGCGTGTTTCTCAGCGTGGTTGTGGTCATGCTGTACTACAACATCCACATTGTTTGCACGCAGGTGTTCGCTCCCAACCACTGGTTTAGTCCGTTTGTTGCCGCCTGGTTCCCGAATTTGCTCTTCGTCGCCGTGGGTGTGTACGCGTTGCGGAGGCTGGAATGACTTCACGGTCGGCGGCCGCCCTCGTCGTCGCCGCCATGGCGGCGGCCTCCGGCGCCACCGACATCAGCCGGGCTTGGCTCACGTTTGCCAAGGCGCTCAAAGACAAGGGCGTCTGGCAAGGCCAGCAGCAGAAGGGCAACCCCTTGCAGCCTAGCGGCTTTCCGGGCTTGCCTCCGAAAGAGGGACAACTACCGCCCCCTGTCCCGGGTGAGGAAGGTAAACCGCTCAAGCTCATTACGGCGCCGGAGAGCTTCCAGAGCGGATCAAAGATCCAAGTATCAGGCGGTATTCATGTCCAATACCGCGGATACGACATCTATGGCGACTCCTTGGAAGGGGACACCGACACCGAAGTCTTCGTTATCACCGGAAGCGTGAAACTCCTCGGGGTCGATGCCGTCATCGTGGGCGCCCGGGTGCAGGTCAACTTCAAAGACAAGACCTTTGTGGCGGAGCAGAGCGAGTCGCAACTCAGCCCGTCCGTCTTCGAAGGACGCGTTCTGGACAACGTGTACGCCAAGGGCATGCGGGTTTACGGCGAGGAGAAGCGCATCTTCGCGGATCGGGGCGGGCTCACCACCTGCAACCTCGACCACCCGCACTACGAGATCGCCGCAAGGTCCACCGAGATACGAGCCGGAACGCGGATCATCCTCAAGGACGCCCGGTTCCGGCTCTTCGACCGAACCGTTCTCTCGGTGCCGTTCCTCTCCATTCCGCTGGACGAGCGTGACGACCGCTACCTGCCCCAGGTCGGCCAAAGTCGGGACGAGGGTTACTACATCAAATCGAAGTTCGGCTTCCCCCTCAAAGGGGACGATCTTGTCGACACCTACCTCGACTACTTCACGAAGCTGGGCTTGGGTATCGGCGCGAACCTCATCTACCAAGAGGCGTTTGGGCGGGGCAACTTCAAGGTTTACGGGCTGACCGGCACCAGTCGCACCCTGACGCTAAACCAGTCGCACCAAGGCCGCTTGGGCAGCGCCAACTTGAACGTCTTCAGCACGCTCCAGCGGGCAACGTACTTCAACGCGCCCGAGAACACGATGTTCGACACGCGGTGGAACCTTTCGCTGCCTAACCGGGGCGGCGCCACCCGCTTTGGGTTCGGCAGAACCACCAACGAGAGCCCCAACTTCTCCTATCTCAACCAGAGCTACTCTCTAAGCGACTCCCGACAGATCGGCAAAACGACCCGCATTTCGCTCGACACCACGATGTCGGAGAACCGCAACACGTTCGGTTCCACGACTACCGAGCGAAAGCAGATCGACGTACGGTTCCAGGGCCAAACCGACCTTGCCAAAGCGATTGCCTTGCTCGAATACCAACGAAGCATCCCCGTCGGCGCAACCACCAACTACTTCTCGTCTGCTGACCGAACCCCGGTGTTCACTCTTCGGTCCGATGCGCAACGGCTGTTCGGAAGGAAGACGCAGGAGGAGATCCCGTTCCAAACTGAGCTGTCGATGGGCGAGTTCTTCGACCCTTCTGCCAAGGTGAGGGTGACGCGAGGCAACTTCGACCTCGCCCTTGCCAAGGCGTCCGACAGCAACAAGCGCCTGAGCGTCGACTTCAATGGGCGCTATCGGCAGGGTTGGTACAGCGACGATACCGCCCAGTACACGCTCACCCTCAACGGCGGCGTTCGCTATGGGCTGGGCGGCAACCGGGGGCTGAACGTGCGATACAGCTTCCTTCGCCCCTACGGCTTCTCGCCCCTCCAAATCGACCGCACCGGAAGGACGAACTACATCTCTACCGACCTCACCGTTCAGCCGATGCGGAACTTCACGCTGGCGGCGCAAACGGGCTACGACTTCCTGCTTGAGCAACAAGACGAGACCGCTTGGCAGAGCGTGGGCTTCCGCGCCGAGTGGCGGCCCCGGTCCTGGTTCAACTTGCGCGGACTCTCCACCTACGATCCCGTCTCCCACACTTGGAACTCGCTGCGATTCGATATGGCTTGGCGGGCGGGTGCGGCTTTTGTCGCGGCGGGCGCACGGTACGACGGCATCCGCAAGCAGTGGGGGGCGGTCAACCTTTACGTGGACGGTTTCAAAGCGGGGAGGCTGAAATCGAGCTTCCTGCTGGCGTACAACGGCTATCTCAAGAAGTTCGACACGCGCCAGTTCAGCTTCACCTACGACCTGCACTGCGCCGAGGCGATCCTAGAGATCTTGGACACCCCCACGGGCTTTCGACCCGGCACCACGGTGAACTTCTTCTTGCGCCTGAAGGCGATCCCGTTCGACACCGCGTTCGGAGTCGGGCGGCGCGGAGCGCCGTTCGGAACCGGTACCGGGCGCGACGGCTTCTAAGAAGCCTGCTTCACGCGGAGCCGATCAAGGGCGACGGCCAGCACGATGATCGCGCCGGTAACCATCTCCTGCACCCATTGGGGAAGCCCGTACTGCGAGCACCCCGCGCGGATGACCGCCATAATGAGCGCGCCGAGCAGGGAACCCCAGATCGAGCCTTGTCCGCCCGAGAGGCTCGCGCCGCCGATAACGACGGCGGCGATCACGTCGAGCTCCAAGCCGATCGCGACCGTCGGGTCGCCCACCGTTAGGCGAGAGAACAGCATGAGCCCCGCCAAGCCGGTGAAGATGCCGCCCAGGGTGTAGACCCAGACTTTGGTCTTCGCCACGTTCAAGCCGGCGTATCTCGCCGCCTGCTCGTTGCCACCGATCGCGAAGACGTGCCTCCCGAAAACCGTGCGCTGCAAGAGCACCGTGGCGATGATGGCGGCAAAGAGCACGAACCACACGCCGGGGGCGGCGACCATCCAAGCCTTCTCCGGTGAAAGCTTGGTGAGCAAGCTGTTCAGCCATGTGACCGGGGCGTCGATCTTCTGTTCGTGTCCGATGCCCTTGGCCAAGCCTCGAATGAGCGAGAGAGCGCCCAGAGTAACGATGAAGGGTCCGACTTTCAGTTTGGTGATCAGCGATCCGTTGATGAGGCCCACCAAACCGCCCGCCACGATGCCTCCGAGCGCCGCGAGAGCCGGGTCGTAACCGCGAACGCTCAGCCAAGCGATGACCACCGTGACGAGCGCGGCGGAAGAACCCACCGAAAGGTCGATGCCCCCGCTGACGATAATGAACGTCATCCCGATGGCGCCAAGACAGACGGCGGCGCTCTGGCGCAGGGTCTGCTCCAGGTTGGCGGCCGTCGCGAACTTGCCCGGCATCAACGCTCCGAAGACGGCAATCAGCACGATGAGGGCGATCACCAAGCCGAGCATGTTCACAAGCGACGATCGCCGGAGCGTTTGCATTCTGGGGGGCAAGGTTACCTTCCGTTCGGCGATGCCAAACCGCTACAATCTGCGGATGCTCTCCGCTTTCCGTCAGCTCCCCTACATGGGGGTCATCCGCGTCAACGTCGAGGCGATCGAGAACCACGGCTACCGCATGGGAGACCCCGCGTGGGCAAACCTGGGCCAGGGGCAACCCGAGGTTGGTCCGATGGAAGGCGCGCCGCCCCGCATCGAAACCTTGCCGATCTTGCCCGAGGACCACGCCTACGGCCCGATTGAAGGCATCGGCGAACTGCGAGAGGCCATCGCCGCCCACTATAACCGACTCTATCGGCAGGGAAAGGCAAGCCAGTACACGGCGGAGAACGTGGCGGTCGCCCCCGGAGGCCGCGCTGCCCTCACCCGCATCGGCGCGATCTTGGAGAAGGGAAGACTGGGCTACTTCACCCCCGACTACACGGCGTACGAAGACCTTCTGACGACGTTTCCCCGCATCGAGCCCGTGTGGATCGAGTTGACGGCCGACAAGGGCTTTCGCCTCTCGCCCGACGAGTTGGAGGCGCGGATCGTGAACGATCGGCTCCAGTCCGTCCTGATCAGCAACCCGTGTAACCCGACGGGCGCCGTGGTGAAGGACGAGGCACTCAAAGGCTGGATCGATGTGGCTCGTCGGCACGGCACGGCGCTCTTGCTCGACGAGTTCTATTCGCACCTCGTCTACGACCTCGACGATCGACCCGTGAGCGGCGCCGAGTTCGTCGAAGACATCAACGAGGACCCGGTGGTCTTGGTGGACGGCCTCACCAAGAGTTTCCGCTATCCCGGCTGGCGGGTGGGCTGGGTTGTCGCTCCGAAGCAGGTGATCCAGGCGCTTGCCGCCGCGGGCAGCTTCCTCGACGGTGGGCCGTGTCGACCCATCCAGAGGGCAGCGATCTTGGCTCTGGAGCCTACCCAAGCCGATCAAGAGACGGAAGCGGTGCGGAAGGTGTTTCGCCAGAAGCGCGACCTGACGGTGAACGCGCTGACCGCGCTGGGCGTCGAGTTCCCGCACCATCCCGAAGGGACGTTCTACGCCTTCGGCTATGTCGGCAACCTGCCTGCTCCGTTCAACGACGGCGAGGGCTTCATGCGCGCCGCCTTCGGGGCGAAGGTGCTGACGGTGCCGGGTGAGTATTTCGACGTCAACCCGCACCGGTCGAGAACCGGACTCTCGCCGCTAAAGCCGTGGGTCCGGTTCTCTTTTGGTCCTCCGCGCCCAACCCTGGAAGCGGGCCTCGGTCGGCTTGCCGAGTTGATCCGAGGGTCCTAGTTACCCTTTGATGCGGAACGAAACGAAGTCCACGGAGTGGACCCAGCCGTCCTGGCTCGGGGCTTCGTCGTTGATCGGATTCCAGTGGAGCCTTAGCAACACGTGTCCCCCCGCGTCGATGTAGCTTGGGCTGGTGGCGGTGAATGTGTAGGTTGCGTCCGTTGTCGGGCTGACCGCACCGAAGAACTGGGTGAAAACGCCCGTAGTGAAGTTCTTGAGCGAACCCGCAACCGCCAGCCCGTTGCGGGCGGCGGAGACTTCGACCGTCGTCGTGATGTCTTGCGAGTTCAGGTTGGTGGTGGGCGCCGACGTGATTTCAACGGTAGTGCCCAAGGTGAGCGAGTCGTTGAACATCGTCAGGCTGACGTCGTCGCTCGCCAACAAGCTGTTTAGTCCGCCCGACATCTCCTCGCCTTCCGTGACCGTGTAGGATTGCGGGGCGCGGGTCTGGGTCTTGTCGTACAAGGTGAAGCACGTGTCGTTCGGATAGAACCGAAACATCGCGCTGCCCGTGCTGAACGTGAAGTGGCTCCCGTTGCCGCCCGAGCCGCAGGCGATGCCCCACTCGGGATAGCTGCCTGTGGTCAAGCCTTCGATGCGGATCCAGTACTTCTTGTTCGCCAGCGCGTGGAAGGGCGTCGACAACGTGTATTGGTAATCGTACATCGCCACGCCGCCGAAGCTGCCGGCATAGGTTTGGCCGGCATTGTCCGGAGTCACATAGTTCGCCAAGTACCACTCCTGAAGTTGGGGGTTGCCGCAGTAGGGCTGGGTGTCGTTGGCGGTTGAGTCGTAGATCGTGATGTTGAAGCGCCAGATCGGCCCGTATGTGCCGCCATAGGCGTAGCCGCCCCGCCACGTGACCCGACTGATGTCGGTCGCCTGGGGCAGAATGAAGCTCTCGTAGGCGTAGAAATCGGCGTCGGTACCGTTCTCCCAAACCCAAGAGGAGGCGTTCAGGGTGCCGCTCCCCGTGTGCGGGTAGCCAAAAACGGCGTCCGCGCGGGCTCCGGCGGTGAATCCAAGGGCGAGAATGCAGGCGATAAGGCTTTTCACGGTCTTCCTCAGGTGCTCACGGCACCCATATTCAGAAGAGGGTCGATTTGAGCCTGAAGATACAAAATGCCCGTATCTTTCGAACCCTGATCTCTCTCTTCCTCAGTGTGAGGGCTATGAAAGGACGACTTGCATTGACGCTTGGCGGCATGGCGGCCGCCGCATTCTCCAGTGCGCTTACCGCCAACTTCGACTCCTACAGCGAGGGCTACTTCGCCGATACCATCACCGATAACGGAATCCGGTTCTACGGCGTGCGCCGCTGGCAGTCCGATCCGAACACCAACTTCACCATCGAAGCCGCCAACTCGGGCGACCTCGGAGGAAACTTCACGGCTCCGAATACCCTCGGCTTCGGAGGCTATGTTCCGGGTTCGGGCGAGGCGTTCGGTTCGGTGGGCGAGCTGTTCTTCACCGCCGACCAGTTGGCACGTTCCGTAGATCTGGACATCTGGACCCTGCCCCTGAACATGGGCGGCAATACGGTGACTCTGACCGGTTATCGGAACGGCTCGATCGTGAACGAGGATTCGTTCATCCAGCCGAACTTCGACCTGATTCACCACTATCGGCTCTCGTTGCCGACCGACGACTACGACACGTTCCGACTGTGGAGCGCAGGCCCTTCGGTCAGCGGAGACTCGTTCATGCTGCTTGACAATGTGAACGTAGTGGTTCCCGAACCCGCGACGTTGGCAGCGATGGGCGTGGGCTTGGCGCTGCTGATCCGGCGCCGGAAATAGAGGAAGTTGGCTGGCGGACTAGGATTCGAACCTAGACGTACGGCACCAAAAACCGTTGTCCTGCCATTAGACGATCCGCCAGCCGGGTGGAATTCTACCCGTCGCTGGCGATCGATCAGGGCATAATGCGCACATGGTAGCGCTGGCCCTCATTGGCCTCTTTGCCGGAACGCAATCCGGCTTCGACCCCGCCGTGCTCGGCGGACTGGAGTGGCGGTGCATCGGCCCCTTCCGAGGGGGACGCACGGTGGGCGCCTGCGGCATCCGCGAGCAGCCGAACACGTTTTTCATGGGAGTGAACAACGGCGGCGTATGGAAGACCACCGACGCCGGCCGAACCTGGAAGCCCATCTTCGACGACCAGCCAACCGGTTCCATCGGCGATATCGCCGTCGCCCCCTCGAACCCAAAGGTGATCTACGTGGGCAGTGGCGAAGGTCTCCAGCGCCCCGACCTCTCGACCGGCGACGGCATGTACAAGACCACGGACGGGGGCAAGACCTGGGCGCACCTCGGGCTGCGGGATGCCCAGCAGATCGGCGGCCTGGACATCGACCCCAAGGACCCCAACCGCGTGTTCGTCGCCGCGCTCGGCCACCCCTACGGACCGAACCCGGAGCGCGGCGTGTTTCGGACTCTCGACGGAGGCAAGACCTGGAAGAAGGTGCTTTACGTCGACCAAGATACGGGAGCCATCCAGGTGTCCATCGACCCGAAGAACCCCAAGGTCGTGTATGCGGACCTGTGGGAAGCTCGTCAGGCGCCGTGGGAAAACGGCCAGTGGCAGGGGCCGGGAAGCGGCTTGCACAAGTCGGTCGACGGCGGCGATCACTGGCGCAAACTCACCAAGGGTCTTCCGACCGTTGCCCAAGGCCTCGGGCGGATCGGCTTCGCCATCGCGCCCAGCAACCCCAAGGTTCTCTACGCTACGGTCGATAGCGGGAATCTTAGTGGCCTTTACCGCTCGAACGATGCGGGAGAGAGTTGGACTCGCGTGAACAGCGAGCGACGCCTCTCCAGTCGCGGCGCCGATTTCGCCGAAGTCAAGGTCGACCCGAAGAACCCTGAGGTGGTTTACGTGGCCGACACCAGTTTCTACCGCTCGCGGGACGGGGGCAAGAACTTCGTGTGTATCAAGGGCTCGCCCGGAGGAGACGATTACCACCGCGCGTGGATCAACCCCGACCACCCCGAGATCCTGCTTCTGGCGGCTGACCAAGGTGCCGCCGTCACCGTGAACGGCGGCGAAACCTGGAGCAGTTGGTACAACCAGCCGACGGCTCAGCTCTACCACGTCTCCACCGACAACCAGTTTCCGTATAGCGTCTACGGTGGCCAGCAGGAGAGCGGCTCCGCCATGGTCTCCAGCCGCGGCAACGACGGCCAGATTACTTTCCGCGAGTGGCATCCCGCCGGCGGCGACGAGTACGGCTACCTTGCGCCTGATCCCTTAAACCCGCGTTACGTCTTCGGCGGTCGCATCAACCGCTACGACAAGGTGACCGGAGAGATGGTCGACGTCCGGCCGAAAGTGCCGTTTCGGGTGTTGCGCACCGCTCCGGTGCTGTTCTCTAAAGCCGACCCCAAGACGCTCTTCTTCGCCGGCAATCTTCTCTTCAAAACCCGCGACGGCGGCCAAACCTGGGAGACGATCAGTTCAGATTTAAGTAGAGAAACCTATGAGATTCCGACGTGCGTTGGCAAATACTCAACCCCGGACATGAAGACGATGCCGCGTCGAGGCGTCATCTACACGGTGGCGCCCTCTCCCCGAGACGTGAACGTGATTTGGTGCGGAACCGACGATGGCTTGATGTGGGCAACGTTCGACGGCGGCGCGCATTGGGAGAACGTGACCCGCGGCGTC
>JAXLTH010000044.1:0-25377 GCA_046330155.1 Fimbriimonadales bacterium | reverse complement strand
TTTGCCGACCTCATCGAAGCCCGTCACCGCGCGAATGAGCCCCTTGCGGACAAGTTCCTCAAGTTCGGCGTCGTCAACGTCGCCGATGTAGTTCTCGGCGCGGTTCACCTTGTCGGCGCGGAGGGGGTTCTGCTCGATCCCAATGACCGAGAAGCCCACCTTGGCTTTCTCCACCGCGAACGGCAAGCCGACGTATCCCAAGCCGACCACGCCGATCAGGGCGGTGCCGTCTTCGATCTTCTTTAACAACGAGTGCTTGATGTCTGAGTTTGTGCCCGTTAGGCTGCCCAAGGTCTTATGCTCCCACGCGTCGCAGTTTGCCGGCGACGCTTTCTTTCCAAAAGGCAATGATTGCCCCAATCAAAAGCCCGAGCGCACCGCCAAACGCGGCGGCTCTCCCGAACCGCTTGTTGACGGCGGGCTTCACCACGAACGGCTCTTCGAGGACCGTCCAACGCACTTTTTCAACGTCCGCGTCGATCCTCGTCTTTTCGTACTGCTCGCGAATGCCCTGCACCACGCCCGAGAGCGTTTGCACCTCGCGGGCAAGCCGCATCTGGTCCGCGACTTCCTTCGGGGCGACGTCCGCAAGTCCTTTCAACGCTTGGACTTGCCACGCCAGAAGCTGCCGGGAGGCTTCAAGATCGGCAACTTTGGAGTCGACGTTGGTGCTCACCGCTTGGTAGCGGCGCAACAACTCGGCGCGAAGGCTGTCGCGAATCACCTGAACCTCTTGCCGAAGCGTGGCAACCTCGGACGAGGTCTCGCCAAAGTGGATTCTCGCGACCGCGAGAGCGTTCTCTTTCTCGATCAGCTTGTCGCGGAGCGCCTGGTTGTCCGGCAAGCCGTTGGGCAGGTCGGCGGGCTGCTTGGACGCCGAGGCGGCGATCGCCTTGGCGGCGGATAGCTGGCGCTCAACCTTTCCCAGTTCGAGCTTTGCGTCTTCGTAGGCCTTTAGATAGGCGGCGGCAGAATAGGGAGCGGTGGGATCGGGGGCGGTCTTAGCCGTCTTCTGGTAGTCGGTAAGCCGCTCCTCGGCGGCTCGAAGTTCCTCGTTCTTCGCCTTGAGAGCCTTCTCCAACTCCACCTTGGTGCGTTCGGCAACGCTGATTCCCACGTCCTTGGTGAGCCCGTCGAGCACGTGGACGGACTCGCGGACGACCGACTTTGCCTTCTCGGCGTCGGTGTCCTCGAAGAGGATCACGAACTGGTTCGAGGGGCTGTCTCCCTTGCCCGAGAGATTGTCGTCGAGTTTGTCAGGATCGTAGCCCGTCTTGTCCGCGATCATCACGACCGCTTTTCGGCTGGCGAGCACGCCTTCGAGCACGTCGAGCGGACTCGCCGTTCCTTGACCGATGAGGGCGGTAATCGCCGAGCTTCCACCGCTTTGCGAATCGGGCAGAGGCAAGAGCAGGGACGCTCGCGCTTGCCAACGAGCTGGAGACGCAAACGTGTAGCCGACGGATAGGGCGGCGCAGGCGACGAAGAGCCCGAGAACCACGCCCTTGCGCTTCCACAGCATGGCGAGCAAGTCCGAAACGGTGAGTTCTTCAGGGCGGCTGTCCATGGCGGAGGGGGCGCGCGAACCCTGGCATTTTACCGGAGCAATGGGTTGCGGGCACTTTTCTTTCGACAGCCGCGATATTTCCTTTCGAACGTACTGAACATGGGCTGGGAACCGTCGTCAATCTCGACGTAACCGGCTTAGGTTAGGAGTGGACATGAAGAAACTCGTTGTTAGTTTGGTTGTAGTAGCCGCGATGGCGGCGATGGCGATGGCGCAAGGCGGAGGCGGCGGTGGCCGTGGCGGCGCTGGCGGCGGCCAGGGTCGAATGGGCTTTGGCGGCGGCGGCGGTCTCCTGAATACCGTGCAGCGTGCCGACGTCCAGAAGGAACTCGCGATCACCGATGCGCAGAAGACCAAGATCGAAGACCTCGCCACCAAGGCGCGCGAAGATCGTCGCGCGATGATGGAGGAGATGCGCAACAGTGGCGGCCAGCCCGATATGGAAGCCATGCGCGCCGCCAATGAAAAGATGGCGGCGAAGCAGAAGAAGGACCTTGAGGGCATTCTGAACGCCGATCAGCTCAAGCGCCTCGGCGAGATCGACATCCAGCTTCAGGGTGGACGCGCTTTGATGAACCCTGAGGTCCAGAAGAAGCTCAACCTCACCGACGACCAGAAGAAGAAGCTGACCGACATTCAAGCCGACCAGCGTGAGAAGATGCAGCAGGCGATGGAAGACCTCCGCAGCGGCGGCGGCCAGCCGGATCGCACCGAGATGCAGAAGGTGATGGAGAAGCTGAACGCTGAGAACAGCGCCGCGATGCTCGCCGTTCTCACCGCCGAGCAAAAGGCCCAGTTCGAAGCCATGAAGGGCAAGCCCTTCAAGGCCGACCCCAACATCCGACGCGGTGGTGGTGGCGGCGGCGGCAACGCCTAAGATTCCTGGTTATCTCCAGGCTGCCCAAGGAGCCGGTGGCGAAAGCCCCGGCTCCTTATTTTTGTCGGTCTACTTCAGAACCCGGGCTTTGACGATCCGGTCGCCCCGCTTGATGGCATCCACCACGCCCATTCCTTCGGTCACCTTGCCGACGACCGCATAGGATCTGAACAGGCGGAGCCAGTCCTTCTTTAGGATGAAAAGCTGGGAATCTCCGCCGACCTGCAAGCCGGTCGATGCCACGCCAACCACTCCGCGGTAGAAGTCCACGAGCGATTCTTCGAAAGGCACGTCCTTGCCCGATCCGCCATCGCCCACGGCAGGGTTGGGGATCATCTTGCCGTCCAGACCTTTGATGTCAAGAGGCTGGTCCTTGCTGGCCGGGGCGCCCCACTGGGTCACCCAGTGCTCCACCCGATGGACCCGCTGCTGGTTGTAGAAGCCCTTCTTGACGAGGTCGAGGATGTGTTGCACCGTTTTGGGCGAGTTCTTGGGGTCGGTGGTGATCACAAAGGACTTTCCTCCCTGCATCACAAACTCGATCTTTGGCCCGGAAGGTTTGTAGTCTTCGGGACCGGGGACTTTCGACTGCGACCCAATGGCAACGGCGGCGAGCGCGGACAGCATCATGATGCGCCTAGTTTAGACCCAAGTGCGTCGCGTAGCGGCGGAACAGGTTGTGCGCCGCCGGATAGCACGAGTGGGGCGACATGAAGTGCGGAAACTCGAACGTGATGATCTTTTCCGCCACTTGCGACGCCGCTTCCATCTTGAAGCGCAGGTACCGCCAGTCCGCGGGCGGGAACTTGATGGGCATGTCCCGGTCGAAGGTCTCCAGATTGGACCAGATGGTCACGCCGTGCTTCTGGCCCAGTTCGCCAATGCCCTGAATGAAGGTGGGCAGCTCTTGGTAGTGAACTTGCCCGTCTTGGAAAGCGCAGACGTCGAAGGCGCCCCGGGTTGCCTCGAAGATTCGGCCCCAATGGTCGAAGCTCTCGTCCAGCGTGAGCGCGTTCTCGCCGAGCTGCTTCGCGCCCTGCGGGTACGGCGAGATGAGCACCGGCACGTTCTTCAGCTCCTTGCAGTGCCTTCCGATGGCGTTGAAGAGCTCGATGATGTGAAGGTCGTTCCGGCCCGTCTCGTGGCTCAGGTACCAGCCTTTAAAGCTGGGGTGGTGCCCATACCGCTCCACCGCTTCCTCCAGGAACGGCTTGTTCACCTCGACCTCCTTCCACCAAGAGCGCCGATGCCAATGGAATCCCGAGTCGTAGGTGCCGAAGTAAACGTTCAGGTTGTGCTCGTCCGCCAGCGAGTAGAACATCTCGCCCACGTCCTCATAGATGGGCAGCAGGTTGGGCAACGACCGGGCTGGGAAGATGCACTTGTTCTGGTAGCCCGGTCGAATGATGATGACCGTGTCGATCCCGATCCGGTTGTAGAGTTGGAACTCGCGCCGCCAGTCGTCTTCCACCCAGTTCTGGCTTGGAATATCGTGCGTGATCTCGTCGAGGAAGGTGCCGGTGATGCGCAACATGGACGGGCAGAGCTTACACCCGACTCGTTCGGATTGGGATCAGTCCTTCTCGGGCTCCGACTCGCCTTCTCCGAACAGAACGTCGTTGCGCGCCCGGTTCATTTCAAGCTGCATGTCCACCAGCTTCTTGTAGGTGCCTTGAGGCTTGGCGAGGAGTTCCTCGTGGGTGCCGACTTCGATGATGCGTCCCTCGTCCATCACGACCAGTCGGTCGGCATTGCGCAATGTCGACAGTCGGTGGGCGATGGCAAAGACCGTGCGACCCGAGACCAGGCGATCCAAGCCTTCCTGGATCATGCGTTCGGTCTCCGTGTCCACCGACGCCGTCGCTTCGTCGAGGATGAGAATCCGCGGGTTGTGGAGGATTGCGCGGGCGATGGAGATGCGCTGGCGCTCGCCGCCTGACAGTCGGTGCCCCCGCTCGCCCACGTAGGTGTCGTATCCGTCGGGGAAGTTGACGATGAAGTGGTGCGCGTTCGAGGCGATCGCCGCTTCCATGATCTCCTCGAGGCTTGCATCGGGTCTGCCGTAGGCGATGTTGTCCTTGATGGAGCCGGGGAAGAGGTACGAATCCTGCAAGACCACGCCGACCTGTCGGCGCAGATCGTCGAGGCGGATGTTCTTGAGCTCGACGCCGTCGATGCAGATGTGCCCCTGGGTGGGGTCGTAAAATCGCAGAAGGAGGTTGATGAGCGTCGACTTGCCGGCACCCGAGTGCCCCACCAGGCCGATCATCTCTCCCGCCTCGACCTTCAGATCGATTCCGTGGACGATTTCCCGGCCCTTCTCGTAGCCGAAGTAGACGTTGGAAAACTCCACGTCGCCCCGCATGTTGGGCATGGGCAGGGATTTGGAGGTGTCCTCGATGTCGAGTGGCGTGTCGAGAATCTCGAAGACCCTCTCGGCGGCGGTGAGGGATCGGGATGTCCAGTCGATGATGCGCTGGAGCATCATCAGCGGCTGCTGCATCATCGCCACGTAGCCGATGAAGGCGGTCAGCTGTCCCAGGGTCATCTTGGAGTCGAGGACGGCGCGCCCTCCGACCCACCAGATCACCAGCCCGCTAAGGCTCATGGTGAACATGACCATGGGGAAGAAAGTGGACCAGTTCCGCTCCGCGATGTAGCCGGTTTGCGCCAGGTCGCTCAGCCTTCTACCGAACTTGGATTCCTCCCGACTCTCCCCGTAGAACGCCTTCACCACGCGAGTGCCCTGCAACACACCGTTCAGCGAGGAACTCATGCGCGACCAGGAGTGCCAGAACCGGCTCCACACCCGCATCATGTTCTTGCGGAAACGGTTGACGGCGTAGAGAACGAACGGCACCGGCAACAGAGCCCAAATGGCGATCTGCCAGTTGATGAACACCATTGCGATCGGAATGCCGATCAGCAACGCCACGTTGTTCACCGTGATCGGCACGCCGTCCACCAACACGTCGTACAAGGCGCCCGTGTCGTTGGTCATGCGGCTCATGATCGAGCCCACGTTGCGACGGTCGTAGAAGCTGAGGCTGAGCTGTTGCAGCTTGTGGAACAGCTTGGTGCGAATGTCCACCGCGACGCCTCGGCTCAGGTAGGCGACGTTACGGCCCCTTGCCATCGCCAAGGTTTGGAGAAGCGCCTGCGTGGCGACCATGGCGAGGATGAGCCAAACGAACAGCCCGGTGTGGCGCTTCGTGAGGACGTCGTCCACCAGGTGTTGCGTTAGAAATGGCGGCGCGAGCTGAAGGATCGTGCCCGCCACGATGAGCGTCGTTCCCCAGATAAGTCGGCCCTTGTAAGGCTTGGCGAACTCGAACAGCCTAAGAAGCGTCTTTCCGCGGTTAAGGCACGCGGTGCAGATGCTGCTGTCTTCGGGCAGCGGGCGCCCGCACTTGGGGCAGTACCGCACCTTGTCGACAATTTCGGGGATCGGCTTGCCTGCCACCAAGGCGGCCAGCTTCTTCGTGGCGTCGTTGAGGGGAGCTGTCCTCGCCGTGGTCGATCGCAGGAGCTCGATCCGGGCCCCGTCCTTCAGGGCGGTGAGGGCTTCGGCGTCCACCAATGTCTCGACCTTGAACTCGATCAGACCAGTCGTTGGCCACGAGTCGACGACGCGGTCGCCATCTAATCGTTCGATTCTCGTCGCGGTTGCCCTGAGCTGCGACGGGCCCAAATCTCCCGTCGACGTGAGATCGCCGTCCACGGAAATGAGGACGGCGGTCGGGTCGGGCGGATCGGATGCCGGGGCGACGATGGACATGGAACGATCTATTTTGACGGGAACGCAAGCGAAATTTGCCGCAAACCCGGAATCTCGCCGTGAACGTTTTTGAGGCGACGGCGTACAATAAGCTTAGACATGGCTGTTCAGCAGAACCTCGACACGACCTCGCCGATCACGCTCACCGAGCGCGCCGCTACCGAATTGAAGGGCCTGCTCGTGGACAACGACAAAGCGAACGCCGCGCTCCGCGTGTGGGTCGCGGGCGGAGGTTGCTCGGGCTTGCAGTACGGCATGGCCCTTGACGACGCCGATCCCGAAGAGGGCGACGTGGTCCTCAACGATCAGGACATCAAGATTTTCGTGGACGACATGAGCCTGAAGTACATGGCCGGTTCGGTGGTCGACTACGTGGACGACGTGCTCGGCGGCGGCTTCAAGATCGAGAATCCAAACGCGGTGAAGTCCTGCGGGTGCGGCTCTTCGTTCAGCGCCGGCGAGGAAGGCATGGAAGGCTTGGAGAACGGCGGCGGCTGCGGCGGTTGCGGCTGCCACTAAGGCTAAATCGATAAGTAGAAAAGCCCCCTCGTTCGAGGGGGCTTTTCCGTTTCTAGGTTAGCCGACCGTGACCTCGTCCACCACTTTGCCCGCGCGTTCGTGTGAGGCTGTGAGCAGATAGGTGCCCGGTTGCTTGACGACCCACTCGAACACGGCGACGTCGTCGGTAGAGTTCATCTGCCAGCCAAAGCCGCTTGAAGGAACGTGCGCCCAGCCCGCGAGTTGCCCCGACTCTTGGCGCAACTTCCCGCTTCCCAGCCAATTCGGCTCGCCTTGTCCCATGGAGTCACGCTCCTCTCCCAGCAAGGCGATCTCGCCGACCACGCCCCGACACAGCTTTCGCTTCTTGGCGATCTCCGTGACGTTGGTGGCCAGGTAGCCCGTGTTCTGAACTGCGACGCGGATTCTCCAAGAGCCCGACAGCGACTCCACCAGCACCGTGCGAAGCTCAAGTTTCGGCGAGGCCAGAGCCTGCCAAATCACCCAATCGCTGAACGGGGCGACTTCGGCTTCGAGGTATTTGAGAGGCGGGTTCCTGAAGGCGTAGAGGGAATCCCATCCGCCCAGCTCGACCGCCCCCAGTTGAGGGTGCTCGAACGGGAACCAGTCGATGTGTCCCTTGCCGTCCAGCTTCTCGTCCGACCACTTCAGCAACTTGAGGTCGTCCTCGAACGGGTGGTCGCGGAACCAATCGATGTACTTGTACTCCGTGATGCCGGCTTGACGCTGGGGCGACCAGATCTCGGTGGTCCAGGCGTGCACGCCTCGATGCTCGTACATCCAGTCGTCGAAGACTCCTGTGATGATCTCCTTGGGGTGATACTTGAACTCGTGGAAGTTGGAAATGGCGGGGTAGCCCGTCATCTCCTCGCCCTTCTTGCCGAACTCCTTGAACACCCAGAGGTCTTCGGGCGCCATGTCGTCATCGGGGTAGCGGCTGGGCGGCCTTAGATGGACGCCGCTGAACGTGTGGAAGGTCACCGCTCCGCAGATGTTTGGCCGGTCGCACACGGCCTGGACGATGGCTCGAACCTCGGGTTCGCTCGTCGGATAGGGCCCCGCGCCGTGCTGCTCGAACTCTTGCCGCCAAGCGTTCGGGAAGTTGCGGTTCATATCGAGCCCTTCCTTGATCTTCCGCCCCCTCATCGTAACGCCGTCGAAGTTGTGGAAGAGGCCCTCGGGCATCAGCCGGTAGTACTGGCCGCCTGTCTCGCCCGGCTCTCGCCGCTTCATCAGCCGGGGCTCTTCTTCGGCGATTTTCCAGGGACCGTTTGGATCGGGAACTCGCATGTTCAGAATGCGCCCGTCGCCGTCGATGTCCTGCCGCTCCAGCCCGTAGAAGTCGTCCTCATCGTACGGATAGGGACGCGTGGAACTGCGGATGATCCTTGGCGGCGTTTCCAGCGCCCACTCGGCGCCGTCTGGGTTGAACCTGGGAACCAGATAGAAGGTCCGGGTGTCGAGAGCCTGCGTGACGGCGGGATCCTTGCCGTACTGCGTGCATAGCTTGTTGATGAGATAAAGAACGGCGGTGGAGGCGCTTACCTCGCTGGCGTGGATATTGCCGTCGCACCAGTAGGCGGGCTTGTCGGCAGCCGCGCCGGTCGCGGAGTTGGTGATCTCGGCGATCCAAATGTCCCTTCCCTCATGGCTCTTGCCGATGGACTTCACCTCGACCAAGGCGGGATATTCGGAGGCGTAGGCTTTGAGCAAAGAGGTTAGTTCGTCGTGCCGGTAGTAGCGGTTGAAGGCGATGCTGGGCATGGCTGCATTCCATACTACCGGACCCAAAATGAAGCAGGCCCGCTCCGATGGAGCGGGCCTGCTTTTGAACCCAATGCGGTTGCCGTTAGGCTTCGCCGCGCGTGTGGCCGAACGTCGGCTCGAAAGGAATCAAGCCGAGCCGCGTGGCCGCTCGGAACGCCTGCACCCGGTTGTTGACCTGGAGCTTGTCGTAGATGTTCGCCAAGTGGAAGTCCACCGTGCGCTTCGAAACGAACAGGACGTCGGCCGCTTCCTTGCTGCTGTGGCCCTGTGCGATCAAGCTAAGTACTTCGATTTCTCGTTTGGTAAGGCGAACGGCTCGCTGGTGCGATTCCGGACGCGCTGTGTTTGGCATTGGCATGTTTTGTCCCACCCTCACTGACTAGTTTTCTAACCGCCTACCAAGCTCATTCCACAGGCGGAGCGGCTGTTTCACATGCCATTGCCGTTTTTCTACGTTTCTTGTTGCCCAAATGGCGTTCATGGGGGTTGATCTTCACTCTACGACGTGCCCAGTCCATCCCTATGATGGTCCGATTCGAGTCCGTGTTCCCTTAGTTCCGCAGAACGTGGGCGCCCCGTGAGGCGCGGCATGAGGTGAAGACGCCTTCCGTGCCCGTCTTCATCTGATACCGGCTTCCGGTCGACCGGATGAAAGCATCCACCCGGGACTCCTCGACCAAGGCGACGCAGGCGCCCCCAAACCCGGCGCCGGTCATTCGGGCGCCGACGCAACCCGGTGCATCCCAAGCCGCTTCCGCCATCGCGTCCAGTTCCTCGCAACTCACGGCGTAGTGATCCCTCAGGCTCTCGTGGCTCGCCTGCATCAGCATGCGGATCTTGTTGGAGTTCCGCTTGTCGAGCGCGTCGACGAAACTGATGCACCGCGCGTTCTCGGTTACCACGTGGAGCGCCCGATTGTAGATCGTTTCCGGCATCGAATCCCAGTGGCTTTCCAGATCGACCAAAGGCACGTTGCGCAGGCTCGTCACCCCCAAAGCCCGGCAGGCGGCCTCGCACTCCTTGCGACGCTCGTTGTAAGCGGAACCGGCAAGCGATCGAGACTTCTGGGTGTCGCAAAGCACGATGACGAGATCGTCGGGGATGCGCGCGTACGTGATTTCCAGAGACTTCGTATCAAGGAACATGGCGCAGCCCGACTTGCCCATCGCGCTTGCCATCTGGTCCATGATCCCGCAGTTGACGCCGACATACTCGTTCTCCGCAACTTGGGCAAGCTTGGCAAGCTCTTCGTTGGGCAAGTCCAAATCGGCAAGGCTGTTCCAGGCAACGGCAAAGGCAAGCTCGAGAGCGGCGCTGCTGCTAACCCCCGCCCCGATGGGAAGGGTGCTGTCGACGACCGCACGGACATTCGGGAGGATCCGCTTCGAGGCTCTCGCCATCGACCAAGCCACGCCCGCCACGTATCCGGACCAGCCACGGCCAGTTCCCGGAGCGAGCTCGCGCGTATCGAATGCGTTGCCGCGATCGCGCTGAACGGAGAAGATCTCTGATGGCCCCTCGGTGGGGCTGACCGCCACTTTCACGTGCCGGTCGATGGCCGCCGGAAGGACGAACCCCTCGTTGTAGTCGGTGTGTTCGCCGATGAGGTTCACACGCCCGGGAGCGATGGTCACCAGCGTCGGATCAGACCCGAACCGTTCGCGGAAGACCTCTTCGACGTGCACGACGACAATTATGGCGAGAAGAGAAAGCGCCGCAGCGACCCGGGCGGCTAGTAAGGGTCACGAACGGCGCTTGGTTCGTACTTTCCACAGACGCCGTACGAATGCCCTAGGAGAGTTACCGGGCTGGCAAGACGGTAACCTCTTGGCTCCATGTCCGACGCTACCGTTGCCCGTCTTCACCAGTGGCTCAAAGACCACGAGCAAGATCTTCTGAACGACACGATCGCCATGCTCCGGATTCCTTCGATCGAAGGACCCGCCGAGCCGAACGCCCCTTACGGAAGCGAGAACCGGCGCGCTTTGGACTTCGCTTTGGAGTTGGGCGAGAAGTGGGGCATGCGCACCAAGGACGTGGAGGGGCACATCGGCTTCGCCGAGTTTGGCGACGGCGAACGTTTGGTCATGACGCTTGGCCATCTCGACGTAGTGCCCGTGGGACCGGGTTGGAAGTACGAGCCCTTTGGCGCCGAAATCGTGGACGGCTACATCTACGCGCGAGGCTCCACCGATGATAAGGGCCCGACCATGGCGGCGTTCTATGCCGCCCGCGCGATCAAGGAGTGCGTTCCCGAGCTGGGTGCCCGGATGAGGGTGGTCTTCGGTTGCGACGAGGAGTCGGGTTTCGGATGCGTGCATCGGTACATGGAGACCGAGGAAGCGCCCACCTACGGTGTGGCTCCCGACTCGGATTGGCCCTTGATCCACGCGGAGAAGGGCATCGCCAACTTCTTGATTTCGGTGCCGCTGAACAACGGCGAGTTCGCGGTCCAATCGGTGGAGGGCGGCCAGCGTCCGAACATCGTCATCGATTCGTGCGTGGCCAAGGTTAAGGTGGCCGATTCGGCAAGAGCCCATGTGGAAGAGAAGCTCGCCCGCAAATGGGACCGCAACGTCGAGTTCAGCTGGTCGGGCGACGTGTTGGAAGTCCGCGCCGCAGGCAAGGCGAGCCACGGTGCCATGCCGTATCTGGGCGACAGCGCGGCGGCGAGAATCTTCCGATTCCTGCTGGAGATCGCCCCGCTCTCGGCGCAGAAGTACCTTGAAGAGCTGCTATGGATGACCCATCCGAGTGGGCTGGGCTTGGGAATCCACGGCAGGGATGACGTGAGCAAGGACCTCACCAGCAACATGGGCATCGTTGAAACGCGCGACGGCGTGCTCAAGCTCACGATCAACGTGCGCTACCCGGTGACTTGGAAGGGAGACCATCTTCGTTCGCTTTGCGAGACGCACCTAAAGGATCTCAAATCGGGGGCGACGATCGAGGACTTCCACGACAGCCCCT
This sequence comes from Fimbriimonadales bacterium, assembly GCA_046330155.1. GTDB lineage: Bacteria > Armatimonadota > Fimbriimonadia > Fimbriimonadales > Fimbriimonadaceae > CALMEF01. Next base: position 13,899 of record JAXLTH010000044.1, on the reverse strand, counting down.
CGCTCTATTTCCCGCTGGACCATCCGCTGGTTAAGGCGATCTGTGAGGTTTACACGGCGGAAACGGGCGATACCGAGCGCAAGCCGGGCGTGATGGGTGGAGGAACCTACGCTCGTGCCGTTCCGAACACGGTCAGCATCGGCACGTGCTGGGAAGGTGACGGCCATGCGCACGAAACGGATGAGCGGGTCGCGGTCGAGAGCCTCTACAAGGCATCTCGCATCTTTGCGCACCTGTTTTACAAGTTGGCTACAATGCCGTGAGATCTCGCGTAGAGGGAAGCATGACTGCAGTTCTGGTTGCTACCGTTTTGGGTTCTTTGCTCGGCGCCGCCGCGCCCAAGTCGATCTACGACTTCACGATGAACGACATCGACGGCAAGCCCGTCAAGATGGAGAAGTTCAAGAACAAGGTGATCTTGGTCGTGAACGTTGCCAGCAAGTGCGGCAACACTCCCCAGTACGCCGCCCTCGAGAAGCTCTACCGCGAACAGAAGGGCAATGGCTTTGTCGTTCTGGGCTTCCCTGCGAACGAGTTCGGCGGGCAAGAGCCGGGTTCCAACGAGGAAATCAAGCAGTTCTGCACGTCGACCTACGACGTCACGTTCCCGATGTTCTCGAAGATCGTGGTGAAGGGCAAGGACGTGAACCCGATGTACCAGTGGCTCGTGGCACAGACCGGCAACAAGGACATTGAGTGGAACTTCGCCAAGTTCCTCATCGGGCGCGACGGTCAGGTCTTCAAGCGGTTCAGCCCGAAGACCCAGCCGGACAGCGACGAGTTCATCGGCGCCCTGAAGGAAGTCCTCAGCAAGTAGAACGCATCAACTGGGCGCGTTCGCATCCTGCAGCATCTCGGCGAGGTCCACCAGACGGATCTCCTCGTCGGTGACCTGCTTGATCGACGCGTCCAGCATAATCCGACAGAACGGGCATCCCAAGGCAACGGTCTTTGCGCCCGTGGAAAGCAGTTCTTTCGCGCGCTCGTTGCCGGGCCGCTGATCCGGTTGCTCTTCCATCCACATGCGTCCGCCACCCGCGCCGCAGCATTGCGTCTTCGGTCCGTGGTTGGGGGCTTCGCGATCGGGCCGCACCAGTCGGCGTGGGGCTTCGGATTCGTTGTTAACCCGGCCCAGATAGCACGGGTCGTGGAAGACCACGTTGCTAATGGCGGTCTGAGCGGGCTTGAGCTTGCCGCCCTGCACCAACTCGTCGAGCAGTTGGCTGTGGTGCACCACCTCGTAGTTCCCGTCGAACTGCCCGTACTCGTTCTTGAGGGTGTTAAAACAGTGCGGACAGGGCGTGACGATCCTCTTGAACTGGTAGCGCCCGAACGTCCCCACGTTCTCCATAGCTTTCTCTTGGAAGAGGAACTCGTCGCCAACCCGTCGAGCCGGGTCTCCGGTGCAAGCTTCCTCTTGCCCCAGGCATGCGTAATCGACGCCGGCCTGGCTAAGAAGGGTCGCCACGGCTTTCGTCGTCTTCATCGCGCCGGGATCCGTGGCGCCTGCGCAGCCCACCCAGAACAAGACGTCGAACTCCTTCTTGTCGCGTGCCAACGGAACGTCCAGACCTTTCATCCAGTCCTCCCGGTCCGGCTTGGCGGCTCCCCAGGCGTTGCCCGTGGAGGCCGTTTGCCGGAGCATCACGGCGGCGGTCCCGCTCAGTTGGCCCTCGGCGACCAGGTTTCGGCGGGCGTCCACGATGAAGTCCACGTGGCGGATGGTGACGGGGCAAGCCTCAACGCACGCGTTACAGGTCGTGCATTCCCAGAGTCGCTCCGGGTCGATGGCGGCGGTGATCCGATTCTCGGTTCCCATCGCGGCGCGGACATCTTGGACGATTTGGCGCGGGTTCAGGAGCTTTCCGGCGCGGTTGGCGGGGCAGACCTCGGTGCAACGGCCGCACTCCATGCACGCATCAAGGGTCATCAAATGCCAGCGCGAGAAGTCCGCCGCAGTTTCAACGCCGATTTTGCCGGTCTGCTCGACTTCCTCCATCGAGATGGGCTTGAGCTCGCCCATGGGCTGCTCGGGCTTGCCCGCGGTTGCGAAGATAGCCATGACCAAATGGCGAATCCTCATTCGCGGCAGCACCGCAAAGAAGAGGAAGACCCACGCCATGTGGAACCACCAGATGAACTTGTAGCCCTCGACGGACATCGTGCCCAGAGAAGCGCTCAGCCAGTGGCCGATCGGCGCCGAGGTGTCGAAGGGTTTCGGGTCGTTCGCCATGCGGGCGGCTTCGAGAAGGTAGCCGGTGACGCCCAGAACGAACAAAAGGGCGAGCGCCGCATAGTCCGATGCCGCCGTGACCTGCCCCTTGGGTGCCGCCCGGTAACGCCGGACCGCCGCCCAGAAGCACCCGACCACAAAAGCCGCGCCCATGGTGTCGAGCACGAACTCGTAGATTAAGTAGTAGTTTCCTTGATGAAACTTAATCGGACTGTACGTGTTAATGCCGAGCAGCGTGGTGCCGATAAAGAGGGTGACAAACCCATAGAACAAGAGCAGGTGCATCGGCGCGCCGCTCGTCTTTCGCGACGATCGGACCTTCTTCTGCCCCACAACGTAGGTGAGGAAGTTGCCGACAAGGTTCGGCTTCCAGTCGATGGGCTTGCCCTGCTTCCAAAGCTTGACCCTTTGGTAGACCTGCCAAGCCATGATGCCCAACGACAGGAAGGCGAGCACGTAAAAGAGCGCCTTCTCCGCCGTGGAGAAGTGCATGAACTCGGTGCGGGTCGGCGTCACGCCGTTAGTTTGCCTTACCGTCGTCTCGCCGGGCTACTTGGCGTGTTGGCTAATGACCTTGTCGGTGAAAGCGCCGATGGTCTCTTCGCCCTTCACGTAAGCCCAATCGTCGATTTCGTCGCGAGCGACGCTCACCTCATCGCCCTCGTGGGCGCCCGGGTTCACCGGGGCTTGGGCGAGCCTGCCGTAGAACTTCCCGTTCTGGAATCGGTCGACGTGCATCCAGATATGCTCGACCTCTCCGTTGGACGATTTCAGCGGGTATTTGACGAGGAAAGCCGTTTCGTCGGGTTTCGGGTTGTTGAGCGCCTCGATGAACTGGGGCAGAGTTTGCCTTGCCTTCTTGATCGCCACGATGAGTTCGGCGTTCTCCTGGTCGACGCTGACGATCTCGGGGTTGTCCGAGTTGCGTTCGAAATCCGGCCGCTTGGCGCTGCCGCAGCCTGCGATCGTTAGGGCGACCATGAACGCGACGAGGATTCTCACAGCCCGTACTCCGCCCAACTGTTGGGGGTCTCGGTGACGCGGACGCGCTCAAGGGTGGTGGAGGAAGCGGGAATCGCGTACATTCCGTCCGGCGAGGTCCACCCGTTTCGCAGCACGTCGGCCACGAAGTCGAAAATCTCCTTGGCCATCACTTCGGTCGTTGGTTCGGTGTCGGCAAACTCGACAAGACGTTCGCCCGCGATCCGCCTGAGGTCTTCGATCAACGGGTCCGCGGAGTTCACGGCGAGACTGTGGTCGTATTTGTCGATGGCATCCTCCAAAGCGAGCTTGAGGGCTTTGAAGTCCAGCACCATGCCGTTTTGGTCGAGATTGTCGGCGGAAACCACCACGTCGATCCGGCGCGAATGGCCGTGCGGAAACCGACACGCCTCGGGGTGTCGGCTGAGCATGTGGCCGCTCTCCACAACGAAGGATCGACAAATGCGGTACGAGGGCAAAACGAGCGAATTGTACCGGTCGAACCCGCAGGTAAAATCGGCTCGTGAACGTTCCAGGCGACCTCAAGTACACCAAGTCTCACGAATGGGTGCGCGTCGATGGCGACATCGCCACCGTAGGCATCACCGACCATGCCCAGTCCGAACTCGGTGATATCGTTTTCGTCGAGCTTCCCGCAGCCGGCCGGGCTCTCTCGGGCGGCGACACCTTCGGCTCGGTCGAGAGCGTGAAGACGGTTTCCGACGTCTACTCTCCCGTCAGCGGCGAAGTGGTCGAAGTCAACGGAGCCTTGGGCGCCCAGAGCGACCTCTTGAACTCGGATCCCTACGGCAACGGCTGGCTGGTGAAGATCAAGATGAGCAAGCCGGCTGAGCTGGACGACCTTCTCGACCCCGAAGCCTACAAGGCGATCGCCTAGGCGAAGGAAGCTTTAGCTCCATCGGCATTCGGTTGGGGCGGTTGGGTGGTCTTGGAGTCCGACCCGATGCCGATGGAGTCTCGATGCGACGACTCCAAACCACCAACCTCCAACCATGCCCTACACGCCGCACACCGAACAAGACGTCAAGGAGATGCTGGCCACGATCGGCGTTTCCTCGATCGACGAGCTCTTCCGCGAGATTCCCGACAACCTGAAGGTCAAGGGCGAACTCGACATCCCCAGCTTCTATGACGAAGCCAAGCTCTTCGGCTATCTGGGTGAGATCGGCCGCAAGAACTACAACCTGGCCAAGAACGTTTGCTTCCTCGGCGCGGGCATCTACGACCGATACATCCCGTCCACCGTGGGAGCCGTGATCTCGCGCGGCGAGTTCCTCACCGCCTACACGCCGTATCAACCCGAGTTTTCGCAAGGATATCTCCAGACCATTTACGAGTTCCAGTCGATGATTGCGGAACTGTACGGAATGGACTTGGCGAACGCCTCCATGTACGATGGCGCCACCGCCATGGCGGAAGCCGCGATTCTCGCCCATGGCGTGAACGGTCGGAACAAGGTTTACGTGAGCCAGGCGGTCCACCCCCACTACCGGCAGGTACTCAACACCTACTGCTGGTCGGTCGGCATCGACGTCGTGGAGCTTGCCACCGAAGACGGCTTGACCCAGGACTACTCGCGGGTGGATAGCGAGGCGGCTTGCGTCATCGTCCAATATCCGAACTTCTTCGGCGAGGTCGAAGACCTGGAGCAAGCCCGAAGGGCCGCTCGCGACGCAGGATGTCTGTTCATCGTGGTGGCAGATCCCACCGCTTGCGCTCTCTTGAAGCCGCCCGGCCAGTACGATGCCGACATCGTGGTGGGCGAAGGCCAGCCTCTGGGCATCGCCATGGGATACGGCGGGCCGTTGCTGGGCTTGTTTGCCTGCAAGACCGAGTTGGTACGCCGACTCCCGGGCCGAATCGTCGGACGGACCGAAGACCATAACGGACGGCCCGGATTCGTCATGACCCTGCGAACCCGCGAGCAGGACATCCGGCGCGAGAAGGCGACCTCGAACATCTGTACGAACGAGGCGCTCATGGCTTTGTCAGCCACCGTGTACTTGGCCGCCCTCGGCAAGAACGGAATGCGTCAGGTCGCGGAGGGCAGCGTGCGAAACACGCAGTACGCCATCCAGGAGTTTGCCAAGGTCGGCATCAAGCGCAAGTTCTCGGCCAACGTCTTCAACGAGTTCGTGCTCGCCCTTCCCAAGAATGCCGAGGAAGTGCAGCGCAAACTGCTGGACCATGGAATCCTCGCGGGCTTGCCGCTTGGCAAGTACTACGGAGGCATGGAGAACGACCTGCTGGTTGCGGTAACCGAGGTTCGCACGAAGGCTCAAATCGACGACTTCGTCGCGAAGATGAAGGCCGCGATAGCCTAGACCGCGCAAACGAAAAGCCCCTGGACCGGTTGGGTCCAGGGGCTTTTCTGCTTACCGGGGTTACCGCTTCATGTTCAGCAGGTCTTGGAGCATCTCGTCGACCGTGGTGACGACGCGGGTGTTCGACTGGAAGCCGCGCTGCGTCACGATCAGGTCGGTGAACTCGGAACCGATGTCCACGTTCGATTGCTCGAGGAAGCCCGGGGCGATGGTGCCTCGGCCGCGGGACCCTGGCTCTCCGATCTCGGGCGAGCCCGAGTTGCCGGTGATGGTCCAGAGGTTGTTGCCCATGTGCTCGAGGCCCGACGGGTTCGAGAAGACGGCGGTGGCGATTCGGCCGAGGGTGCGCGTCATGCTGTTCGTGAACGTGCCCGTGATGGTGCCGTCCGCGCCGATCGAGAAACCGTTGAGCGATCCGGGAGGGAAGCCGTTCTGGCTGATCGGCTGGAGGCTGAACGCGTCCCGCGTTTGGCTGACCGAAGAAAAGTCCATGCTGACGTCGAAGTTGGAGGCGCCCGTCGAGCCCGTGACCGTGATCTGGCCTGGAGTGGTGCCGTTCACGATCTTGCCGTTGGCGTCGAAGTACAGAGGCTGGTTCGAACCGGTGGACGAATCGCCGACCAAGTTCGTGCCCTCGTAGGCTTCCCAATCCCAACTTGATGTCGCGCCGGCAGGAGGAGATCCGACCGGGGGCACCTGGTGGTTCTTCATCTTGAGCGTGAGAAGGTGCGGCGCACCAAGCGAGTCGTACACGGTGATCGTGGTGATCGCTTCGTCAGAGGCCGTAGCGTCGCTCTTAAGATTGCCCTTGAACAGCGCCTGCGAGGTTTTCTGCATCGCCGTTACCGAGCCGAACGGGATGTTCAGCGTCGAATCAGAAGTAATCTGCTGGTTGGCGTTGATCGCTCCGTTCGAGTCGGCCGTCCAGCCGAGGACGCGGAGGCCGGTGGTGCGATGCACCAGATCGCCCGAGGCATCGAGGTCGAAACTGCCGTCTCGCGTAAAGGCGGTGCCGTCCGGAGTGCTCAGGCAGAAGAATCCGCTACCCTGAAGGGCGAGGTCGGTGGGCCGGTTGGTGGCGCTCATGGACCCTTGCTCCATAGTGACGTCGGTGCCGCCGACCATAACGCCGAGTCCGAACTGGACGGGGTTGGTACCGCCTCGGCCCGTGTTGGGGCGGGTGGCGCCGCGCACGGTCTGGGCGATCATCTCTTGGAAGCTCACACGGGAGCCCTTAAAGGCGGTGGTGTTGACGTTGGCAAGGTTGTTGCCGATGACGTTCATTCGCGTCTGCTGAGCCTTGATGCTCGCCACGCTGGCCAAAAGTGCTTGTAGCATTGTCTAGTTCACCCTCAGTCGGTTTCTCTCTTTTGCAGAGTCGGTCGTTGCCTTGCGGCTACAGTTGGTCGGTGCCTGGTTCGAGGGGCTTCGGTAACTTCTGACCGTCGCTGTGCGTTCGAGGGTGAGCTCGATCCCGCAGGTTCCTCGCTTTTGGCTTCGTCTAAACGATTACGGCGCTGTCGATATTCGTGAACACGTTGTCTTTCAGGTGGGCGCGGTCCACCGCGGTGATAACCGTGCGGTTCTTCACGCTCACCACCAGGGCGACGTCGTCCATCATCACGAGCGATTCGCGGGCGCCCTTGGCGGCGGCGCGGTCCACTCCCTGGGAGATTCGGTCCCACTCGGCGGAGCCGAGCTCGATGTTTCGGCTGGCAAGTCGGGTCTGGGCATGGCCGCTGACTTTGAGCTTGTCGCCCAAGACGTTGGCGAACTCGCTGCCTTGCGGCGTGGTAAGTGCGGGGGCAGGGCGCGGGGCAACGCCACGCGACTGGATGAGGTCGGCGAGCTTGGCGTTCTGGACTCGAGGATCCATCTTCGTTAGCCCTCCACGCTCTGCAGGTGGTCGAGGCCGACTTCATAGGACTTGCCGGCGGTTTCGTCGTAGATCTCGAGCATGAGCTTGCCGTCCTTCAGGAAGGCGCGCTTCACTTCGCCCGTAACCGTGGCGCTTTCGCCGTCCTTCTTGTTCGGCCGGTCCGCGGTAACGGTCTTGCCGACCATCGCCGACGCTTGCATGAAGTTGATCGACCCGTTCAGTCCGCCGATCATTAGGCTGAGCGTATCGACCGAGTCGCTGAGGCTGGAGGCCAGAGACGTCATCTGTCGGTTCAGCGACTCGATGCCCTGAACCTGGCCGAGCTGCGCCATCTGCGCGAAGAAGTCTCGGTCGTTCATCGGCTCGAGCGGGTTTTGGGTGGCGAGCTGGACGCTCAGCAGGTTGAGGAATGTGTTCATGTCCATTCCGCTCTGCTGCGTTCCGCCGCTTTGGTTCGAAGTCTTGGGTCCTACGGATGAGAGTTGCATAGGTTCACCTAAATCCACAGATCGACGTCTTTGCCTTGCCGCTTGGCTTGGCGGACGGCGGCCACATCGACCTTATCGTCGTTTCTGGTGAGCGTCGAGTTAGGGCGAGCATTGCCTCCGGGGGCGTGCTGCCGGTGGTCCTGGCTCTGGGCGTGGGTCGAGCTCTCTTGGCCCACCGTCACGTTCCCAAGGCTCAAGCCCTTGTTGAGAAGAGCGCGGTCCAGATTTGGACGGTTGTCGAGGAGCGCCGCCCGAACGGAAGGTTCGGTGGCTTGGATGTGGGTCTCGACTTCGCCGCCCGATTGGCGGATGCTCACGAGGAGCGATCCGAGCTCGCGCGGCTCAAGTCGAATGACCACTTCTTTCGGAGCGCGGGCTGCCGCGAGGAACTCCAGGCGATCCACCAACTGGCGAACAACGGCCTTGGCCTTCGTATCCGACAGCTTGGCGGGAGCCTCGACTTCCCGGGTTTGCTCAATCGTGGCTGCCCGCTTGGGAGCGGCGACCGGCATCGCTTGAGCGGGGTTGCCCTGATCGCCTCGCGCATCGTCCTTAAGGTCGGCGTCCGATCCGGCGGGTTCGGAAGCGACTTCTTCAACAACCGCGAAGGTCTCCGCGGCTCCGCCTGCGCTGGTCTTCACCTTGGGATCGACCTTGGGAGCGGCAACTTGCGTTTCGGACTTGCCTTCGCTCCCCGCCTTCTCGATCTCAGCTGATTTGCCAGATCGGATCTTGGCGTTCCCATTGACCTCAATCGAGGTTGTCGACTGGTCGCCCGAAGCCTGGGAGTTGCCGTTGACGCCCACTACGGTGGTCGTCATCGGAGTCTCTGGATTCGGCAACGTATCGTTCGGCGAAGTCGGGCTGGCGTGAGCCGATATGGAAACCGGAGTGGGGGTCACGGTGGTAAACACCGTTTCGGCCTTGGGCATCGGCTCGGCGGGAGAGTTGGTCGCCGCCGCCAGAGATTGCTCTTGCGCTTGCGGCTGGGTCGAAAAGTCGATCTTGGTCGGCGCAGGTGACTGTGCCTTGGGGCTACCCTCGTTGGGCATCGCCTGCTGTGCAACTTCGGGCTTGGCCGCGTCAGGCTGGGTCGGGATCGCAGCGTTGCCTTCAAGAATCGGCGAAGGCACTGCAGCAGCGATCGTCGAAATGCCGACTATCGGGCTCGATTCGGGTTGGCTCGGACTAACGCTGGTCGTGCCCGTTGTGGGTTGCGCCGCAACGAACTGCGGGGTTGCCACGACCATGGCAACCATGGCCACGGTCGAAATCGGCATCGCGTTAACGGTGACGGCGGTGGCGTCGGTGGTCTCGGTTGCGTCGGAGTCCTGCTCGGTTCCCTGGGCATTCGGCCCGGTCGGGATAGCTTCTCCTTCGCCTTCGGGGAGCGTTGCTCCGTCCGGCGGCGGATCCCCTGGCGGGGCTTGAGCCCTCCCCAAGGCCTTCTTGAACTCGTCGGCAGGCGCGGCGGTTGCCGCGCTTCCCGAGTTTGCCTCCGGGACGCCAATCCAGGTGTTAATGCCTGTGGTCGTCATGGTCATCAGAGTTATCGGATGATCCCGCCTGGCTCCTCAGGGGGCGATCTGCCATAATCCACCGAAATGTCGAATGGACTGAACTTGAAGGAGTATCAAGCAGTTCTCTTCGACGTCGATGGCACTTTGGTCGATTCGCTGGAGGCGTTGATCGCCGGACTGGGCGATACGTTCGAGCGGTTCACCGGGAACCGACCGTCGGACGACGACCTGAAAGCCATTATCGGCATGCCGCTCCGTACGCAGTTGAAGTTGTTCCAGGAGTCCGAGCCGGACCCGGAGCGGATGGCGGCGATGACCGAATACACGTTAGAACGATTTGAAGCGAACGTGCACCTCGAGCGGGAGTTTGGCCCAGCCATTCAGGCGCTCGAGCTATGCCGTCGCGGCGGTAGGCGAACCGCGCTCGTCACGAGCAAAAGCGCCGTCGAACTCTCGTCGTTCATGAAGCGGTTCCGAGGCGCGCCCAGTTGCGACGTCACGGTGTGCGCTTCGGACGTCGACCAACCCAAACCCCACCCAGAGTCCGCCATGCTTGCCTGTCGGCGGCTGGGTGTGGAGCCGAGCCAAGCCGTCATGATCGGCGACTCGGTATTCGACATGCGTTGCGGGCGACAAGCAGGCGCATCGACGGTGGCAGTCCTCTACGGATCAGGCCGCCGCGAGGACTTGCTTGCCGAAGCGCCCGACCTTGTTATCGAAACGCCCTCGGATCTGCTTGAGTGGATCCAAAACAGCTTATCAACCCCATGCCCAGAAAGAAGGTAGAACCCACCTCAGACCCGACAATCGAGTCAACGAAGCCAAAAACCACACGCCGAACCAAGAAGGTCGAAGAACCGACCTTGATCGACGTGCCTCCGACGGAGGATCCGAAGCCGAAGGCTCCCGCCCGCAGCCGAACCCGCAAAGTGGAGGAAACTCCGGCGGTTGCGCCAACGCGCGCCCGAAAGGCGGCCGCTCCGAAGAGCCAGCCTGAAGAACCTGCCCCTCCCGCGGAAACCAAAAAGGCGGGAGTGCCGAAGACCCTAGCCGAAGAGGTTGAAGAGGAGAAGCGCCACCCGCGACCGCGCCGAAGGGCGGAGGCCGCCAAAACGCAAGATTCGCCCCCCAAGGCCGATCCCAAGCCAAGCCGTGGCAAACCGGCGAAGGTGAATCGGCAGCCGGAACCAACCTTCGAACTCGATAGCGACGAGATCCTAACGATTTCGTGGAGGCCGCGCGGCGAGGCTCCCATCCAGCCGAAGGGGCGCCCCGAGCCGGCAGAGCAAGTCGAAGCGGGCGAAGGATCGGCGCCGCGCCGTTCCCGCCGCAAGCGCCGGAAGGATCTCCAAGACGTCGAAATCACGGCGGCGGCGGCCTTGGTCAAGGAGCCGAAGCCCGAGCGCCGAGAGCGAGAACCTCGTCCCGAGCCCCGGGCACGAGCAAAAGAGGTTCGCGTTGTGGAGAAGCCGGCGGCACCGGTCGGACCTCCGCCCAAGCCGCTCATTCGCATTCCCGACGATGCCCCCCAAGTTGTGGTTCGGGCCGGGCTTCCCACGTTGGTGCGCAAGGGTAGGGTCTATCCGCCGATCGCGTTCTTCGGAAGCGCCCCCGACGAAGCCCGGGCGCGGACGGTTTTGGAAGAAGTCCGCCTGGCGGGTGAGGCCGGAGTCCACGTCCACTCGATTCTCGTGGATGTTGAGGTCGATCTGGCCGCGGTGGATGGAAGCGTGGCTTTCGCCGCCTACATGCTCGCGCAGATCCTCAAAGCGGATCCCCAGGCGCAGGTACTGTTCCGCCTCGTCTTCTTGGCGCCGCCCAACTGGACCGATCAATACGCCGATGCCCGCTATCATGCGGCGAACGGCGCTTTGGGCGACCCCAGCGTGTGCGACGACCAGTTTTGGAGTGTTGCCCGCGAGTGCCTGGCACGCTTCTGCCGCCAGATGCGGATGCTGGACGCCCGAGACCATATCCTCGGCGTGCACCTTGAGCGTGGAGAGTGGTTCTTCGGCGAGGACTGGGGCTACGACAACTCCCCAGCCGCGAAAACCAAGTTCCGCCTTTGGGCTCGACACCGGTACCAAAACGACGAGGTCGCGCTCCGCGCCGCCTGGTTCGATGGCTCCGCGTCCTTCAACTCCCTTCAAATCCCGAACTACCGCCAGCCGCGCGAGTCGGGCGAGAAGTTCGTCCGCTCCAGCCGGCGTGAGCGTCGGTGGGTGGACTACCACCTGTTCCTGAGCGACGCGACGGTGGAGCGCATCGGCGACCTCGCCTACGCGGCCAAGGAGGCCAGCGAAGGCTACTTCCTGGTCGGCGTGAGCTATGGCTACACGTTCGAGTGGAGCCACCCGGGCAGCGGCCACCTTTCGCTCGGCAAGCTCCTGCGCTTGCACGAGATCGACTTCATTGCCGGACCGCCCAGCTATCGAAGCCGCGAGCCAGGCGGAGCCGCGCCGTTCCCATGCCCGGTCGACAGCTTCTCGTTGAACGGCAAGCTGTATCTGAGCGAGGAGGACTTCAAGACCTCCATCGGCGATCGGAACGAGCCCGACGAGTTCAATCCCGTCATCAAGACGCCCCAAGCGTTGGAAAGCGTGCACTGGCGAGGCGCCGGATCGGCGCTTGCCCACGGGGCTGGTGTTTGCTGGATGGACCTGTGGGGTAACGGTTGGCTTAAGACCCAGGGCACCTGGGATCGAGCCGCCCGCGTTGCCGACGCTTTGACCGCCCGAATGGCGAGTCCTTTGGCTGACCCGGACGTCGCGGTCTTCATCGACGAGCGCGCCTTGGCGTATCTCTCAAACCCGCGGGCGTTCGCCCTCTTGGGCCAAAACGTCCGCGAGTCGGTGTTGCGATCGGGCCTCAGTGCGGGCTTCTACCTGCTCAGCGATCTTCAGCACCGCGAGCGGTTCCCCGAGGCGAAACTCTACATCTTCCTCAACGCGTGGGACGTTCGTCCCGAGCTTCGAGCCGCGATCAAGAACCGGCTGCAGCGCGATAACAAGGTGCTGTTCTGGCTCTATGCCGCCGGATTGTTCGATAGCGGTCGAGAGTCGCTTGAGCGAGCGCGAGAGGTCACGGGCATCGCCTTGCGCCCTCAGCCCTTCCATAGCCGAACCGGAACGACGATCCTGAATCGTCGGCATCCGCTTGCCGAGTCTTTCCCCGACTCCGGGCTGGTGGCGGGCGGCAACATGGAGCCGAGTTACTTCGCCATTCCCGAAGAGTCGACCGTGTTGGGCGAGTACTCGCAGACCGGACTGCCCAGCTTCGTGGTGCGCGAATTCCCGGCAGGCGACAAGTCGTGGCGTTCGGTGTTCCTTGGCGAACCTTCGGTAACACCTGCCCTCATCCGGGCCCTTGGCCAGATGGCCGGGGCGCACGTTTGGAACTTCCAAGAGGACGTCGTGCACGTTCGGGCGCCGTTTGTGTCGATCCACTGCCGGGGCGCGGGCCAGCGAACGTTGCCCCTGCCCAACAAGTGGTGCGCCTACGACCTGATCGACCAGCGCTGGGAGCAGACGGACACGAACAGCATCCGGTTCACCGCCGTCGACGGGGCTACCCACACCTTCCTCGTCGGAACCCAAGAGGAAATCGAGCAGATTCTCGCGGCGGATCCCGTGGATCTGTTGAAGATGGCGGAACTACCGCCGAAGCCGGAGGATACGGTTCGCTTCGACGTCGCGACCTTCGACATTCCCATCATGCGCTTGGACGAGTGGATGGAAGGTGGGGACGACGACGAGATGGCGGACGACTTCTTGTTCAAGCCTCGTCTCATCGAAGAGCCCGAAGAAGAGGCCGAAGAGTCGGTGGTTGGACGGCGGCGACGTCGCCGGAAGCGACGCGGAGGCGGGGAAGAAGGGGCCGCCGCGCACAAGGAGAACGTCACCAGCTTCGACGACCTCGGCATGAACGTCATGTTCCGGAAGCGGGAGTAGCATGGCGCACAAGTCAGGACTCGTTTCGCTGGTTGGCAAGCCCAACGTGGGCAAGAGCACGCTTCTAAACGCCCTTGTGGGCCAGAAGGTGAGCATCGTGAGCAACAAGCCGCAAACCACGCGGCGACGGGTGCTGGGCATCGCCCAAACGGACGACTACCAGATCGCGTTTATCGACACGCCCGGCATCCACGAGCCCCACACTCGGCTGGGCAGGGCGATGGTGGAACAGGCGCGAACCGCGCTCGCCGACATCGACCTCGTCCTCTATGTGGCGGATGTGAGTAAGCGCCCCGACGACATCGACCGGCAGATCGCCGAGCTCGTGCGGGATGCCAAGGCGCCGGTGTTGCTTGCCCTCAACAAGATGGACTTGTTAAAGGCCGAGTTTGTCGTCGAGCACGTCGAGGCTTATCAAACGCTCTTCGGTACCGAGAACTCGATGCTGACCACCGCGACGCGCGAGCAGAACCTCGGGAAACTGCGCGAGATGATCCTCGCCG
>JAXLTH010000043.1:0-25932 GCA_046330155.1 Fimbriimonadales bacterium | reverse complement strand
TGGCCTCGCGGCTGTTGTCGCCTGAGATCACGACCGGCGTGTTGAAGTTCAGCACGCGAGTAACGAGGATCGGAGCGTTGCCGCCGCCGCCGCCACCAAAGGTCATCTTGATCTCGCGGGTCACGTTCGCCGTAACGCCGCGCTCCTGGACGGTCAGGTAGAGGTTGACGGTGCTCACGTTGAACGTGAGGGTCGTCGTCGAGCAGTTGCCGGCTCGGTCGCACACCTGAAGGTTCAGGGTGGCGGTGCCGTTGGGCGTGCCCGAGGTGATCGGGATGATCGCCCGGAACGTGTTGCCGACCAGCGAGAACATGCTCACCGAGGTGACCGAGGTATCCGACCAAGTGATGGAGCCAGCCGGGCGGCCGTCAAGGCCGGACTGCTGGGCGCCGGGGTCGCTGGCGACCACGTCGATGTTCAGGTTGCCCGGAACCACGTTCGGAGCCACGTAGCCGGTGCCGCTCAGCGTCGGGGTGCCGATCGCCGGAGCGGTGTTGTCGATGACGACCGTGTTCGAGCCGAAGGTGTTCGCCAGAACGTCGGTGAAGCTCGGCGCATCGCCCGAGAACAGGTTGACGTTCGTGCCGGAGTTGGCTTGGAAGCCCATTCCGGTCGCGACTTCAGATCCGCCAGGCGTGAACAGGAGGCTACCCACCGTTAGGTTGGCTTGGTTGCCCCAAGCGTTGGCAGCCGCGGCGTTCGGATATGCGAGGGCCGCCGGTGGGTTGAACGTGCCGTAAGGCCCTGCGTAGGCGAACGACCCGAAGGCTTGGCCCGCGCCGTTGAACATGAAGCCCTGCCAACCGGTAATCGACTGGGCGAGGTTGGCTTGTCCGACTCGGTAGCCGATGTTGGGGTCGACGGAGCGGACGTACGGATCGTCGCAGAACGCGAACAGGGCGTTCGGCACTGCGCTCGTCGAGAAGTTGCTGAGCGTCGCGTTGGCGGCGGCAGCCGGGTTCTCCATCGAGGTGAAGCCCGCCACGAAGATCATGTTGTTCGTGGTGATCGTCCAGGGCACGTTGGTGTCCAGGTTCGATCCGTTCGTGGTGCCTAGGGTGTACACGGTGTACGCGGCGGGGCCGTCGAGCGGCATGACCGTGGCGGTGAGATATCCGCTGGAGACCGACGCGTTCAACCGGACCTTGGTGGTGCCAGCCGGAAGCGTCGCGGGGGTGCCATTGGTCTCAAGCAAGCCGAGCGCTCCGCTCGGATACTTGGTGCTCGCAAGCTTGGCGATGTAGTTGCCGCCCAGCGTGGTGGAGAACATCACGCCGAACGAGTTGTTCGCGTTGGCCCAGCCCACGTTGAACGTGTCGCCCGTGGCGAACGGGGGCACGTTTCCGATGCCCTGTCCCCATTGGAACGGCTTCCAGGTCCCGGAAAGCTCGACGTCGGCCTCCATCGCGGTGCCGTTGACGTTGGTCACGCTGAGAGCGTTCGGCTGCTTGGTCACGTCGTTGAACGGGGTGAACGAACCGTTGAGGGCGTTCTCAGGCGCCGAACTCGGGTTCACGCCGCCGCGCTCAAAGACGTAGCCGCCGCTGAAGTCGATTGGGCCCGTGGCGGCGATGGCGAAGCCGTCGGCGCTGCGCACGGTCGGGTTCAGGGGACCGCTGCTGGCGGCGCGGTACGAGCCGTTCAGGTCGACCGGGAAGCCCTGCTGCGAGATCGGGCCAACGGTGAGGTCGTCCCAATAAATGTCGTACGATTCGCCGCTCGTCTGGTTTGCCAGGGGAAGCGCGGGGTCGTTGAAGTTGTAACCCTGAAGGATCATCGAGTGGAACTGGGTTCCGTACTGATACGTGGGGGGTCCGTAGGTCGGGTCCAGATCGTTGTAAACCAGCGCGCCATCGACCCAATACTGGATGGACCCAGGCTTGAGGGTGATCTCAAGGGTGTACCAGCGGTTCGTCGTTACGCCGCCGGGCACCTTCGAACTCACGTCGTACCAAATGCCATTGTCATCGTCCCAAGCCCGGCAAATCAGGCTCGATCCGTCGGTGTTGGCGAAACCAAGAATCGGGTAGCCGGTTACCGCCGTGTCGGTGGCATCGGTGATGACACCCCACAGGTCGGATCGCCGATGGTTCGATGACCAGTCTGCGCCAACGTAAAGTTTCGCTTTGATCGACGTGTACGCGCCGTTGCCCAACTTGAACTGGCGGCCTTGCGTGTTGTAGAAGGTGCCGGTCCACGGACGGCCGGGACCGGTCGAGTTGGGGGCGACCCCGTCGGCGGCGTCGATGCGGATATGAAGCCGGTTGTCCCCAAGGAACGGCTGGCTGTCAAATGCGAATGGGCGATACCGGTCCCAGAACCAGGCCCCGGCAACCTCGGTTTGGCTGCCTGTGATGACCGGGTTCACGTTGAACGGGTCGTAGAAGTACGTGCTTGCGCTGGAGCTACACGCCAATAGCGTGGCTCCCGCTGCAAGCAGCGCGAGTGTGGTTTTCCTCATAAAAGTCCTCAATGTCGGCGGAGACAAACGTGCCGACCCTCCTTCGGGTTGAAGACAAGTGTCTTCGTCCCATGTCGTCAAGCTTAGCAAAACTCCCACCTATAGGAACCCGTAGAAATGCGGGTTTAGTGAAATTGCCGTTCGGCACGGCTATACTCGCGCCATGCTCCCGACCCTGCTGATTGCCGCCGCTGCGGCAGCCCCAAGGACGCCGAACGTCGTGCTGGTTTACGCCGACGATCTGGGCTACCGGGAGATCGGAGCGTTCGGGCAGAAGAAGATCCCGACGCCAAACCTGGACCGTCTTGCCGCCCAAGGCCTCCGGATGGACCGCTACTACACCGCGAGCCCGGTCTGCGCGCCGTCGCGGGCCTCGCTCCTGACCGGCCTGCATGCGGGACACTCGCCCATCCGGGGCAACAAGGAAGTCGGGGGCTGGGAGTTGAACTCCGGCGAGGGCCAGTTTCCGTTGCCGGACAAGTCGGTAACCCTCGCCGAGGGCTTCAGGAGGGCCGGATACGCCACCGGCGCTTTTGGCAAGTGGGGTTTGGGCGGGCCGAGCACCGAAGGGCATCCCAATCGGCAGGGGTTCGACCAGTTCTTCGGCTACTTATGCCAGCGCCAAGCTCACAACAACTACCCGGCGTACCTGTGGCAAAACGAGCAGGTCTATCTGCTCACCGGCAACAAGTACTTCAGCGCCAACCAGAAGCTGAAGCCTGAAGACGCCACCGATGCGGCCTTCGAGCAGTTCAAAGGCAAGCAGTACGCGGAAGACGAGATTCGAGCCAAGGCGCTCGACTTCATCGGGCAGAACAAAGCCAAGCCGTTCTTCCTGTATTACGCGTCCACCCTGCCGCACACCGCGTTGCAAGCGCCCGACGACATGGTCGACCGGTTTCCCAAGGAGTGGGACCCCAAGCCGTATCTGGGTGAGAACTCTTATCTGCCGAACAAGCGGCCCCGCGCCACCTATGCGGCGATGATCGCCAAGCTCGACGAGAGCGTGGGCGCGATCATGGACAAGCTCCAGAAGGAAGGGATCGCCCAGGACACCCTTATCGTCTTCACCAGCGACAACGGCACGACCTTCCTCGGGCAGGTGGACCGCAAGTTCTTCGACTCCCTCGGCGAACTTCGCGGCACCAAATCGACTTGTTACGAGGGCGGAATCCGCATGCCGTTCCTCGCCTCCTGGCCTGGCCACATCCCCGCCGGATCTTCGTCCGGCCAAGTCGGATATGCGTGCGATCTGATGCCGACGTTCGCCCAGATCGCCGGATTCAAATCGCCGAAGAACGACGGCACTAGCCTGTTCGAAGCTTGGACCTCGGGCAAAGCGATCCCGCGCAAGGAGATCTACTTCGAGTTCCCCGAGGGCGAAGCCTATCAGGCGGCGATCTTCGACGGTCGATGGAAAGCGATTCTGCCCGGGCTGGCGAAAGGCAAGACGGCAATAGAGATCTATGATCTCGACACTGACCCTGGAGAGACCAAAGACCTCGCCGCGATGCGTCCCGATCTGGTGCGTAGGGCACGAGCCTTCTTCAAGCGTGCGCACACGCCGAATCGTGACTTTCCGTTGCCTGGCGTAGACGAGCCCGCCCCGCAACTTACCGCGACGAAACGGTGACGGTGCCTTTGCGCTGCAGTTTGCCCCAGCCTTGTCGTCCGCCGGTTAGGGCGCGGATCAGCGACTTGTAGATGACGCCGTACATGATCTGCCGGTAGGCAAACCGTTGCAGGAAGAGCCACGCCAGCGGCTTCGGGCTCCTCTTTGCCATTCGGTAGGCGACGAACCCTGCCGCCAGTTCCAAGGCGAAGAACAGCTCAGGACCAAAGCCTGGATCATCGACTCCTGAGCCGCAGGCAGGTCGAACACGCGGATTCCCCGCGCGGTCAACCAAGCCGAGGAACGTGCCGGCTGAACGCGATCGAAATGACCAGGCGTGAGCCAGGGTTTGGAAGACGGCCGAAGAAGCCACGAAGAGGTAGTGCCAGCTTCCCGGCGAAGCCGTGCTTGCCCAGAGCCCGCCGGTGCTTCCAAAGGCACTGCAGGTGCCGTATGCCCAGCGGAACCGCCGCTGAACGCGCGGAAGGTGTCGGGCGCCTCGGTGCAGGCGACCGCGTCGGCCTCGGTCTCCAAGCGGTGGTCGGCTTGCCGAGCCGCCAAGGAGGTCCATGTCCTCGGCAAGGGTGTCGCTTTGGTGATCCGCCCACCTCTTGAACAGCGGTACGACGCCAAGCGCCGATCGCCCCCGGAACGACCGTGATCGCGTTGAGAACGGCATAGGCTTGGCGGTCCAGGTTCTGGCTCGTGGTGTACTCGACCGACTGCCATTGGGTGACCATCGTGTCGAGGTTTCCAACCTCGACCGAACCGGCAACGGCGGCAACCGTCGGTTCGAAGTGCCGAACCAGCTTGCCGACCGCCTCGGGATCGAACTGCGTGTCGGCGTCGATGCTGACCACAATGCGCGAGTCCATGATGAAGGGCGTGGTTGAGGGCGGACGCCTTACCGCTGTTCTCTTGCCGGACACCCGAACCGCGGCTCGTCCGGCAAAGGCGCCGAGAAGTACGGCGGAGGTGCCGTCGGAAGACCTGTCGTCCACGACCACGACCTCGGCAACCGGATACGTTGATGCCAACACGCTTTGGACCGTTGCCACCACGACCCTTTCCTCGTTGTAGGCGGCGATCGCCACGCCCACCTTGGGAGCGAAGTCGGGCGACCAAACGGAGCGCTGCGCCGCGCGACGGTGGGCTAGGGCAAGCGGCACCATGGCGAGTACGCGGATTGCTTCCGCCGATGGCGACGAGGAACGCCAGCGAAAGCAGGTAACGGAACGTGTAGCCCGCCCAAAACACGAAGTTGCTGCCGGCGATGAGCAACCGCTCCTTGGCGGGAATGGCGGGCATCACCCCGTCCCGGTCCTTGCCCATCAGCGAGGCGACCGATACGAATCGGTACCCGCGCTTTTCAAGTTCGGGTACGAAGATGCCCAGCGCCTGAACCGTCTGCTCGCGGTTGCCTCCCGAATCGCCGAGAAGGATGATGTCTCCGGTATCGCCGCTTTCCGCCTCGTGCTCCACCGTCTCGATGACCGACTGGGCGATGTCTTCCGCGGTCTTCGGGCGGGTGGACCCGTCCGGATTGCGCACCGTGAGATCCTGTCGAGGGGATCGACCTTCTCGCCCACGGTGGTGTAGCCGAGCCGGTCCGCAAGCTCTACCGGGGCGACTCCTTCTCGAGAGCCAGGCTCGCTATCGGTATCAAGGGGCTCGAAAGAGGAGGGTTGAGTGGCCGACGATGCCCTCGATGGCGCGTTGCGTCGCGTTGATCTCCAACTCCGCCCGTCCGTCGCCGACGATGGCGAGGTTGGGGTGGGTGAAGCTGTGGTTTCCGATCTCATGCCCTTCGTCGTACGCGCGGCGGACAAGGCCAGGATGTTCCTCGGCGTTTTCGCCGATGAAGAAGAAGGCTGCGGGCACGCCAAGCGTTCTCAGTTCGTCGAGAATGGCGGGCGTGTAGGTGGGGTCTGGTCCGTCGTCGAACGTGAGGACGAGCTCCTTGGGTCGGTAGCCCGAATGCCGGAGGACGTAAGGGAAGGGGTAGGCGTGGTAGACCTGGTCTACGATGATCCCTTCTTTGGGGTCCACCTCTAGGCTGCGCTTTCCTTCGGTGGGGCGCGATGCCACGTTCAGAATCTCGCCCTTGCCAACTTCGGCAACGCTGTAGGGGAAGTGGACCTGCTCCAATGCCGATGCAGGCGGGGCGGCTAAGGCGGACCGGTTGGCAAAGGTCCAAATGGCGGGGTCCTCCGCGCCGAGCGACCACACGCCAATGCCGCGCAACCCCAGGGATTGGCCAACGCGCCACTGGTTGTAGGCGCTCGCCGCATCCAGCATCCACACCTGGTGGTGCACCTGGTGCTCGTCGTCGTACTCAAAGTGGGAGTTCAGACTCTCCGGATCGAACTCGATGACGTCTTGCGGAGGTTCGTTGTCTCGGTAGCCGTTCGCCGCCGCTAGCGCCTCTTGGAACGTCATCGCCTCCCCAACGTTGCCTTGAGACCAATCGTAGGCGTAGTTGCCGACGCCCATCACCAGTCTGTTCTCGGGGACCTTGGTCAAGGCTCGCTCCAGAACAGACTCCGTCCAAGACAGGCCGGCGATGGGGCCGGGGCTGGTTCCCGCATGTTGGTCGTACACCATCAGCATCGCCCAGTCGGCGGCTTCAGCGCAGCCTACCATCACCGAGGGCTCCAGAGAGGACTCGAGGTCCACGCTCACTTCCAAACCAGCAGGCTTAAGGGCGTCTCGAACCCGCCTAACAAACCCGGGGACAAGCGCCTGATCCTCGTCCGATAGGTTCTCGAGGTCGACGTTCAGGCCCTGGAAGCCGTGTTCGATGATCCAAGCCTTGAGTTGCCCGATCAGGGCGTCTTGCTTCTCGGTGGAGTTGAGCAGAAGGTGGGCTCGCTTGGCGTCGAACTGCGATTCCTCGCTGTTGCTGAGCAACGGCATGATGCGGACGCCATGCTGCCGGCAAGTGGTTATGACCTCGGGGTTGTTGCGGTTGAGCGACGGGTCGAAGTCGCTGAAGTCCAAACTGGCGCCGTCCTTGCCCAGTTTCAACCATGCGGGGACGACGTGGGTCAGGCGGTCGGCGGCGGCTCGTAGGGAAGCAAGTCCGCTTTCCTGCCAAGGGGCGTAGAACGCCGCCACGACCGGCGACCCCGGCGTGCTCAGGGCTGGGCGGGGCAGCGAGCGCAACCGCACGAGCTCTTGTTCAAGGCGCTTGCGATCGACGCTTTGATGCTTCTTAGGCGGCGGAATGACCTTGGACGGGTGGATGCCCGGGGATGGCGAGCGAGGCAACGCGGGAACGATCGCCAAGCTCATGGCGAAGATGGACAAGCAGACCGATGCGACCATGGCAAAGGCGATGAGAGCCGCCTTGAGGCGGGAGGCGCGCTTGCCGTGGGGGTCGAAGAAAACCTGTCGATCGCTCATGAGAGCCAATCTGAGGAACCGGGGTCAGCCCCGAGTGGTTCCCAGGCTCAGCATAGCTGAAACGCCGGCATGGAAAAGATCGCCCTCACGACCGGTGCAAGGGCACGGTTGAACGCATCGATGTTCGAGGCTGCCGAACTCAGTCCCGCGTCTTTGGCAATCTGTCTTAGCGTCGCTCTTTGCTCGTCGTTCACTGGTGCGTCGAAGACTTGGATGGCAAGGTCTACCAAGCCGTCGTTATCGCTGATTCCCTTGGCTTGGGCGATCTTGAGAACCCTTACCGATGCGGGCCTTGCCCGTGAGTCAAGCGTAAGCGAACGAAAGAGGTTGACCCGGTCGAGGATGGTCGCGGAGGTGATCCAATCGGTGCCCCAGTTCCACCCGGCAACGTCAGGCGGATAGAGAGGCAGGAGCCCCATTCGGCGGCAAAGAACGGCTGCAGAGTTGGCAAGCGTCTGAATCGGGGCGGCAATCGGTGTCGTGGGATCGACCCGCTCGGGTCGGTCTTTGAGAGCCGCCTCGCGGTCCAGTACCTCGCGGAAGATTGGGATGACGTAGTCGATGGGCGACTTCACGATCGCCCGCACGGCTTTGTCACTCCAAAACTCGGGCATCTTCGTCATCTCGGCGAGGACCAACGGGATCCTGCCCTGGGACTTGGCGAATGCCTTTGCGAGGCGCTCGACCAACTTGGGCTCGGGGTTGGGATAGGCGTAGTACTCCCAGAGCTTGCGGCATAGGTAGAGCGCGGTTGCCGGCTGGCTCGCCATGAGGCGGCAGACTCCCGCAAGGTCGAACGCCTGGGTTTGTCCGAGAATCGTTTTGGGAGACTCGTCCCAGAGCGCCGTGCTGTATGCGGCAGCCACCAGCGGAGGGCCTCCTCTCGCCCAGTCGTCGAACGCCACTCGTTGGGCATCGCGACCGCGCTCGGCAGCTACGTTTCGTATGCTCCAACCCGTTAGCGCCCGGGCCGTTTCCTTCACGTCGGTCTCGGTGTAATGGCCGATGCCGAGCGTGAACAACTCCATCAGTTCGCGCGCAAAGTTCTCGTTCGGACGTCCCTTCACGCTCTCGCGGAGGTCCAGCCAGAGCAACATGGCGGGGTCCACCGCAATGGCCTGGAGTAACGTTGCGAAGGGCGCGGTGAGGTTGGACTCCAAGGTCTGCAGGTAGCCGAGCATGAGCGGCCCCGATTCGACCTTGCTTGCGCTAACCGCAAAGTGGTCGTGCAGAAACACGAGCAACTTGTCCCGATTCGGGCGGTCGGTGAACACCATCCGGGTTAGCCACCAGCCCGTGACCCGGGTTGGCTGGGTTTGAAGCTGTGCGTCCTTTTGGTAGAAGAACTCGAAGGGACTCACCGGGTAGGAGCAGGGCTTCTCGAAGTCGAGAAGGTCCTTGAGGGTGGCGTCAAGCCCGGCCTTCTCATATCGGTCCAACTCCTCGACCGTTGCCCCGAAGGCAAACCGTCGGCAAGCGTGAGCGATCTTCTCCCTCGGAGTCATCGCTTGCATTGTACGGCGAGATTCCGTCGTTCCCGCGCATACTCTTTGCGGCTCCCATGAAGCACGTTCTCATCGTCAACGGTTCGCTCGGCGGCGCAACGGGCAACACCTCCGAACTGCTCGCCCTCGCCGAGGAGTGTCTGCAAAAATCGGCCACCGTCGAGACCCTCGACCTAAGCCGGCAGCCGCACCTTGATCGCATCCTCGAAGCAGTGAGGCGAGCCGACGGGTTTGTGTTCGGCACGGGCACTTATTGGGATTCTTGGGGTTCGCCCCTGCAACAGTTTCTGGAAGTCACCGCCCACACCGAAGGGCAGGATCTTTGGGTCGGCAAGCCGGGCGCGATCATCGCCACGGCCCACGCGGTGGGCGCCAAGGGCATCGTGTCCCGGTTGATGGGCGTGCTCAACGTCTACGGGCTGATGTTCCCGCCCATGGCAGGGCTCGCCGTGACGTATGCGAACCAGACCGCCTATCCCCACGCCAACGACCACTTGCGGAACGAGCTTTGGACCCCGGCGGACGTGGACGTGCTGTGCCACAACCTGCTCGAGGCCCTCAACGGAACCCGAGACTGGCATCAATGGCCAACGAACCACGGCCGATACGGCGACAAGTGGCTCTTCGCCTATTCAGAACGGGCAGAGCACGACCATAATCTGCCGTGATCGCCCTTCTCGCCCTGCTTTCCGTCGGCGTCGAACTGGCAAAGCCCAGCCCTGCCCAGCTTGCTTGGCACGACGCGGAGATCGGGATGTTCCTCCACTTCGCGCCCAACACTTGGCAAGATAGCGAAGGGGACAACCTAAGCACTCCGCTTTCGAAGATCGATCCCAAGGAACTGGATACCGACCAGTGGGCGCGGGTCGCGAAATCGATGGGCGCGAGGTACATCGTCTTCGTCGCGAAGCACGTGGGCGGGTTCTGCTGGTGGCAAACCGCGACCACCGACTACAGCGTGAAGAACGCGGCATGGCGAAACGGCAAAGGCGACGTCATGGCGGACCTTTCCAAGTCGTGCCGCAAGTACGGGCTCAAGCTGGGCGTCTACCTTTCGCCGGCTGATCGCAAGCTGGGAATCGAAGTGGGCGGCAGGGCGCCTTCGCCCGAGCAGCAGCAGGCGTATGAGAAGACGTTCCGCACCCAGTTGACCGAGCTGCTCTCCAAGTACGGACCGATCTTCGAGGTTTGGTTCGACGGCAGCCTGATCTTTGACGTGGGCGACATTTTGACGAAGTACGCGCCCAACGCGGTCGTCTTCCAAGGCAAGCAGGCATCTCTCCGTTGGGTCGGAAACGAAGAAGGGTACGCGCCGTACCCGTGTTGGAACGGAGCCAAGTTCGATCCGAAAACCTGGGGAACCCTCACGGCGGCGGATGGAGACCCCGACGGCGACCGTTGGCTACCGAACGAGGTCGATTGCCGAATGCGCGACACCTGGTTTTGGAACACGAGGAACGCCCCCAGCCTGAAGTCGGTGGAAAAGCTGATGGAGATGTACGAGGCGAGCGTGGGCCACGGCGCAGGGCTGCTCCTCAACAACACGCCCGATACGAGCGGCTTGATTCCGACCGAAGATGCAAAACGTGCCGCCGAGTTCGGCGCGGAGGTGAAGCGGCGTTACGGGGCCGCGGTCGCGGACGTGAGCGGGACGGGAAACCTCATCACGGTTAGCCCGTCGGCGCCATCGTTGATCGACGCCGTGGTTTGCATGGAAGACATCGCCGAGGGCGAACGGATTCGCGAGTATAAGATCGAGGGCCGAGTGGATGGCGCTTGGAAGGAACTTGCCCACGGCACCGCGATCGGCCACAAGAAGATCGATCGGTTCGACCCGGTCAAGGTCTCCGAGGTCAGGCTCTGGGTTACAAAGAGCGTCGGCACGCCTCGATTGCGCCGTGTCGCGCTCCATCGGACGACGTCATGAAAAGACTGGTTTGGGTTGGATTAGGAGCGACGATTTTGGCGAATACGGCACTGGCGGCGCAGACCTGGCAGGAGGTTCTGCCGGGAGTTTGGAGAATGCAGATCGGGAAGGCGGATCGCCCGACTCTGACCGATGCCGCTGGGTCCAAACCCAGAGCGGACCGCATCGAGGCCATGCCGTCTCAGCCG
This sequence comes from Fimbriimonadales bacterium, assembly GCA_046330155.1. Lineage (GTDB taxonomy): Bacteria > Armatimonadota > Fimbriimonadia > Fimbriimonadales > Fimbriimonadaceae > CALMEF01. The sequence continues at coordinate 14,834 of JAXLTH010000043.1, read as the reverse complement.
CTTCCCTTCAAGATCGAAAGCGCGACCGGCGTCGCCTCGCGGGACTACGCGTCGGCGCGGATACCCCTCGCGCCGGGCGAGCGGATTTACGGCTTGGGCTTGCAGATGTCGGGCTGCGACCGCCGAGGCGGCGTGTACCACCTCCAGGTCGACCACTATGCGTCCGGGCACGATCGGCTCCATGCGCCCACCCCGATGTACGTGAGCAGCCGAGGCTACGCCGTTTTCTTCAACTCGACCCGCCCCGTCAATGTCTACGCGGACGTGGGCAACCGGCTAGCGGACGCGAATCGTCCACAGTTCCGCGACCGAAACACGGACCCGAAGTGGGACGCCCAACCCTCCAGCAACGAGGTCGAAGCCAGTGTGCAGGCGCCGGGTCTGGAGGTTCTCGTTTTCGCTGGGCCGACGCCCATGGACGCGCTACGGCGTTACAACCTCTACTTCGGCGGCGGCGCCCTACCGCCGCAATGGGCGCTCGGCTTTTGGCATAGGCTGAAGTCGCTTGCCACGGCGAAGGACGTGGTCGGCGAGGTCGATGAGTTCGCCAAGAGGGGCTTCCCGCTGGATGTGGTGGGGCTGGAGCCGGGCTGGCAATCCAGCGCGTACCCGGGCACGATGGAATGGAGCCCGAAGCGGTTCCCCGAGCCCAAGGCGTTCCTCGACAACCTTGCCAAGCGGGGACTGCACGTGAACCTGTGGGAAAACCCTTACGTCGCCCCGCGTTCGAACCTGTTCGACAAGCTGGCGGGCCGGTTCGGATCTCATACCGTGTGGCTGGGCGCCGCCCCGGATATCTACGACCCCAAGGCCGCGAAGGTACTTCGCGATTTTCACGCCGAGAAGCACGTCGCGCTGGGCGTCAGCGGCTACAAGATCGACGAGGTGGACGGGTTCGATCTTTGGCTTTGGCCCGACCACGCCTCGTTTCCCTCGGGACCGTCCGGGCTCCAGATGCGCCAGATGTACGGCTTGCTTTGGCAGAAGGAGATGACCCAACTTTTCCGCTCAGAAGGCAAGCGCACCTTTGGCTTGGTTCGGGGCTCGAACGGCGCATCGACCCGCTTTCCCTTCGCTATCTATAGCGACACCTACGACCATCGGCAGTACGTGACGGCACTGACGAACAGTTCGCTTGCCGGGGTGCTGTGGTGCGCCGAAGTGCGCAGCGCGGACAATGCCGACGAGTGGGTTCGTCGGATGCAGTCGGCTTGCCTGTCCCCCATCGCCCAGTTGAACGCATGGGACAGCGGAACCAAGCCCTGGAGTTTCTCCAGCGTTGACGCACCGGTCCGCGAAGCCATGCTCTTGCGCGAGTCTTTGGTTCCGTACCTCTACACGGCGTTCGCGCAGTACTGGCGAGACGGTGTTCCGCCGCTGCGCCCCATGTGCCTTGTGGACGGCGGACTTGAGACCGACCAGTACCTGCTTGGAGACGACCTCTTGGTGGCTCCCATGTTCGTTGGAGAGTCTTCCCGAACGGTTCGCCTTCCGAAAGGGAACTGGGTTGACTATAGGTCGGGTCGCCGAGTTGGTTCCGCCGAGACCATTCGCGTATCGCCCGCGATCGACGAGATTCCCCTCTTCGTTCGTGAAGGGGCCGCGATTCCCACCTTTGCCGACGCGCTCAACGTGAGCGGCATGAGCCCAGATTTCCCCGTGACGTTCCGCTGTTACGGGCCGGGACCCTACCGATGCACCTACTACGAGGACAACGGTGACGGCTACGCGTACGAGAAGGGCGACTACGGCTTGTTCCAACTTCGATTGGACGCGAACGGGTGCAACGTGGCCGCTTCGGAGGGGCTTCGCAAGACTCTTTCACGGCCCGTCAAAATCGTGATTCCCGGAGCTCGCTAGCAAAATGCCCGAGTACACCGCCAAGATCGTATGGGAGCGCGGAAGCCAGGACTTTCTGGACAAGCGCTACTCTCGGCGGCATCGAATCGAGTTCGACGGGGGAGCGAACTTCCGGGGTCGTCTTCGCCTCACTCCGTCCCGGTCCCCTATTCCGATCTCTCCGCCGCCGATCCCGAGGAGATGCTGGTGGCGGCGGTGTCGTCATGCCACATGCTCTGGTTCCTGGCGCTTGCCGCCGATCAAGGGTTCCGCGTCGACTCCTATGTCGACGAGCCGGTAGCGGTCATGGGCAAGAACGAACGGGGCTTTGATGTGATCGTGTCGATCGAGTTGCGACCAGAGATTCGCTTCGAAGCACCAACTCCCGATGGCGTACAACTGGCGGCTCTCCACCACGACGCCCACGCTCGATGTTGTCTAGCGAACTCCGTATCGGCAGAAGTTGTGGTTCGAGAGTAGGGGAATGCACGAACCACCGCTGGATTCCCGACCGGACCGGAGACACTGCCGGGTTGTGGCTTTGCTTGGCGGGACTCAAATCGGCAAATAGCCTGCCCAATTTGGAGGTATGCTCGATTCAAAGTAACACCTGTACCGCAGACACGGCTGTGTCCTAAAGCGCGCGAATCTAAGCCGCTAGGAGAGTTAACCTTGACCGAAAGAGATGCTCACCATCACGACGCCCACCCGCCTCGAAAGATCGCCGAAATGGTCGAAAGGCTCGGCGTCTCGAAGGCCGGGACAAGCGGCGTTACCCTTCTCGTCCTCGCCGTCTTGGCTGGCGCCTTCATTTCGATGGGCGCTCTCTTCTTCACCTTCGTCACTACCGAGTCGGGGTTGGGCTTCGGCCTAAACCGCCTGATCGGGGGCCTAAGTTTTTGTCTCGGCCTCGTTCTTGTCGTGATTGCCGGCGCCGAACTCTTCACGGGCAATAACCTCATCGCCATGGCCTGGGCGAGCGGCTTGGTCCGAACTCGCGCCGTGCTCCGAAACTGGGTCATTGTCTATATTGGCAATGTCATCGGCTGTTTGGGCACCGTGGCCCTGGTTTTGGCAGCTGACGTCGCCAAGTTGGGTGACGGGAAAGTCGGAGAGAATGCCGTGAAGATCGCTTCCGGAAAGGCCGGGCTCACGTTCGCCGAGGGCTTCGCCCGGGGAATCCTCTGCAATGCCCTTGTGTGCCTTGCCGTTTGGCTCACGTTGGGAGGCCGAGGGGTTGCCGACAAGATTCTCGCGATTCTGTTCCCGATCACCGCCTTCGTCACCATGGGGTTTGAGCACTCCATCGCCAACTGGTTCTTCCTTCCATATGGTCTAATGCTTGCTGGCGAGGGGACGGTGAGCCTCGCGGGGACTGCCTCCAATCTGGTTTCGGTAACGACTGGCAACATCCTCGGCGGTACTCTCCTCGTGGCTGGCGTGTACTGGCTTGCTTACCTGCGCGACGGTCACGAGGATCCTGTCCATCACCAGGTCGCTCCCCATTCTGCGACGGAAGCGTAACTTGGTCGCGCCAAGGGTTCACAGGTTGAAGGGCGTGTAGGGTGAGTTCGCCTAGTCGCAGGTTACGCTGCAACGCCCACGTTCGATGTTTTCTGGCGAACTCCGTTTCGGCAGAAGTCGTTCTTCAAGGATAAGACGATGCACGATTACTCCGCCATTGCCCGCGCGATTCTCGCCGAATATCGGTTAAGGCCGGAGGGCACCCACGGCGTAGTTCACTGGGCGCGCGTTTGGGACAACGGAATGCGCGTGGCCTCGGAGACCGGCGCCGACGCGGAGGTGGTGAGGCTCTTTGCGCTGTTTCACGACTCGCGGCGTGAGAACGAGTACCACGACGACGACCACGGACTCCGGGGAGGCGAACTTGCGTCGTCGCTTCGGGGCACCCTGGTGCACCTGGATCCACCTCGGTTCGAGCTGCTGTACGAGGCGTGCCGACTGCACACGAGCGGACACACCGAGGGCGACCCAACCCTTCAGGCGTGTTGGGATGGCGATCGCCTTGACCTCGGACGCGTGGGCACCATGCCCGCCGCGCACCGCCTCTGTACCGACGCCGCGCGGAGCATGATCCCGTGGGCATACAAGCGGTCGGTCCAAGACCATGCGCCAAGGCGCATCCTCAACGCTTGGGGGCTGGACTTGACCGATTCGGGTGAGATCGCCCCGCTCTCCGCTTTCGGCTAGCTCATCGGGCCAGTTCTTGCCGGGTCGCGATAGGCACGTAGCCGTATTCCAATCCCTTGGGCGGCTTCACGATCTGAGCCGGGTCGAGGTCGGCAAGCTTGCCTGCCGTCGCTGGCGCCAGATAGTTCCGATTCTTGGGCCAAGCTCGGTGCAACTTCTCGACCTTCACCTGCATCGCCTCCCGCTCGGCGGGGGTTAGGTCGGCGTTGAGGAGCGCCGGCTGGTCGGCAAAGCGGTACCAGTAGTAGGTCACCACGCTTCCATCGCCTAACTTGGTCTTGAAGGGGCCGGCTTTGGGACCGGGCGTCTTCCAACTGCTCGACGGCGCCTCGGGAGTGGAATACGGCTCTTCCGGTCTTTCCTGGGGGCGGGTCCATTTGAGTTGAGACAGCCCCGTCTCAGCGGGGACTTGATCCGGGCGAACCGGGGTCCACTTTGCCTTTTGGCTTCCCTCGGGCTTCACAAGCCGGTAGTACTCTGGCAGCGTGGCCAGCGGTCCGTTCGGAGTGTCCGTTCGGCTGACGAGATCGTAGTTCCACGTATAGCCAAAGGTCTTCCCATCCACTGATTGGGGCGTGGCGAACGCTTGCCAATCGATCGGGGTCTCAACCTCCTTGCCGCCTGGCCCCGGCGTCCGAATCTCCCACGTCGCACTCCCTTTGCCCGGGAAACTGCGCGTGAAGCTCCCCTTCGCATCGATTTCGCCCGTGCTCGGCTTGCCGCCATCGAACCAACTCCGGACCGAGTTCCAGAGCGCGTCGTCGTTGTACGCCGTATCGTGATGCACCAGGATCGAGCTCCCATCCTTGGAACGTGGGAACGCGGTCGGGGCGATTCGCGCGTACGAGTCTCCCTTGGCATCCACGGCGATGCGGCACGGAATGTACTGCGTCTCCATTTGCACGTGCCGGTTGGGGTCCACGGGCCGGCTATCCAGCAGCTTGCCCGCCAGTTCCGGTTGGGTCACGCTGGCTTGGGACCAGAAGTTCGGAAGAAAGAACGCGACCGGCCCTTTGAAGTTGTTGGTGTTGAGGAACAGCGTCCAGCAGTGGTTCCCGGTGGGGACAGGGTGTCCGCTGGTGGTGCTTTTCGGTTCGGTGAGAGGCAACTTGAGGTAGCCGTAGCCGAAGAGCTCTCCGCAAGTGCCCTGTTTGAGGTTCAGCCCGTCGATCGGAAAGAGGAGCCAGGGGCTCAGTTGGGCAACGCCGTACAGTCCTCGGGGCTTCTCCCAAGTTCCCCAGCCGTGGGCGGGCCCGTTGGCGATGACGGAGAAGTTCGGGCCGACCCCGCCCATGATGAACTTGGGGGTCTCGGTCGGAAAGCGGGTGTCCCGCCACCAGCCCAACCCGCCCTCGACGTCCGAATACATGTCCTTGGGCGCTTGGCCGTCGAACTGGGCGAACATCCACGTGCCCGGCAAACCCGTTTGGAACTGGTGCCCAGGGTAGGTGCGAAGCAGCGGCCAAGCCGCCACGTACATGGAGTAGCCCGCGTTGTACGAGGGATCGACCCTCTCGCCGGTGGGGATGATCAGATAGCCCGCCAGATACTCCTGCTGAGCCGTGACGGTGACCGAGGCCAGGGTGGCTAAGGCGATGATCGCGACTCTCGCGTTCCCCATGTTCATGGTCCGTATTATGTGGGACAGGACTAGAATAGGCAATGGTCCGACGCGCCGTTCTTCTGCCGATCCTCGCGGCTCTGTTCTTACCCGCGACGGTCCATGCGAAGCCGACGCCGGTGAAGGTGTTCATCCTGGCGGGCCAATCGAACATGGAGGGGCAGGCCGTGGTCGATATGAAGGGTCCCGACTACAACAACGCCAAGGGAACCCTCGAAACCCTGTTGGCGGACCCGGCGAAGGCGCCCATGCTCAAACATCTGCGGGACGCCGACGGCAAGTGGTCGGTCCGCGACGACGTTTGGTTGAGGTACCAGCGAGAAGGCAACCCCCTGCTTAAGGGACCCCTCGGCGTCGGCTTCACCCGGTACGGTGACGCCCACCACTTTGGTCCGGAACTCCAGTTCGGCAACGTCGTCGGCGACCACTTCAAAGAGCCCGTGTTGCTGATCAAGACGGCATGGGGCGGCAAGAGCCTCTACCAAAACTTTCGGCCGCCTTCGTCGGGCGGCGAGACGGGCAAGTACTACAAGCTTATGGTTGCCCAGGTTCGTGAATCCCTCGCCAACTTGGAATCGGAATTTCCGGCGGCGAAGGGAAGGGGATACGAGTTGGCGGGCTTCGTTTGGTATCAGGGTTGGAACGACGGAGTGGACCCGGAGCATGCCGTCCCCGAATACGAACTGAACCTCGTCAACCTCATCAAGGACCTTCGACGCGAGTTCAAATCGCCCCGGCTGCCTGTTGTGATCGGCGAACTCACCGGGCCTTGGGTGAAGGCGGAAGGCGGATGGGATGCCCTCCGGAAAGCCCAAGCGGCGGCGGCGAACCGGTCCGAGTTCTCGGGCAACGTGCTTTTCGTTCCCACGCACGACTTCGTCCGCAGACCCGAAGACTCGCCCAATCCGACCCACGGACACCATGAGTTCGGCAACGCGGAGACCTACTTCTTGGTGGGGGATGCCCTGGGCAAGGGCATGTTGCGGCTGCACGGAGTCAAGGCGCCAAGGCAAGCCACCGCGAAAGCCGAGGAACCGGCCCTTAAAGACTACGGGCTGAAGCCTTACGTCCGGCTCTCCAAAGTCCTTCCGCGTCGAGAAGACAAGCCTTGGAAGCTCGTTTGCACGATGCCCTACAACTGCCAGTTCCAGCCATGGATAGAGGTTGAGGCAGAGGCGGGGAAGGAGATCCTTTACAACTCGACGAATCCGCTGGTGCTCTACCTGACGCCGACGGAGACCGTTAAGACCGTTGCGGGAAGGAGTGCCTACGAGGCCAAGAACTGGATCAGCGGCGAAGGCGCCATCTACACCATCCCCGCTGGCGTTACCGTCAAAGCGGTCAAGTTCCGAGAGACGGGATACAACACGTCCTTCGCCGGTTCGTTCAGTTGCAACGACGAAGACTACAACACCCTCTGGAATCGCGCGGCCCGCACCGCCTATCTTTGCATGCGAGACCACTTCTACGACTGCCCCGACCGCGAGCGGGTCGGCTTTTGGGGCGATGGCACCCCCGAGTTGGGGCAGTGCTTCTACATCTTCGATCGCCGATCGGACCGCATCTGCAAGGAGCTCGTCCTTCGCAAGCTCGAACCGAACTTCTATCCGGGCCAGCACTTAGAGTTCCTCGGCGAGTATGGGCTGTGGTTCTACTATCTGCACACGGGAGACCTTGATTCGATCAAGGCCGTTTACGAGCCCACAAAGACCTTCTTGCTCGAGACCTATCGGTTTGGCAATCGAAACACCTGGTTCGACTGGGGGCACGAGCCGAAGGACGTTCCGGTGATCGAAACGTGCTTCGCCTACATCGACCTGGGCACCCTGCGAAAGATGGCGATGGCGACGGGCCATGCCGAAGACCTGCCTCTGATCGATTCGAAGCGGGAGGAGATCCGGAAGACCTTTGACCAGCGATTCTGGAACGGACGGTGCTATCAGTCTCCGAACGTGGCGATCGCCGACGATCGGGCGAACGCCATGGCCGTGAACGCGGGCCTTGCGAGCCCCGACAAGTGGGAGCCCATCTTCCAAAACGTACTCAGCAACACGACGCGCTCCAGCTGTTTCTTCGATCGCTGGGTGTTCGAAGCGCTCTGCAAGATGGGCAAGCCGGATCAAGCGCTCCTGCGCATGGCAAACCGATATCGCACCATGATCGATTCGAGCTTCACCACCCTTTGGGAGCATTACGACCGGCTGTGGGCGACCCGGCTGAACGATTTCGACGAGGGATCATCGCTGAACCACGGTTGGAATCCGCCCGCTATCGTGCTGGGGCAGAACATCGTAGGCGTGCGCCCCGTCGAGCCCGGCTGGAAGGTCTTCGAAGTCATGCCCCAGGAGGCGTTTCTGACCTCGATCAAAACCGTAGTTCCCAGCATCAAGGGGCCCGTCAAAGTGGCGATCCGCAAGACTTCGTCGCGTTACGAACTCGATGTCGAGTCTCCGGCTGGAACGACCGCGATCGTCGGCATCCCCAAGGCCAGCTTCCAGCGGCTCGGCGGCATCTCGCTGGGCGGACGCGAAGTCTGGAAGGGCGGAGTACGCGGGCTGCCCGAGGGTGTTTCATGGACCGGCGAGGATCGCGACTATGTGAAGTTCACCGTGCCGCCCGGGCGATGGAAGTTCGTGGCCAAGGGCGTGCTTAGCCTTGCCTCCCCCAAACCTCCTCGTCCCAAGACCGTGCCCGCCAAGGCACTGGAAAAGCGGGATTGGACGTGCTCCGCCTTGGTTCCCGATAGCTCGTTCCCGTTCAGTGGCGCGAAGATCCCCGTTGATGCCTCGGCGGCGAATGCGACGGACGGCGACCACTGGACCGGTTGGAGGGACATGACGGCGACCCAGTACCCGGGGCAGTGGTTCCAAGTGGATATGGGCCGCGTGCAGGCCTTCGACCGGATCCGGCTGGATTGCACTTGGGCGGTCTTCGACTATCCGAGGGGCTATCGGATCGATGTATCCGACGATGGCAAGAACTGGCGCGGCCCCGTCGCAACGGGCAAAGGGCACCTTGGCATCACCGAGATTGCCTTTCCGCTCCAGCGCGCCCGCTGGATTCGAATCACCCAGACCGGCTCGGATCCGAACCGCCACTGGTCGATCTACGAACTCGAGGTGCTCAGAACCCGTTAGTTCGAAAGCCCGAAGCGACGAGCCGCCAACCTAGAGCTTGTAGAACTGCTCCCAGCCCTTTCGCGGCGGGGCACCCTTAAGCAACTCATTGGCGAGCTTGTGGTTCGTGATCTGCTGCTTGATCGGGTCGAACACGAGCTTCGCGTTCACGCGCTGGGCGATGACCCCGAGGGCCATCGTTTGGCTCAGGGGACCGGCCACCGCGAAGTGCGATCGGCAGGACTCTTCGCCTTTGCAGGCCCGAACGAAGTTCAGGAAGTGGTTTGATGTCGTTTGCGGCACTTCCGGCAGTTTCAAGCCTTGCGCGGCATCCTTGGGAATGATCTCCAACGTCGAGGCGTGCGAACCACCCTTGAACGTCAGGCCTTCGCCGTAGATGACCTTGCCTGGGGCGAGCGATTTCGTGTCGATCGCGCCTTTCGTGGGAGGCGGAATGTTGGGATCGACCACGCTGCCATCGAATCCCGGGGGCAGGGGTGGGAGGTTCTTCACTCCGTCGTACCACGTCAGTTCGACCGGCGGCATCGAGCCTCGCTTGGGGAATCGGAAGGCGATCGTCGACGCCTGCGGAAAGATGAAGTCGCTGTGGCCGTCGATGAGAACAGGGTCGATCTCGGTCGGAAGTCCCAGATGAAGGAACTCGTGGGCGGTATCGAAGATGTGCGCCCCCCAATCGCCGAGGGCACCGTTGCCAAAGTCAAACCAAGAGCGCCAATCTCCATTCAAGTACACGCTGTTGAACGGGTGTTCTCGTGCCGTTGCAATCCAGCAGTCCCAGTCCATGATGTACGGGAGCGGCTGTGCTGGCATGTAGTCGGGCACCACCATCCCATGCCACCGCCGAGGGCTATTCATGAACGCGGTGATCTTGGTCACGTTCTTGATGATTCCGGCCTCGGTCCAGGCTTTGAACTGGAAGTAGTTCGCCTCTGAGTGGCCTTGATTGCCCATCTGGCACGCGACTTTGTACTTCTTCTCCGCCGCCATCATCAGTTCGATCTGGTGGAAGCTGTGTGCGAGCGGCTTTTCAACGTAGACGTGCTTCCCCTGCGACATCGCGAGCATGGCCGCCGGAAAGTGGGAATGGTCCGGAGTTCCGACACAGACCGCATCGAACTGCTTTCCCATCTTGTCAAACATCTTCCGGAAGTCTTGGAACTGAGCCGCGGTCGGGTGCGCTATCAGGGCATCGACCGTGTGTTTCGCGCCCATTTCCGTATCGCACAGCGCCACCACGTTGACCAATCCCGTGGCGTTCAGGGCTTTCAAGATATCGCCGCCGCGGTTGCCGACGCCGATAAACGCCATGTTGACCTTGTCGCTGGGTGCAGCCTGTGTCAGGCGCGCAACCGCGCCGAACACGCCAGAGGCGGGCAAGGCAGCGTATCCGCTGACCGCGAGCAAGCCCTTTAGGAAGGCTCGGCGGCTCAGGTCGTGGGCTCCGTTCTCAAAACGTTTCTTGTCTTCCATGGGCGTGCCCTAACGTGTCACTCGAATCTTGATGTTCTTGAAAGAGACTTGGTTGCCGTGGTCCTGGAGCAAGATGTGCCCATCCGCCCATTCCCCGAACTTGGGGATCGACTTGTACTTGCTCTGAGCGACCAAGGCTCGAAACGCTTCCGATCCCCGTTCGTATTCGAGGACTTTGCGGCCGTTCAGCCAGTGTTCGATGTGGTTGCCCGAAACGACGATTCTCGCGTGGTTCCACTCGCCGATCGGACTTGGGCGTTTCGTTGCCACTGCCGGAATAAGGTCGTAGAGCGAAGCCATCGTGCGATTGCCGTCGCGCCCCATCTTGGCGTCGGGATGCCGCTCATCGTCGAGGATCTGGTACTCCAAGCCGATTGCCGAACCGGTTGCGGCTTTTGCTCCGGTTCCCGTAACGGGGTCGAGGTTGGGTTGGCAGAAGTACTTGATGCCGCTGTTGGCGCCCTCGGTGATGCTGAAATCGAGCGTGAGTTCGAACTGGCGGTAACGATCGTTGGTGACGATGTCTCCGCCACCCACCGACTCTCCGCCGCCGCTCGCCATGACCGTGAGGACGCCGTCCTTGATGGTCCAACCCTTGTCAGGGAACTTGGCCAGCTTTGCGCCCCGCCATCCCTTGGTGGACTTGCCGTCCCAGAGCAGTTTCCAGCCCTCTGAGCGCTCACGACTCGTAAGCGTATTGTCCACGGGCGTCAAATCGGTCAGTTTCAGGTTGCGCCAGCGCACCTGAGCGCCCTCTTTGCTCGAATCGTTGCCGATGGTGTGGACTTGGAGCGCGATGAAGCCGCGCAGGGTCATCGAGTCCTTCACCGATGCGCACGGCTGGCCATTGAGCCAAGTCTTGATCGTGTCCCCGATGGCCTCCACGCGGACGTGGTTCCAATCGCCTTGCCTGAATAGCTTGCGACCGGCGTCGGTGAACGCCTTGTTCTCGCCGCCGAGCGCCCCTGGGTAGAGCCAACCTCGCCGCCCCTCATCGTACACGCCCGCCGTCCACCATCGGTCCTGCTTGGGATCGGGGTCGATTTCGATTTGGTAACCGTGAACGCGCCCGGCGGGAATATCGATCGTCTTGCCCTGCCACTCGACCTGCGTCTTCGTGTCAAAGCACTCGCTCCGAATCTGGACTCCGGAGTTCAGACGGGGATCAACCTTGAAGTCGTATTCCAGAATGAAGTCGCCGTAGGTCTTCTCGGTACAGAGGAACGTGTTCGGCGTGTTCATAACGCAGGAACCGACGATCTCCTTGCCTTCGATCGCGTAGTTCGCGTTGCCACCCCTCTTTACCCATCCCGCAAACTCCTTGCTCGGCAAGAGGTCCACTGCCTTTTGGGCCGGGGCCGCGGCAACAAGCGCGAGCATTCCAATCAGGGCTATCGCAGGGTTTCGACGACGTGCATGCATGCCGAGCGCCAGTTTACACAGGGTGCGTGACGTTCCCCTTGGCCACGTGCCAACGCGGTCAACCGAGCACAGCGATCACGTCGGCGGGGGCTTGAACCAACTCGATGAGCACGCCTTCTCCGCCCACCGGGAGCGCATCGTTCCCCTTCGGGTGGATGAAGCACACGTCGTGCCCTCCCGCGCCGGGTCGAATGCCGCCGGGCGTAAAGCGCACGCCCTGCGCACTCAGCCAAGCTACGGCCGCAGCCAAGTCGTCAACCCAAAGTCCGACGTGGTTGAGCGGCGGGACGTGCACGGCCGGCTTGCCCTCGGGATCGATCGGCTGCATCAAGTCGACCTCGACTTCGTGCGGCCCGTGCCCGATGGCGCAGATGTCCTCATCCACGTTCTCAAACTCGCTGCGAAAGGTGCCTTTCTGTTGGAGTCCCAACAGGTCCACCCAAAGGGCGGAAAGTCTGGACTTGTCGGGACCGCCCACCGCAATCTGCTGAATGCCGAGAATCCGGAACGGCCGCGACGACGAAGGGGAGTCGCCCATAGATCGATCGTACCTGCGCAACCCCTTAGGCGAACTCGAGAATCGGCTGGTCGACCGCGAGGGTTTCTCCCGATTTCGCCAAGATGTCGGATACGACGGCGTCCTGCGACGCCACGAGCGCGTTCTCCATCTTCATGGCCTCGATCACGGCGACCCGTTCGCCTGCCCGCACCTTCTGCCCAACCTCTACCGCCACGTTCACCAGAAGTCCCGGCATGGGCGACAGAAGGAATCGCGAGAGATCGGCAGGCGGCTTGTGCGGCATCTGCCTGTAGAGTTCGGCGGCGCGAGGATGCATCACGAGCGCTTCGATCTGAACGCCGTTGTGGGTTACCTTGATCCCTAGCGGACTCTTGCCGCTACCTGCCCCCTTTGCCGTCGAACGCGCGCGCTCGACCTGGGCGACGAACGGACGGCCGTTGCACGACCCGGTCCCGAGCGTCTCGCCAAGAAGGGTCGAGCTTTGAATCTCATAGCGTCGATCTTCCACCCAGAGCACGGACGTGCTCGTCGCGGTGTCGTACCCTTCGATGCGCACCGGGTAATGCTGATGCTCTCCTGCGGGATCAAGGACGATCACCACCATGTTGGGTTGGTTCTTGGCACGGTGCCCCGCCAACTGGCCACTGATCCCCACGGCGCGTTCTCGCGCCTTCCGACGCACGAACGCGGCTAGCGCGACGAGAAAGAGCGGATCGTCGTGGCTCACAGCGGCGCTCGAAAAGCCGTCTGGATATTGCTCGGCCAGAAAGCCGGTGTTGAAGTCTCCGGCAACGAACTTGGGATGGGCCAAGAGGGCGGACTGGAACAGGATGTTGCTGTTGATTCCGCGGATGACGAATCCGTTGAGGGCCTCGCGCATGCGCTCGATGGCTTCCGAGCGGTCACGCCCGTGCACGATGAGCTTGGCGATCATCGAGTCGTAGTGCATGGGGATCTCGCCGCCTTCGTAGACGCCGGTATCCACCCGCACCCCGCCGCCTTCAGGCATGGGGTGCGCCGCCTCCATCGTCTGGGGAGGCGGCAGGTACTGCACGAGGCGCCCGGTCGAGGGCAAGAAGTTGCGGAAGGGATCTTCCGCGTTGATACGGCACTCGATCGCCCAACCATCGCGCTTCACGTCGGCCTGGGTGAACGGCAACGGCTCTCCCGCCGCCACGCGGATCATGAGCTCCACGAGGTCGAGGCCGGTGATGCATTCGGTCACGGGATGCTCCACCTGAAGCCGGGTGTTCATCTCCAGGAAGTAGAAGCTCCTGTCCTTGCCGACCACGAACTCCACGGTGCCCTGCGCTCTGATAGTTGACGGCCTTGGCCAGCGCCACCGCTTGCTCGCCCATCGCCTTTCGCGTGGCTTCGTCGATGAAGGTGGAGGGTGCCTCTTCGATCACCTTCTGGTGGCGCCGCTGAATGCTGCACTCGCGTTCGTGAAGGTAAACGACGTTCCCGTGAGCGTCGCCGATCACCTGGATTTCGATGTGGCGAGGCTCCTCGACGAACTTCTCGACGAAGACGCGGTCGTCGCCGAAACTCGCCCGGGCTTCGTTTCGGCAACTCGTGAACCCCTCGAACGTCTCCTCGTCGGTGTACGCCACCCGAAGGCCCTTGCCTCCACCGCCGGCGCTCGCCTTGATCATCACCGGGTAGCCCAGATCCCGCGCGATCTCAACCGCTCGAGCCGGGTCCTCGATCGCCTCGTGCCAACCCGGGATCGTGTTCACCTTGGCCTCGCGCGCGAGTTTCTTTGAGGCGATCTTGTCGCCCATCGCGGCGATGCTGGCGTGCTTGGGCCCAATGAAGACGAGGCCTTCCTCCTCCACGCGCCGGGCAAAGCCCTCGTTCTCGCTCAGAAACCCATAACCCGGATGGATCGCTTGGGCGCCGGTGGACTTTGCGGCGGCGATGATCTTGTCGGCGACCAGATAGCTCTCCCGGCTTGGCGCGGGGCCGAGCAAGACGGCTTCATCGGCCAAGTCGACGTGGCGGGCGGCACGGTCGGCTTCCGAGTAGACGGCAACCGTGCGAATGCCCATCTTCCGCGCGGTCTTGATGACGCGGCAAGCGATCTCGCCTCGGTTGGCAATCAGGATCTTCTCAAACATCGTTTGTGTCCATTTGGGCTAGAGCGGGATGTTTCCATGCTTCCGCCAGGGGTTTTCGAGTTTCTTGTCTTTCAGCATCGTCAGCGAACGGCAGATGCGCTTTCGCGTTTCATGCGGCCAGATCACGTCCTCGATGAAACCGCGCGCCCCCGCGACGAAGGGGTTGGCAAAACGGGCTTTGTACTCGGCTTCACGGGCGGCAAGCTTCTCGGGATGGTCCTTGTCTTCGCGGAAGATGATTTCGACCGCGCCCTTCGCCCCCATAACCGCGATCTCGGCATTCGGCCATGCGAAGTTGACGTCCCCCCGCAGGTGCTTCGAGGACATCACGTCGTAGGCGCCGCCGTAGGCTTTGCGTGTGATCACCGTGACTTTGGGAACCGTGCACTCGGCGTAGGCATAGAGCAGCTTTGCGCCGTGCTTGATGATCCCTCCGTACTCTTGGCTCGTGCCGGGCAAGAACCCCGGAACGTCCACGAAGGTGATGATCGGAA
>JAXLTH010000042.1:0-26612 GCA_046330155.1 Fimbriimonadales bacterium | reverse complement strand
GACCGGTGCGATCTCCGGAGAAAGGTCTCGAATCCAGCGGATCCACTGGCGGCGCGTTTCCCAATCGCCATGGCTGCAGTTGATGCGAGCCACGTTCATGCCCGCCTCGATGAGCGCCGCGATCTGCTCTTTCGTGGCGACCGCCGGGCCGAGGGTGCACACGATCTTGGTGCGGCGCTTCATGCGGGCTACTCTACCAGCCGGGCGGCAAGGCGGTCGATGTCGGGTCCCAGCATCCGGTCCGCTTCCAGCCTGGGAACCACCGTGCGCACCTGCTCATACGCCCGTGCCACGCCTACGCCGGGCTTCAGAGGCTTCCGGTACTCCAGCGCCTCGGCCGCCACCATCGCCTCGATCGCCAACACGCCCGCGACGTTCGCCACCACCTGCCTTAGCTTGAGAGCCGAGGTCATGCCCATCGAGACGTGGTCTTCTTTTCCCGCCGACGTGGGCACGGAGTCCACCGAGGCGGGATGGCTTAAGACCTTCGCTTCGTTCAGCAAGGCGGCGGCGGTTACATGCGCCATCATGAAGCCTGACGAGATGCCGGGGTGGGCGCAGAGGAACGCGGGCAATCCCTCGTTCGTGTCGGGGTTGAGCATGCGGTCGATGCGCCGCTCGGAAATGCTCGCAAGGTCGGTAAGCGAAAGCGCCACGTAGTCCAGCACCCCGGCCAGCGGAGCCCCGTGGAAGTTTCCGCCCGAGATCACGTCGCCGTTCGGAAACACAAGTGGGTTGTCGGTAGCCGAGCCCGATTCGGTTTCCAAGATCCGGGTGGCGTGGGCGACGGCGTCTCGAACGGCTCCGTGCACCTGCGGCATGCATCGCAGGCAGTAGGGGTCTTGCACGCGCGGATCGTTTTCGCGGTGCGATTCTCTAATCTCGCTTCCCGCAAGAAGGTCGCGTAGCCTCTCGGCAACCTGATTCTGCCCTTCATGGGGACGGGCGGCGTGAATGCGGGGGTCAAAAGCCGCAGGGGTGCCCAGAAGCGCCTCCAACGTCATGGCGCCCGCCTGATCTGCCCAGTCCAGAAGGCGGTGGGCGCGAACCAGCGAGAGCCCGCCAACCGCGCCGATCGCCTGGGTTCCGTTGAGCAAGGCGAGCCCTTCCTTGGCTTGAAGCTCGATCGGGCGCCAGCCCAGTTCGCCCAGCGCACGCGCAGCGCTCATAGACGTTCCGTTGAACTCGACCGGACCCTCCCCGATAACGCCGAGAGCCAAGTGCGCAAGGGGAGCCAGATCCCCGCTAGCCCCAACGGAGCCGCGAGCCGGCACCACCGGATGCATCCCGTGGTTGAGCATGTCCACCAGGCGCTCCGCAACCTCGAACCTCGCGCCGGAAAAACCCTTGGCGAGGACGTTTGCCCGGAGCAGCATCATGGCCCGCGTTTCGGCTCGGGGCAACGGCTCTCCCACGCCGCAGGCGTGGCTTCGAACGAGGTTCAGTTGAAGCACTTTGAGGTCGTCGTGAGGAATGCGGATGTCGGAGAGCTTGCCGAACCCCGTGTTGACCCCGTAAACCACCTGGCCGGACTCCACGATCTGCTCGACCGTGGCGCGGGACGCCGCCATACGCGCCTGGACCTCTGGCCCCAGCCCCACCTTGGCGACGCCGTTCGCGACGGCGTCGATCTCGGAGAGTGACAGTGGTTCGCCGTTGAGCCAGATGGTTGTCATCTGAAAGGCAGATTAACAAACCGTTTAGGTTCTATTGGCGTTAGAATGAAGGAGATGCCAAAGAACAGAGTTATCCTCGTCGTGGCCGGCGTGCTCGCCATTTCGGCGCTCGCCGCCCCCCAGCTGAAGCAGATTCTCAAGCTCGGCGGGACCGTCGCTTTGGTCAACACGTTTGGCAAAGACATGAACAATGGGCTGAACAAGCTCATGAACCACGAGGACACCAAGAATTTGGTAACCAAAGTGGTGCCGATCCTCACCGTCGGCGTGAACCGCTCGAGCTCCGTTGGCGCGGCTCAGGTGATGGGACCGCCCGACGCGATCAAGAAGGTGGTGGGCGTCGCCTCTCCGGAAGCCGAGTTTCTCGGCAAGGAAGTCCGCCTGCGCGGCTTGATCCCCGTGTCGAGCAAGAACGTGGTCGAAGACATCAAGAAGGTCGACGGCGTTGCCGTGAGCGGCATCGTCGAGCTGAAGCTGTAGGCTTCGAAGGGGCTCTGAGGTTTTACTCAGAGCCCCTTCTTGCGTTTATGGGTAGACGTCCCAGGCGATCTGATCGACGCCGAGTTCCCAGCCGTCGAACGCCGGTGCCTCGTCGTTTATCGGCGACCAAACCGCGCGGGCCTTCATCTCGCCCGTGGAAGAACTGATGTAGTTGGCGGCGGTGCTGGTCAGCGTGATCTGGCGCACGCTGTCGCTAGTTGAACCCACCGTCCCGTCAAGGACCTGATACTGGTTCGTTGTGTAACGGTATAGAGCCGTTGTGAACTGCAAGCCGAGCCGAGCGGCGTAAGCCTCAACCCGCACGGTCAGCCGCGAAGGCGTGACAAGCGGGGTCTTCGATGTGAACTCGATGGCACCCATGAGGGTCGCCGCGTCGGAGATGATGCGCAGGCGAACGTCGTCGCTATAGGTCAGCGCCGAGAGCCCTCCGTCCAGCTCCTCACCCAAGGTGACCTGATAGGAGGTCGGCTCGAAGGAAGCGTGGTCGGTGGCGAGGATGTTGTCGCATCCCCATACGCCGATAACGATCGTGCCCCCCGCCTGCGGGTTGCCCGAGTTGTGACGAATCATGAAGAGGCCGGCATTCTCCGCCACTTGGGCGAACGTCTCGCTGCCTCCATTCACGTTGGTCATCGAAACATCGGTTACAAACAGATTGAGATGGTGCCAAGAGCCGTCGGCCGGCAGGGCATTGGCGTAGGCGTTCGTGGCTGTGTACCGGGTTCCCTCGACGCCGAACATCACGGGCCGAATGGTCAGGGCACCACCCGCCAGAACCTTCATGTCGCACTGGACGACCTTGACCCCGGCAGCGGTGTAGTTGCCCAGCCATTGGTTGACGTTGTCCATCGCCAAGCGGCTGCCAGGCCCATTTCCGCCGATGGCTTCCACGCGGCAGAAAGCATCCCCCGCCCCCATGGGGCCGCCGTCTTCGACCACCGAAGGACCATAGGGGTCTGGCGCTCCGGACCATGCCTGGACCCCGTTTTCAAAGTCGTCTAACTGGCCGAAATCGATGGCATACGCCACTCCGGCAAGCAATAGCAAACCGGCGGCGCCCAGCACCGCCTTTCGGCGAATCGTTTTTCCTTTCATGTTCAACTCTGACTCCGGAGTTAGGGAGCCACAAACCAACGAACCATGTCGACGCTGTGCAACCAGCCGTCTTGGGCGGGAGCCTCGTCGTTAATGGGGGTCCAGCGAAGCCGAGCCGTCATCGCCCGCGTGGCGGGATCGACGAACACGCTGGCGGGCGAAGCTTGATAGGTCTGCGTCGCGTCGTTGCCGGTCGAAACCGACCCGCCAAGCACTACGAAGGCACTGGTGTCCCAACGGAACATCGAGACGGCTTGCGCCAAACCCGACCTTGCGGCAGAGGTTTCAACGGTAAGGGCGACGGTACCCAAAGCGGCTTGCGGGGCAAAAGTGCCCACTTCCAACTCCGCCGTCAAGGTTACCGAATCGTTGAAGAACGTCAGGCGCGAGTCGTCGCTCTGAAAGAGATCGGTCACCCCTCCCCCGTCCGGCTCTCCTTGCAGCAGGGTTGCCGATTCCGGCTTGACGTTGCCACGCGGAACGCCTCCGAATCCGACGTAGTCGATCGTTCGGAACTGGAGGTTGACCCGCGTGAAGATGCTCTCAACGCAAAGGGCGTAGGCGACCACGTTGAAGTAGCTCTCGGCGTCGCTGTTGGTGTCGTCTAGCCCCGTGTTGTAGCCGTGGCCGCAAAGGCTGTCAAAGAACGGGTCCATGTTGGCGGCGTTGGCCGTCATCTGCCCCGTTACGGTCTTGATGAGGATGTTCACCGGACCTGAACCTAGATCGACCGTCAGGCACTGGTTGATCGTCGTGCTGGTGTTCCACTTGACCTTGGTTGGCGAGAGCTTGGTGCCGGTCATCGACACCGTTCCTCCTCCGGGGAAGCCCAGCGAGGCAAGATCCAACGTGAAGTTCAGCGTATCGGGGTTCTTCGCCACGCAACTTGCCGGCGCTTGGTCGTCGGTGACCGTACCCGAGCCAGACATTGCGCCCGAGTAGCTATAGGTCATGCCTCGCAGGTCGAGATCGAGATCGGTTCCCGCCTTCACATCGTCGACCGCGTCTGCCGCGGCAACCGCCGCCAACGCCAACAAGCCCAAAACCAGCTCTTGCTTCCTCATCTGTACTTCCTCCTAAGGGGTGAAAAACCACCGCGCCTGATCGACGCCGATCGTCCAATCCACATCGTTGATCACGAACCTCCACCAGGTGGTGCGCGCCTTTACTTGCCGGGTTCCCGGCTGAACGTAGTCCGTCGCCCCCGAAGTCACTACCGCCTCACGAACGGTCTCGGCGCCTGGCAAAGGAACATAGTCCACTTGGTCCCAGCGGCCCAGCGTGTAGTTCCACAGCTGAATGCGCTGCGAAACGCCCGACTCGCCGTTCAATGCTTCTACACGAAAAGTGAGTTTGGTCGGGTTCGCTACCGGCGACGTTCCGGTCACCACGTTCTGAATCCGCTCGTACGCCGTGTCGTTGGTGTCCAAGCCCGCTTCCAGAACCAGCCGGCGGTTGTTGCTGGTCTCAAGTTCCGTCAGGCCGCCCGACCTTACCGCGCCGAACTCCATCTGGTTGGCGGTCGCGAGCGCCGTCATGGAGACGCCGCTGACGACCAACGCGTAGTCCGCGTCGATCTGCCCGGTCTCGGTATGCCCGTCGAGCGTGATCGAATCTCCGCTGACCTCGACCAGCCAAACGCCTGAGGCCGGATTCTGCACGAAGACGTTCTCAACGTTGTCCACGGTGTTGGGAGAGCCGCCCGGGGTCGAGTAGTTGCCGGCTGCCAACCCGTTGTTTCCGTAGTAGACCGTTCCGTTCGGGGCGGTCACTTTGAGCGTCAGGTCGTTGATTCGGTGGAGGAGCGAACTCGTGGTGCCCGGCAGGTCGTTGTAGACCATCGTTGCCTTGAACTCCGCCGTTCCCGCCGCTACGAAGGTCCGATAGCTCTTTGTCTGCAGCGGGTTGATCACGTCTTCCTCGTTAACAAAGAACACGTTGTTGCGGACGTTGTAGGAGTTGAGGATGTTGGAGAGCCCCCACCCCTGCTTGTAACGGCTGTTGATAGCGCCGGTACCGCTGAACGGATACTGGATCGCCTGGTTGCACATCATCGCCTTGATGAAGGTGGAGTGCGGGCGAGCGTCGTAGGGATTCGTCGCCGTGATCGTGTTGCCGAACACGCCGTCGGCGTAGATTTGGAAGAGCAAGCCCGAGGTGCCAGCGGTGATCGGAGTTGCCGCGCTGGTGCCGTTGAAGCCCGACGTATACGCCGTGTTGCTGGTCGACGTCGTTGTGTAGATGCTGTCGTACCAGTTGCAGATGTCGGGTTTGAGTCTGCCGTCCGCCGCCGGGCCAATGCTCGCGCCCGTCCACTGGTCGTCTGTCAGGGTCGGGGTGTTGAAGTGCGAGATGCCGCCGACCGACACCACGTTCTTTGCCCAAGCCTGGGGCCGAGAGTTCTGGTCACCGTTGTTGCTTTGCGATTGGAAAATGGGAATATCCAAATCGAAGATGATCTGGTCCATCTCGGTTGAGAGCGACGTGTATTGCGTGGTCAGAGAGCTGCCCCAACTGTTCGACTGGTACATGCCCCGGTAGGTGGGGCCCACCAACGCTTGGGTCCATGCATATCGGGTGGTGCTGCCGCCGAAAGTGGTCAGGCTGTTGTAGGTACCGAAGATGCCCTGCGCCGCCGGCAGCATGCCCTTACCCGTGGGGTCGCTGGCGCCCGATCCGAAGTTGATGCCGAACGTAGAGGTGCCGTGGGCGAAACTGCTGGTTCCGTTTGATCGGACAATAGGCGCCGGGGCTCGCTGGAAGTCGAAGTGGGTCGACAAGAACGAACCGTCCATGTCCTCGCCCCGCACTCCTTCGCCCCGGTATGGAATCGGCAGGCTCGAAAGCATGTCGGCGCCGCCCACGCTGCGCACGATGTTCATGTCTTCTTCGGCAGGACTCCACCGGTCGATCCAGAAGACCTCGTTCCAGCTCAATGCTTCGGTCAGTTGTTGGGGATTGAGGTCGGCAGTCATGAAAGACCCGCCAGGTGCCGCGACCGCGGTACCCCCCAGCGTTTCGATCTTCCTCGCTACCTCGAATTTGCTTTCGCCCGACCAGTCGGTGACCTGGATGTTGTAGCGTCGCGTGCCAAGCGTTCCGGCGAACAACGCGGTTCTGGCTTCGGGCTCCAACCGGTATGCCGGCTCATAGGGTCCCGCCCAGCGGACGAAGCTCCATGACTTCACGATCTTGCGAGCCTCGGGAGTGAGACGACAGATGTACGCGTTGTTCGCCAGGTAGGTGAAGATGCTCCCGCCCGCGTTCTCGACGGCGTCGTGGTAGGCGGGAACGATCGGGGTGACGAACTGCACGATATCCAGTTCGTTATCGGTGCGGCTCTTCAGTTCGGGCTCCACCGCCGGGACCCCCTTCAAGGGATCGAACTCGCGGTACCGCAAGGTCAGGGTGGCTGAGGTTTCTCCCACCTTGTTCCAAGTCGAGCCGTCGAGACTGATGCCGTAGAACCGCTTCTGCACCTTGCCGCTCGTCTCGGTCCAAGAAGCCACAACCGTCGCCGATCCGGTCACCTTCGTCACCTTGAGCTCGCGAACGTCGGCTTGAGTCCGGCGGACGGATTTTCCATTCACCAACACTTCGACCACCTTCGGCTGTCGGACGACAACCGCGGTTGGCTCGCAGAGCAAAGCGCCGACAAGAAGGAGTGGGGTGAACATCGTTCTAGGATACGCCAGGTTGCTTTGGTCTACATGTCGAAACGGCTACGGTGCCACCTGCCAGCGGACCACGTCCAGGCTGTGTAGCCAACCGTCTTGCGCGGGAGCTTCATCGTTGATGGGGAGCCAAGTTGCGCGGAACTGGATCAAGCCGTCGCTGCTCCTGACAAACTGGCTGGCGGACGGAATGTCGAGTTGAAGGAAGGTGTCCGAAGCCGGAGCGGTCGACCCCTGGAAGATCTGCCAGCGATTGCCGAACCAGTTGTACAAGTGGACTTGTTGGATCAAGCCCGCTCTTCCGACGCTCGTTTCGTACTCCAAGCGCATTGCGGAAGCCGTGAAGCTCGGCATATGCCCGGAGACCACGATCTGAGCGGTCAGCGTCACCGAGTCGTTGAACAACCCAACATACGTGTTGTCACTTTCAAAGAGGTTGGCAAGCGTGTCGTCCTGAATCTCGCCCTGGATCAGTTCAATCAGATCGGGCAAGACCATGACCGAGTTGGCGGGCCCGATCGCGAAGAGCTTGAAATCGGTGACGCCACCGTTCGGAGCCGGATTCACCACCCGCACGGTGGCGGTTCCAGGCGAGGCGATGTCCGTGGCGCTGATGGTCGCCTGCAACTGGGTTCCCGAAACGTAGGTCGTCGGACGAGCGCTGCCCTTCCAGGTCACGTACGAGTTGCCCACGAAGTTCGTACCGGTCACGGTGAGCACAAAGCTCCCGCTACCCGCCGCCCGATAGGAGGGCGCGATTGCGTCCAAGGTCGGAGCGGGATTAATGAACCTCAGTTCCATGAACGGGGTAGTTCCGCCACCCGGAGTGGGGCTCTTCACACGGATCGCCGCGGCACCACCAGAGCGGATGTCGGTGTCGAGGATCGTCGCGCGGAGTTCGGTGGGTGACACGTAGGTCGTTTGGCGAGGCAGCTGGTTGAGCGTTACTTGACTGTTCGGGACGAAGTTCGTTCCCGTGACTACCAGCGTGAACGTGGGCCCGCCCGCCGTCACAACGTTCGGCGAGATAGCATCCAAGGTTGGGACCGGGTTCTGAATGGTCAGAAGCAGCGAACCCGAGGTGCCGCCACCCGGAGCCGGAGTCTGCACGTAGAGTTCGCTCGTCTTTCCGAGCGTCAACATCGAAGCGGGCACGATCGCATGCAACTCAGTACGCGATACCCAAGTTGAGGAGAGTTGAACGCCGTCGAGCACCGCGTAGCTGTTGGACGCGAAGTGGTCGCCGGTCAACGTGATCTCGGTATCGGGGCTTCCGGTCGGGATCGTCTCGGGCGACACCGTGTCCAATACGGGATCGGCGAAATCGACGAACAGCGTCAAGGAGTTCGACTCGGTGGACGGAGCCGGATTCATGACCGTCAACGACCGAGTACCGCCGTCCAGCATGGCGGACGCCGGGACGAGCGCCGTTATCCGCGTGGTGGACACGAATGTTGTGGGCAAATCGACGCCGTCGAGACGCGCCACGCAACCGTTGTAGAAACCCGAACCGTTGATGGTCACCGCCGTGTCGCTGCTGAACTGCGTGACATGGTCGGGCGCAAGGCTCGTCAGCACCGCCGGAGGCGCGACGATCGAGAACGTGAGGGGTGCGGTCTCGCCGCCACCTGGGCCGGGGTTCCACACCGTGATGTTCGCGTAGCCGGGATTCGTCAGGAAGAAGATCGGAACGTTGCAGGTGAGCGTCGTATCCGAAATGTAGGTCGTCGGCCGGTCGAGCCCGTTCCAGCGGATGAAGCTGCCCGCCACGAAGTTCGTTCCGGTCACGGTAAGAGTGAACGAACTGCTTCCCGCGAAGACCTGGGATGGCGAAATCGCGGTCAAGGTTGGCGTCGGGTTCGTCACGTAGAACGTCAGCGGTCCGGCAATGCCGCCACCGGGATCAGGCGTAACCACACGAACGGTGCGGGTGCCCGCAACTTGCAGTTCGGAACCCGGGATCACGGCGGTCAACTGGGTACTCGACACGTAGGTCGTCGCCCGGTCGATGCCGGCAAAGCGGATGAACGACGAGGGCACAAAGTTCGCCCCGTTGACGGTGAGGGTGAAGTCACCGCCGTTCACCGGCATTTGGCTTGGCGAGAAGTCGGTGATGCTGGGTGCCGGATTCGCAACGGTGAACACCACTTCGGCCGACAACCCGCCGGCCGGAGTCGGATTGAACGCCTTCAAACGCACGTTCCGGGCCGTTTGCAGCATGCTGGCGGGAATGACGCACGTGACCTGCGACGGCGAAACGTACGTTGTCGCTAGGTCGACATCGTTCAGGCGAATAACCGTGTTCGGGACGAACGAAGAGCCATCCACGGTGACGGTGGTGTCCGAACTGTTCACCAACGTCGAGGTCGGGTTGATGGCATTGATGACGGGAGCCGGGTTGACCACCGTAAAGGTCAATGCGTTGGAATCGCCGCCTCCAGGGCCGGGGGTGAAAACCACAACCGGGAGCGTCGCCCCGACCGACAGGTCTTGCTCCGTCATCACAAACGTGATCTCCGTGTCGGAAACCACCGTCGATTCCTTGAGCACGCCGTTGACCTTAGCTTGCGACGAGGGCAGGAAGTTGGCGCCCGTGAGGGTGACCGTCGCCGCCGAGTTGCCGGTGGGGCGAGAGATCGGAGACATCAAATACAACTCCGGCGTCGGGTTCCGCAGGTCGAAGTTCGCCGTCACCGTTTGCCCGTCGGGGTTGGTGATGCGGAGCACGCGCGTCCCGGCAGGCGCCTGAGCGTCGGTGTCCACGTTCACTTGGATCTGGGTTGGGGTCACCAACTGCCAACTTGAAATCGTGATGCCGGGCTCGCCCTCGATCGCGACCTGAAGCCGGTTGGCGTAATCAGGACCCGGATCAAAGAACTCGGAACCGTTGGCAAAGGTGCCGCTGACGCCGATTTGGACGCTGTCGCCACGCAAGACCCCTGAAGGGACCAAAGTCAGCTCGGGCGGAGCAGGAGCCTTAAGCTGGACCACGCGCACGCCCCACGAATCGTTGGCATCGCAGTACTGCTGGAAAGTCCACGTCGTCATTGCGTCGGAGGGATCGACCACGGACTGCGAATACACGCCCCAGCGCTGGGGCGAAAACGTATCGACGTTGTAAGTGCCGCCCGCCGAAACCAGGTTGGTAACCCCTTGGGAACTTCCCTGCGGGTCGAACCGGAACCGCCCAGACGATCCAGCGCCTGCGCCAATCGCGTTGCCCGCCTGGCTAAACGCCACCGCGAGGTGGCCCTGGCCCGTAGAGACGCAGCTTGGCACCCAGTAGCTTGCGGGGTTGCTGGCGGCAGGGTCGAAAATGGTGCCGGACTGGATGACGACCGGGGTGGTGGTTAGATTATCGAGCTGGTACCAACGAACGCCGTTTCGCCCGCCCCCGTTGCTCGCAACGCCCGAAGCGTTGACCTGAATACTCTGGCAAGTCCAAAGCGTCCGGGTTCCGTTCAGCAAGTTACGGTAGATCCGGGCGCTGGAAAGGCGGTCGTCGATTCCGTTAAGCCGGTTCAAGCTGCCCAAGGCAGGCACGTGCATGGGCAACGATGTGCTCGGCACGATGATGTTTAAGTTTGCTGAGAGGCTTGGAATGCCCCCTGGGTCGGTGACGCGGCGCACCACGACGCGGCCCAGCGCACCGTTGTCCACGCCCACAAAATAGCCTTCCGTCGAAGCGGCGTCGGGGTTGTCCACACCCTGGGGCGCATAGAGGCCACGTCCGGTTGGCGTCCCGGTCAGGTTTCTAAAGGCGCTGACCTCAATGGGCCCCGTTCCCATCACGGAGGACTTCTTGACCACATAGGCGCAGGTGCCGACGAAGTTGACGCCGTTGAACACGTTGCTGCCCAGATAGAGGGCGAGATTATCGACGCCCATCGAGACCGAGTCGGCGACCCGTCCCGAGTCGAAGTTCGGCTGGGTGCCCACATCCTCAGGCCTGAAGGAGAAGAAGGTGAAGACGGTGGAGAGGTTGATGGTTGGTCCGTCGCTCACGGCGAGCAAAATCCGGTTGGACTGCGCCTCCACCGTGGTCATCAAGATGAACCAGCGGTTGGTGAGGATATCGAACCTCACCCGAGGATAACGGGCTGCGGCGCCGTTTCGAACGGACGAGAAGAAGGCGTCGGTCGACGTGTCCAGGTCACCAAGGGTTCCCGATTTGTCGAACACTCGAATGCGGCCCGAGACGCACACCAGAATCTGGCTGGCGCTCACCCCGCCGTTCGCATCGGCAGGCGAGGTCAGCGCCTCGGCACGATGCACGGCGTCGAATCCCATTCCCGGGAGTTGGGGGAGGCGAGGCGCGCCCTTGCTGCCCTGTAAGGCTGCACTCGGATATCGGGCAACGTCGGTGCCGGGCAACGAAGGCTCTGCCCAACTTCGGCTCACGTAAGGGGCGGTCCAATCCCGGTGCGGTTGGAGACACCTTCGGACCAGAGGGGCCGCGACATGATCGTCGCCACCGACTCAGACACGCCTTTGTTGCCCTCGGCTACGGCCGGATTTTTGAAGACGCGAGGTTCTGCGCCGACGCCAAAGCGCCAACGCAAAGAACGCTCGCCGTCAAAAACGCGAGCACATCGGACCATCCTTTCAAACCCATAGCAAGCAAAGCCCGCGCCGTTCTAGCGGGTCCCTACATTGTCCACGCAAAATACGTTCCGAACAAGGTCCTTTGCTCGACTTTGAGCGGGGTCTGGCAACAATCCAGGCAAACCAACCATGTCCTTGTCCATAAAAATCGTGACTGGCACGATGAACATAAAATGCGCGACAATCCTATCTGACGCAAGCTGAGGATCGGATTACCTCCCTCTGTACCGATCCCCGTTGACCCACTCCGGGTTATCCGCTGGCCCTCCCTCCCTCGAGGGCTCCTTCTTTCTATCGGCTCAGGGCAAGGCTGCACATCGCCATGATGCCGGTTTCGATCGCGCCGTCGTTGGAAATCGAAACGAGGCGTGGAGCCCAGGACACGGATTCCCCTCCGGAGCGAGACCAAGCCAGTAGAAGCACGCCGGGGCGTGGAATCCGTAGTAGCTGAAATCCTCGGCGCCCATCGTCGGCTCCGCCTTGGCTCCAGCTGTGTGCCAAGTTGAGCTCCACCGCCTCGCGGAACCTTGCCACAGCTTCGGAAGCGTTGGACGCGACCGGCATCCCGGCGTGATGGTCGCCTCGCCGTTGCCCTGTGGCCGCCGCCACGTTCGTGGCAACTTCCTCGATGCGCCGGAAGGCGAGGTCGCGCACGCCCGGCGTAAGGGTCCGAATGGCGCTCCACCATCCCGGGCGGAATCGGGGATGATGTTGTGCGCCGTACCCGCCTGAACCATTGCCACCGTGATGACCAGGCTGTCCAACGGACTCACATTTCGCGACGTGGATCAGACTGAGCGCTGCAACGATATGGCTCGCCACGAGGATCGGATCGATGGAAAGGCGGGCATCGCCGCGGTGGCCCCCCTTGGCGTGGACCACGATCTCGAACGAGTCCGCCGCCGCCAATTACGGGTCCCACGCAGGTCACCAGCCGGCCCAACTCGTGGATCGGATGCCCGTGCAACCCGAAGATGAAATCAGCCAGGCTTGCCCAGCACGCGCCGTCGAGAACCCTGCCCGCACATCGCGCGTCCACCCGCCCCAGCTCTTCCTCGGCTGGCTTGAACAGGAACAGGAGGTTGTCGGCCGTTCCGTCGTTTCGGCAAGGACTTGGGCGGCGCCGATGGACGATGGCCGTCGTGTCCAGGCGCATGACCCCGGTGTGGGTCGAAGCGTAAGGCAAGCCGGTCTCTTCCAAGATCGGAAGGGCGTCCGGCGTCGGCGCGCAACGCAATCGTCGTCGCGGTGTCGGGGTTCGTCGTGGCGGGCAGCCAACCAAGAACGCCAGTGCCCTTGGCCAGTCCGGCGGCAAATCTAATGCCCGCCGCGCCTAGTTCTCGCCGAATGAGCTCGCTCGTCCGGTGCTCGTTATAGCCAAGCTCGATGGGCGTGCAAGTCATGGTCGAATGGAGACGATGTGGGGCAACCGGCCGGTGACCGACTCGCGCAACGTGGGCATGCAAAGAGTATGGACTAGGCGTCGGGGAACAAGTAGTGCCGGGGCACGCGCGGCATGATGCGACACGTGAGCCCATGCGGGTTCGTATCCACCAAACGCGCCAAGTCGGGGAAACGAATGTTCGACCCGATTTCGCAAGGTCGCCCGGCTCCACATCCGGAATCCGTGATACGTCCACCAGCACCTGGTCCATGCAGATCAGCCCGACGATCGGCGCTCTTTTCCCTCGAATGAGGACATGGCCCTTGTTCGACATGTGGCGCGGGAAGCCGTCTCCATACCCGACCCCAAGGTTGGGTGATGCGCTCCCAAGACTTGGTCCGGTACCCGCATAGCTGACCGGCGACCTCGGAGACAGCTCGCGAATAACCATGACGCGGGCGCGCCAGGTGAGCACCGGTCGCTCCCTGCCGGCGAAGAGATTGTAGGGATCGATGCCGAGTCGCCACGCCCGTGCGCACCACGTCTCGGCGAGACCCAGGTATCGGATGGCGCCCGCTGAGTTGGCAATGTGCTTGTAGGGCACGTCGATGCTCGCCGCCAAGATCGACGCCATGGCGCCGTCGTACTGCCGAATCTGCTCTTCGGTGCCGGTGACGTCCCAGGAAGAGTTGGCAAAGTGCGTGCTGATCCCCTCCAGTTGCACGCAAGGCAACTCCCGGATCGCGGCGCGATGCTCGCCGCCTTGGCGGGTGTGCACCCGAAACGCGCCAGCCCGGTATCGATCTCGCTGCGG
Source organism: Fimbriimonadales bacterium (assembly GCA_046330155.1). Lineage (GTDB taxonomy): Bacteria > Armatimonadota > Fimbriimonadia > Fimbriimonadales > Fimbriimonadaceae > CALMEF01. The sequence continues at coordinate 12,863 of JAXLTH010000042.1, read as the reverse complement.
ATGAGCGCGTTCGTCCTGGGTCTCGCTGCCGCATCGTCGAGGCGCGCGCCGTCTCCACGTCCTCCACGGTCACCCTGAGCGAGTAGAAGACGGCGTCTTCCGCCTCAATCGGCAGGATCGGACTGATGACGATCACCGGCTATCCAGCCCGGCTTCCCAGCAGGTCGACGCCCTCCTGCACCGTCGCAACAGCAACCCAGTCTGCCCCATGCCGAACGGCGAAGACCGAGACGGACAGAGTCCATGCCCAGGCATCCGCCTTGGCGACGAGGGCGATCGCGGGATGGGGAGAACCGATCGATTCCATGGATGAGGCCAAGGTTGTGCCGCAGACCGCCCAAGTCGATTTCGACCCAGGTGCGCGGAAATCGGGACATGGGGCTGGCTTAGCTCTCGTACGCCGTTCCTAGCGCTCGCCGTCCCAAACCCGGAAGGTGAGGTTGTATATCTGCTTTGCTGCATGGTGCCTGAGCGCCTTCGCTGCGCTCTCCCGCCTTCAGACACACGCTGATGGCGGCGGCATCTTCGGGTCGGAGCTCGAACAGGAGCGTTTGGTGCCTGCAATAGCCGGATCCCGCCCGGCGCAACTCGAACATGGCAGGAACGGTGTCGAAAAAGTCGTCCAATCGCGCGACCGCAGCGTTGGCTCGGTCTGGGCATCGGCACCGCCAAACGTGACCAACTTGCGCGAGCCAAAGCTCAACTCGAAGACGCCCGGCTTGACCTCCTTCGCGGTCGTCCTGAAGGAGGTCGTCACTAAACTCCGCTTCAGGGGAACGCCCGCCGCTTTGAGACGGTCTGCGAGGGCGTCGGCATGCTGTTCGGGTGGACGGCGGCGGGTTCGGTAGATGCCCCAGCCGCAGATGGCGCCTTCCGCCACCCGGTCCTTCTTCGCCAACCGCCCATGAAGGTGAACATCCCGATCGGGCTGTACTTGCTCTTCGTGATCTGGAATCCGCCGAAGTCGGATGCTCTGCTCGGCGTTCACGCTCCACCCGCTGGTGAGCGCGGTGCCGAATTGGCGCCGAGCTGGAGCAGCCCGCCGCCGGCACGCCCTCCGCTGAAGATCGTCGCCAAGATCAGCGGGATCTGGACCAGCTGGGGCTTGCTCTGCTCCTTTTGCAGGGCTGCCACGTGCCGAAAGGCGGCGTGGCTGATTTCGTGCGCCAAAACGCCGGCGACTTCGTCGTCTCGATTCCGGCAAACTTGAGCAGACCTTCGTAGACGTAAATGTAGCCTCCGGGGAGGGAGAAGGCGTTCACGTCGTCCCCTTCCAAGAGAGCTTGAACGTGTAAGGAAACTCGCTGTGCTGCTTGTCGCCCCAGGTGGCGATCAGCGGGATTCGGAGTTGGCAATCTGGGCGAGTTCGACTCCATCGCCCGGAATGCGCTGGAGCCCGGCTTGGTCCTCGCTTAGCTTCAGCTCCTTTTCGACTTCGGAGTACTTTGCCCGTTTCGATGTCGTTCTTGACATCCTGTTCGTGGCGCTTCTTCTGGGCTTCCACCTCGGGTCGGCGGCTTGGGCGGCCGGCTCTTGCCCCGCGAACGCCACACAGGAGAGCCCCATCACCACGGTCGACAACAAGGTGGAAGGGCGCATAGTCTGGATTCCCGATTGACGACCGCAATCGTGGTCCCGTTCGATCGTACTCACATTCGATGACGTTTGGCTGGCTCCCAAGTTCCGCAGACGCAGCGGGTATCTTCGCGGAGATGCAAACCGTCGAGACGTCTGTCTGGGTCGATGCCCCGCTTGATCGCACCTACGCCGTGGCGAAGGACAATGAGAGCTTCCCTAGAGTTCCCGCGAAGGACGTCAAATCGCTGGAGATCGTCGAACGCGAGGGCAATCGGATCGTTAGCGATCGGGTGGGTCTCGTCCTGCAGTTCATGCTCAAAGTGCGCTGGCGGCAAGAAGACGTCTGGAACGACGAGGCGCACACCGCGAGTTTCGCCAACTCCGCGATTACGACGAGCTTTCCGGCGTCTGGAACTTCCGCGAGGAAAATGGCGGAACCCGGTTCGACAGCGTGGTGAACTACGAGTACAACGTGCCCACGCTTGGGCCCCTCGTGCGCAAGGTCATCTACAGCATCGTCGTCAAGAATATGCAGAACGTGCTCGAGGCCATCAAAGTCCGAGCGAGCAGGGCTGAGCCGGTCCTTAGAGTCCATCGGTACGCATCCTTAGGTTGGCGAAGTTCCCAACGTGCGGATATTTCCGGCGCACCCCATCCTTGACACTTGGTTAACTTCTGTCCTGGCTAATTGGATTACTCGCGACAGAAGACTACTGTCGCGTTGAGAGTGAGGGGAATGACATGGCCGTTGCCGGCCTTTATACTGGGGGATTCGTTGCATTGCCCGGACGAAGAAATCGTCGGGCGTGCAAGGCAAGGCGACTAAGGGGCTGCCGAGTGCCTGATCGGGCGCTACCGGGCTCTGGTGGAGTCGAAAGTCGTGCGTACTTTGTACGCGGGGCTGACCACGACGACGTCGTTCAAGAAGGTACGATTGGCTTGTACAAGGCCATTCGCGACTTCCGAAACGATGAATTGCCGTCGATTCCGACCGTTCGCCGAGTTAAGTGCGTAACGCGTCACATCATCACCGCGGTCACACGGCAACTCGTCTGAAGCACATTCCCTTGAATCGGTGCGTTTCGCTCGACGACGGCAGCGATGCGATCGCTTTGGAGCGACTCGTCGATACCGAATCGCTCGGGGGAGAGCGGGAATATGGAACGGGAATGGACTCAGCGAGAAGCTGATCGGCTCGTTCAGCGAGTTGGAGCGTTGACGTCTTGTCGCGATTCTTGGACGGAATGACCTATCAAGAGATCGCCGCCCAGGTTGGATGCTCCACGAAGACGGTGGACAACGCCCTGCAAAGGGTCAAGAAGAAGTTGCAGCGAGTGCTCGAGAGGCAGGAGACCGTGGGGAGATCCGCGTCCAAAGGGCACCATGCCAGAGGACGGCTTGAGAAAGCCGGGCTGAGGAGTGGATTGACGAGATGAGAGTGACGGTTCTGATGTAAGGATACCCCGGCGAGAGGGTCTTTGAGCATGTGCTGGCCCACCAGACCGCGTTTCGCGTGGCTGGGGAATGGACAGCGTCGCCTCGCTGCCCCAAACGGTCTGCGAGACCCAATCGGATTTGGTCGCGGTGGACGCAGCCACCTCTAGTCCGAAGGACTGGGGCTGCGTCCAAGATGCGCGCGAAGAAGGCGCCCGCGTAGTCGTCATCGCCTCGAGTTCCTCCTCTCGAATGAGGAAGAGTTTGCGGATGCCGTCGCCCAACGGGCTGGGGGTCCGCCGCTCTGTTTCAAGCACTGAGGCAAGCCTCGGGCAACGCCATCGCGTCTTCGCCGGTTCGGGAAAGTGTGCCGTACTACGGCTCGTACCCCTGAATGCTGACGCCTCGCGAGCACGAGGTCGCCCAAATGGTGGCTCAGGGCTTGCCCAACCGTCGGATTGGGCAGACCTCTTGACTGCGTGAGCAGAGCATCAAGAACCTCGTATCCACGGTCATGCGAAAGCTGGACTGCGAAACCGGGTCCAAGCGGCACTGAAGCTCGCTTCTCGAAGTTAAACTGGGGGCATGGCGACCCGCATCGTAACGGCCGTGCTTGCCTATTCTGGCCGTGCTTGCTGCGGTGTTTCGCATGGGGGCAGGTCCCTTGCCGCCGGCATTCTGCGCTGGTGGCCTTCCTGCTTGCCAAGTTCGAGGCAGAGTCGCTCATTCCAAGTCGGGTGGCGTCTGGTGCAAAGCCTATGGATCGACGTCATCCTCCTCTTCGCGGCGGCCCCCATTGTGGTCAACTACGGGGCGAAGGGCATGTCGTCGTCCTCTGCGTACTCATGACGGTGTCCGTGCTCTACGGCATCCGAGCCCTCCGTCTTAGCCTGTTCGGCAAGTTCGGTACCGGCTTGTTGCTTGGGCCCTGGCTGGCGCCTCCGCTCTGGTCGATCGCCATTTTCGCGGCGGATCGCCATTATTATGCGAACGAAGTCTGGAACTCAACAATCCGCTCCTGCCCTGACGCCGATCTGGGTGGGCGATACGGCGGCCATCTTTGTGGGCAAGGCCTTTGGGAAGACCCTTACGGCGCCGCGAATCTCGCCGAAGAAGACCTGGGAAGGAGCTCTTGGCAACTTCGTCGGATGATGCCTTGCCGGGGCATGGGCAACGGGCGCCTACTGCGGCATCCCCCGCCCTCTTCGCTACCTGCAGGCCTATGGCGGGCACCTTGGGCAAGCCGGAGACCTCTTTGAGAGCGCTCTCAAGCGATCAGTCGGATGAAAGGACAGCGGTGCTCTCCTGCCCGGCCACGGCGGCATCCTCGACCGCATCGATCTGCTGCTCTTCAGCGCGATCTGATCGTCCTGATCCTGGCTTTCTGGGTTCGGCAGCGTTCGATCTGGCTGCCGAACGAAGCTTGTTGAACACCTCGGGGCGCGCCTGGCCTGGAATACAGGTCTTTGACGCTCTCCATCTCCTCCGGTTTGGCATCCTTGCCGAAAGCCTCGATGCGGAAGATCTGAAAGCCGTTGACCGTTTGGGCAGGCTTGGTGACCTTGCCCACGCCCAAGCCCGTCATCTCGGTTCGTACCACCTCAGGAAAAGCCGAGATCTGCCGCCAGCCAAGAAGGCCCGCCGATTTCAAGGTTCCGCCTGCTGGTCGTCCTGCAAGATCGTTCCACGACTCTCCCTTCTGGAGTCGTGCGTAAAGGTCGTCAGCCCGCTTGATCGCCTCCGCTAGCGCCACCGTCTGCTCGTTCTTCGGGCGCACGATCATCGTGCTGATCTTCACGAACCCGGCCGGATCGAACGACTTCAGAACGATCCGATCCAGAAGCAGTTTGGTTCGCACGCGAACGTAAACCCTCGACGGGGCGGAACCTTGGCTCTCTAACGCCGAGCGGAGGGACGTGCCCTGTGGCAGCGAGTCCTGAAGCTGCCGAAGCGCCTTCTCGGTCTCTGTCTCGAGTTCCGCCGGCGTAACGGTGACGCCCAGGCGCTCGGCTTCCAAACGAACGATATGGTAGTTGGTCAGTTCCTCGACCACCTCGTTGGAGCGCCAATCCCAGACCAGCGGCTCGACGTCCGACGCCTTGATGGGAACGCCGTTGACCTTCGCGATCACCGCATCGGCGGCTGGGCGGGCGGGAAGGTAGCGGGCGGGCACGGCAGACTGCCATGCGGCAAAGAGAAGGGCGGGAAGGATCACGGGCACAATCATTGGACTCCGGCCAAACGGGGAAGTTTCACGAGCGCAGACTCAGATGCACGGCGGCAAGGGCATCGGCGTTCTTTTCAAGGTCAAAACGTTCGTGGTAACGCGCTTCGGCGCCCTGCGCGACGGCGTCCATGGTGTAGGGCATGCTGAGCGCTTCGAGAATCTGAGAAGCGAGGACGCTGTCGTCGGCGAAGGTAAAGCCGGAAAGATGCGGCTCGACCATCTCGCGGAGGCCAGCCTCGTCCCGAACAAGGACCGGGCGCTTCGCCGCCATCGCCTCCGCCGCTACGAAGCTGAACGAAGTCGACCCAGAGGGCACCACGACGAGATCGGCGGCCCGGTACGTGTCCCAGGGCGCACTGACCGGCCCCACCGCCCGCACCTTGTCGGGCTGGGACATCTCCCAACGATGGGCTCGGATCGCCTCCTCCTCGGGTCCGGTGCCGGCGAGCAGCAAATAGACTTCCGGGTCGGCGCGCCAGACCTCTTCCATGGCGAGCATCAGCTTCATGAAGCCACGTTCCGGCACCATCCGGCCCAAGCCAGCCACCACTTGGGCGGTCTCGGGAATGTCGAAGGGCACCCGTGCCGTGTCGCGGTCCACCAGATCGAGCGGCGGACGGACGCCAGGGCGATACACCCTCGCCAACTCGACCCCCGCCGTCGCGAGGGGAATCCGTACGGCTTCAGAAACGCAGAACGCCCGCTGAGCCTTGTTCAGGCGCTCCACCAACTGCGGGTGAGTGGTCTTTGGGAAGTCGATCGCCGAGAAGAGCCAAGCTTCTTGCGACCCGAACGCCTCCGCGCACGCCCAAGCGGCACGATAGCCGAACGCGTGGACGACGTCGTAGTCTTCGGCGACCCTCTTCAGGTGGATCGAGACCTCGCGGTCAACCCGAGGACCGGTTTCGTTGGGAATCCACGAGGTGGCGTCTTCCACCGTGGCTTGCACGCCGAAGCGCGTCATCATTACGGCAAGCCGATCGACGTAGCTTGCCCAAGAAGGGCGCAGTTGCCGGGTGAGGAGGAGGGCTCTCATCGCGGAACGACTTGAGCGTCCACCAGGCTGGACAGCACCCGGTCTGCCGACAGTCCCTCGATTTCCGCCTCGGGACGCAGAATGACGCGGTGGCGAAGGACCGGCAACGCGAGCTCTTTGACGTCGTCAGGAATGACGAAGTCGCGCCCTCGCATGGCGGCAATCGCCTTGCTGCAGTTCAGCAGAGCGATGCCGGCGCGAGGCGAGCCGCCAACCAGAAGGTCGTGCGACTTGCGCGTCGCCTGCACGATCTCCAGAATGTAGTTGAAGATCTTGTCCTCCACGGTCACCTTCGCCACCTCCTGTTGCGCGGCAACGAGGTCCTGAGGCGAGATCGCCGCCTGAATGCCGGCAGCTTCGAGGTTCTGGGGACGAAAGCCGTCGTGATGCCGCCGAAGCACCTCGCGCTCGATCTCCGCCGGCGGATAGTCAAGGACGACCTTGAGCAGGAACCGGTCTTGCTGCGCTTCGGGCAAGGGGTAGGTGCCTTCAAAGTCGATCGGGTTTTGCGTGGCAAAGACGATGAACGGCGGCGGCAGCGGATGGGGCTCCCCGTCGATGGTGACCCGTCGTTCCTCCATCGCTTCTAACAACGCGGCTTGGGTTTTGGGCGGGGTGCGGTTGATCTCGTCCGCCAGCAGGATGTTAACGAAGATCGGGCCTTTGCGCAGTTTGAAATCGCCGACCTTCGCATCGTACATGCTGGTGCCCACGACGTCGCTGGGCATCAGGTCGGGCGTGAACTGGATGCGACCGTAATCTAACGCAAGCGCCTGCGAGAGGGATCGGACGAGAAGAGTCTTGGCCAGGCCGGGGACCCCTTCAAGGAGAACGTGGCCGTTGGCGAGAATCGCCACCAACGCCTGCTCGACAGGCCATTCTTGGCCGGCGACCGCCTTGCCAACCTCCCTACGCAGAGCTTCCGCGAGTTCCGCTACCCTCATGACCCCGATAGGCTACCCCGACAGGGCAAACCTTAGGACTTGAGCGCTTCGGCGCCGCCCACGACCTCGAGGATTTCCTTCGTGATCGCCGCTTGGCGTTCCCGGTTCGCCTTGAGCGTGAGGCCGTAGATCATCTTGCCCGCGTTGTCGGTTGCGCTGGTCATCGCGCTCATTCGCGCACCATGCTCCGAAGCCGTCGACTCCAACAGCGCTTGGTAGACCAAGGTGAAGAAGTAGCGCGGAAGCAGCGTGTTCATCAGCGTGTCCGCATCCGGCTCGAACAGGATTTCACCCGTCGGGGCGGGCGCGCCTTCTGCGTTCGGAGCCTCGATCGGAAGCAACTGCACGATCAGGGGCGTTTGGCGGATGGGCGAGTAGAACTTGCTGTAGCAGACGTAAACCGCGTCCACTTCGCCGGAAACGTACATGTCCCGCGCCAGTCGCGCCACTTCTTGGGCGTCTTCAAGCCGGGCGCCCGCGGCGGGCACGGTCAGCGTATGGGCAACCTGGTAGCCCCGCCGGGCTAGGAACGAGTGGCCCTTCTTGCCGACGCCGATGATCTTCGCCGTCCCGGGGGCCTCCTTGACGAAGTCGCTGGCTTTGCGGATGAGGTTCGTGTTGTACGAACCCGCCAAGCCTCGCTCAGCGGTGATGAGGATCAGCGCGTAGTTCTCGACCGGGCGCTTCTCCATCAGCGGATGGGCAGGCAGCTCGCCCGCCGCCGAAATCGAGAGCATGAACTCCCGCAGCTTGTCGGAATAGGGACGAGCCTCAAAAACGCGGTCGGTCGCTTTCTTCAAACGCGCGGCGGCAACCAGCTTCATCGCTTTCGTGATCTGCTGGATGTTCTTCGCCGTGCGAATGCGCTGACGGATCTGCTTGAGGTTTGCCATGGACTATGCTTGCTTGAAGTCGTGGCTGGCGGTCAGCGGAGAGCTCGTCTCACCGCCAACCGCCAACTGCGGACTAGAATGTCGACGCGAACTCGGTGTACGCCTTCTTCAGGTTCTCTTCCGCGTCGCCGCTCATCGCCTTGGAAGTGCGGATCGACTCGACGGCGTCCGGATACTTGTCCTTGACGTACTTGAGAACACCGGTCGCGAACTCGGCGACGCGATCGTTCGGGATGTTGTCCAGAACGCCCGAGGTGCCGGCGAAGACGAGGATGACCTGGTCCACAACGTCCAGCGGCGAGGCGAGGTCCTGCTTGAGGAGCTCGGTAAGGCGCTGGCCGCGGATCAGCTGCATCTGGGTCGCTCGGTCGAGGTCGCTCGCGAACTGGGCGAACGCCTGGACTTCGCGGAAGTTCGCCATTTCAAGCTTGAGCTTGCCGGCGACCTGCTTCATGGCCTTGATCTGGGCGTTACCACCGACACGGCTAACCGAAATACCGACGTTGATCGCAGGGCGGACGCCGGCGAAGAAGAGGTCGGGCTCAAGGTAGATCTGGCCGTCGGTAATCGAGATAACGTTGGTCGGAATGTACGCCGAAACGTCGCCCGACTGGGTTTCGATGATGGGCAGAGCCGTCAAAGAACCGCCGCCCTTCTCGTCGGACAGCTTCGCGGCGCGCTCGAGCAAGCGGCTGTGGAGGTAGAAAACGTCGCCCGGATAGGCTTCGCGGCCCGGCGGGCGGCGAAGGAGCAACGACATGGCGCGATAGGCGACGGCGTGCTTGGATAGGTCGTCGTAAACCGCCAGGGCGTGCTTGCCGTTGTCGCGGAAGAACTCGCCGATGGTGGCGCCGGCGAACGGCGCGAGGTACTGCATGGCGTTGGCGTCCGAAGCGGACGCGACGACCACACAGGTGTACTCCATGGCTCCGTTCTCCTGGAGCATCTGGACGACGCGCGCCACGTTCGACATCTTCTGGCCGATGGCCACGTAGATGCAGAACACGGGGCTACCGCCGGGCTCGTGGGTCGACTTCTGGTTGAGGATGGCGTCGACCGCGATGGCGGTCTTACCCGTCTGGCGGTCGCCGATGATGAGCTCGCGCTGGCCACGGCCGATCGGGATCATCGCGTCGACGGCTTTGAGGCCCGTCTGAAGCGGCTCCTTAACCGGCTGTCGCTCGACGACGCCCGGGGCGTTGATCTCGATGAGGCGAAACTCTTCCGAGGCGATGGGGCCCTTGCCGTCGATGGGCTGGCCAAGCGCGTTCACGACGCGTCCCAGCACGCCGGTGCCGACGGGGATCTGGATGATGCGGCCGGTTTCCTTGACCGGGTCACCTTCCTTGATCTGCGTGTCGTCGCCGATAAGAACGGCGCCGATGCTGTCCTCTTCGAGGTTCAGGGCGAGGCCCATGACGCCGCCGGGGAACTCGAGGAGCTCACCCATTTGGCAGTCGGGCAACCCGTGGACGCGGGCAATGCCGTCGCCGACCTGCAGCACCGTGCCGACGTGTTCGACATCGACTTTGCGCTCGAACTTCTGGAGCTCTCGCTCCAGGATTGACGTAACCTCTTCGGGTCGAATGGCCATAGCTCTGTTTTCTTCCTAACCGTTAAATTCTTAAGTTGCCGTTCAGCCTTGCTTCAAAAGGTCGCGCCGCAGCGTGTCACGCAATCGGCCGAGCGAACCCTTGATACTGCCGTCCAAAACGTAGTTGCCGAGGGCAACCTTGATTCCACCCATCAGCGAGGAATCCAGCCGGTACTCCGCCTCGACCCTCTTGCCGGACTTCGCCTCAAGCTTCGAGACGAGGTTGCTTTTCTGAGCATCCGTCAGTTCCACCGACGACGTCACCTGGGCGTAGAGCACCTGCCCCCTTTCGCGCCGCAACCGAGCGAACTCGGCCCTCAGCCCGGGGATTTCGGTCTCGCGCCGCTTATCCAGCATCAAGCGCATCACGCGGAGCGTCAGCGCCGTCACGCGATCGGCGAACAACGTGTCGAGGATTCGCGCCTTGTCTTCGCGGCTCACCCTGGGGTTGTGCAGGAAGCCGGCGAACTCGCTGTTATGCTCCAGAACCCTGGCGATCCCGTCGAGGTCTGCCTCGACGCTCTCCACCACGTTGCCCTGAACCGCTGCGCTGAACAGCGCGCGGGCATAACGTTTGGCGACGCGAACATCCATGGCTTAGCCAGGCACCTCGACCTTGTCGATGAACTCGTCGATGAGGCGACGGTTGCGCGCATCGTCGACGTTTTCGCCGAGGATCTTCGCGGTCGCCCCCAAGGTGAGGTCGACCACGTGGAGCCGCAGATCGTTGAGAACGCGGTTCTTCGGCCTCGATCTCCTCGCTGGCCTTGCGAACCATCTCTTCCTTCCAGGCTGCCGCTTCGGCCATCAGTTGGAGTCCTGAGGTCCTGAGCCTTCTTGATTTCCGCTTGGATCTGCTCGCGAGCCGAAGCTTCGCTGTCCGCCAGACGCTCGTAATCCGCGCATCGCGGTCATGTCCGAGCGCAACGTCTCCGCTTCGGTGAACGTCGATTCGAGCAAGGCTGTTCGCTCGTGGATCGCGTCGGAAAGCGGATTCAAGAAGAAGCTCTTGATGACCGGGGAAGAGGATCAGGAAGACGCCGATAACCGACACGGTCTTGCCCAGGTCCAGGGGATACCCTGTTCCCCGCGATTTCGTGAGGTTGTAGAGCGCCTCGGGCTGGTGGTTCATCGCCATCCAGCCGCCCGCGACCATGAGGACCGCGGCCGAGGAGCCCGGGCAACATGGAGCCAGAAGATTTGGTTTCGTTGCTCATGAAGCAGTTCGATCAAGCCCATTGGGGCCGCAAAGGCGGCCCCGAGAATCGACGTAGCCCGCTTACTGCGGGTTGGAGATCGCGGCGCCTTCCGTCTTGACGACCTGGACGTTCTCGCGGAACGAGCCCGGGGCAACGAAGACGGTGAGCAGGAATACAAGCTCGACGAACGCAAGCGATCAGCATGGCGACCTGAAGCTTTCCGATCGCTTCGGGCTGGCGCGACATACCCTGCATCGCACCGTATCCAATGAGGCCGAGGCCAATACCAACGCCGAGGGCGGCGAGTCCAAGTCCAAGTCCAAGCATTTACTTATTTGTCCTCCAAGAGTTGAGCGAGAATTCTCGTTCGAAATCGTTCGTTAGTGTGCGGATGCGGGTTCGCCATGCCCTTCCGGAGCATGGGCGTGGTCCTCGTCGTGATGGGTCACCAGCGAAATGTAAACGCAGGTGAGCAGGCAGAAAATCATCGCCTGCACGACACAGGTGAGCAACTTGATCGGGAGCAGGAACGCCCCCACCGGGATGTAGTAAGCCTCGCCCAGCTTGTTCATCGCCTCGACCGCCATGTGGCCGCCGTGGATGTTGCCGTAAAGTCGGAGACTGAGCGACACGTTCTTCATCATTTCGCTGATCAGCTCGATAATGAAGATCATTCCGGAGATCGGCACGAGCGCCGCCCCAAGCTTGGGACCGGCGAAGTGCGACAAGTGGCCAAACAGCCCGTTGGCGCGGATGCCTTCGTACTGGACGTAGCCGATCGAGATCAGAGCCATGCCCAGGTTGAAGCTAAGGTCCGCGGTAGGAGCGGTTGGGAAGAACAGGGCGACGAAGTTGCCGAAGAAGATCATCAGCCAGAAGGTGAAGATGATCGGCATGTACTTGCGGCCGTGCGCGCCGATCGTGCCGACGCACATGTTCTCGATGAAGAGGAACAGCTGCTCGAAGCGCTGGGTGAACCAGTTCTTGAAAACCCGCTCACCAAGGCCTTTCTTCGCCTGCGCCATCAATATGAAGATGGCGGCCAGAACGATGGCCACGTACACGAACAAACCGATGTAACTCGGTCCCTCGTGTCCACCACCCTCGGCGAAGGCCAAGAGTGTCGTACTGCTGCGAAGCAAGTCCCCCATACACACACTAACGGGGGGCCGACATAGCCCACCCGATTAGGAGCGAGTATACCAGAGCGACCCCCGCCAGGAAGCAAGGGGGGGCGGTGTCTCCCAGACGCAGGGCAACCATGCCGAGGGCAACGTAGATGGGCAACTTCGCAAGAAACGCCAACCCAAGCATCAGCCCCGCCCGGCGCGGTTGGGCCGAGCGGCGATAGGCATCGCCCAGCGCCCCAACCACCAGCGCCAATACGACCAGGTTGAAGGCCGCTCCACCGAAGCCAAGTCCAAACCCCTGAAGCGCCTTCACGCCTCCGAACGCGAGACAGACCCCCGCCCCTGTCATTCCCAGGGCGAGCGAGCCGGCCTGCCAGCGAACGTCGAACGGCTTCAACCTCAGTCCTTGTTCTGGCGGTTCATCATCACGAACGCCATCGCGATGCCCACGACGGCGCCCACCAGCATGAAGAGACCCTTCCAGTGGTCGGTCTTCGTGGCCCGATCGATAAGCCACCCGATGCCGAACCCGAAAAGGGGGAGGCCGATGATGGTGTACGCAATCGAAAGCCCGTAGCCCAATCCGCGGGCAGCATCCCGGTCCTGGCGTTCGCGACGCACTTCTTGCGCCTTCTGGTTGTCTCGCGCGGCTTTAACTTTGGAGGCGCGAGCTTCCAGTTCCTTCATTCGCCGGTCAAACTGGTCCTCGACCTCTTCGGGAAGTTCCGGAGCCTTGAGGGCATCGGCGCTTGCCTGCATCTCCGCAATCCGGGCTTCGATCGAGTCCGGCTCAGGAGCAGGGTTCGGTACCGGTTCGTCGGGCATGGC
>JAXLTH010000041.1:0-28089 GCA_046330155.1 Fimbriimonadales bacterium | reverse complement strand
TTTCAGCGAACGTGCGAAGGTAGGATTGCCCAAAACCTCTTGGGCGTACAAGTTCAACCCAATATAGCTATCCAAAGCCAGAGGACCACTTCCCTTCAGGGCGGCAAAGTCAGGCCCGTTCAGGAGCACCCTGTCGAGCAGAGGGTCCGCGTTCTTCTGGCACCAGGCATCCAGGTCCTTGGCGCTCGCGCCCGTGGTGTCTATTGGCTGCAATGCCCCCGCCTTGGTATCGTCCCGCAGCCAGCGCATATACAGCTTTTCGCCCAGATAGCCGTTGCCCCAGTCCTCAGGCTTCACAAATCCGCCGACAGGCGGAAGCGATGCGTGCCCGTACTCATGGCAAACTTCCCGCGCCATCTCGACCGGGTCGGTGAAACTCGCGATGTCGTAGATGTAGATTACGTTTGCCGGCCGTAACCGCCCGTTCTCCGTGTCTTCGGTGAACAGCTGCTCGCCCCCCGCTTGCCCACCCCACGAGAGGTAGACGTCCACAATCTGGCCGTTGTACTCGCGACTATGGTCTAACTTTAGCCGCTCATAGTTGTACTTCCAGAGCCTGAGTAGCAGTCGGCACGCCAGTTCGGCGGGGTCTCCCACCTTCTTGCGTTGCTGGCTGAACACCCGGAACCGGATGGGATGGTTGCCCTGCGCCTCCGGGGGCGAAGAGGCGTATCCCGTCACCACGTACTCGTACTCGAGCTTGTCCTTGGGATCGATCTTGGGCGAGTCGAGGCGCTTGTCGCGCACCATTACGATCATCGCCTCCGGCGTTTCCTCTTTCCCGATGTAGTACATCCGGCCAAGGGACTCGCCTTGGCCCTGTTGGGCGATGAGAGCGGACGCAACGAAGAGTGCCGAGAGTGACATGGCTACCTAATGAGACGCATCAGCCCGCGAGGGCATTCGCACGATCTACTCTGAATGCTCCGTCAGCCAGCGTTCGGCGTCGATGGCCGCCATGCACCCGGTGCCGGCGGCGCTCACCGCTTGGCGATACACGCTGTCCGCCACGTCTCCCGCCACGAACACGCCGGGCACGTTCGTCTTCGACGTTCCCGGGACCGGCCGGATATAGCCGACCTCGTCCATGTCCAAGACGCCCTTGAACAGCTCGCTGTTAGGCTTGTGGCCGATTGCGATAAACACGCCGTCGATCGGAACATCTCGCTTCGAGCCGTTCACCGTGTCGACGAGCGTCACGTGCGAGACCTTGCGCACCGGTTCCGTGGAGCCGTGAATCTCCTCCAGACCGGCGTTGTAGATCACTTCGATCTTGGGGTTCGAGAGCACGCGCTCCTGCATGATCTTGCTGGCGCGGAAGGTCTCGACGGTGCACGAGGGTCACTTTGGAGGCATGCCGGGTCAGGTAGTGCGCCTCCTCCATCGCCGTGTCGCCGCCGCCCACCACCATCACTTCCTTGCCCCGGAAGAAGAAGCCGTCGCACGTCGCACAAGCGCTCACGCCATAGCCGCCGAACTCCATCTCGCCCGGTATGCCTAGCCACTTCGCCGAGGCGCCCGTAGCTACGATCACGGAGCGCGCCTGGATCCCGGTGCCGTCGGAGTAGATTCGGAAGGGGCGAGAAGAAAAATCGACGCGGTCGATGTGCTTGTACTCGACCGTCGCGCCAAAGTGCTCTGCCTGCTTTCGAAAGAGCTCCATCAGGTCGGGACCCATGATGCCCTCGGGAAAGCCCGGGTAGTTCTCCACGTCCGTGGTGATGGTGAGTTGGCCGCCCGGCTGGAGGCCAGCAAAGACGGTCGGCGCAAGGTCGGCGCGAGCGGCGTAAAGCGCTGCCGTGTACCCTGCCGGGCCAGAGCCGATGATGGCGACGTTGAGAACCTGCGTTTCAGACATGGGGAAAGGAGAGATTACCTGCCGCCTTGCCTGCTAGACTCTCTTTGAGATATGAGCGAGACGCCCAAAGAACCCGTCGACATCTACATGGTCGCCGCCATGATGGCGGAGCAGTTCGCCGAAATCGCCTGGCAAAAGCTTGGCTTGCAACCCGACGTTCTGACCGGAACGATCCACAGGAATCTTGCCCAAGCCAAAGTCGCGATCGACCTTGCTTCGTACGTGGCGGGAGTGGTGGAACCTCAGCTGGACGACGACGACCGGCGCCAGATGCAGAACCTGGTTGCCAACCTGCGCCTGAACTACGTCCAGAAGATGAAAGAGGAACAAGACTCCCCGTCGGCGAACGTCTAACAAAAGGCGATGCGGATCGGATTCACCCACGCCGACTTTGAGAAGCTCGAAGAGCTGTGGGCGAAGTTTTACCAACCCAGGTACCACGTCGACGCCGATCTCATCCGGCAAAACACCGTCGATTCCCCCGTCTTCGACTGGGGCGCCTCCTGCCTCGAGGTCTTCGACGAACAGATCGAGGGCTTCGTCGCCATCAAACGCTCCGCCAACCCGCAGCTTTACCGCGGGCCCACCTACGACCAAGCCCATCTCAGCGCCATCGCGTTCCGAGACCCGGAGGTCGGAATCGACATCATGGCGCACGCCAAGAAAGTGCTCCGCGAGCGCGGAATCGACCGCCTGATCTTCGGCCAAGATTCACGGCACTTCTTTCCGGGGTGTCCGGATGAGTGCAAGTTTCTGCATGATTTCTTGACCATCGAAGGCTTCGAAGCGGGCGGTGAAGCATTCGACGTGGAGCGCGATCTGGCGGATTACGCACCGCCCGGCAACCACCGAAAGGCCTTGGACGAGCAGGGCGCCACCGTCCGACCGGTGGCGTTCAAGGACCGCCCTGCCCTGCTCCAGTTCCTCCGGACGGAGTTCCCAGGCAGGTGGGCGTACGACACCTTGGCGAAGATCGAGGCGGAAGGCGAGAGTCGGGACGTTCTCGGTCTATTCCTCGGGCCGACTTGCCACGGCTTTGCCGTGACCCAACGGCCCCATCACAAGGTGCCCATCGCCGGAGCGGTTTGGCGAAGAGACCTTGGGGCGGATTGGGCGACTCTGGGCCCGATCGGCGTTTCTAAAGCGGTTCGCAAGCGCGGCCTGGGCGACGCGTTGCTCGCCGCTTCCCTGCTCCACCTTCAGGCGGAAGGCGCACGGCGATGCCTCATCGATTGGACGACGCTCACCGACTGGTACGGCAAGCACGGCTTCGAGATTTCTCGGCGCTACCGCACGATGGCGCTGCAACTGGACATTCGCTAGGCGAGTTTGCCCGAGCAGCCCCACAGGTGGGCGGCGGTGATCTCCACGGGCACCAACTCGCCCTGCAGCTCCGCCTACCCTGAAGTGCACCATCTTGAACTCGCGCGAGTACCCTTGCAGCTTCTTGGGGTTCTTGGGCGAAGCGCCTTCCACCAAGACTTCCACCGTGCGCCCGACCATGCTCTGGTTGATTTCCACGCTGATCCGGTTCTGAAGCTCGACCAGGCCGTACATCCGGTCCTTCTTCACCGCTTCGGGAATCTGTTCCATATCCGCCGCCCGCGTATCGGGCCGCGGGCTGTAGATGAACATGAACGCGCCGTCGAAGCGCACCTGCTCCACCACCTTCAGGGTGTTCTGGAACTGCTCTTCCGTCTCGCCCGGGAAGCCGACGATGATGTCCGTGCTCAACCCGATGTGCGGAACGGCGGCGCGGAGGTTCTGCACGATCTCCAAGAAGCCCTCCACCGTGTAAACCCGGTGCATCGACTTCAAGACGTCGTTGTCACCGGACTGCAGAGGCAGGTGGCAATACTCCATCACCGTCGGACAGTCGCGGATCGTCTCGATCAGGTCGGACTTGAAATCTCGCGGGTACGGCGAGGTGTAGCGAATGCGCTTCAGACCGTCGATTTCGTTCAGCTTCCAAAGGAGCTCGCTAAACGGAACGCGCCCTTCGGGCAGGTTCTTGCCGTAGCTGTTCACGGTCTGCCCGAGCAAGGTCACCTCGCGGGTTCCGTTCGCCACCAGCTTCGTCACTTCGTCGACGATCTCGTCGGTTGGCCGGCTGCGTTCACGCCCTCGGGTCGTGGGCACGATACAAAACGTGCAGAACTTGTCGCAACCGTACTGGATCGGCACGAACGCTTTCAGCTTGGCTTCCCGGCCCACATGCCGTCGGGGCACGTCGTCCACCACGGCGCCTTTGCGTTCGGGCAGTTCCAGGCGCTTTAGGAATCGGCGCTTCTGCAGCGCCTCCTCGACCAAACCCGCAACCAAGCCGATGTCCCCCGTGCCGAGCACAAAATCGACGTGCGGGGCTCGGCGCCGGATTTCGTCGGCGCGAGCTTGCGCCATGCAGCCGCAGACGCCGATCACCACGTCCGGCCGAGAGCGCTTCAGGAACGCCAACTCGCCCAGCATGGAGAACGCCTTGTCTTCGGGCTTGCGGCGCACGCTGCAGGTATTCAGCAGAATCACGTGGGCTTCGTTCATCTGGTCGATGGCTTCGAAGCCGATCTGCTGCAGATGGAGCCCGAGCTGCTCACTGTCTTCCTCGTTCATCTGGCAACCCCAGGTCTGCACGTAGTACGTGCCGCGCTTGGGCGCCCGGGCGCGCAGGCTATCCGGTCTGATCAAGGTTGCCGACATGAACTACCAATTATGATCGACCAGGTTCTTGACCTCCGCCCACGAAGGCATGGAAGCCTGAGCGCCCGCCCGGGAGACCGAGAGGCCCGCGACCGCCGTGGCAAACCGCAGGGCGTCGGCAAGGCTCTTGCCCTGTTGGAACGCCAAGGCGAGGGCTCCGCAGAAGGCGTCGCCGGCGGCGGTCGTATCGACGACCTCCACCTCGGCGGCGGGAAGGCGAAACTCTTGCGTGCCGTCGAAGGCGTAACAACCGCGCGCGCCTAGCGTGCTGATCACGGTGCCCACGCCCTTCACCCGGAGGGCTTCCGCCGCAGATCGGCACTTCTCGGCCGTGTCGGGCAAGATGCCGGTCAGAAGCTCGGTCTCCGTTTCGTTCGGCACGATGACGTCGGTGGCGGCAAGGAGCTCGGCGGGCAACGCTTGGGCGGGGGCGGGATTCAGGATTTTCAGCGCCTTCGGCGCGGCGGCGAACGCGGCTTCCACGCTGGGTAGCGGAACTTCGAGCTGCGCGAGGATCACCTGCGGCGAAAGCAGCTCGACCGAAGCCCGTACGAAGGACGGCGAGAGCTCCGCGTTCGCGCCCGGTGCGACCACGATGGCGTTTTGGCCGTGGTCGTCCACCACGATGAGCGCGACCCCGGTGCGGGCGGTGGCGCACCGCGCCACGAAGCGAACGTCCATGCCCGCGCGCACAAATCCGGCAAGCAGAGCGTCGCCGTGGTTGTCCTCGCCCACCGAAGCGACGAACGCTGCGGGACTGCCCAGCCGGGCAATCGCCATCGCCTGGTTGGCGCCCTTCCCGCCGGGCGATTCGGCGAACCCGCCGCCCAGCACCGTCTCGCCGGGTTTGGGAATATGGGGCGCCCGCGCCACCAAGTCCATATTCGCGCTGCCCACCACGGCGATCATGGTTCGGTTTTACCGCTAACCGAAGCCCAGACAGCGGGATCGCCTAACTCACAGAGGGCGCTACTAACGAAAAATCCCCGCCCGAAACCGGGCGGGGCGGCGATTCTCCGTGCTAAGGCACCGAGTCTCAGATCAGACGCTTACTTCTCAGGCGTACTAACGCCGCCAAACCGAGGCTGATCATCATTGCCGACGAAGGCTCGGGAACCGTAGCCACAAAGGCTTGACGGTGGCCATTCCGGTTTCCGTCTCCCAGGACAACGTTTCCGTCCCAAGAAACCGAGTTGGAGGTGTAAAGATAGCCTCCTTGGGTGCCGATTCCATGATCGGCGAGGTAATCGCTTAGGAACACCCACCCCATCGAGGACCGCCAGATAGCAGTATGAACCCCTAATCCAACCCCGCCTGTAGCCTCCGCCACGAGTGTCGAACCAGAGAACGAGGAACCACGAATCGTCATGGCGTAGCCCGGGATAGTGCCAAGGTTCTCCAATCCCCGGTCGTCGGACCACCGGACGGCGTTGCCGCTCGGATCGACTCCAAAGACGAACCGCCCGTCGCCGGAAAGGTCGGTGGCCGTAAACGAGTCCAGTTTGCGGTAAGTCGTCTCCGAATCCCAAATGTATGCGCTGCGGTCGCCCCGGCCCACCACCCGGCGACCGTCGGCGGACATCGCCTGAACGTAGACTCCGAAAGGCTCGTCACCTATCGGAAGCAAGCGCGCACCGCCATTTTCCGTCCACAGGAAAGGAATGCTAATCTCCCCATCCCCGTCGGTGAGGCGGCCCGCGAGCTTTGAGCCGTCCGAACTGGAAGCCAAGACGGAAGAAGATGGCCATAGTCCGCTTTCGACGCCAAGGTGGCGAGATCCGCCGCCGACATCCCAGAAGCACGCTTTGTAGTAGTCAGAACGCGAAGCACCACCAATGCGCTCTCCGTGGACGCTGACCGTGAACGCAAAAGCTCTCGTGTCTCCTCCTACTGGTGCAAGAACTTGAGTCCCTCCGGGCGCAGTCCAGAAATACGCGTAATAATTGATGCCACCGTTGGTCCCGACGCCCGCGACGGTGGTACCGTCGCCGCTCAGCCTAGAACCCCAGGTGTCCGTGCCCTGTACCACGGGCTCAATCCACGACAGCGATTCGCTGTGGCCGAAGGCGCTAAGGGCAAAACAAGATGAAATCGCGAAACCGCGTACTAGCTGGCTCACAGTAGCCTCCATTCGGCGAAATCGACCCGATGCAACCAGCCGTCTTGGCTAGGGTTCTCGTCGTTCAGCGGGTTCCAAGTGACTCGCGCCTTGACGTTACCGGCGCTGTCCACGCAATTGTTCGCCTGCGTGCCGGTTCGCACGGAGTCCACGACGGAGTCGCTCACCGACGCGACTGTACCACTTCCGGTGACCCACGCCTGAGTCGAGTAATCGTAAAGATGGATCGTCTGGGCAAGACCGCCTCGGGCGACTCCGGCTTCACATCGGAACCGCATTTGGATAATTGGCTTCACGACGCTTTGCCCACTGAACTCAATGCGGCACGTAAGAGTTGTCGCATCGTTGAAAGCCTGAAAGTAAGCATCGTCCGACAGCGCGATGCTGCTCGCGTCACCTTCGTACTCCTCACCTTCGACGAGCAGCGGCGTCACCGGAGGGAATTGGAAGGCCGCCCACGCCCACGCTCGCTGTACATTGTTGAGTTTCCCGTAGCCAACTATGGCCCGCCCGTTCTCCGACACAGCGGCCGCTGTGGATAGCGTCCAACCGGAGGGTTTGCCAGCCAGTTGATCAAGGTCGATCACGTCGTGGTCGGGTGTCCAAAGGAAGGCGTGATTCACGCCGCCGACAGCCATGTATCCCACGATTACATTACCGTCACCTGACACCCCTGAGGCTTCACCGTCTCCAGATCCCAAGAGCGTAAACGTGGACCCGTGGAATCTAAAAGGGCGATTGCTAGACTTGCCCACAAAAACACTCCCATTTGTGTTTGTGGCGAGTGCCACTGCCGATGCGGACGAATCCGTAATCTTGGTCGGAGCCGATCCCCACCCATTCTGCCAGAAGCAGGCATGGCCAGAATCGGAGAACGTCGCATGCCCAACTATTGTGCTCCCGTCAGCGCTAACTCCGTAGGCGCCTGTCGCCGTCCCTGACATACCGCCTTCAAGAATCGAGAAACCCTGGGACGCAGACCAAGCGAATCCCCTTGCCTCTGAACCCATCGTTCCATACGCCGTGCCGACCAGAAGAGCCCCGTTTCCCGAAACGCCGAAAACTTCCTCATGGGCAAAGCCGCTATAGGAGCCCAAGTCAAAGTTCGTGGAGTCCCAGCCCGTCGACTGGCTTAGGTTCTGTGCGTCGTACAACCAGCCCCCAATGATATTGGAACCTGAACTCACTCCCCGGGCGGAGCCCACCGAGTTCGAAGGCGCAAGCCTGACCCACCCATTGCCTGGCGTCCAGTAGGCTGGCACTGTCACCCCACCCACGGTGGCGTCTCCCACGATAAGACTCCCGTCGTGGTTGACGGCGAACGCCCTACTCTGAGTCCATCCGTTCGGCAGTTCAAGCACAAAAAAATCGCCGCCAAGACTTGTCGAGGCGCAAAGCGCAAGAACGAAGATCGACGATGATATCCGTAACCTCTCCATGACACCAGTCTTCCCGCCCCTGGGAAAGGTGTGCACAGCGTTTCTGGCGAATTGCCACCCAAACTGGCTACAAAAATGCGCTATCGACCCAAATCGTCACGATAAATAGCGCCGAAAACGAAAAAACCCCGCCCGAAACCGGGCGGGGCGGACAACGCACGTCACCAAGACTAAGCGGCAAGCTGGATCGTTAGCGAGGACGACGGAACGTAGATAGGCGCGGGGAGGCTCGGTTCGCTCGAGATGCCGTTCTTCTCCGCCCGCACGCGGAACCACTTCGCCTCGCCGGGGGCGAAGCCGAACACCGTGGCTTTCGACTTCGTGGTCGTGGCGACCACGGTCCAGCTTTCGGCGCCGGGGCTCTGGGCTTCCACCAGGAACGTGACGCCGTAGGCGTTGCCGTTTCGGCCCCACTTCAGGTCCACGTGGCCGTCCGCGAAGGCGTTCGCCAGGAGGTCGACGGGAGTGGTGGGCACGATGGGCGTGCGTCCGCTGTCGCGGGGCTGCAGCCCGGCGTCGGCGATCATCGTATCCGTCACGGACGGGTTGTTGTAGATCGTCTTCGCCAGGGTGGAAAGGTTGTCCACCAGGGCGGCTTTCTTCGCGTCCCGGTCGGCGCTTGCCGCCTTGGCGGTGGTCTTCGCGTCGGTGAACGCGGTAACGGCATCCACGTAGTTGTCGTCGTTCGTGGTCAGGGTTACGATCTGCGCACCGGTAAGGCCGTAGCTCGTCGGCCCTGCGCCTACGATGCTGATGAATCGCGCGGCCAGCGTCTGCAGGTCCGCATCGGAGAGTCGTTGCAGGTTATTACTTGCCATTTGTTGGTTCTCTCTATCGGCTATACCGATCTGACAGCAATTATCGGTATACATCCGGTAAACCTCCAGAGTGCCAAGCACCGTTCCGGTCCGCTGCGGCTTGACGGGACCATAGGTGTGGTACGGTAAGTAGGACGGTGATGGGCCGTTTTCAAGAAGGAGTCTAGTTGACATGGCTTTGACAGCGAGGGTTACGAACATGAACGGCCTGACCGTCGCGGAGAAAAGGAACGGCCAGCATCGCGTCCTTACGCAAGATCCGGCGGGCAACATTACAGAGGTTCGCGACCAGTCAGGCACCCTTCTGGCCTCATACAGCTACTGGCCGTTTGGCGAATCGCAGTTTTCAACCGGCTCTATTGTCAACCCTTGGAGGTTCGGAGGTGCCAATGGCTACTACTGCGACGGGACCAGCTACTATGTTCGGGCAAGAACCTATCTGCCGGACCTGACACGCTGGGCAACCGTCGACCGGACCTGGCCCATGGAGCGCCCGTTTGCGTACTCATGGTCCAATCCGGTTACGTGGGCTGACCCAAGTGGGCTCAGCCCTCTGCAGGGTCTACCCCCGAAGACGTGCTGTCCCGACCTCAGCAGCGCGAAAGCCATGATTGAGGCTGCATACGCCACCGGTGGCGTGGCGGCAGCGCGATCTGTTGCCATGAGGATTGCCTGCGCGTGCCCATACATAGCTGCGGCCGTTGCGGGATGGTTTGCGGGTCGCTACATCGACGACCACTTTGGAATATCAAATTGGGCACTTGGCTGCCTGTTTCCAGACGAAACAGGACCGACATCAAAGGAGGAACTCCAACGGTGTGCCCGTTCTCGCCAATTGGACATCATCGTTAGGCGCAAAACTGATCGCAAACGAAAGTTCTTCTGCGTCGTGACCTGCGAACATCGGTCGCTGTATAACAACCCTCCATGCTTCCCTCGTTTTCTGTGCGGCGGTGCCGCGGGTACCAGTTGCGCTGAGGCGTGCAACGCTGCCGAAAGGGCAGCTGGCGGCTTAGCATCTCCGGGGTGCAATAAGGGGCACTGCAAGAAATATTGCCCCAATCCTCCTAGTCCCGCGAAGCTCAACGAGTGCAAGGAGCAAACGAGATCTTGTCCGCCGTCGCGTGGATCAACTGGCCCCATTAGATACCCATGAGTTCGGACTCGAAACTGGAACGCTATCTGATGGAGTTCTCGGACGATCAGATTCATCGGGCGGTTGACTTCTTGGCGGAGATACCCTCGGCGCACGCTGCGAGCTTGCTCATCAGCTTCTACAAAGCCTCGCCCAGGAAGTGCCTCGTAGCCCTCGCGAATGTGTGGCGGACTCAGCAGACCCAGTTCATACCCGTTCTTTGGGAGGAGTTCGACGCTGCGGATAACGAATATGCTCAGTGGGCGCTGTTGAACTGTATTGCCGGGCTGGAAATGATTCGGCGTCATCGAGGCAGTGCATCGCGCATGCGCAAAGTGGCCCTGCACCGGGACCACACTCCCGACGTGCGGTTGCGCGCCGCTCAATTTCTTGTTGAGCGATATCGGTCCAGTGGTAGGGCACCGTCTGACCTTCGAAGCATCGTGCGCGGGATCGCCTCGGCCCCAGGAGGGACTTCTTCTGCCGAGGCTGTCGCCGACCTACTAGAGGAAATCGCCGAAGGACCCATGCCGTCTCCGTAACCACTCGCCGCGTCTGCGCGGACGACACGAAGGTGACCCGAGCCGAGTGGTTCTGTCTTCAGCTAACTCAGCACGTCCGCCGCGCGCAAACATCCGACGAATCCCGCATGCCCAACCAGTTCCCGGGAATCTAAAGTCAAAGGCCTTTGCATTCAAACGCGAAGGGCTTTGCTTCTCACGCGGTCTTCGATGAAAGCCACGCGACGAGAGTTGTTTCTCACACGACCTTCAATGCACGCCACGCGAGGAGAATTGTTTCGAACGCGACCTTCTCTGAAAGCCACGCGAGAAGGAATGTAGCGAACGCGACGGGCGATGCAAGCCACGCGGGGAGTTCTGCAACGAACGGAACCTGCTTTGTTGCGGTGAGAGGGGGGCCGAAGTTCCGACCGCTTGGATTTGGTTACGTTTGAGTAACCTGCGCGCATGCTCGCCCTCATCGCCGCCGTCGTGCTCGCGCCGCCCATGGAGAAGCGGCTGGTGTACCTCGCCACAAATCTGCTGGTGGACGCCAACGTGGAGCGGGACCTTGCCCTGCTGGGGCGGGCCAAGAAAGCGGGCTACAACGGCGTGGTGCTCACCGACAGCAAGTTCTGGCGTTGGACCGACCTGCCCGAGCGGTACAAGCAGAACGTCTCGCGCCTCCGCGCCGAGATGCGACGCCTGGGCATGGAGTGCATCGCGGCGGTCGCGCCCATCGGCTACTCGAACGACCTTTTGAGCAAGGACCCCGACCTGGCGGAAGGGCTGCCCGTGGAAGACGCGCCGTTCCGCGCCACCGCCAGCGGCACCCTGACGCCCGAGGACGACCTCAAGCTGGCGAACGGCGGATTCGAAGACGGCGCAAACGGCTGGGCGTGGATGGACGTGCCCGGTAAGGTGTGCGTAATCGACCGGAGCGAACACGCCGAAGGCAAAGCCTCGCTAAAGATGACCGAGATCCGTGCGGGCAACCCCGAAAGCGGGAACGCGAGAGCCTGCCAGCCCTTGAAGGTGCTTCCCCACCGCTACTATCACGTCTCCGCGAAGGTGAAGACACAGGACTTCGACACCCCCGGCGCGGTGAACATCACGGTCTTGGGCAACACCGGGCAGTCGCTCCAGCACCGTTCGCTTCCCATCCAGCGCACGATGGGCTGGACGACGATCGACGTGACGTTCAACACGCTGGACTGCACTTCGCTGAACGTGTACTTCGGCGTTTGGGGCGGGCGAACCGGAAGTTTATGGTGGGACGATCTGCAACTGGAGCCCGCGGGCTTGACGAACTTGGTGAGGCGTCCGGGCGCGCCCTTCCGCGTGACCAGCGCGGACGGCAGAACCGTGTACGTGGAAGGCGAAGACTACGACGGCGCCCGCGACCCCAAGTGCGGCCGCGTGGCATGGCCGGGCGACTACGACTTTTGGCACACGCCCCCGACGTTGACCCTTCCCGCCGGCAGCCGCATCAAGCCGGGCGACCTGGTCAAGGTCAGCTACTGCCACACCGCGTTGATCTACGACGGGCAAGCCACCGTCTGCCTGGGCGAGCCGAAACTGGACGTGATCCTGGCGGAGAACTTCGCCGAGGTGAAGCGGTTCGTCCAGCCCGACGGCTATCTGCTCTCGCACGACGAGATCCGCGTGGGCGGTTGGGATGCGGGATGCATCAAGACGGGCAAAACGCCGGGCGCCCTCCTTGCCGACAACGTTCGCAAGTGCGCGGCGATGGTGCGAAAGACCGATCCTGGCAAGACCGTTTACGCGTGGTCCGACATGTTCGACCCCAACCACAACGCGCAACCCAAAGGGCTGTACTACCTGTTGAAGGGCGACGGCCCCTGGAAAGGCGCTTGGGAAGGGATCGACAAGGATGTGGTGATCCTGAACTGGAACTCGGACCCCAGGGTGCGGAAGGCGTCTCTGCGGTTCTTCGCCGATCGGGGCAACCGTCAGATCCTCGCGGGCTACTACGATTCTCCCGTCGAGGGCTTTCGCGGCTGGCTCTCGGATGCGGCGGACGTTAAGGGCGTGATCGGCGCGATGTACACGACGTGGGCGAGCAACTACCGCGACTTGGAGTCGTTTGCCAAGGAGTTCTAGGCGAAATCGGGTAACACCCGAATAGCCATGCGCTACGAACCGTACGACGCGGCGAGCCGCATCCAGGACTACCTGGTGTTCGGCGAGTTTGGCGACGTGAACCCGTCGATCACCGACTCTTCAACCTTCACCTTTTTGAACCCGGAGACCATGGAAGAGGTCTTCGAGCACGAGATCGAAGGTTGCTTCCTTTACTCCCGCCACTGGAACCCGAGCAACAAGTACCTCTCGCGGGCGCTCGCCTCGCTGGAGGACACCGAGTCCGCCCACGCGACGGCTTCAGGCATGGCGGCGATCGCCTGCACGCTTCTGCAGCTCTGCGGCGCGGGCGACCACATCGTGTGCAGCCGCACGATCTACGGCGGAACCTACGCGCTGGTGAAGAACGTGCTTCCCCGCTTCGGGATCGACGCGACGTTCGTCGACACCACAAACTTGAAAGCCGTGGAAGCCGCGATCACGCCGCGCTCCAAGGTGCTGTACTGCGAGACGATCAGCAACCCGCTGCTCGACGTTGCCGACCTTCGAGGGTTGGCGGAGATCGCGAACCGGCACGGACTCAAGCTGGTGGTCGACAACACGTTCAGCGCGATGGTCATGACGCCCGCGCGATTGGGCGCCCACGTGGTCATTCACAGCCTGACCAAGTTCATCAACGGAACCAGCGACTGCGTGGCAGGATGCGTGTGCGCCAGCAAGGAGTTCGTGGACGATCTTTCCAACGTGAACTCGGGCGCCTGCATGCTGCTCGGCCCCGTCCTGGACAGCATTCGGGCGGCGAGCATCCTCAAGAACCTGCACAGTCTGCACATCCGCATGCAGCAACATTCCAAGAATGGGATGGCGCTGGCGGTCGGCTTGCGCGATGCGGGCTACCGCATCCACTATCCCGGCCTGCCGGAACACCCGCAGCACAAGCTGATGACCGAGACGATGAACCCCGGAATGGGCTACGGCGGCATGTTGGCGCTGGACGTGGACACCACGGAGCGTGCCGACCGCCTGATGACCCTTATGCAGGAGGAGAAGGTCGGCTATCTCGCCGTGAGCTTGGGCTACTTCAAGACGCTTTTCAGCTCGCCCGGCCACAGCACCTCATCCGAGATTCCTGAAGATGAACGGCACACCATGGGGCTAAGCGACGGCTTGGTTCGCATTTCCATCGGATTGGACCAGGACGTCTCGCGAACCCTCGACCGCATCTTGGGTTGCCTCAAGAAGATCGCGTAGGTAACATCGCGACCATGAAGCGGCTTCCCTGCCTTCTCCTTCTGGCGGGCGCGGCGCTGGCGCGCGCCGACCTTGGCTACACCGTTCAAGCCTCCCCCGAAACGGGGCTTCTCCACGTGACCCTGAAGATCCCCGGAACGACTTCGGGTGCGAAGCTCCAGATGCCCAACTGGGCGCCGGGCGCGTACGTGCTTACCGACAACTTCAATCGGGTCAAGAACCTCAAGGCGACCGACGGCGAGGGGCGAACCCTCACCATCAACCGCACCAGCGAGTTCTGGACGAAGGAGTACGGCGACGCACCCGCCCGCGGCTCCCAGAAGAACGAAATCGTGACCTGGGAGGTAGAGCCCGCCAAGACCACCGTGGTGGAATACGACGTCGATACCGGCGTGACCGACGGCGCCATGCACTGGTCCGGCCCCTCTTCGTACATGTATCCGGTGGGCCGCACCCAAGAGAAGTGCACGCTGAGCATCAAGCTGCCTGAAGGCTGGAACGCCTACCTCGGATTGCTCGCGAAGAACGGCGTGTACACGGCGGCGACGTACGACGTTTTGGCGGACAATCCGGTGACTGCGGGCGGAGACCTGCTGGTGGACACCTACACCGTGCGGGGCAAGCCGCACACGATCGTCATGCGCGGCGCTCCCAAGTCCGGCGTCGACCGTGCTTACTTGATTAAGGCGTGCAAGTTCGTCAGCGAATCGCAAGGCAACTTCTTTGGCGGGCTTCCCTACGACTGCTACGTCTGGCACTTCTCGGTGAACAACGCAGCCGATGGAGCGGGCGGTTTGGAACATCTTTCCAGCACCCAGATCGGCTTGGCGAAAGGCGTGGGTCCCCGCGCGGTGAGCGTGCTCTCCCACGAGTTCTTCCATCTGTGGAACGTGAAGCGGGTCCGCTCGAAAGCCCTTGGACCGTTCGACTACACCAAACTTCCCCAGACCGGCGCTCTGTGGTGGTTGGAGGGCGTGACCGACTATTACGCCTCCCGCATCCTCTTCACGGACGGCTGGTGGGCTGAGGATCTGTTCTTCAAGAGCATCGGTTCGAACGTCAACACCGTGCGCAACACCGACTCGCGAACCCAAGTCAGTATCTACGACTGCAGCCTTCGCACCGACGAAGCCAACAACGGGCGCGGAAACAGCAACGGCTACCGCGGCAGCTACTACAACCGGGGTTGGGTGGCGGGCATGATGCTCGACATCGAAGTCCGCGCCCACACCGGAGGCAAGAAGTCCCTCGACGATGTCGAGCGGGTGCTTTGGCAGCAGTGCAAGGACGACCAACCCGGATTCCCGGAGGACGGCATTCGCCAGGCTCTCGTCAAGGTTGGCGGTACGGACATGGGTCGCGTTTACGACGACATCGTCATGAAGCCGGGCGACCCGGACGTCGAGCGATCGCTGAGCCAGGTGGGCTTGATGATCGGCGAGGTGGACGAGGCGTTCACCGACGTGGGCTTCGCCTGGTCCGTCAGCGACGGCGCAGCCAAGGTGACCAGCGTGTCTGGCCCAGCCACCGGCAAACTTGAGGTCGGCGACGCAATCACCGCCATTAACGGAACCGAAGTCAGCGGCTCGGTTCCGCAGATCGGCAGGATCCTGGGAGGCGCCCTGAACCAAGCCAAGGTAGGCGAGACGATCAAGCTCTCCGTAAAGCGCGGAGGTGAGACGGTCGCCGTGGACGTCGTTCCCGCAAACGGCACCCGCAAGGCGAAGGCGATCACCCGCGACCCGAAAGCCACCCCGGCGCAAAAATCTCTCGGAGCCGCCTGGCTGAAGCAGAAGAAGCTGGGTTAGGCCCCGCTGAGTAGACTGGCGGGGTTCCTGAGAAGAGCCCCGCCATGCTTTCAATCTGTCTTGCCGCCTCCATCACTCACCAGACCCAAGAGGTCCGCCCAAAGCCCATCACGGTACCGATGTCAATGGCGTTACGTGCGCTCGACATGGATGCGTTGAAGGCGAACATGATGGGGTTCATTCCCCACTCGGTCGAGTTGGTGGATTGGAAGCCGAAGTTCATCGTTAAGGAGCCCGCCTATCGGGCACAGCCGAAGTACGGCGCCTTGGTTGCGGGAAACGGTCCCAACAGCGTCACCTACTTCGCGATTGACGAGCCCAAGGACGGCAAGAGCGTCTACTACCTGGATCGGAACCAGAACGGGGACCTCACCGACGACGGGCCCTCGGAGTGGGACAAGACCACGGAGGATAAGGGGATCGTGTTTTACGACGCCTACATCACCGTTGACGCGTCTTGGGGAACCCCGCTCAAGGAAGAGGACGCGTCCAGTTACACCCTTTACGCCTATCGCCGCAAGGGCGATTCCAGGCTGAACTTCACCAAGGTCTCGGCAAGATCAGGCAAGCTCGAGTTGAACGGAAAGACCTACCCGATCCTTCTCGCCGAGTCCTCCAGCGACGCGTTGTACACGGTGCCCAAAGAGGGTGATCGCACCCGGGGTCCCGTATTCCTCTATATCGACCTCGACGGAGACGGCCTTTTCAAGGGGGCCCAGAGCGAGAGGAGCGGCAAAAAGATGTTCACGCCGGAGGCCTTCCTCCTCAACCGTCCGTTCGAAATCGATGGTGCATGGTGGGAGGCTTTTCCCAACGTCAGCGGTTCAGAGCTGACATTCGTTCCGAGCAAAGCGCCCGGAGACTTGTCACCCCAGCCCCAGGCTCCGGTCGAAGAGAAGGAGCTCCTAAAGGCAGGAAGCGTCGCGCCCGACTTCTCAGCCATGGCTCCCAACGGCAAGTCTCTCAAGTTGAGCGATTTCAAGGGCAAGATCGTCCTCCTCGACTTTTGGGCGACCTGGTGTGGACCATGCCAGGCTTCGATGCCGGGCCTCCAGGCGATCTACGACCAGGTTCGAGATCAGGGCGTGGTGGTGCTGAGCCTGAACGTGTTTGACGATAAGGACCCCTACGAAGCTTGGTTGGCCAAGACGAAGTACACGTTCACGTTTGCCCGCGATTCCGCGGGCCACGACACCAAAAAGAGCATCGCTTCGGTGAAGTACAACGTCTCGGGCATCCCGACCCTTTACGTCATCGGACGAGATGGAAGGATCCATTCGGCAATCGTTGGCTCGGGGACCGAGGAAAGCCTCGTCAAGGCCCTCAAGGCCATTGGCTTGAAGGTCAAGTCGTAGTTTCTCAGCGGGCCAAATACCACTTGGCGACGTCGATCTGGTGCACCCAGCCGTCTTGGCTGGGTGCTTCATCGTTGATCGGCTGCCAAGACACTTTGGCTTTGATCGCGCCGTTCACATCGACAAAGGTAGACGCCAACGACGTCGTGATTTGGATCGACTCGTCGCTCGTCGGCGCGATCGCGCCGTGCATCAACGTCCACCTCGCCAAAGGCCAACTGTAGAGATACACGCGCTGCGCCAACCCGCCTCTCGCGGCTGATCCTTCGAAAAGGAAGTCAAGGCTGACGCCTCCTCCCCCGCTTGCATGCCCTTGGAACTCGACCTCCGCGCCCAAGGTCGCGGGGTCGTTGAAAACCATGAGCCAGGAATCGTTCGAAGTGTACAGATCAGACAGGCCGCCGGTCGGGTCTTGACCGATGGTCACCTGGAAACTTGATGGGAGGATTTCCTCCTCATTGCGTGCGACTCGCGCGATCACGTAATCGCCCTTGGGGTCCAAGGTCAGCGGCGACGTCATCTGGTACACGAGAGGCGACACGTAACCTGCTTGGCCGCCGGGATCCAAGGTGAAGTCGGCGAGAATCACCGCCGTCAGATCGTAGATTCCGCGTCCCATGGAGAGGGCGCCGCCATTTCCGTAGGCATCGAACGGATTGACGCTCAGTTGGTGGCCGTCGGAGGACAAGTTGAAATCCGAAAGCACCCTGCTATTCGCAGGGGTGAACCGGTACGTCGTGGTCTCGTGGACCGTGATCCGCCAATCGACCAGGATGACGTTGCCCGTTGGCGCATTGGTCTGCACCCACCCGCTCAGCACAATGCCGTTGCCGAAATCCTTCGGAACCAAGTCGAACCGGTTCACGCCCTGCTGACTGCGGACCGCGGCCATGTACAGGCTGTTGTTGGGCTGATTGAGGAGAATCTCGTCGAAAACGCTGCCATGCACGAAGTAGCAGCTCCCGCCGCCAACGTTCAACCCGGTAAAGTCCGCGACCCTAGCCTGAATCCGGGTACCGCCCCAAAGCCACAAGGCTCCTCCGTCGGAGACGCCGTCAGGCGAGGTGGGCACCAAGAGATGCTGTCCGTCCGACGTTAGCTGGGTTGACCAGTTCGCCGTGTTCGCCGGTGTGTAGACCGCAAGGTCCGACGCCTGCGTGACCACGATGTCCCAGTTCGTCAGGTTGGAACCGCGGAGCGGTCCCACCGTGCCGTCGGTCGAAATCGTGCCCGCTACCGAATAGCCACTGCCCAAGTCCAAAGGAACCAACGTGAAGTCGGTGCAGAGGGCCGTGACCGACATGAGCCCGACGAGGGCGGAGCAAAGGAAACGCATCGTTAAGCCTCCAATCTCTAGGAGGCTTGGCGGTCGGCTCGCGATACGGCAGAGACCTTATTTCTTTCGGCCAGCGGCCTTCCCGCCGGCACGGGCAGGTTTACGACCCCGCTTTGCCGGAGGCGGTCCCTGTTCCCGCTTTTTGAGGATCAGCTCCACCACCTGCTCCACGCCAATGGTAGCGGGATCCGTGCCGCGAGGTAGCGTGGCATTCACGGTGCCATCGGTCGCGTAGGGCCCAAACCTCCCGGCGAGAATCCGTATTGGCTTCTCGAACCCTTCCACGTTGAACTCCTGGATCGGTCCCTTGGCTACGCCTTGTGACCGTCCAAACGTCTTGGGCTGAGCGAACAGGGCGTTCACCTCCTCGGGCGTGATCGTGAGTCCCTCGCGCCATGTGCCGAGGTTTCGGTAGTCGCTTCCCTTCTTCAGATAGGGGCCGCTGCGGCCCAAGCCGAACACGATAACCTCCCCCGTTTCGGGGTCTGCGCCAACCGGCTTGGGCAACGCACAGAGTTCATTGAGGTCGTCTTGGCTCAAAGAGCGGGGATCGGCGTCCTGAGGCAGGCTCACCCAAGTTGGCTTCACCTTGGCTTTGATCTCTTCTTCGGTTCTTTCGACTTCGAGGTAGTAGCCCGTTCGATGCTTGAGAAGAAGCCGCCGCCCAGACTCGGGATGGAATCCGATCGCCTCACCGTCGCTCTTCTTCTCGGAGAGGAGCTGCTCGACGTACTCGGGCGTAACCTCCTCGTACGTCGCCTCTGGGGGCACGTTCGCGAATCGGCGGTTATCTCCTTCGCCCACTTGCGCAAACGCCTTTCCGTCCTGGTTCACGCGAACGACAACCGGTTCCCCGGTCGACGGCAAAGTGCCGATAGGCAAGTTCGGGAATGGGATGTGGGCCTTTCGTTCCTCCACCGCCACCTTTAGGCCGGGCCGTTCTGCCCCTTCGCCGAAGAAGAACTCCTTCAGATAGACCTTGCTGTCCGTATGGCCGTTCGCGACGTCGTCGAGCGCTTGGTCCATGCGGGCGGTGAACTCGAGGTTCATGAACTCGGGGAAATGGCCCTCAAGCACTTCCATCGCCAAGAAGGCGACGGCCATGGGAATCAGCTCCCTGCCCTTCTTGCGCACGTAGCCTCGGTCTTCGATAACGCCCAAGATGCTGGCGTAGGTCGAAGGGCGTCCGATGCCGTGCTTTTCTAACTCTCGGATCAAAGTCGCGTCCGTGTACCGCGACGGGGGCCGGGTTTCGTGCCGCGCCGCCTCGACTTCCTTGCAGGTCGGCTGGTCGCCAACCGCCAATCTCGGGAGCCGGCGCTCGTCGGCGGCGGCTTTCTCGATCTCGTCCTCGTGCCCCATTGTGTAGGCCCGTCGGAACCCGTCGAACGTGTAAACCTTGCCGCTTGATCGGAATCCGAGCGATTTGCCCTGAACGATCACGTTCGTCAAGACCCGCGTTCGCTCGACCTCGGCGGGCTTCATCTGGCACGCCATCGACCGTTCGTAGATGAGCTTGTAAAGCTCAAAGTGGTCCTTGCTTCGCCCAAGCAAAGCGCGTTGGATTTTGGCGGGCTCCAGCGCCATGTCTGTAGGGCGAATGGCTTCGTGGGCTTCCTGCGCGTTCGCCACCTTGGATGCGTACTTGAACGGCTTGGCCGGCAAGTACTTCGACCCGAACTCGCGTTCGATCTTCGCCCTGATCGCGGCCACCGCCGTATCGGCGAGGTTCAGCGAGTCGGTACGCATGTAGGTGATCAAACCCGTGCTTTGCCCGTCGATCTCGATGCCTTCATACAGGTCTTGGGCGATCCGCATCGTGCGCTGTGCTGAGAGTCTGAACTTGCGGTTAGCGTCCTGCTGGAGCGTGGTGGTTCGGAACGGCTCAGGCTGTTTCTCAATCCCCGGTTCGGTTTCGACTTCCGCTACCTGCCACGGTTCGGCGGTCCGGGTCGCTTCCGCAAGGTCCTTGGCCTCGATCTCCTGCAGAAGGAGGAAGGCCTCCTTCGCGAGTTTGCCGGTCGTCTCGTCGAAGTCCTTGCCCGTAGCCAGGCGCTTGCCCTCGATGCTCTCGAGCATCGCCTCGAAATCCGTCTTATCCTTCGACAGCGTCGCCTTCAGGTCCCAATAGACCGAGCGGACGAAGCGCTTGCGCTCCTTTTCCCGGTCGACGATCAACTTGACGGCTGGGCTTTGAACCCGACCCGCGCTCAGATCCTTGACGACCTTGCTCCAAAGAACCGGAGAGAGACTGTAACCGTAAAGTCGGTCGAGGATGCGGCGCGTCTCTTGAGCTTCGACAAGGCTGCCGTCGATGTCGCGCGGATGCTCCAGCGCCTTCCGAATCGCATCCCGCGTGATTTCGTGGAACGCGATGCGCATGATCTTCATGCCCTTTGGCGGCTTCAGAACCTGGAGCAGATGCCAGCTGATGCTCTCGCCCTCTCGGTCTTCATCCGTCGCGAGGATAAGGGTGTCCTTCCCTTTCATCGCGGCTTTCAGCTTGTCCACTTGCCGCTGCTTCTCCTTCGGCACCTCGTAGATCGGCTCAAAGCCCGCGTCTATGTCCACGGCAAAGTCCGCATAGCGTCCCAACCGCTTCTTCTCGGCGGCGGGAAGAGCCCGTCCGTTGAGCGGTAGGTCTCGGATATGTCCGATGCTCGCCTCGACTTGGTAATCGCTGCCCAGATAGCCGGCAATGGTTTTGGCTTTTGCGGGGGATTCAACGATGACAAGTTTGGTGGCCATAGATAGATCGCTTGTTAGAGGCTCGCCCAGCCAACTTGGTTCGGTTGGAGCGGTTCGATTATGCGGACCTCAGACGGGAAGATGGGCGGATTCCGCCGAAAATTGCCAACTTCTTTTCTTTCCGACTGCCTTAATCATCGGCTCCATCCGTCCGTACTACAGATAGTGATGCGCCGATTCTTGTTCTCAGTTCTACTCGCATTGACGAGCGTGTGTTTTGCTTGCGCCGGGGACGCATGGATCGGCCTTTACATGCAAGGTCAGCGCATCGGTTACACCCACACCGTAACCTCCTCGGATAGCCTGAATGGCAAGCCCGCCCAGAAGTCGGTCTCAAAAACCGTGATGGACGCCGACATGTTGGGCACCGCGCTCAAAATCACCATCGACTCCACAACCTGGACGATCAACGAGAAGGCGGTGAGGATGCTCTTCACGATTGAGAGTAGCGGTCGCAAGCAGGTGGTGGAAGCAAGTTTCGGCGCAGATGCCGTGAGCATCAAGACCAAGAACGGGAACGCTGTTTCCACAAAATCGCTCCCCTTACCTAAAGATGGGCAGATCGTTGACGATCCCGTCACCGCCTTCATGAACGGCGACGTGCCTGCCGGCTCGGAGCGAACGTTCTACGTTCTCGACCCGATGACAACTTCTCTGGTCAAGAACGTCGCCCGGCTCAAGGGTCCGACCAAGACCTCTGTAAGGGGCCAAGAAGTTGACGCCACGCTGGTCGAAGTGGTCGAACCCAGAGCGACGACCCGCATCTACCTTTCGGCAAAAGGCGACTTCATCAAGGCGACCGGCGCCTTGGGCATCGAGATGCTGCCGATCTCCGAAGCCGAGGCGCTCGGCGAAAGGCCAACCGGGACCATCGATATCGCCGACGCGACGCGCGTCAAGCCGGATAAGCCGCTCGGCCGCATCGAGGATCTCCGTTCGGCTACGTTGCGGGTGACAGGAAGAGACCTTTCACGGCTGCCGAGCGACGGCCACCAGACCGTTTCGAGGGACGGAGATTCATGGATCATCGTTCTCCATCCCGTGCCTTTCAGCAAGAACGGAGCGTCTATCGACACGGCGCAGGTGGGTCGCCAAGGCTATCTCAAGCCGTCGCTGTACGTCCCGGCGGACAAGCCGGCTTTCAAGCAGCTCGCCAAGAAGATCGCGGGAGACTCCAAAGATGTTGCCGGCGTCGCGCGAAAGGTGCATGACTGGGTTTATGCCCAGATGCGTCCAAACGCCGGCATCGGCGTATTGCGCGACGCGTCCGAAGTCCTTTCATCCAAAGAGGGCGTCTGCCGCGACTACGCGATCCTGACGGCGACGCTCCTTCGGGCTCGCGGCATTCCCACGAGGCTTTGCAGCGGCCTCATCTACTACGAAGAAGCCTTCTACTACCACGCTTGGGTCGAGTTTTGGGACGGCAAGGCTTGGATCGGACTCGACAGCACCCGCCCAGATCCCGAACTCACGCCAGGACATTTGAAACTTGCCCACGGTAACGTAGAAGATGCGTTTTCGTTCACCGTGTTGGAGAATACAAAGATCGAGGTCGTTCGTACGGAACGCAAGGGGAAAGCTTGAGTAGGCGCGCAAAGGTCTTTGTTCTGGTCTGCATGCTCGGCGGAGCCGTGCTTACCATGGTGCTCGCGCCCGCCCTGTTCCAGTGGATGTACAACCTGCTGGTCCGGTTCTACAATGGCGACCCCCGCTCCGGGACGGCCGATCTGCCACGTTCCTGGCTTAACGTCATTCCGTTCGGCGTCATCGGCGTCATTATCGGCGCGGGCCTTGGGAGCCTCATGGTGCGGGTCGGAGACCGCCTCGACCGCAAGTGGGAAAAGATGGACGGCGGCGACAAGGTCACGCTGTTTGTCGGCATCTTCTTCGGCCTCATCGCTTCCCTCCCCTTCCTCTTTCTGCTTAACTCGTTGAACCTGGGCGTTTACATTCCGTTCGCCGTTACCGGGTTGACCTTGGGTTTTGCCGCCTTGTCGGTCTACGCGCTTCAATCCATGGAGGAAATTCTGCCCTGGACCAAGACGCGTATGCCCTCGCGGCGTCGAGGCATCAAGATCCTCGATACGAACGTGATCATCGATGGTCGAATCGTCGATGTGGCGCGAACCGGATTTCTGGAGGGCCAGATCTATGTGCCCGGATTCGTTCTGGAGGAACTCCAGTACATCGCCGACAGCGGAGATCCCCTCCGCCGCCAACGTGGACGACGTGGCTTGGACGTGCTCAAACTGCTGCAGGACGACTTCCAAATCGACGTCCGATCTCACGACAAGTACGCGCCGGATGCAAATGAAGAGGTCGACCAGCGTTTGATCAAGTTGGCCCGCGCCCTTGGCGCGGACATCGTGACCAATGACTTCAACTTGAACCGGGTCGCAACCCTTGAAGGCGTCAAAGTCCTGAACATCAACGACCTTGCCTTGGGACTTCGCCCCAACCTGCTCCCCGGCGAACAACTGAAGGTATCTGTCATTCGTGAGGGCAACCAATACAACCAAGGGGTCGGTTACCTCGACGATGGCACCATGATCGTCGTTGAAAACGGTCGCCCCCATATCGGGGAAACGTTGGAGGTGATTGTCAGCCAGGTGATTCAAACCGAGCGCGGCAAGATGATGTTCGCCGAGCTCCCTTCCGAGACTGAGATCGACGACATTGCCCGTCGAAAGCCGCACGGTTCGAAGGATCCTCGACGTTGACCGTTACGGCAATCATCCTGGCGGCGGGACGCGGGGAGCGCTTCGGAGGGGACAAGGTCACGGCGCTCCTCAGAGGTAAGCCCGTTTGGAGGCATTCCTTTGAGACGTTCCTTGGGCATCCGGGCATCCACTCCGTGGGCATCGTCGCCAATCCAGACAACATCGACGAAATCCGGTCTCAGGCGCCTGAGGCGGCGTTCGTCGTCCTGGGGGGTGCTACGCGGCAAGCCAGCGCGAGGATCGGCGTCGAGTCCGCGGACTCCGAGGTAGTCCTTCTCCACGACGCGGCTCGACCAGGCGTGACCGTCGAAGTGATCTACGCCGTGTTACAGGGCGTAGCCGACGCGGGTTCCGCGGCGGCTTGCATTCCCGTGACCGACACCATTCGACGACTAGATCAGAGCCCCAGATTGCTCGATCGCTCCACTTTGGTCGCGATGCAAACTCCCCAAGGGGCCATCCGTTCGGAGCTTCTTGAGGCTTACGCCAAGGCCGATCGCGAGTACACGGACGACATCGCGCTTCTCGAGGCGAGCGGGGCGACGCCCGCCCTCGTCCCTGGCGACCCAAGGAACCAGAAGCTCACCCACCCCAGCGACATGAAGACCTTTCCGGAGTACCGAACGGGCATCGGCTATGACGTCCATGCTTTTTCCGACGATGCCTCTCGGCCCCTCATGCTGGGTGGTGTCCACTTTCCAGGGCACCCCGGTTTAGAAGGACACTCCGACGCCGACGCCCTTGCCCACGCCATTGTCGACGCGCTCCTCGGAGGCGCCGGATTGGGAGACATCGGGAAGCACTTCCCGCCGTCCGATCCCCGATGGTCCGGAGAGCCTTCGAAAACCTTTCTATCGCACGCAAAGACGCTACTAAACGCCGAAAGGTGGAGTATCGTGAATGTAGATGCGACGGTCATCGCAGAGTTTCCGAAGATCATGATCAGGGAGATCGAAGTTCGGGAAAAGATCAGCGAAGCGCTCGGCATAGAAACGTCAGCCGTCAGCATCAAGGCGACAACCAACGAGCGACTTGGCGCCCTGGGCCGAGGCGAAGGAATCGCCGCCTTCGCGGTCGCCACCATCGTTCGCTTTCCCTAAGGAGACACCTCATGGAAGTCCTTGTACGCAATGCCGAAGGCAACCTCAACTCGCGAGATCGGGAGTACGCCGCCAAAAAGCTCGGTGGCCTCAACCGGTTCTTCCACTCCGCCGCCAAGGTGGAGATGGTCCACCGCGAGGAAAAGTACGGCCAACACCTCGTCGAAATCACGATCTTTGCCGATGGTTTCACCATCCGGGGACGTGAGTCGGAGGAGACCGTCGTCGCGGCCATCGACAAGGTTAAGGACAAGCTGGAAACCCGGCTACTCAAGCTTAAAGGGCGGATCTTAAAGAGCCACCGCAGGAGGGGCACCGCCCCACCACCTGCCTTCGAGGCGCCGGCCCTCGATGAAAACGACAACCACGCGATCGAGATCAAGGAGCGTAAGTCCTTCCTGATCAAGCCGATGTCCGTGGATGAAGCAGCGCTGGCCCTTGAGTTGATCGACCACTCCTTTTACGTGTTTCGAAGCGAGGACACGGGCAAGTTCGCCGTCCTCTTCCGCCGCAAGGACGGCAAGTATGGGTTGATCGAGCCCGAGGATTAGAGCGTATTCCCTACTATGATCGTGATTCTCGCCGCTGCCGCCTTGGCCTACGCCTTCCCCAAAGGCCAGCCAATCGACTACAACGTCAACGTCTCCTTTGAGGGCTTCTTGCCCGTGTTCGGGGGCCAAGACGGCACGGCGGAGATCGCGCTTGGCTTGCGCGTCGAAGGTCTAGGCCCCGACGACAAAGGGCGCGCCCAGGCAAGTAGCGACCTCACGGAGGCTAAGGTCAAGTTTCAAGGGGAGACCCTGCCCTTCACGGTCGATAACGTGAAGGGCTTCTTCCCCAAAACGACCGTCAGCTACGAACCCTCGGGCAAGCTCGCCAAGACCGACGCGCCCGACATTCAGTTGCCGATCCGGCTTCCCGGCCTCGACGTCAAGCGCTTCCCCGAGCTCACCTACCTTCCCGTCGAACTCCCCTCGGTCGACATCGAGGTAGGCAAGCCCTGGACGTTCAAGCGAACCATCGGCGGAGCGGAAGCCACGTACACCGTGACGCCCGCCGTGGTCACCGACGACTTGGCGACGCTCAAAGTCGGCGTGACACAGACCGAAACCACCTTCGAGAACGAAGCTCTCGAACTCACCAAGGAAGAGGAGGCCAAGTACAAAGTGGTCACCACCTTGAATGGGGACGGGCAAGTGCTTTTCAACCGCAAGGCGGGCTATGCCCGAGAGGTTAACGTGACCGTCGTGGCAAACGGCGTCGAAACCGAAATCAAGTCTGGCGCCAAGAAGGATCGAAAGCTGACCACGAAGCTGACCGTGGAACTCAAGCCGGTAAAGTAGGCTCATGATCGGAGCCTCTTCGCTCGCTTCTTTGCCCCATTTGCGCGCCTACCGGTCGCGCCGTTCGAGTAGCTACGACAAAGCGGGCAACAACTCCGACTGGTGGACGATCGAACCGGGTGCCACCTCGGTATTGCTCCCGGAAGCCAAGCCGGGCTGCGTCAAGCACATCTGGATGACCGTCGGCAACGATGACACGTTCCCCCGCAAAGCCGTCTTGAGGATGTACTGGGACGGCGAAGCCGCCCCGAGTGTCGAAGTGCCTCTCGGCGACTTCTTTGGCATCGGACACGGCATCTTTAAGAACTTCGTCTCGGCGCCCCTTCAGATGAGCCCCGAGGATGGCCGAGGGATGAATTGCTGGTGGCCTATGCCCTTCGACTCGGCGCGCATCGAGGTTGAAAACCAAGGCGAGAAGCCAATCAACCTGTACTTCTACATCGACTACGAGGAGTACGATGCCCCGCATGGTCCCGAGGTCGCCCGGTTCCACGCAACCTGGCGTCGCGAGGCGAAGACCGAGGGCTGGCTCACCGAGCGGCTAAACAACGACAACGTTTGGGAGATTTGGTCTCGCAAGCCCAACTTGACCGATGCCGATAACTACCTCATCCTCGAAGCCGAAGGGAGCGGCGTCTACGTCGGCTGCAACCTGAACATCGACGTGTTCGAGCGCCAAGGCAACGACTGGTACGGCGAGGGGGACGATATGATCGTCATCGACGGGGAGCCCTGGCCGCCGCGCCTCCACGGCACCGGCACCGAGGACTACTTCAGCATGGCCTTCTGTCCGAAGCAGGAGTATTGCGCTCCCTACCACGGTCTAACCCTCTATTCAGGAACCGAGGATTGGCCTTGGGGCGGCAAGAACTCCATGTATCGGTATCACATCGAGGATCCCATCCGATTCGAGAAGAGCATCCGCGTGAGCATCGAGCACGGCCACGCCAACAAGCTCTACAACGACTACTCCAGCACCGCCTACTGGTACCAACTAGAGCCGCACAAGCCCTTCCCCGCCCTGCTGCCGATTGCCCAACGGTTGCCGAGGTAAGCCATGTGCGTGGCCTTCAACTCAAACGCGCAGAACCACGAACTCGGGCTGTTCGGTCTCGAGGGTGAGTGGGACGTCGGGTTGATCCGGCCGACAGATATCGCCCCGATCATCATCCGGGACGGCTCGGCGTTTTCGGTTCGCAACCTCGCTTGGGGCTATCGGTCGCTCGACCGTAACCAACGGGCGCCCCAAGTGAACGCCCGCGCGGAGACCCTTTTCGAGTTGCGCTCGTTTCGGGACGACGCGTTCGCGTCGCGGTGCCTCATCCCGGTCAGAGCGTTCTATGAGTGGCAAGACACGGGCGAGAAGAAGAAAAGGCCCTGGCGATTCGAACGAACCGATGGCACACTTCTCTGGGTCGCGGGCATTTGGAAGCCCTCGGAGAAGCTATTCTGCATGGTCACCAGCGAGCCTAGCCGCTTCGTTCGGGAAGTCCACGACCGAATGCCCGCCATTTTGGAGGATGAAGTGGCTCAAGACTGGTTGGACCCCAGCCTTACTAAAGACGATCTTGAACGGCTCCTCATCCCGGGTGAGCCGCCCCTGAAGATGCAAGAGGAGAATCCGCTAAAGCCCGAGAAGCCGCAAGGCAGCCTCTTCTAGCCTCTCTCCGCAAACCTGTTAGGCATAAGCTCGGAACCTACGGTAGCATGAGTCTAGGTGCTCGGCGATGCTTACGACCCTCTTGGTTCTCCTTCAGGCCCA
>JAXLTH010000040.1:0-28290 GCA_046330155.1 Fimbriimonadales bacterium | reverse complement strand
ATGGCCGTACCCGGCGGATTCGCACTTTCCCGCCGGGCCGACAAGTTCGTGGTCACCTTCTATGACCGATACATGACCGCCCAGGAATTCCCATTGCCCAAGTAGCTACTTGGGCAACTCTCCTTCCAGCTTTTTCAGCAGGTCCAATTGCACTTGGAGCTGCTTCGAGAGCATGTCGAACACCTCGTAGCTTTGGCGCGTGGGCTTGAAGTTGCCGCTCATGACGTTGCTGAGGACGGCGGCGATCTTGTTGTTCAGGCGGATCGGATAGTTCAGCGGGTCTTGGCCGCTCTTCATCTTCGTCTGGTAGATCGCCTCTTCGATGGCGGTGAGACGCGCCTTCAGCCCATCCGCCTTGGCTTGGTCGAGCTTGCCGTCTTTGACTAGATCGTCGAGGCGCTTGCGCTCGTCGCGGATCTTGTAGACGGCGTCGTTCGCTTCGTCGACCCGCGCGGAAATGCGGCGGGCGAACTCGAACTGCTCTACCAGATCCTTGTCGGTGGCGCGTCCACGCGGGTCGCGCAGCCAGCGGAACTTCTGCTCTTGGACGTTGCCGTCGGCGGTCATGCGCACGGTGTAGACG
Source organism: Fimbriimonadales bacterium (assembly GCA_046330155.1). Classification (GTDB taxonomy): domain Bacteria; phylum Armatimonadota; class Fimbriimonadia; order Fimbriimonadales; family Fimbriimonadaceae; genus CALMEF01. Next base: position 27,707 of record JAXLTH010000040.1, on the reverse strand, counting down.
CCGGGAGGACAAGTGAGCATTTGCGAGCCCGCGCCCCAGAAGATCATGCCCTGGGTCGGCTTGTACGACGGGACCTGGAGCCACTGGCCGAAGCGCTGAAGACCGGTTTGCGAGCCGCCCTTGGTAGCCGATCCCACCAGGTTGCCCTTGGCGTCCAAGAAGTCGAACTTGAGTTCCTTCACCTCGTTTGCCAGGTAGTAGTTCACGACGACGCCGGTGAGGGGTTGCTCGAAGGAAGGGCCCGCCGGAGCGCCGCCACGGCGTCCGCCGCCTCCGCCAAATCCGCCGCCCAGGCGGACGCGGTAGGCGTCCTTGGGCGCAAAGAGCACCGCCGCGCCCGGGTTCGCCGGCATCTGGCGCAAGGGCGAGATGTCGTCGAGGATCCAGAAGCCTCGGCCGTGGGTGGCGGCGATGAGGTCGCCTTCCTTGATCGTGAGGTCGTGCACGGGCACGTTCGGCAGGTTCAGCTGGAGCGGCTGCCAGTAGGCGCCGTCGTTGAAGCTGACGTAAACACCGGTTTCGGTGCCGCAGAAGAGCAGGCCGTCTCGCACCGGGTCCTCGCGAATGGTTCGCACGAAGACGTCCTTGGGAAGCCCGTCCACGATGCGGGTCCAAGTCTTGCCGTAGTCTTGGGTTCGGTAGAGGTAGGGGGCGTGGTCGTTGTTCTCGTGGTTGTCCACCGCCAGATACGCCTCGGCGGCGTTGTGCGGCGAGGCCTCGACCATGCTGCAGAGCCCCCACTCGGGCATCCCCTTCGGCGTGACGTTGGTCCAGGTTCGGCCGCCGTTTTGCGAGACGTTGACCAAGCCGTCGTCGGAGCCGCACCAGAGCACGCCGCGGCGCTTGGGCGATTCGGCGAAGGTGAAGATGGTGGCGTAGTACTCCACGCCGGTGTTGTCCTTGGTGATGGGACCGCCGCTCGATTCGAGGGTTTTGGGGTCGTTCCGCGTGAGGTCGGGGCTGATCTTCTTCCAGCTCGTGCCCAGGTCGTTGCTCTTGAGCAGGAACTGGGAGCAGGTGTAGAGCGTGTTCGGGTCGTGGGGCGAGAAGATGATGGGATAGGTCCACTGGAAGCGCTGGACGAGGTCAATGGCGCCGTGGCCCATGGGGTTGTCCGGCCAGGGATCGACACTGCGCGACTCGCCCGTGCGGTGGTTGGTCATGTCCAGGCTGCCGCTGTAGTTGCCGCCGAAGACGAGGTCGGGGTCGAGCGGATGCGCGGTCACATAGCCGGACTCGCCGCCGGCGGTGGGCGCCCAGTTGCGCATTTCGGGCCCGCGGCTGGCGATGCGGATGCTGCTGTTGTCCTGTTGCGCGCCGAGAACGCGGTAGGGGAAAGCGTTGTCGGTGCTGACATGGTAGATCTGAGCCGTGGAGTAGTCCTGCTCGGTCCAGGTTCGGCCGCCGTCCACGGTGACGTTGGCGCCGCCGTCGTTGCCCTCGATCATGCGCTTGGGGTCGTTCGGGTCGATCCACAGATCGTGGTTATCGGAGTGGGGCGTGCCGACGCCGCTGAAGGACTTGCCGCCGTTGGTGGACTTGCCCATGCCGACGTTCAAAACGTAGACCGTGTCCGCGTCCTTGGGGTCGGCGATGATGTGGTTGTAGTACCAGGCGCGCTGCCGCCAGTTGCGGTCGTCGTTCATGAGCTGCCAGGTTGCGCCGGCGTCCTCGGAGCGGAAGATGCCGCCGTCGAGGGCTTCGACAATGGCGTAGACGCGCTTGGGGTTGGCGGGGCTGACGCTGACGTTGATCTTGCCGAGCGTGCCTTTGGGCAAGCCGGGGTTGGCGCTGAGGTCGGTCCAGGTCGCGCCGGCGTCGGTGGATTTCCAAAGCTTGCTGCCGGGGCCGCCCGAGTTCAGCGAGTAGGGGGTTCGCCATGCGGTCCAGGTGGCGGCGTAGAGCGTGTTGGGGTCGGCGGGGTCGATTTGGAGGTCGACGGCGCCGCTTCGATCGTCGACGTAGAGCACCTTGCTCCAGGTGAGGCCGCCGTCGGTGGACTTGTAGATTCCGCGGTCGGGGCTGGGGCCATAGACCGAGCCGAGCGCGGCGACATAAACGGTGTTGGGATCTTTGGGATGCACCCGGACGCGGGAGATGTAGCGCGTGGACGCCAGCCCGACGTTGAACCAGGTTTCGCCGCCGTCGGTCGTTTTGTACACGCCGTCGCCGTGGGTGATGTTGCCGCGGATGTCGGTCTCGCCCATGCCGACGTACACGGTGTCCGGGTTCGACGTGCTGACGCCGATGGCGCCGACGGAGCCCGTGTTAAAGAACCCGTCGGAAACGTTCTTCCAGTCGACGCCGGCGTTCGTGGTCTTCCAAAGGCCGCCGCCGCAGGTGCCCATGTAGAAATCGTCGGGCTTGCCGGGCACGCCCGAAACAGCGACCGAGCGGCCGCCGCGGGCGGGGCCGATTTCGCGCCATTTCAGGTTGGCGTAGAGCTTCGCGTCGGGCGTTTGAGCCTGGGCGAGAGCACTCAGGATCAACAGCGGAAAAAGTACGGCTCGGACCTTCACGAAAGCTATGCTAGCATAGGTTCATGAAGGCCGTCGTGATGGCAGGGGGCGAAGGCTCGCGACTGAGGCCGATCACGGCCAATCGGCCCAAGCCTATGGCGCCGGTTTGCAACCGGCCGATCATCGAACATATTCTGGGTCTTCTGAAGCGCCACGGCATCACGGAAATCGTCGTGACCGTGCACTATTTGGCCGACGAGATCCAGGGCTATCTGGGCGACGGGTCCGAGTTCGGCGTAAAGATCGAGTACTCGGTGGAAGACACGCCCTTGGGGACGGCGGGCAGCGTCAAGAAGGCCGAGAGCCTGCTGAGGGACGACGATTTTCTTATCATTTCGGGCGACGCCCTGACCGACTGCGATTTGACGGCGGCGGTCGCCTACCACCGCGAGAAGGAGGCGGTGGCGACGTTGGTGCTCTCTCGGGTGGAGAACCCATTGGACTACGGCCTGGTGGCGGTGGACGAGGACGGGAGAGTCGAACGGTTCTTCGAGAAGCCCACGTGGAACGAGGTCTTTAGCGATTACGCAAATACGGGTATTTATATACTGTCTCCTCGCGTTTTCGAACTCATGGAGCCGAGGAAGCGGTACGACTGGAGCCAAGACATCTTTCCCGCCTTGTTGCGCCACGGGCAGCCGGTTTACGGCTATGCGTCGAGCGGCTTTTGGTGCGACATCGGCTCCTTGGACCAGTACCTGGACGCCCAGAAGCAACTCTTGCAGAGCGTGATCGACCTGCCGATCGGCATCCCCTCGCGGTCGGAGCACGTTTGGGTGGGCAGCGAGACGGTGATCCACCCCTCGGCCACGTTGGTGCCGCCGGTGTGCATCGGCAACCACGCAAGAATCAAGAGCGGCGCCACCGTCGGGCCGTATTCCGTGGTCGGCGACCACACGACGGTGGAAGAGGGGGCGACGGTCGATCGTTCGGTGGTTTGGGACGGCGTTTACATCGGGGCGGGGGCTTCTTTGCAGTCCGCCATCGTCGGCTCGGGCGCGATCATCAAGAAGGACGCCTCGATCCGGGAGAACGCGGTGATCGGCGACCGCTGTTTGGTGGACGTCGGGGCAACCATTCGGCCGGGGGTGAAGCTCTGGCCGGACAAGGTGATCGAGCGCGGCGCGACGGTCACGATGTCGCTGATTTGGGGCAACAAGTGGCGCGGAAGCCTTTTTCGCGAACTTGGCGCGGCTGGTTTGAGCAACGTGGAGATCACGCCCGACTTCGCGGTGAAGTTGGGATCGGCTTACGGGTCTTGCCTGCCCGCGCGGTCGATGGTGGTGACCAGCCGCGACTCCACGCGTAGCTCGCGGATGATCAAGCGGGCGGTCATCGCCTCGCTGCTTAGCGTGGGTTGCGACGTTTTAGACTTGCGCGGCGCGCCGGTGACGGTGGCGCGGCACTTTATCAAGGCTTCGGGCGCGCAGGGCGCGGTCCACGTTCGGAAGCTGCCCGGAAACGCCCGGGTGACGCTGATCGAGTTGTTCGACGCCCACGGGGCATACATTTCGCGAGCAGAGGAGCGAAAGGTCGAGTCGGCGTTCTTCCGAGAGGACTTCAACCGGGTCGATTCGGAAGAGATCGGCGTGATCGAGTTTGCGGGAAGGGCGATCGAGGAATACCAGTTCGAGTTCCTGAAGCTCATTCCGGCGGTCGCGGAGGGGCGGCGGCTTCGGATCGTGGTCGACTACGGCTTCTCGAACATGGCGTCGTACTTCCCGTCCATGCTGTCGCAGCTTGGCTTGGACTCTATTAGCGTTAACGGGTTTGGCAACGCCAAATCGGCTCCGCGAACCGACGAGCAGATTGCGGAGCATCTGGCGAAGCTGGGCGACATGGTGCGCTCGCTGGGCTACGACCTGGGCGTGCTCTTCATCGACGACGGCGAGCGGCTGCGGCTGGTGGACGGCGGCGGGACGCCGGTGGAGGGCTACTCGCTACTCGGCGCGATGGCGGGGCTGCTGGCGACAGGCGGCGCGAAGAAGATGACGCTGAGCGTGGCAGCGCCGGACCGGATTTCGCGCTGGTTGGAGGGCAAGGGCGTGACGGTGTTGCGAAGCAAGACCGACGCAAAGTCGCTCCTCGACGAGGCGCTTTCGAACGGATCGGACTTTGCGGGCGACGGGCGAGGCGGGTTTGCGTTCCCCGCGTTCCATCCCGGGTTCGACGCTTCGTTCGCGTTCGCGCGGTTTGCCCGGTTGCTTAGCCAGCCTTCGTTGAACATAGAAACGCTCCTTTCGGAGGTGCCTCGGTTTGGAATGGCGAGGGAGGCGCACCCTTGCCCTTGGGAGATGAAGGGCCAGGTGATGCGGATGCTGAACGACTCGTTGGCGGACGATCGCACCGAGACGGTGGACGGCGTGAAGCTGTACGAGGGCGAGGACTGGACCTTGACGACGCCGGATCTGGTGGAGCCGTGGATCCACGTGATCGCGGAAGCGGAATCGGTTGAGGCGGCCCACGAACGGGTGCGTTCGATGCGCGAGAGATTGGCGGCGTTTGCGGGCTGATGTTTCACGTGAAACGCCCGTTGGTATAGTGTTGCAATGTCCGCGATCGAGACCCACAACCTTTGCCGAACCTACGTTTCGGTGAAGAAGCAGCCTGGCATCGTCGGCTCGCTCAAAGGGCTCTTCTCTCGCGAGACGGTGGAAGTCCACGCGGTCAAGGACGTCACGCTTTCCGTCGATCAGGGCGAGATCGTCGGCTTTTTAGGCCCGAACGGGGCCGGCAAGACCACGACGCTGAAGATGCTGACGGGCATTTTGTATCCGACGTCGGGCGAGGCGCGGGTTTTGGGCTGCCGACCGACCGACCGAAGCCCCGAGATGCTCAGACGCATTGCCCTCGTGATGGGCAACAAGAACCAGCTCTGGTGGGACTTGCCGGCTTGGGACAGCTTCGTGGTGCTGCGCGAACTCTACGAAGTGCCCGAGGACCAGTTCAAGAAGCGCGTGGACTTCCTGTGCGAGACGCTTCAGATTACGGACAAGGTGAACACGCAGGTTCGCAAGATGAGCCTGGGCGAGAGGATGAAGTGCGAGTTGGTGGCGGCGCTGCTGCACCGGCCGCAAGTGGTATTCCTGGACGAGCCGACGATCGGGTTGGACGTGGTCTCCCAGAAGCGGATTCGGGACTTTCTGAAGGAGTTGCACCGGGAGGACGGCTCCACCATCGTGCTGACCTCGCACTACATGCAGGACGTGCAGGAGTTGTGCAAGCGGGTGATCGTGATCGACCACGGAACCGTGATTGTGGACGACACCTTGGACGCGATCTCGCGCGAGTTTTCGGACAGTCGCCGGCTCCGGCTCTCGTTCTCGAAACCAGTTGAGGAAGCGGATGTGGCGGTGTTCGGCAAAGTCCTGGCTTTTGAACCGGACGGGGCCATGCTCGACGTGAACCGCGACGCCATTGCCACGGTGACCGCCGCCGTCCTGGGCAAGCTACCTGTGAACGACATTTCGGTCGAGGATGTGGACATCGACGAGGTGATCCGCACGCTCTTCGAGCGGCGCAGCGTTGTTTCACGTGAAACGTCAGCGGGCTAGCTCGAACCCGTTTGGGCCGACGGTGAAGCGGATCGTGCCTTCCCGGTCGGTTCGCAGCACCGGCACCTGAAGATCCGCCAGGCGCTTAATGGTGTCGGGCGCGGGGTGGCCGTACGCGTTGTCTCGGCCGCAGCTGACGATCGCCCACTTTGGGTGGACCTCGCGGATCCAGCCGTAGCTGGTCGAGCTCGAGCTGCCGTGGTGACCGGTGTGGAGGATTTGGGCGCCCCAATCGTGCGGCATCTCCATCAGGTTCTCCGCCGTCTCGCTGGCATCGCCGGAGAAGGTGGCGGTGGCGTTACCTCCTTTCAGGCGGACGAACATCGAACCGTCGTTGTCCGGCAGACCTTCCGCCCAAGGCACGGAGTCGGTTTCGAGCTCAAAGTCGCCAAACCGGGCGTTGTTGGGCCCGGAGAGCCAGAGAACCTGCTCGGCGGGAATTCGGGCGGCTTTCAACGTCGCCACCATGTCGGGATGGGTACGAAAAGAAGCGGGGATCACCACTTTGCCGATCCGGAAGCGCCTCGCCACGGCGGCAAGGCCGCCGATGTGATCCGCGTCGGGATGCGAGAGGAGGACGAGGTCCAGGCTCGCCACGCCCATCTTGCGCAGAGCGGGCACGACGAGGCGCTGCCCTGCGTCCTCAGGCCCGACGTCGACGAGCAACGTGAGCCCTTGGGTGCGAAAGACGGTGCAGTCGCCCTGGCCGACGCTGAGGAACGTTAGATCGGTCTGTGGGTCCGTCTTCAAGCCGAAGGCGAGCCCGAGCGCGATGACGACGGCGACCACGAGGAGCCTAGGCAGGGCGCGCACGGAACCTCCAGAACGCCGCTAAGAACAGCGCGTAGTACAGCGGAATCCAGTAAGCCGAAAACTCGGGCGTCTCGACGTAGGCAAAGGGCAGCGAGCCAAGCCTGTCCAACACGAACTGGAGCCAACCGACCAGGATGTTCGGGATTCCCAGGGCAAGGCTTGCCAGCCAAGGCACGCCGGCGGCGAACTGCCCCAGCATCGCCGGAACCATGATGTACGGCAAGGCGGGCGCGATCAGGAGGTTCGCGATGGGGGAGACGATCGAGAACCCTCCGAAGTGGTAGGCGACAAGCGGCAGGGAGACCACGGTCGCCCAGCAACTTGCCTCCAAGCCCGTGATGAGCCAGTACTTTAGTCGCTTAGCTAATCCCGCTTCCGCGTCGAGCCGTAAGGGGACGACCATCGTGATTCCGCCGACCAGAACGTACGAAAGTTGGAACCCGATATCGTAGACGGCAGCCGGTTCGACGAGCAATGTGATGATGCCGGCGACGGCCAGCGCCGAAAGCCAATCGGTCTCGCGGCGAAGCAGATACGACCACGCTCCGATGCCGACCATGAGGACCGAACGGACGATGGGTGGCCTGAGGCCCGCCGCACCGGCGAATACGCAGAGAACCAGAAGAAGGAGCAACAATTGAACTGGCCGAGGCACGGGCAACCGGATGAGGGCGATCGCCAAGGCGGCTCCCAGAACGACGACGTGCAAGCCCGACGCCGAGATGATGTGGGTGGTGCCGGTGCGCCGCAGGTTCGTCCAGGTCGACTCGTCGAGGTTCCACGTGGCGTTGAAGCAAAGCGCGTCGAGGGTCGCGGCGGTCGTTCCGTCCGCATAGGTACCCACGTACTTCAAGAACCCACGCCGCCACGCATCGCCCCATTGGAAGTACCAGGGTCCTTTCGCAACGACCTCCAGATCGTCGGGGATCAGGACGCCCTCGATGCCTTGCGACCGAGCGATCGGCTCGTCCGCCTCTCGCAAGGGCCGGAGGACGCCCGTGACCCGAAGCTGATCGCCCAGAGCCACGACAAGATCGGGACGTAGCCGTAGGCGATAGCGGTGGCCCTCGGCGGTCGTCGCTTCCGCGGTCTGGGCATCGTCGTAGATTCGGGTGGTCGAAGCCAAGGTGACGACGCCCTCGTACGGACGCGAATCCTTCACGAAGGCAGGTGGCTGCGCGTGCAGGAACCAACCCGCGGCGCAAGCCAAAGCGATCGCGAAGCGATGTCCGTTGTATCCGGCTAACCAGAAGAGAGGAAGCAGAAAGAGGAGATGCCAGGCCTGGGCAACCGAGACCAAGCCCACGATGAGGCCGCCGAAGACGAGCAGAAAGGGCCGGTGCTCAGCTTCCTTCTTCATCGCGCCACCGGCTCAGGCGCTGCTCGGCGATCTCACGGATCGTCATTCCCTCGAGGCTCTCCCGAAACGCCTTCTTCTCTTCATCGGCGGGACCCTTGGGAGCCCCTTTGGGAAGCGGGCGCACGCCGAACCGCACGTCTTTGAACAGGTTCGGGTCCCCCGCCATCACCCCAAGCTTTCGCACGATGCGGTCCTTCGACATGCGGAGCTCTTGCGCCCACGCCGAGCCCTCGACCGCCACCCAAACCGTGCCCTGGTCGAACCGCTCGGGCGCCGATCGCGCCGCCATCGCCTCACCCACCACAGCCACCCAGTCACGCATCACCGCCTGGGCGCGCGCCGTCCGCAGGATGCTTTCGCGTCCCAACGCCTGCGGCAAAACGTGTCCCAGTTTCTTCATGATTCGTCCAGGTTTCCTGACTTACATTGAAAGATTCGTGATCGGCTAAGGAGCTCTTTCCCCGCACTTTCGGCTTCCGTACACGTCAGCACCGCTTGTCCCGCATGCGACAGTACCCAATCCACCAAGTGGGCGCGACGGGAAACGTCGAGGTCCGAAAAGACATCGTCCAGGAGCAGAAGGGCGGGCTCCCCGAGTAGCGTTCGGGTGTGGCGAAGAGTGGCGAGCTTGATCGAAATCATCGCCGACCGTTGCTGGCCCTGGCTGCCGTAAAGCCGAGCCTCCTTGCCGTCCACGTCGATAGCGAGGTCGTCGCGATGCGGCCCCACGTTCGTCGAGCCGCGGGCGATCTCTTGACGGCGCGATCGCACCAACGCCTCCCGCAGGAGATCCTCATCAAAGGCGTCGTCCTTGGGCGCATAGCTCACAGAGAGCGTCTCCCCGTTTCCCAGGTGGCATTGGGTCTCAGAAGCCGTAGGCGCCAAATCCTCGACGAAATCCCGCCGCGCCTTCCTCATCGCCGCGCCGTGGTGCGCCAGTTGCTCCTCCCAAGGTTCGAAAAGCTCGTCGGGCATGGTCTGCTCTTGTGCCGCCTTCAGAAGCGCGTTTCGCTGTTCGAGAGCCCGTTTGTAGTAGGTCAGGCTACGAAGGTAGGACGGGTACAGGGCACTCAGCTCAAGGTCCAAGAACAGCCGGCGGTCGGACGGCTCCCCGGATACGAGGGGAAGGTCGGCGCTGCTGACGCACACACAGGGGAGCCTGCCCAGCAGATCGGAAGCTCGGGGAAGCGCCATCCCGTTGATCGCCACCCGCTTGCGGATGCCCGCTTGAAGCACGACCTCGATTCGGCTGCCACCCGGCTCTAACTCGCCCCGGACGATCGCCCGTTGGGCTCCGGTTCGCACCGCTTCGGCATCGCGGAATCCCCGAAGCAGGCGTGCCGTGGAAAGCAGGTACAGCGCTTCCAGGAAGTTCGTCTTCCCTTGGGCGTTAGGCCCATGGACAACGTTCAGCCCCGGGGCGAGCCCAACCGACAGATGGGCGTAGTTCCGAAAGTCCTCAAGAGACACTCCCGCCACGCTCATCTTCCCCATCCTCCGGATAAATTCCCAACTTCTTTGGTTAAAGCTTCTCTTGTTTTTAGAGGGCAACCAAATTGTGGAAAAGTGGGGAAAGGTACAGGTTTGGCGAGGGCTGCAGTGCGTACTTTGAACCTAAGTACGTTAAGGACGGGTGAAATCCTAACGTGGAAAACCGTGTGAAAAACCTCGGTTGTGTCTAGGTTTTCGATGTGATCTTGTCCACCGCGCAAAGAGACCGCCAAACGTTCCCCGCACTTTCCCCAAGTCTTCACAAGAGGCCGTGCTCCCGGCCGTAGCGCATGACGACGGCTTCGGCGAGATACAGCGGGTGGACGCCCGGAACGGAGGCGATGCCGTGTTTGACCGAGAACGGTTCCCAGATCTCCCGCATCATGCGCTCGGCAATGCTGGGGGGCAGTTCGGGGAAGCGGTCGCAGAGCCGGCGAAGCGCAAGGTACTCCTCGCTGGTCATGCGTCGGAGCTCGCCAACGTGCTGTTCGAGCGGGTGCACGTTCACCCGGTGGGGCGAAGGCGCGAAGATCGGCGCCGCCTTGCGTTCGGAGATGACCACCGTTCCCGCCACCATATCGCCCAGCCGCTGGGAACGGATATTGGTAAACATGGCGAGCAAACCTGCAAAATACAGTGACGGCAAGAAATCGCCGGGGCGGAGCAGGTTGCGGGTGAGGGCGGCTCCGAAACGGACGGGGGTACCGTCCGCCATCCGCACCCGGATGCCCATCGCCCTCTTCCCCAGGGTTTGGCCGTTCCAGAGTCCCTCGAAGAAGATGAAGTAGGCGAAGGGGCCGAGGATCGCCATGAAAAGCAGGATGGACGTGGCGAGCTCGGGGGAGGCGAAGGCGAGGGTAAGGCCCAGCACGATGTTCGTGCCCATGATGAGGGCGAGGATGATGAAGAGATCGAGGATGTGGGCGCTGATGCGCGAACCCAAGCCGGCGATCCGATAGGTCAGCACGGTCTTTTCGGGGCTCAGCAGAATCAGTTCCTGCGCCATACTCAGGATGCTACCTTCGCATGGTTCCGACAAAACGGTTCTGGGTTCTCGCCGCCCTCGGGATTCCCGTTGGCGTTTTGGCGGGCATGAGCGGCTCCCTTTGGCCGCTAGTCGGCTATGACGTCCTGTTGTTGCTTGCCTTGGTGGTCAGCTATCGTTTGGCGCCGGACGTGCGGCACCTTCAGATCAGCCGCTCGTTCGATCCCGTGCTTTCCGTTCGAACCGCGAACCGCATTGTCGTAAAGGTCGTCAACGACGGCGTCGAGGAGATTCGGGGAACCTTGCGCGACGAGCCGCCGCCCGGCTTCGGGGCAAGCCGGCGCGAGTTTGCGTTGGACGTGCGCCCAGGCCGGCAAGCGCAGGTGGAATACCTCTTGACGCCGACGGAGCGGGGCGGCGACTTCTTCCGGGGCAGCTTTTTGCGGCAAGAGTGCCCGCTGGGTTTGGCGGAGCGCATCGTTCGCCTGCCCACCGAGCAGCCCGTACGGGTGTATCCCAACGTTTTGGCGCTCAAGGAGTTCGACCTTCTCAAGCAGCGGGGCCGGCTGAACCAGATGGGCATCCGCAAGTCGCGGGTGCGCGGGCTCGGTTCGGAGTTCGAATCGTTACGGGACTACGGCGAGGGCGACGACTTCAGGAAGATCGACTGGAAGGCGACCGCCCGCCGAGGCAAGTTGGTGGTGCGGCAATACGAGCAGGAGCGGAACCAGGCGGTGGTGATCTGCCTGGACATCGGGCGCCGCATGCTCTCGGAGATCGACGGCGTGACCAAGCTGGATCTGGCGCTGGATGCGATCTTGATGCTCGCCCACGCTGCCACGCACGGGGGAGACAACGTGGGGCTGTTGGTGTACGCAGACCGGGTGCGGCGCTACATCCCGCCCGGCAAGGGGCGGGGCCAGAGCGCCGCGATCATCGAGGCGGTGCACGACTTGGTGGCGGAGCCGATCGAGAGCGACCACGGGGCAGCTTTTGCGTATCTGGGCTCGCGTTGGAAGCGACGCTCGCTGCTCGTGGCGTTTGCCGATGCCGACGACCGGGAGTCCGCAGAAGGGCTTACGGCGGCGATCGGACCCGTGGCGCGGCGGCATTTGACGCTTCTGGCTCGGGTGGCCGACCCTCGGCTGAACGAAGCCGTGGGCTCGCCGTTAACCGACTCGGAGGCGCTGTACCTGCGGTCGGCGGGATTGCTGTTGAAGGACGATCGGCGGGATGCCGCGATGGTGTTCGAGGCGGCGAATTTGCACACGTTGGAAGCCGAGCCGCAGGACCTGACGGGGGCGCTGGTGAGCTACTACTTCTTGGTCAAAGAGCGGTCGCTCCTGTAGTAAGCTTCCCCAATGGTTGCCGCGGATTTCCTGCGAAGCATGCCCAAGGTGGAGCTCCACGTCCACCTCGAAGGCTCGACCCGCCCCGAAACGCTCCTCCGTTTGGCCAAGAAGCACGGCAAGACGTTGCCGGCGGACACGGTCGAGGGCTTGCGCGACTGGTACCACTTTCGGGACTTCCCCCACTTCGCCCAGATCTATTGGGCGTGCGCCGAGTGCTTCCGCCATCCGGAGGACATCGAGGAGATTACGCGGGACTTTCTGATCGGCCAGAAGGAGCAGAACATCCTGCACAGCGAAGCGACTTACACGCCGCTGACCCAATACCGGCAGTGCGGGCTGGCGTTCGACGACCAGATCGAGGCGATCAACCGGGCGCGGGCGTGGGGCGAGCGCGAACTGGGCATCACGATGAGCCTGACGATCGACCTGCCGAGGGAGCTTTGCACCGAGGAGGAGGGGCTGATGTGCGCGGATTGGGCGATTTCGGCGTTCGGCCACGGGGTGAGCGCCTTCGGGTTGGGCGGGTACGAAGTCGGATTTCCGCCCGAGATGTTCGTGAAGGCGTTCGACCGGGCGCGGGAAGCGGGCATGCCCAGCGTTCCGCACGCAGGGGAAACGGGCGGTCCGGAGAGCATCTGGGGCTCGCTACGGGCGTTGGGTGCGCAACGCATCGGCCACGGTATTCGCGCCCTGGAAGACCCGGAGTTGGTGGAGCACCTTCGCGAGACGCAGGTGACGTTGGAGGTCTGCCCTTCGAGCAACGTGCGGTTGGGTGTAGTGGACTCGCTCGAGCGACATCCCTTGCCGCGGCTGATCGAGGCGGGATTGAACGTTACGGTGAACTCGGACGACCCTCCCATGTTTAGCACGACGCTAACGGACGAGTGGATCCGCTGTGCCACGGCGTTTGGGTGGGACCTCGCGACGGTGAGGAAGCTCTCGATGAACGCGGTCGAGTCGGCGCTGGTCAGCCAGGACCGGCGTCGCGCCTTGGCAGACGCGATGTCGGCGGCTTTCGAAGAAGCGGGCGTGCCCTCCTAAGCGAACTGGAACTCCGGCGAGCCGAAGATCAACCGTGAAACTGCGGCGGCAGTGGCGTTCGCGTTCCGCTCGGTAACCGCGTTACCGCACACCTTTTCCGCGGCGGCGACCAGCGGCGCGCGCCGGGCGGCGGGCAAGGGGGCGTCGAACACCGAAAGCAAAGTGTCGACCACGCCTGCCGGGCTCGGGTTGGCGCGGAACAGGTTGAAGAACGGGTAGCGCAGGACTTGGCGGCGGGCTTCGGGCGAGGTTTGGCCGAAGAGACGGTCTCCCCACTGGATGCGCTCGACCATGGTCGCGGAGGTAACCCAAGCGGGGCCGGAGTCCCATCCGGCGACGTCGGGCGGAAACAGCAACTCCATTCCCATGCCCTTCATAGCTTGGGTGACCGCCTGCATGGCGCCGCGGCCAGCCTGGGCGCCGGGGATGGTCGGGTCTTTGTACTGCCTCATCAGCGCCTCGCCGATGCCGAGTTGGCGGACGGTGGGGATGATGAAGTCGACGGGGTTCTTGTAGACGGCGCGGACAGCTTTGGCGCCGGTGAACTCGGGGGCTTTCATCACGGCGCGGAGGAGGGCCTTGATCTCAAGGCCGCTGTTTCGGAACTTCTCGGCCAGGTCGCTAACCAGTCCTTCGTCGGGGTTGGGGTAGGCGAACCATTCCCAGATCTTGCGGACAATGTTCTTGCTGGTCTGCGGGTTTTCGCAGAGCATGTCGATCACGTCCTCGCCGGTGAAGGCGCCGGTCTTCCCAAAGATGGTCTTCTCGCCGTCGTCGTGCTGGGCGGCACGGAACGCGAAGACGGCTTTTGGGCGTTCGTCCCCCGCGACCTCGCGCGGAAGCTGGCGTCGGAAGTTCCACCCGGTGAAGGCGCGCGCGGCTTCCTGGATGTCCTTCTCGGTGTAGTGGCCGATGCCCAGGGTGAACAGTTCCATGACCTCGCGGGCGAAGTTCTCGTTGGCTTTGCCCTTCACGTTGAACTGGTTGTCCAGCCAGAAGATCATCGCGGGGTCTTGGCTGACCTTGAGCAGGAGTTCGCGGAAGTTGCCGGTTCCAAGCGAGCGAAGAATCTCGTTCTGCCCGTACATCAGCATGGTCTGGTTGACCTTGTTGGCGCTGGTGGCGAAGTGGTCGTGCCAGAACACCGCCATCTTCTCTTGGAGCGGGCGGCGGGTGCTGATCAGGCGCAGAACCCACCAAGCCTGGAACGCCGGCATGGGCACCTGCTTGTTCTCGCCGATGGCGAACCGGTCGATGGGCACGTTGAACCCTTCGTCGACCTGCTCGAAGTCGAGGAGCTTGTCGACGGCGTCGGAGTAGCCGTTGGCGCCGTAGTAGTCGACTTCGGCTTCGCTTGCCCCCAGCCCGAACCGCCGCAACAGGTGGGCAACTTTCTCGCGCTCGCTCAGCTGCATAGCCGTAAGGACGATGATCGCCCCCGGACGTTCACCTTCGTATACTGGACCCGGCAATGGAACGGTTGGTCGTGGGCATCGGGCAGTTGGCGACGTTGGCGGGGCCTCCCCGTGCGCGCCGGGGTTCCGAGATGGCCGACCTGGGCTTGGTTTCGGGGGCGGCAATCCTCGTTCGGGATGGGAAAGTGGCGGCGGCGGGGCGAGAGGAAGCCGTGCGGGCGGCGGCGTCTGCCGAGGCGGTGGAGACGGACGTGGGTGGACGCTTGGTGACGCCGGGGCTGGTGGACGCCCACACGCACTTGGCGTTTGGTGGGAATCGCGCCGAGGAGTTTGCCATGCGCATCGCGGGCGCCACCTATCAGGAGATCGCAGCGGGCGGCGGAGGCATCGCCTCGACGGTTCGGCAAACGCGGGCGTTGGGCGAGGATGCCCTCTACGAGGCGGCGGCTTCGCGGCTGCAAAGGATGCACCGGCACGGCACGACCACCGTGGAGGCAAAGTCGGGCTACGGACTCTCGCTCTCGGAGGAGCTGAAGATTCTGCGCGTGTATCGGCGGCTGGGGCAGAAGGTGTCGGCGACGTTCTTGGGGGCGCACGCGTTTCCGCCGGAGTTCGCCTCGGACCATGAGGGTTACGTCCGTCTGCTGGTGGAGGAGATGCTGCCCGCCGTGGTTGCGGAAGGGCTCGCTGCGTGGTGCGACATCTTTGTGGAGGAGCGGTATTTCGGCGCGGAGGCGGCGCGACGGATTCTGGGGGCGGCGAAGGGGTTGGGGCTAAAGGTGCGCATGCACGTGGACCAGCTTTCGAACGGCGGCGGCGCGGCGCTGGCGGCGGAACTGGGCGCCAAGACCGCGGACCACCTCGAGCAGACCGATGGGGATGGGATCGCCGCCCTCTTGGCAGGGGACGTTATGCCCGTGCTGCTTCCCGGCTCGGTGTATGCGCTCGGTTTGGACCGTTATCCCCGGGCGCGGGAGATGGTGGATGCCGGACTCCCCGTGGTGCTGGCGACGGATTTCAACCCGGGATCTTCGCCCATGCCGAGCCTGCCGATGGCGATGAGCTTGGCGTGCGTGCATATGAAGCTCACGCCCGCCGAAGCGCTCACCGCCTGCACCGTGAACGCGGCGCACAGTCTGGACCGGGGAGACCAAATCGGTTCGATCGAGCCAGGCAAGGATGCGGACTTCGTGGCGTGGGATGCCGGCGACTATCGAGAGTTGCCGTATTGGTTCGGGGCAACCTCGTTGCGCAAACTTGGATGGCAGGGGAACTTCTGACGTAACCGGCACTATAATGCCGTTTGTGCGCAGACTCGCCCTGCTCGTCCTGTTTGCCGTCCCGCTAGCGCAGGCCCAAGACCGCCTCGCGGGAATGCCCCGATACGACCGCCTCGAGCGCGTGCGTCGCGAGATGAGCGGCTCGGTGGTGCGGGGAGAGGTCTCGCCCAACTGGGTGGACGCCAAGACGATGTCCTACACCTGGCAGGGCAAGACCTACAAGGTCGATCTTGCCACCGGGAAGATCACCGAGGGCGAAGCCGCGGTGCTGAACGCCGCCGACCCGCAGCAGGGCCGGAATCGCGGCACGCCGGCGCGCGGCCGCCAGTTCGACACCGCGTTTTCGCCCGACGGCGCGCTCAAATCGTTCCACCGGGACCGGAACGTTTACATCAGCAAGGCGGATGGCGGCGACGAGGTCGCCGTGACGACCGAGGGCTCCGCCGAGAAGCGGACGAAGTTCGGCATCGCCAGCTGGGTTTACGGCGAGGAGCTAGGCGTGCGGGAGGCGATGTGGTGGTCGCCCGACGGCAAGAAGCTGGCGTACTACGGCTTCGACGAGAGCAAGGTGCCGGACTACTACCTGGCGATGAACGTGACCCGCGTTCAGGACGCGCTGGACGTGGAGGCGTATCCCAAAGCCGGGGCGCCGAACCCCGTGGTGACGCTGTTCGTTTACGATCTCGCCGCCAAGAAGTCGGTGGAGGTGGATACGAAGTTCGGCGACCCGGAAACCGGGCACTACGTTTACGCGGTGCGCTGGTCTCCGGATGGTTCGGAGCTACTGTTCAACCGGACCAACCGGAAGCAAAACGTGATGGAGTTTTGCGCCTACGACCCGGCGACGGCGAAGTCGAGGGTGGTCGTGCGCGAAGAGTGGCGGAAGTCTTGGACCGACAACTCGCCCGACATCCGCTGGCTTGCGGACAAGAAGCAGTTCGTTTGGCAGAGCGAGCGCAACGGCTTTCAGAACTACTATTTGGGCAACATCGACGGGCGGCCGCTGACGCCGATCACGCAGCACAACTTCGAAGTGGGCGGAATCGTGCGGCTGGACGAGGCTTCCAGGACGCTTTGGTACATGGCGCGGGACGGGGAGAACCCGTACCGGATGCAGCTGCACCGGGTGGGCCTCGACGGTAAGGGGGAGAAGCGTCTGACCGACCCGAAGTTCCACCACACGGTGAACCTCTCGCCCGATGGCAAGTATTTCACGGACATTTTTGAGACCCTCGACACGCCTCCGACTACCCAGCTTTGCAACGCCGACGGCAAGCCGATCGCGACGCTTGCGAAGAGCAATTTGGACAAGTTCAACGCGTTGGGGCTGCAGAAGGTCGAGCGGTTCAAGTTCAAGGCAGCGGACGGCACGACGGACTGCTACGGCACCCTGATGAAGCCGAGCGACTTCGACCCGACGAAGAAGTATCCGGTAGTCGTGGACGTTTACGGCGGCCCGGAGTCGGGTGGCGGCTCGGACCGCTTCCAGATGCCCAACGCATACACCGAACTGGGCTTTCTGATCGTTTGGATCGACGGCCGCGGCACGAGCGGCAGAGGCAAGGCCCACAAGGACGCCGTGTACGGCAAGCTCGGCATCGTGGAGATCGACGACCAAGCGGCGGGCGTGAAGGCACTGGCTCAACGTCCGTACGTGGACGGCAGCCGGGTGGGCATCAACGGCACCTCGTACGGCGGGTACTCGTCGGCGATGGCGATCCTGCGGTATCCCGATGTGTTCCACGCGGCCGTGGCGAGCTCGGCGGTGACGCAGTGGGCGAACTACGACACGATCTACACGGAGCGCTACATGGGCTTGCCCAGCGAGGGCGAGAACAAGGAAGGGTACGAAGCCGGCTCCGCGATGAAGTTCGCCAAGGATCTGAAGGGCAAACTGATGCTGTTCTATGGGACCGCGGACAACAACGTGCACCCGGCGAACACCTACCAACTGGTGCAAGCGCTTCAACGGGCGGGCAAGAGTTTCGATTTGATGGTCGGGCCGGACCAAGGGCATTCCGGCATCAACGGCATCCGGATGTGGGAGTACTTCATGGACAACCTCGTGCTCAACCCACCCAAACCGCCGGTAAACCGTTAAAGCCACGCAGTGGGCGTCAAATACGGCAAGTAACCCTGGGCGACTTGCCGGTAGAAGTTAAGCTGATGCTTACCACTGTCGCCATTCTCGCTTTCGGGCAAGCCAACGTGTTCCAGGGCTGGCCCAACAACAAGGCGATCCCCTCGCTGCCCGAGGAGCCCCACCTCGTCAATATCCGCCAGCTCACCTTTGGCGGTCAGAACGCGGAGGCCTACTGGAATCTGAAGGGCGACATGATCACGTTCCAGAGCCGGCAGCCCGGATTTCCGGACGAGCAGATCTTCACGATGAAGGCGGACGGCTCGGGCAAGCGCCTGGTCAGCACCGGCCTCGGCCGATGCACCTGTAGCTATCTGGACCCGGACGGGAAGCACATCTACTTCAGCAGCACGCACGCCAAGGATCCCGGTCCGCAGAAGCCGGTCGACATGTCCAAGGGCTACGTTTGGATGGTCAACCCGAACTTCACCCTGTACCGCGCGAATTTGGACGGGTCCAGCGTCACGCCCCTCATCTCAAAGCCGGGCTACGTGGCGGAAGCGACGGTGGCTCCGAACCGCAAGTTCATCACGTTCACGGGCGACTACGAGGGCGACATCGACATCTACCGCGCCGACATCGACGGCACCCACATCAAGAAGCTGACGAACGAGTTCGGCTACGACGGTGGCCCGTTTGTGAGCTATGACAGCAAGAAGATCGTGTACCGCCGAGACGTGATGCCGGACGAGAAGTCTCGCACCGACTACGCCGACCTGCACAAGGAGAACCTGGTGCGGCCGAGCAAGCTTGAAATCTGGATCATGGACGCGGACGGCTCGAACAAGCAGCGCGTGACCAACCTCAACTGCGCCTCGTTCGCCCCGTTCCTCCACCCGAACGGCAAGACGATCATCTTCTGCTCGAACTATGGCGACCCCAAGGGCCGCGAGTTCAACCTGTTCACGATCAACGTGGACGGCACCAACCTACAGCAGATCACCAAGTCGCCCGAGTTCGACGGATTCCCCATGTGGACGCGAGACGGCAAGCACCTGGTGTTCGCTTCGAACCGAAACGGTTCGGTGCGGGGTGAGACGAACGTGTTCGTCGCTGACTGGAAAGACTGATCTGCGCCCCAACGGGAACCGGCGGGCGGTACGAACGTCGGTAAAGTGAGCGTAAGGATTAAACGATGGTCGCGATCGTCGCATTGCTTGCTGTTGCCCAGACGGTTCCGTTGGGCCCCGTGTTGCCCGCTGGATTGAGCGAAACCTTCCAGCGGGTGGTGGTCGGCATCGAAGAGAAGCTCGAAAAGGGCGACTTTGCGGGCGCCAAAGCCGATCTGAGGCTGTTGCCGAAGACGACGATCCGATACGAGTGGGACGACACCGGGGTGCCCGCTTCCGAGAAGCCTTTCTACATCACCGCCCGTGACAAGGCGCTCAAAACTTGGGCGCAGGCGGCTCCCAGCCTGAAGTTCGTGGCCGCCAAGCCGGCGGACCTGGTGTTTCGGTTCAAGAAGGAGTTGCCGCCCATCGAAGGGCAGGCGTACATTCCGGGCGCGGTTCAGTTCTGGAGCGACGATCCCAAAGATCCGCGTTTGGAGACGGTGATCGGCCTGTTCCGGAGCGGGAGCTTTCTGCCAAGCGTGAAAACGGCGCCGGGGGTAAGAAGCGCCGCCGACGTGAGCGACATTCACAACGAGGTTGCGTACGCCGTGTCCTCCTACCTCGGGTTGGGTGAAACCAAGCTCTCCGGCACGTTCACCTCACGTTACGATCCCGCCGGGGTGGGCGAGGTTCGGCTGGCGCCCGCCGAGGTTCGGCTCTTCGAGAACACGCGCGACGTGGTGAAGACGCTGACCGACGCGGTTGTCGCGAAAAAGAAGCTGCGCGCCACCAAGCCGAAACTGGTGGTGGAGCCGCTCGAGGTGGTTTTGAACGATGCCGTCCAAGGGCAGGACGTTCGGTTCAGCATCCAGGTGAACAACCTGGGCAACGCGCCGCTGTACTACCGCGTGCAGCCCGACTGCGGATGCCTGGCGGCGAGCTACGATCCGGTCCTGCCCGCCGGCAAGAGCGCGATCGTGCAGGGCTCGGTCAACACGTACGACTTTCTGGGCTCGCTGAAGAAACGGTTCTTCATCTACTCGAACGACTTGGAGGAACCCTACCGCGAGGTGGTGGTGAAGATCCACGTCGCCCCCCAGTATCGGTTCATCATGCCCGAGGGTCCAACGATCCTCATGGACGACGAGGCGAAGACGATTTACGCGTACCTGATCGCCGCTCCGGGGACGAAGCTGAACGTCAAGAGCTACCGCCTGGACGGGGGCGTTCGGCCGAGGTGACCCAGGAACCGTGGAAGGGCGAACTGGCCGATCCCGAGTTGCAGGAACCAGCGACGATGCGCGAGGGTATCTGCTTCGCGATCAAGTTGCCGAAGAACGCGATGAACGGCCGCGTGCCGGGCACGTTGGTGGCGGAAACGGACGACGCGCGCTTCCCCATCATGCGGAAGACGTTCTACGTCCAGAAGGGGATCGTGGCGCTGCCCGACCTGCTTTACATGGGCAATATCCCCCGAGAGCCCAGGCGGCTCAACCTGTTGCTCAGCCGGCCCGAGCGGGACTTTGAGATCACCAAGATCGAGTCGGAGCACCCGAACTTCACCGCGATTGCAAAGGCGGTACGCGGCAAGTGGGAGTATCGCGTGAGCGTGGACTTCGACGGGAAAGCCGACTTTGGGACGATCGACACCCGGCTGAACATCTACACGAACGATCCCCGCCAGCCGATCATCCACGTCCCGATTCGCGCCGTGGTGCGATGAGGCTTCTTCCCTGGCTTGCCGCCGGGCTATTCGCCGGCGGGGTGATGCAGTCGGCGCCCAAGGCGACGCCGGGGACGACGCTCATCTTTGCGGGCGACACCCGCGGCTACCTCTCGCCCTGTGGGTGTACCAAGCCGATGACGGGGGGAATCCGGCGACTGGCGACCGCCGTGCGGGGACTTGGCCAGAAGCGAGTCCTCATGGTGAACGCGAGCCTGGTGAACGGCGTCGGCAGGCAGGACGAAATCAAACTCGAGACCCAGGGCGAGGCGTGGGCGGCGATGGGCGCCGCCGCGGTGAACCTGGGGGCCAGCGAGACGGAGCTGGGCCCGGGAGCGGTGTCTTCTTTGGCGAGGCTGGCGAACGGCAAGCTCCTCACCGGCTCTTTGGCTCCCTCACCGACCAACGAACTGCCGCCAAGCCTCGCCGGCGGCCCGGTTTTGGTCGGAGGCGCGTCGTTGCGGGCGAGGACCATCGCCGACAACTTGCGCGAGACGCCGCGAACGCTCGACGCCGCGGTGCGAGACCTGGTGGACGAGGCCAAGGCGGCCAAGAAGTTGCCCGTGCTGATGCTGGACGGAGACGAGGCGGCCGCGCGCGGGCTTGCCAGCCGGTTCCCCCAACTGCTGGCCATTGCGTACCGTTCGGTCGGGCAACCGCCATCAAAGCCCATCGTGGTCGGCAAGACTTGGTTGGTTAGCCCCGGCGAGGAGGGCAAGTTCGTGGTGCGGGCCGAACTGAAGAACGGGAAACTCTCGGGGTACTCGGCGATCAAGCCGGCGCCGGAGTACCGGGACGACCCGAAGGTGTCAGCGCCGACTCCTATCTGAGCGGGTCCGCGCCGAGGGTCTGCTAGACAAACTTCCAAGGCACCACGTCGGTTCGCTTCTTGTAGGTTCACAGGCGTGCCAGTCTTGGCACAGCGAGGCGTACGCGGTTCGGGAGAGCTCCCGCCACGCCAAGGCGCTCGCCTCGCTTGAGCGGGAGAAGCAGGATCGCGGACCCCGACTGCGTGGGCTGCCACGTGGTGGGCTTGGAGAGCCAGTTCGGCTTTCGGTCGCGCAAGGAGACGGCGGCGCTTGCCGATGTGGGCTGCGAAAGCTGCCACGGCGGCGGGGCGGACCACGTCGAATCGGCGGGCGCCAAGTCGATGGGTCCAGCTGGCGCGGCATCGTGCCGCCCTTGCCACACAGCCGACCACAGCCCCACCTTCGACTTCGCCACGTACTGGGCGAAAATCCACCACTCCAAGTAGTCCTGCGGGGAAAACGTGGGGATTGTCCTGGGTGCAGAATTGGAGTCCGGCGTTAAGCTCTTGTTAGGGAACCGGACGGTAGTTCGGCAGAGCGAGCCGGCGCAACGCCGGATGCGTTGCGCGGAGGGAAGATCGATGAGTTTGGGTTCCGTCATGGAGCAGTCGCGGAACGGCACGAGAGCCGGGGGGATTTCCGACGTCTTGTTCCGATCGAACTCGCGCGGATTCGACTCTATCGCCCCCGTTCCGACCAACATCGACGCCATCGAGACGGCTCTTCTTTTCTCGTCGGGGCTCCTGACCTTCGGCGCCCTTTTGGGCCCAAGCGGTTGGGGGAAGAGCCACCTGCTCGAGGCGGCTTCGGAGCGGCTCCAGCACGAGTCGGGGGCGGTCGTCCCGGTCACGAACGCGCTGGATTGGGTTCATCAGCATGCTTGGCACGACAGTCACGGGGCGGTGATCCTGGACAACGTGCAAGATGTGCTCTCGCGACCCAAGGTGGCGACGCACCTCCATCTGTTGTTGGAGCGGCGCGTTAAGTCGGGCCGGCCCACGCTCATCGCGCTGACCGCGCCCAAGGTCACCCGGCAGTTGAAGCTCACGATTCCGTGCGGGCGCCGGTGGACGTACGCCACGCTGGGCGCCCCGGGTCGAGAAGAGCGGGAGCCGATCATCCGCCACATCGGGTTTCGGGAAGGGCTGACCCTCTCCGACGAGCTTGTGCGGATCATGAGCCGCCGCGTTTCGGGAGACGGTCGGACACTGGTTGGCGCGCTCAAGCGCCTGAAGCTTGTTCAGACCCGTTGGATCGGTCCCGAGGGGGTTTTGCGGGGATGCGGAGTGCTGGAGCCGTTCTTTGGCGGCGCGGCCGGATGGGATCTTCGCGATCACATCATGGAAGCCGCCGAGCGCTTTCCGACGTCCATCAATAGGCTTCAACTTGCAGGCTACGTGATGTTGCGGGTGGCGTCTCTGCCCGAGGCGAACATCGCGCGTTACCTCTCGGTGGAGCCGGCCGAGTTGTACTGCATGGCAAACCGTTTTGGCAGGCAAACCAAGGACTGCGAACACACGACAAACCAGCTGCACGAGTTCGTCGAACGGGTCGTCCGCGGGTTGGAGCGGGACTGAATGCCCATTTCCTCGTACATTTCGCATTCGCCCCAGCGTAACGCGGTTGATATAGTTAACGAGGACTTTGGAAACGGCGCAAGGGCGTGCGGCGCTATGAACACAATAGCTGAGCTTAAGCTCCTGCCGTTGTGGGTTGACCAGAACCATTTGGTTTCGACGGCGATCCACATCATGGCAGGGCACAAGGTGAAAGCTCTGGGCGTGCTACGAGAGGGAAGACTGATTGGCACGGTGAGCCTGGAGACGTTGGCGGCTGCTCCTCCCGAGGAGTTTGTCGACCCGTTCGTGCACCCGCTCGACTACGTGGTCAAGGGTTCCTCATCCATCCGTTCGGTGGCGGCGATGTTCGTCGAGAACCAGTTGGATTACGCTCCGGTGCTCGATGGCGAGCGCTTCATGGGCATCGTCACCCCGCTTAACCTGTTGCGCGAGCTAGGAAGATCTTACGATCCGCTCACCGGGCTGAGTTGGAGCGACCGCCTTCGCGAGTGGGGGCTGGAAAACCTGAAGCAGGGGCGCGAAGTCACGATCCTCTTTATCGACCTCGACGACTTCGGGCACTACAACAAGAAGTTCGGCCACATCGTGGGCGACCGGATCCTCCAACGGTTGGCGACGTACCTCACCGAGGGTATCGAGCCGGCGACGGACATCTTGGTCCGCTATGGGGGAGACGAGTTCGCCATTGGGACGTTGCGGCATCGCAACGATGCCGAAGACCTTGCCGAACGGATCGAAGCGGGCCTCGCCGGGGTGAACATCACGGACACCGACGCGCCGATCTCGTTCTCGGTGGGACTTTACGGAGGGCGGCGCTCCCGCGAACGCGAGAACACCCACTTCGCCGCCACGCTGGACAACCTGATCAACATGGCGAGCCGCGAGTGCATGGCGGCCAAGGCCGCCAAACAGAAGAGGAAGGCGGCAGAGCAAAACGGCGCGCTGGCCGTGGCGGAAGTCGACGACGTGACGCCCGAAGTGACGCCCAAGTTTTCGGTGGCGGGCGTGTACTTCGACGAGCGAGCCACGAACGGGGTCACGACGGTTATCCTCACCGACGGCACTTCGGTGGTCAGCGGAGCCCATTCGAGGGCGGGGAAACCCGCGCTGGAGTCGATTTCCATCGCGACCGCCAAGGCGGTGGAGCGGGCCTATCCGGGCACTCCCATTTCCTTGGAAGACATCCACCTGGTCGAATCGGGAGAAAACCGGCTCGTCAGCGTCTCCCTCCGCGTGGGGGACCAGGCTCTGTCCGGCGTCTACGTCCTTCAGGACGATCTTTACGAGGCGGCGGCGGCGGCAACGCTCGCCGCCCTCGCCTCGCTGATGGCGGCTCCCGCCGCCTAACGATGGAACATCATCGAAGCCGGCACCGGTTGAGCGTCCGATCCCGGACCCGCGACCGTTAGCGTGAGCTTCTCTGAGCCACCCTGCTCGAACATTACGATTCGGATCGGCAGGTCGCCGGCGGGCAGCTTGATCGAGACCTTCTTCTCCGAGTATCCGTGGGGACCGTCGTGGTTGATCGCGACGCCGTCGCCGATCCAGAGCTTGCTACCGTCGTCGCTGCCGAGCGCAAACGTGTACTCGCCGGCGGTGGGAATGCGCAGATAGCCTTCGTACGCTACGGCGAAGGTGGGGTTCGCCGCGAGATCGTCGACGCCGATGGTGTCTACGACTTGGGATTCCGCACCGGAGAAGGCGCTCCAGTCCGGGCACTTGCTGAAGGCGTCCTTGATCCAACGGCGGACCAAGCCGGGCTGGAGCCCATCGACCGCTCCGACTTCGACTTTGATCGCCGAGACCTCGACGACGGCGCTCTTGGGGCCTTTGGGGCGGAAGACCGCCGCCTTAACGACGGTCGGGGCCTCGGGAACAAAGGACCGGTTGAAGACGGGGGACGTCGCTTCCGGCTCAGAGCCGTCGGTCGTATAGCGGATGACGCCGCCGGGAACGCGGCAGGGCTCAAAGTCGACCTTCGCGTCGGTGCCCAGCACCACGAGCTCCGATTTGGGCTGGGGCGGTTCCAGATAGAACGCGATGCCCAGTTCTTCCATGCGGGCGTAGTGCTCTTCCAGCTTCGCCGAGAAGTTGCTCCACGACTTGTTTTCGGGCTTGGTCCACACCGTTTCGGCAAGGGCGGCGGCTCGCGGGAACGCCTGCGTTTCGATTTCCTCCTCGCTGGAGAGCCACTCGGTCCAGATGTTCGCCTGGGCGCCCAGGACGTGCTGGCCCTCTTCGGGAGTAAGGACGGACGGGACGGGCTCGTACTCGTACACCGCCCGCGTGGGGATCGAGTTGTACGAGAAGTCGAAGTAGCAGTGGGAGGTGGGAGACATCACGACGTCGTGCCCGGCTTGAGCGGCGGCGATGCCGCCGTCGATACCTCGCCAGGACATGACGGTTGCGCCGGGGGCGAGTCCGCCTTCGAGAATCTCGTCCCATCCGATGAGGCGCCTGCCGTGAGCGCTCAGCCAGCGCTCCATGCGTTGGACGAAGTCGCTTTGCAGTTCCTCAACGCTCTTTAGGTTGTCCTTCGCCATGCGAGCCTGGCAGTCTGCGCATTGCGACCACAGGCTTTTGGGGACCTCGTCGGCGCCGATATGGATGAACTTCGACGGGAACAGGTCGAGGACTTCGGTGAGCACGTTTTGGAAGAACGTCGAGACTTCTTCCTTACCTGCGCAAACCATGCTGGGATAGTCGTTGCCGGTTCCCTTCACATACGCCGCCATGACGTCGGCGGGGGTGTTGCACGCGAGCTCGGGATAGGACGCGATCGCCTCGGTGCTGTGGCCCGGCATTTCGATTTCGGGCACGATCGTGATGAAGCGATCGGCGGCGTACTTCACGATGTCGCGGATTTCCTTCTGCGTGTAGTAGCCGCCGTAGGTCTTCTTGCCGGAGTCTTTGCCCGGGAAGTGGAGGTTGGCGTAGTCCCACTCGGCGGACTGCTCCTCGCGCCACGCGCCGACCTCGGTGAGCTTGGGATACTTCTTGATCTCGATCCGCCAGCCGCCGTCGTCGGTGAGGTGCCAGTGGAACGTGTTCATCTTGTGGATGGCGAGCCAGTCGATGAACTCCTTGACAAACGCAGGGCCGTAGAAGTGGCGGCTGACGTCGAGGTGGAGTCCGCGCCAGACGAACCGGGGAGAGTCCACGATTTCGGCGCAGGGGACAAGCCACAGCGCGCCTTGCTTGGACTTGGCGAAAACCTTGGGCGACATCATCTGGCGGAGGGACTGGCACGCGTAGAAGAGGCCGGCGGGCTTGCGGGCGGTGATGTCGACGCGCTTGTCGCCCACAACCAAGCGGTAGCCCTCATCGCCATAGGACGCCTCGTCGGTGAGGGTAAAGCGGACGGTGTTGCGGTCTCCGCCCGTGTCCTCGACGCGCAATTTGAAGCCCGTGGCGGGCGCGATGTCGTCTCGAAACCGCTCGGCGACCTTCTTGGCTTGGCCGGGGGCGACCAGCACGGTACTGGCTTTGATATCGAAAACGCCGATTCCGGGGCGGACCGACTGCGGCTGCGGAACGATGCTGATGGTGGCGGCGGGGATAAGGGCGAGGAGCGAGAGAATCATGGCTTGGATCCTTCGAGGCGACGGCGGATGATAGCGGCAACGGGAGGCGGGACCATGGCGGAATAGTCGCCACCGAGGACGGCGACTTCTCTGACGATGGAACTGCTGAGGTAGCTGTGCTCCCACTTGGTCATGAGGAAGACGGTCTCGATGTCTTCGTCCAGGCGACGGTTCACCATCGCCATCTGGAACTCGTACTCGAAATCGGCGGTGGCGCGAAGGCCGCGGACGATGGAGTGGGCGCCCATCGCTTCGACGTGGTCGACCAGCAGTCCCTGGAACGAATCCACGCTGACGTTGGGCAAGTGCGTGGTGCAGGCGCGGATGGCTTCCATGCGGTCTTCGACGCTGAGCAAGGGCGTTTTGGCGGAGTTCGCGCCCACCGAAACGACCAACTGGTCGAACAGCTTGGCGGCTCGCTCCATCACGTCCAAGTGGCCCAGAGTGGGCGGGTCGAAGGAGCCTGGGTAGATCGCGAGGCGCCGCATGGCGCTATTCTGCCTTTTCCGCTGAACTTTGTGCGCCTCCAAACCGATAATTCTACGGAGACCCGTGATCGACGACGCTTTGCACCCCAGTTATCGCCAAGCCGTTTTCTGCCCGTGGTGCGGGCTGCAAACGGTGAGCGCGGACACGTGCGACATGTGCCGGCGTCCCATTCGATCGTCGCCTCTCGCGATCCACTCGCAAGCCGTCGATGTGCGCGCCATCGACTTTTCGCGCTTCCTGGGCCCAATCGGCCTAGTTGCGGCGATCGGCTTGGGCGTGGTGCTCATCATGCAGTTCATCCAGGTCGGCCGCAAGGCTGCGGAACCGCGAACCCTGCCTCCGGTCAAATCCGCATCGCAGTTGCCTCCGCTTGAGCAGCTGCGGCAGTCGGTTGGCGGTTACGCCGATACCGCCCGGAACACCGAGAAAACGGAAGGCGAGCCT
This sequence comes from Fimbriimonadales bacterium, assembly GCA_046330155.1. Lineage (GTDB taxonomy): Bacteria > Armatimonadota > Fimbriimonadia > Fimbriimonadales > Fimbriimonadaceae > CALMEF01. Next base: position 76 of record JAXLTH010000040.1, on the reverse strand, counting down.
GCCGCCCAGGGAGACGACTCGTTGCGAGCCGAGAAGGACGCCCTGCTAGAGTTGGCCGCCCAACGGTTCGGTGGGG
>JAXLTH010000004.1:0-137270 GCA_046330155.1 Fimbriimonadales bacterium | reverse complement strand
CCCCGTGGGCGTAGTGCCAGCCGAGTTCGGGATCGGTGTACTCGGCGTAGGAGTCGGCGCTTCTTGAGAACGCGGAGCCGACGAAGTTCCCGTTGTAGTTCTCCGAGTCGGTTACCGAGACGGCTTGAGCGGTGGTCACCACGTTGTAGTCGCCGCTGGTGGTTACCAGTACTTGAGCACCCGCAAAAGGTACGCAGAGAAGCGAGAAGGAAGCCGCAAGGAGGGTACGAAAGCGCATAGGGACCATTCTAGAGCAATAGACGCGCTTTAAGCCCGCAATCTCCGATAGCTTTCTAAGATGCCGGTATTTTTCACGGGTATTGCGAATCTAGCTTTGTCCGGACTTCTCACGTTCTTGCCGGGCCGCTTGCTTAACCTCATTCCAAGGAAAGCGCCTTCCGTCGCTTCGGGGCGTAGCCGGAAGGCCTCCGCTCAAAATGTACGCCCGACGGGGCACGTTTGAGCGGTTGGGACCCGTGTAGTGCAGGGTCCGCGAGTCGTGGAAGGTCGCCCCGCCAGGGGGCAACGGGCACGCCACCGCACTGCGGGTATCGGCTTCGATTAGCTCCAGAGCGTGGATCCGAACATCGCCGCCCACGCTCTGGTGGGGAAGCACCTCTTGCCGGTGGGAACCAGGCACAAACCACATGCAGCCGTTTTCGACGGTTGCCTCTTGAAGCGGCACCCAGATGCTCAGGCTGGTGTAGTTCAGTCCGGGGTCCCAATAGGCTTCATCCTGATGCCAGGGCGTCTCGGCGCCGATGCGGGCAGGCTTGAAGATCATGTGCCCGTCGCCGAACTGAGCGTCCTCGCCCAGTAGCTGCTTGACAACCGCCGCCGCGTTGATCCAGAGCTGCGAATCTCGCAGTTCGGGCGCGTACTTCGCGGGGCCCAGAATCTGAGGCAGAACGGCTTCTTTGCCCTCTTCGTCTGTGCCCGCAAGGTCGAACTGGTCGCCGACTTCGCGGCCGGCGCGGCGTGCGAACAAGTCGTCGTAAACGTCCCGCATCCACTCCACCTCCTCGGCGGGCATGAGGTTGGGAATCGAAAGGTAGCCGTTCTCGTGATAGAAGGCGACCTGCTCGGGGGTGAGAAAGACGGTGGGTGATTTCATTTGGACTCCAAGTGCTTCGGCTCAAGGCACGTCAAGTCAGCCTGTCGGGAATGCGATGAAAGAAGGTCCACTTGAGCCCTCGCAGTTGGCTGGACAGCCTAGCTTTTGCTTCATTGTCCAACTCCACAAAGAGCAAGGCTACATTGATTGCGCCCGCTCGCTCGCCCCTTGCTAGTTCCGAAAGGTCACCGCATATCCTAATCGCGTTCGTCAATCCGCTTTCAACTGCGTTTGGAAACTCCGACGGATAGGACCTTTTCGCGAACAGAAGGAACCGCATGAGCACGTGGGCGTTGTCGCAAATTCGGGCACTGCTAACCTTTATCAGCATCGGCAAAACGACAGCTCGCTCAGTCGTGTGCGTGAGTACTTGGTTGGTGTTGCTTGCAAGGCCGCTTATCATTGATTCGACCCAGGCCACCTCAGCTTGATCTGGTTGTACTTGACGCAGCCGCGCCTGAAAGATTGTTTGGACCCCAAGATCGTAGGGCGCTCGAGGAGCTTGAACGTCCGGATAGACAAGCGCTCGAAGAAACTGGACCGCCAAGTTCGAGTCTTGATCCAAGTCAGAGACCCCCAGGACCTGAGTAGATAAGTGTCCAGCGCTCCCTTTGGGCTTGGTCCCAGTTGGAAACGAAGGACCACCAGTTTCGAAGACGCTTGCCCTTGTAGGTCAAGCCGTGGTTGACGCCGGGGATGGCTTGCATCCAGTAGATTCGCCACTTGATGGGATCCCGGCCCCAACGGTCGGCGTTCATCATCTGGGTCTTGCCCCCGCCGTCCGGCTTCCAGTCTTCGATGTCCGTCTCCACGGTTCGAGGATTCGTCCAATCGTAGTCCTTCTCGCTGTTCGGGGCGTAGTGGGTCCAGCCGCAGTGGGCGGGCTTGGTCACGATCTTGTGGGAGGCATCGCTGCCCACAAAGTTGCCCCAAAAGAGCAGCTGGTCCCATTTCTCGGGAGGCGTGTCGTCGCGGCCGTCGACCTTGTTGAGTAGGGCTTCGAGTTGGTGCATGTGGTTTTCCAGCATCTCGCCGAGCCCCCTGCCGTAGTTGTAGTGGTAAGCCGTGTAGGTCCGATCAAGGACGGGGAGGTCGTTCGGGTTACGGTCAGAGTTGCTGATGTCGCCGGTCGGGCTCGACATGTTCGACTCCCACAGGTTCAGCACGCCCCCGTGGTAGCCCCAGATCCACACTTCTTGCACGCCTTCGTTCTTGACCCTCGCCGCAATGCCGATCCGCTTCATGATGGCGCCGTAGTCGGTGGTGGGCACGTTCTGGTCGGGCTGCTTGGGCAACAGGGGCATCGCCTCGCGAAACTCGGTATGTCCCACCACCTCGTACTTCAGAGCGGGCTCGCTCTTAAGCTTGTAGCCACGGAACCGGGAGCCCTCCTCCAGGGCACGGCAGCATTCATCGGTGAGCTTCTCGGTTTTGGCCTTGAGGTCCGCGTAGTTGCCCCCGACATCGCCCGTGACCTTACGGTCGATCTGGTCGCCCGAGGTGGGGAAGTAGGACACCACGTACACTTTGATCGTGGCGGGACCGAGCAGGCTGGCGGCTAGAAGCGTGACGCCGATCATAGCCCAGCATATCTCCTAACCGGGTGTAATCAGCCATGCCCGACGGCCACGTGTTTCAAACCGCAAACCCATGGAATGCGGAGCGCCCGCGCGTGCTGGTGGTTGCCTGTTCCGATGGCCGTCTTCAGGAACCTCTGGACGAGTTTTTGAGCGGAGCCCTCGGCGTGCACAGCTATGACCGTCTCTACATTCCGGGCGGACCGGGGGCGCTCTCGCAGGCAGGCTACGAGTACATGCGGGCTTCCGGCATCGTGGACGAGTTGAACTTCCTCATTCGAGCGCACCTGATCGAGCGGGTCCTGCTGATCTACCACGGCCCGGCAGAGGACGGCCCCGACGAGGCGGTTTGCGCGGATTACCGGCGCATTTATCCGGCTCGCGATGCAGATTGGATTCGGGCTCAACAGGAAGCGGACACGGCCGCCATCGTTAGCGGCCCACTCCGGAACTTCCCTCGCGAGAACCTTCAGGCGTATCGGCTTGAGGTGACCGACGTTCTAGGTATCGACGTTCGCCAGCGTCTCCTAGATCGGGACGTCCATCTCAAAGTCGACGCGGTCGCCGATCGTGCGCGGTCGGACGGGAATCATCCACTCGTCGACCACAATGTCGAACCAGCCTGCCTTCACGCCGGGATCTTCGTTGGCGAGCCGTCTCGCCTCTTCCGGCGCGACCGTGTATAGGGACATGCCGCGCAGTGGGGTCGTCCAGTCGCTTCACCGGCCCATTTGCCAGAATCGTGCCGGCTTCCACCAGGGAACCTAGATAGCGAATGTGGGCGGCCTGGATGGCGTGGTCGTCGGGAGTGTCGGGAGGAGGAACCGCCGGGCTGACGAGCCGGACCAAGGTCAGCTTCTGGAAGGGACGCAAAGGCATGGGGGAAGTATGCCCTGACGACGCATCGCGTAAGCTTGCGGTCATGATGCCGCGGGAGCCCTTGGCTTGAGCCTGTACAAGCGTGCGATGCGCGATGTTGCTCGGCGGCCCAAGCGTAGCTTCCATCTGATGGCGAAGCCGACGGGGGCGGTCTGCAATCTGGATTGCACCTACTGCTACTTCCTCTCGAAGGAAAGCCTCTACCCCGGGTCTAAGTTTCGGATGTCGGACGAGGTGCTTGAGGCGTACATTCGCCAACTCCTCGACGCCCACGAGGTGCCTGAAGTGCAGGTGGCGTTTCAGGGTGGCGAACCGACGCTGATGGGCTTGGAGTTCTTCGAGAAGGCGGTCGAACTTGCGCAGCGGCATAAGAAGAACAGCCAAACCCTCTCGTTCTCCCTGCAAACCAACGGAACCCGGATCGACGACGCCTGGTGCTCGTTCTTCAAGAAGCACGGTTTTCTCGTTGGGCTCAGCGTCGACGGCCCGAAGGAGGTCCACGACACCTATCGGCTGAACAAAGGCGGCAAGGGCACGTTCGACCGGGTTTTGGAAGCTTGGAAACTCATGCAGAGCCAAGGAGTGGACGTGAACATCTTGTGCACCGTCCACGCCGCCAACCAGAACCGGGGAGCCGAGGTTTACAGGTTCTTTCGCGATGACCTCGGGGCTGAGTTCATCCAGTTCATTCCGATCGTTGAGCGAACCACCGAGGAGAACCACGATCTGGCCGAGCGGGGCTGGAGCCAGAACGAGAGGGGCGATCGTCCGCTGTATGAGCAAGTCGGCTCATCTGTAACCAGCCGCTCGGTCAACCCCGAAGCGTACGGAAGGTTCTTGTGCGAGGTGTTCGACGAGTGGGTTTCGCAAGACGTCGGCAAGGTCTTTGTCCAGCTGTTTGATGCCACGCTGGGCGCCCAAATGGGCATCTATTCGCTCTGCATTTACGCGCCCACCTGCGGCGAGGCGTTGGCGCTGGAACACAACGGCGATGTTTACTCCTGTGACCACTTTGTGGAGCCGAAATACCGTCTCGGCAACATCTTGGAACAGCGCCTCGAGACCCTGGTCGAGCTCCCCCAGCAGAAGCAGTTCGGAAGGGATAAGCGTGCCAGGCTTCCCGCCATGTGCCGAGCCTGTCCGGTTTTGTACGCCTGTAACGGCGGGTGTCCCAAGGACCGCTTCGTGGTGACGCCGGAAGGGGAGCCGGGGCTCAACTACCTATGCCCCGGGCTGATGGCATTCTTCCTACACGCAGAGCCGAAGATGAGGAAGATGGCCGACCTTCTGCGCTCGGGACGGCCGGCGGCAGAGATCATGCGTTGAACGTCGGGCGCGCATACTAGGGTTGTGCCTACGCCCCTCCTCTTACCCCTCGTGCTTGTTTCGGCCTCCGCGCAACCGGTCGAGGAGCCGAGAGCGGTGCTGCGCCGGCTGATCGGAGCCAGAGCCGACGACATTGCCTTACGGTTGGAAAGCGGTTCGGCGAAGGGCGACTGGTTTGCGTACCAAGCTTCGGGCGGCAAGCTAACTATTGCCGCTTCCTCGAAAGTCGCCTTGTGTAGCGGCTTCTACCAGTACCTAAAGGCGAAGGGGCTCGGTATGAGCACATGGTCGGGGAAACGCCTCGATCTGCCGCCCAAGTGGCCTGACGCTCCGCGCACCTCGGCATCGACTCCCTTTCGATTCCGCCAGTATTTCAACGTCGTCACGTACGGTTACTCGATGCCCTACTGGTCTTGGGAACGGTGGGAGAAGGAACTCGACTGGATGGCGCTGCACGGCGTGAACATGCCGATTGCCTTGGTAGGCACAGAGGCGATCGGGACCCGGGTGTGGCGTTCTCTGGGCGTTACCCGACCTGAAATCGACGCTTTCTACACGGGTCCCGCGTTCCTGCCTTGGCAGCGAATGGGGAACATCACCCGCCACGACGGCCCCTTGACCGACCGTTGGAACGCGGGCCAAGTTGCTCTGCAACACCGGATTCTCAGGCGAATGAGGGCATTGGGTATGACCCCCATCGTGCCCGGGTTTTCGGGCTTCGTACCGAGCGGCATAACCCGAATCTTCCCGGCGATCAAGCTGGCGCGACTCAGTTGGGGAGGATTCCCGGCGGACAAGCAATCCCAGTTCTTGTCGTCCGAAACCGATTTGTTCTCCGAGATCAGCCGCCGCTTCGATCGGGAATGGGCGAAAGAGTTTGGCACCGAGCACTACAAACTCGTGGACAGCTTCAACGAGATGGACGTCCCGTCCGATCCGTCAGCGTTGAACGGATTCCTCGCCAGCTACGGCGACCGGGTCTACAAGACCCTTACGGCAACCGATCCCAAGGCGGTGTGGGTGATGCAGGGCTGGATGTTCGGCTACCAAAGGGAGATCTGGAACCCGACGACGGTGGCGGCGCTGCTCAGCAAGGTCCCTAACGACCGCGCTCTTGTGCTGGACATGGCAGCCGACTACAACGGAGTTTTCTGGCGAAACGGCATGAACTGGGACGTCTTCTCCGGCTTCTACGGCAAGCCCTGGATTTACGGCGTGATTCCCAACATGGGCGGCAAGGCCGGCTACACGGGGGTGCTGGACTTCTATGCCGCGGACGTGTTCAAGGCGCTTGGTTCGCCCAAGCGGGGACAGATGGTCGGCTTCGGCATGTCGCCCGAGGGCATCGAGAACAACGAGACCATTTACGAACTTCTGTCCGACCTGAATTGGCGTCAGAAGCCGGTCGATCTCAACGACTGGGCGCGAGGCTATTACCGGGCGCGCTACGGCAAAGTGCCGGACGCCCTCATGCATGCCTTCGCGCTATTCCGGCAAAGTTGCTACGGGTCGTTTACTGACCACCCCAAGTTTGGCTGGCAGGCGGGTCGGCCGGCCCGGGGCACCATGACCAAAGATCCCCGGTTCGTCGAGGGCGTTCGAACCTTCTTGAGTTGTTCTGCCGAGCTTGCCGGCTCAAAGCTCTACGTTAACGACGCCGTCGAACTCGCCGCCATGGCATTGGGATCAGAAGCGGAGGACTTGTTCGTGGCAGCCCAGAACGACCCCGCCAAGCGGGCTCAGCTATGGGACGAGGCTTGCGAACTCCTCCTTGGCGCCGACCGGCTTCTGGAATCGCACCCAACCCACCGCTTACAGCGCTGGGTGGATTTCGCCCGGGCATGGGGGAGTAATGATGCCGAGAAACTCCGCTACGAAAGCGACGCCAAGCGGATCGTGACGGTATGGGGCCCGCCGATCAACGACTATTCGTGCCGCCTTTGGAGCGGTTTGATCCGGGACTTCTACGTGCCGCGAATGCGCCGCCTTCTCGCAGGAGAACCGATTGCCCCTTGGGAGGAAGAGTGGGTTCGAAAGCCGGGCGTCTCAAAGGTCGAACCGTTTGCCAACCCGCTCGGCGAAGCCGTGCGCCTTCTGTCGAGGAACTAGAATAGCTTCGTGTGGTCTAGACGCGAGTTTCTGCGGGCATCGGGTTATGGCTATCTGGGGGTAAGAACCGGGGCATTCATGAGCTCAATCGACGCCATGCCGAAGAAGGCCATGCGCTGCGTTAACATCGTCAACTTTATTCGTGGCGTCGAACCAAGGTTCGAGACCGACTTGCTGCTCCCGGTGCGCAAGCAGATGGAGATCATCGTCGCCAAAGGCTTGCCGGCGACATGGTTGCTCCAGTTCGACGCTCTGGTGTCGGGACCGTTCGTCGAGTTCCTGCGTGAGCGCATGCCCAAGGGCCACGAAGTCGGAACGTGGTTCGAGGTGAACGAGATGCACTGCAAGGCGGCGGGAGTCGCTTGGCGAGGCCGGCCCGGCTACGAATGGGACCACTACCCCTCGGTTGCGTTCACGCTCGGTTACACCAAGGATGAGCGGACCAAGCTGGCTGACGCGGCGATGGGCGAGTTCAAAAAGGTGTGGGGAAGGCACCCTTCTTCCGTGGCAAGCTGGAACCTGGACGCTTTCACGGTCGAGTATCTCGCCGAGAAGTACGGGGTGGATGCCTTCGCCACGTGTCGCGACCAAATCGCGACCGACGGATTCACCATCTGGGGCTCACCTATCGCGGGTTACTATCCGAGCAAATCGAACCTGTGGAGCCCGGCGGTCGATTCCAAGAACCAGATCAAGGCGCCGGTCTTTCGAATGCTCGGCCAAGACCCCGTCTACTACTATGACAAGGCGTGGCCCATGCCCGACGGCAAGATGCACGGCGAGCCCGACACTATGGAGCCGGTATGGCCTTCGGGTCGCAGCCCGGAGTTCGTGAAGAGGTTCCTCTCGATGATCGAATCGTCGCCCACGCTTGGATTCGCTTATGCCCAAATTGGCCAAGAGAACTCGTTTCCCTGGCGAGACCAGGAGCCGGGACATGAGCCTCAAATCGCCGCGTTGGCGGAACTCGCCAAGCGGGGCGCGGTGTCCGTGGAGACGATGGGAGAGTCGGGCAGAAGGTTCAAGAAGGCATTCGCGCACACGCCGCCTCAGGCTCAGATCATGCTCGACGATCCCTTCGGGAACCGCGAGCCTGAATGCCGAACTGTTTGGTTCCAAAGCCGCTTCTATCGCGCCAACCTCCATTTCCGCGGCGACGTGCCGTACTTGCGCGACCTCGTGGTCTACCGCGACGCCTTCCGTCAGCCGTTTCTCGACGAGCCGACCCGGGCGAACGATGTGGAGCAGCGCCTCCTCGCCGTAATCGATGGCTACCACTGGAGCAAGTCGCCCGGATCGTCCTCGCAGCCGCGGGCGGGCGCCTACTTCTATCTTGGAGAGCGATTGGTGAGGGTAGCGGGGAAGCCGCAGGTGAAGGAGTCTGGTGACCGGTTGGAGGTTTCCGTCGCTTTGGAAGGGGGTGGCAGTTTGCTCGTCAGATTCGACGAGCGGACGATAACCCTCACCGTATCCGGTTCGGAGAAGGCGTTTGCCGTGGTCTTGGAGTGCGAGGTGGGAAAGAGCACACTTGCATCGGCAGCGGACGGCCAGATCAAGTCCCGATGGCAAGGCTTCGATTACTCAGTCCCGGTGTCGAGCGGATCGGTCAAGGGCACGAAGTCGGGATGGAAGGCAACGGCGTCCAACGGGAAACTGACTTTCGACCTGAGCCGCTAAGCCGCGATCCGTGCTAGATTGGCGGAATGGCAAACTTAGACCTTCTTGTGAAAGCGCTGGACACCGCGCATTGGGAGATGAGCGAGGCCTTCAAGGGCTTGCCCGACGCGGATGTTTGGCGTCGAGCCCATCCACGATTGCTCAGCGTGGGCGAGTTGGCGGCGCACATCGCCTACTGGGAGGCTCAGTCGTTTTTGGGCGAAGGGGGCGCCGAGAGTCCACTCTTTATGCCGGCGGCGCGATACTACACCGCGAACGCCGATGACCCGTTCTCGTTGAACTTGGGGGCAGAAGCGGTGCTCGCCGAAGTCCAGCGCATCCACGCCTTGTGCAAAGCCGCCTTTGCCGCCGACCCGAAGGACTCAGAGCAACCCAACCCCAACCGCAACGATTGGACTTGGGGCTGGACTCTGGAATACCAGGCGTTCCATGTGGCGCACCACACCGGCCAGATGTACTCGGTGAGGCACTTGCTTGGCCACGAGACGGTCGACAACTAACCTTGGCCCAGGCATTCCTGCCAGAGCCTTTCCACCAAGTCTCCGGCTCCTGGGATATCGTCGATTTCGCCGCAGCCCGTGCCCGAATAGAGGCACATCGCCTCAATGGATCCGTGGGTGCCCTGTTTGGGGGCAGTGCCCTCATAACGCAAGATCGGCTCGCCCTCGGCGGTGAGTCCGATCGTCTCTCCTTCGCTGGGGCGCCTCCCAACCGGGGGGCAGCCGGCGGATTCCCAAGCTTCCAGCGTACTGTTTCGCAAGACGCGTTGCGGCGAGTACGGCCAGCTGCCATCGAAGCAAACGGTCAGCGCGGTCTCACCGGATGCCTCAACGAGAAGACGTTTGTATTCTGCGTGCGCCCGGCTTTCGCGGGTCGCAAGAAAGCGGGTCCCGAGCATCGCCCCTTTCGCCCCAAGCTTGAGAACCCGAGCGATGTCTCGGCCCGTGGCGAGGCCCCCGGCGGCGATGACCGGCATGCTTTCGGCCACTTGGACGATGCGGGGAAGCAGTTCGAGGAGCGGGGTGGTGGATTGCACGTGCCCGCCCGCCTCATTCCCTTGGCAGATCAGAAAGTCGGCGCCCAGGTCGAGGGCACGTCTTGCCCCCGCGACGTTCGTGACTTGAATGCCGACCTTAGCGCCGGCAGCGCGAACCTTGGCGAGATGGGGTTCCGGGTCGCCCCAAGAGAACGTCACGATGGGGGCTCCGGCTTCGAGGGCAGCATCGAGGGCGAGCGGAGGGAACGCGAGCGCAAAGTTGACGAAGAAGGGATTGGGCGTCTCCGCACGGACCTGCCTCACTTGATCTGCGGCGAGTTCGGGATCGGTCCAGGTGAGCGCCATTGAGCCCATTCCGCCCGCACGAGAAACCGCCGTCGCCAGCTCAGGGCCGGCGAGACTGGCGGTTGGCGCCTGCCAAATGGGGCACGTCAGTGAGTCCAGTATCGAGCCAAAGGTCCGTTCGACCATTGCCGGGCAGTATAGCCACGTCGGTCTCGGGAACCAATAGAGGCCGTTCGGCGGTCACTCTGGACATGGAGGACCCGAAGCCCACTTGGCGATTTCTGTTCCGCGCGATCCTCGTGATCTGTCTTCTTGGCTTCCTGTGCGGGGTGGGCATGCTTCATGGTAGCGTCACGTTCGCGTTAGGAGCCCTGGCACTCACTGCCCTCCTCGCCATGACCACCCTGTACGCGTTGGGGGTCTCGCTGGCCTATGTGCGTGTACTCGGCTTGGTGCGGCTACTCGCAGTATTGGTGGTGCCCGTAGCCGTCTGGGTTGGCACCATCACCATGGTGAACGACTACCCGGAAGCCAAAGCGCTAAGGAAGTTCCAACAACACGCGGCAGACTACAGGGAGGCGGTGAACTTCGCCCGTCCTAAGGCAAAGCGGGAGGATAGCAACTCCGTTGAGTTGCCCGAAGCGTATCGTCACCTCTCTCTCGACGGTCGGGTCAGCGTATCGGAGACCAAGTGGGGTCGGCGCTACGACTTTAGCACCTACGACAGCTTTCTCGGGGCGTCGGGTGGGTGGTTTACCTACCTGGAGGGTCTCGACTCGCGGCCACTAGGCGAGGTTCCTGATCTCGACCTGGGCGAATCGTTTGCGCCCGGTTGGCATATAGCAGTCTATGGCGACTGAACTGGTGCAGTTCCGCGTTGCGGTATGGTGCTGCGATGCGTGGCGAGAAGATCTACCAGTACGAGTTGGACATCACCGGAGTCACCGACTACGGCGTAACGATGGAGGCGATTCTGTCGGGGCAGGCGCCGGTTCCGCCGCAAGGCGCGAGATTCGACGTGGCTTTTGAGGGACGGGCTTCGGGACGCCTCTCCGGCCATGTGAAAGGGTGGACTATCTGCGGCTCCGAGCCGACGGGCGTATGGATCTCGACATCCGGGCGACGATCACCACGGACGACGGTTGCCGAATCCACCTTCGGCGGGCGGCGTGGCTACGGGTCGAGCAGGCGAACCCGTCATCGACCTTTGCGAGAACGTGGTGCTGACCACTGCCGCCGAAGCCTACGCGTGGGTGAACGCGCGCCAGATTTGGGCGCCAGGAACGGTGAATCTCGCCACGGGCAAGATCAACATCGAAGCCTTCATGCAGTGAGCCGGTTTGGGTAACTTCCGGCGATGAGACCTGCCGCCGCCAGCGTGGACGAGTACCTGCAAGCTGTGGAGTTGCCTGAACACCGAGCTGCTTTGGAGCGTGTGCGGTCGATCCTCCGCGACGAGCTTCCCGAAGCGCAGGAGACGATCAGTTATGGCATACCCACCTTCAAACTGAACGGCATGATCGCCTCCTACGCCGCGTTCAAGGGGCATTGCTCGTTCTTTCCGGGCGCGATCGTCGACGACTTCGCGGACCAACTGGCGGGTTTCAAGACTTCGAAGGGGACGATCCAGTTCACGCCCGAGCACCCGCTTCCCGAGTCTCTCTTGCGGGACATGGTCCGTGCCAACGTCGCCCGTAACCTGGCGAAGAAGAAGCGCTAAGCCGCCACGGGGTGCTCGGGTTCTTTGGAGAATGCCGCGATGAGCGGAATGATGCACGCCAAGATGACCAGGCTGGCGGCAGGGCGGCTCAGGTTCAGACCGCCTTGGGCATTGGGTTTGGTGAGGATGTCGCCCAGGGTCGCGCCCAACGGGCGCGTCAGGATGAACGCCGACCAGAACAAGAACGGGCGGGAAACTTGGGTGAACAGGTAGACCGTGCCGATGACGGCGATGAGCCCTCCGAAGAGCAGTGCGCCTCCCTCGAACCCGAACTTGTTGGTGTCGGCGATCCAGTCACCGACCGCCGTGCCCAAGGTGTTTGAGACAAGGATGGCGACCCAGTAGAACGTCTCCGACTTCCGATCCGCGATGCGGCTGATGGCGACGGACCCCGCCGTTAGGCGCCAAACGAGCAGGACCGCCATCAGGCTTAGGAACAGTACGAGCGAAGTGGGGCCGTAGCCGAGACCAACCTGGCCGAAGGCGTGGACGTCGCGCGTTAGCCAGTCGGCGGTGGTGGTGCCGAGCGTGGTGGTGGCGATGATGACCGCCCAGTACAGAAAGCGATGGTACTTGGTTGCCGCCACCTGCGCCGCCACGGTCACCACGAAGAAGGCGAGATAGATGTAGGTGGCGACGTCGTAGCCCAGGTTGATCGGGGGCATGGAAAGCGCGTCGCCGCCCGTTTCGCCCAGGGTGGTGGCGATAATCTTGATGACCCAGAAGGCGACGGTGACCTTCGCCAGCTTGCCCGCCATCGAGGACCTGTACGCTACGTCTTGAGTTGGCATCGGGCTCAAGGCGGCAGGTTACCATCGCTCCGCGCCGAGCGTATGCGAGAATATGAGTCCTGTGCCTAGCATCCGATTTCAAGCCAAGCTCCACCGCCCTGCGGGCGTGGAGAAGGACGCGGACTGGACCTTCTTGAATCTGCCGCAGGAAGCCAGCGATCAACTGCCGTCGCGTGGAATGGTGTCGGTGGAAGGCATGATCAACGGCAGCCCGTTCCAAGCCACGCTTGAGCCCGACGGCGCGGGGGGCCACTGGCTGAAGGTGGAGAAGGAGCTCGGAGATTCGGCAGGCGTCAAAGCAGGCGAGATCGTTGCCTTCGAGATCGCGCCGATGGCGGAGGAGCCGGAACCCAAAATCCCTGTCGAGATTCAGGCGGCACTGGAATCGGCTCCGCCCAAGGCGCAACAGGTTTGGGCGTCCATCACGCCGGTTGCCCGGCGCGACTGGGTTCAGTGGATCACCTCCGCGAAAAAGGAAGAGACGCGCGCCAAGCGCCTTGAAAACGCCTGCGACATGCTGGCGAAGGGCAAGAAGCGCCCATGCTGTTTCGACCGCTCGGGCATGTATAGCAAGAGCCTGAGCTGCCCTCTTCCGGAGCCCGATTAGCCTACGACCAGTGCCAGCCGTCGTCGCCCAGCAAAGTCTGGATGAAGTTGAGCTGGCCGCTGTGATACCAAAGGTGGACGGTGAGGAACCGGAACCGCTCGAAGCGCGAGGTCGGCTCGCCGCCTTCCGTCTGCATGGGTTCCTCGAACTGGGCGTCGGTGAAGCTCTCGGCGTCGGCGATGGCGCTCTCCGAGGACTTACGGAAAGCCTCGACCACCGTCTCCTTGCTTTGGAAGTCTTCGGGGGCGTACACCCAGCCTTCGAAGGGCCAAGGACCCGCATCTTCTCCGCGCATCACCTTGCAAAGGTGGTCGTTCACCACGTTCACCTCGTAGACGATGTCGGCGACGGTGCGGACCTTCGGCCCGAACTTCGTGGCGAACGCCTCCTCGGGCAGCGCCTCGAGGTCTTGGAGAAACACGGTGCAGGCTCGTCGGAGCCCGCGCACGGCAACGTCTTTGCTGTTCATGGGCGCATCATACCAAGCTCGGGTTTCGTCCGCAATACCGGCACTAGATGCCATTAGAGGGAAAAATGAATCTCAAGCTTTCTGCCTTGCTCGTCGTCGGCGCCGCTTCCGGCACCGTCATGCTCGCGTTCGCCAAACCCGGATCGGTGGAGTCGACCATTCGGCAGCTGGACGCTGACTGGGTAAAAGCCGCCGCCACCCGGAACCCGGACAAGTGGGTGGCGTTCTATTCGGATAACGCCGTGGTCCTGCCGCCCAATGAGCCGGTTGCCGATACGAAGGCGAAGATCCACAAATCCATCGCGGCGTTCCTGTCGCTCCCCGATCTCAAGGTGACGTGGAACACGGCGAAGGTCGAGGTCTCGAAGTCGGGCGACATGGCTTACTGCTACGGGCACTACAAGGTGGCTTTCCGGGGCGAGGACGGCAAGATGATCGAAGATCACGGCAAGAACCTGGAGGTCTGGCGGAAGCAGAAGGACGGGAAGTGGAAGTGCATCGCCGACACGTGGAACACCGACCTGCCCGCAGGTTCCTAGCGATCGATCTTGTACACCGGGGAGATCGTTCCGTCCACCCGGGCGTCTTTCCAGTACGTTAACCCGGCAGACTGCGCGGTCCTGATCGACGCCTCGTGGCGGGCGTCGATCAGCGCGACCAGGCGGGGCGCCTGGGTGGTGGCGAAGCCGTGCCGGACCAGTCCGCGGGCGGCTTCGGATCCCAGCCCCTGCCGCCAGTAGGCTTTGTCGATCATGTAGGCGATTTCGATCTCCGGGGTGCCGTCGATCTCCCATGGAAGGAGTCCGCACCGGCCCACGAACGCGCCGGTTTCCTTCAGGATCGCGGCCCACAGCCCGAGGCGAGGATCGCGGGGATGTCCGTTCAGGAACCACTCCAACTCTTCTTGGGTTTCGTTGGCGTCCCGCACCCCGTCGGGAAAGTACTCGCGCATTTCGGGGTCGGCGTACATGCGGTAGAGCGGTGCGAAGTCTTCCCGCACCAGCCTTCGGAACCTCAGTCGCGCAGTCTCGAAGATAGTCTCGGGCATGGTCACTTCTTGAGTCGCGAAGCGGGCAGCAGGGAAGCCATCGCCTTTCGGCAGTGCGGCTCGGCTCGCACCTTGCTCGCCGAGCAGTACGCCATGAACGGCGGGAGAGCCTCGTTGAACGCCTCGGCGAAGCCCGGCGGCAGCGGCCCTTCCTCATGCCACTGCCGAACTTCCAACACGCCGTCTCGACACCAGAACTCGACGCGAGCCACGAGCATGTCGCCGTACAAAACCGGCAAGACGTAATAGCCCCAGCGGCGCTTGGCTTCGGGCGTGTATATCTCCCAAATGTAGTCGAACCCGAACAGGTGGGCAACCATCTTGCGGTCCCACATGAACGGGTCGAGCGGGGCAACGAAGACCACGCGCGGCGCCAAGGGCGGCTCGTCCAAGAGCTTCAGAAACTCGGGGGTGGCGTGGGCTTTCATGCCCTCCACCTCCACCGGAACCAGTTCGCCCTGGGCGACCAGGTCGGAGATGGACTCGCGCTTGGTGTAGGTGAGCACCTGGAGGGACCACACCTCGGGCGGGGCGGCGGGGCGGACAATGCCCATGGCGCGGTGCCGTTCCAGCACGAGCTCTCGGCGGGCGTCGCGGTCGTCTTGGCGCGGCTCGTGGAAGAGCCGAGGGGGCACGATGCGATCGGTGAGGTCGTAAAGATGCTGGCCGTTCTTTCGGCCCGCCGTCATGATGAGGCCGGAGTGCCAGAGGGCGCGCAGCGTTTGCTTGGTCACGCTGGGGCCGAACCACGAGCCCTTCCACTCGTCGCGGCGCATCTGGAAGTCGAAGTCCTTCGGAAGCAGCGGTCCGCGGTCTTCGAGCTCCTTCAAAACGATCTCGACGGCATCCTTGTGGTCGCGAAAGATTTTCTCTTCGAACCACTCCCGGTGGACGGTGTGGAAGATGCGTCGCACCGGCCAGCCCTCCATGGGAATGAGGCACGCGCACTTGTCCCAGCCGTCGTAGACCAGCCGATCCTCGTAGGCGGTCTTGTTCCAGTCGCCGATTTTGTAGCCCGGCACGCGGGCTTGCAACACCAGATCGTGGTTGCACCCCACGGGCGCGATCGGGTCGAACTGCACGCTGCGGAGCCGCTCGAAGGCTTCGGCCTGAGTCTCGCTGGTGGAGAAGTGGTGGCGCACCAACGCCCGTCGGACGTCGGCTTTCGACAACTTGACGGGTGCAGACACGCGGCGGATTTTACATGCCGAGATTCCCAAGGGCAACCCACATGGCTTCGTAAGAAATGTAAATGCGTGCGCACGCATGGTATACTTAGATTATGGAATCAAATCTTGGGCGCACGATGGGGGAACCCGAGTCGACAAACCACTCGGTCCTCTTCGACATGATCGGTCTGCTGGCGCGCCGCCGGCATCAGTTGGGCGAGCGCTGTTTCGCTTCGCTCGGCCTCAACCACACGGAAGCACGCTTGCTGACAGCCCTCCATGAGCAAGGTGGAACGGCCACCCAAGAGAAGCTATCGAGCTTGATGTTCATCGATCGAAGCAACGCAGGCCGAGGTTTGAAAGGGCTCGAACAAGCCGGATTCGTCCGAAGACGCTTAGCAAGCGACGATCGGAGAACGCGGTCGGTCGAAATGACCCCGAAGGGCGCCCAGGCCGTCAAGGACATTGCGAGGCTGAGGTCAGCCTTGGCCTCGACATTCTTCGGGGACCTCACCGAGGAGGATGCGGGCACTATCGTGGCTCTGTTTCGGCGCGCGCTTCGAGGCAACGAAACGCTTGGTGCAGAGGGGGGCGAATGAACGGGGAGGCAGCGGCGGTCGACACGGGCAAGCCAAGACCTTCAGCCACGGGGGCCCTGATCGGTCTATCGCTTTCCATGTTCATGGCGTCGCTCGACACGAGCATCGCGAATTCCGGCCTGCCCACTTTGGCTCGGGCCTTCGGGGCGACCTTTCAACAGGTGCAGTGGATCGTGCTGGCTTATCTGCTAGCGGTCACATCCTTGATCGTGAGCGTCGGACGCCTTGGCGACATGATCGGGCGCGGCAGGCTCCTCCTCGGGGGCATCGCGTTGTTCACCGTGAGTTCGCTCGCGTGCGGAGCCGCCTCCACTCTTTGGATTTTGGTGGCGGCGCGGGCCGCTCAGGGTCTGGGCGCCGCCGTCATGATGGCCCTCAGCATCGCGTTCGTCAGCGAAACCGTGCCTAGAGAGAAGATCGGCGTCTCCATGGGACTCCTCGGAACGATGTCCGCGATCGGGACGGCCCTGGGCCCGTCTCTCGGTGGGCTGCTAACTTCTGCCATCGAGTGGCGTGCGATCTTCTTGGTCAACGTCCCGGTGGGAATCGTTGCGCTGGCCCTATTGCGACGGTACCTGCCTGGAGGTAGCGCCGCCTCGGCCGTTGCGGGGCGCCTCGACCTTGCCGGCACCGGTCTGCTGGCGGCCACGCTCTCAGCCTATGCCGTCGCAATGACGGCAGGACGAGGGACTTTCGGGCCGCTGAATCTGGCTCTCCTGGGACTAGCGCTATGCGGCGCCATACTCTTTGTTCTGATCGAATCCAAGGTCGAAGACCCGATTCTGGAGTTGTCGATCTTTCGAGACCTGGTTCATAGCGGAAGCTTGGTGATGAGCCTCCTTGTGTCAACGGTGATCATGTCGACGCTCGTCGTCGGCCCGTTCTACCTTGCCGGGGCTTTGCATCTCGATGCCGCCAGGGTTGGTCTCTTACTGTCCGTCGGCCCTTCGGTGGTTGTGCTGGCGGGAGTGCCGGCGGGGAAGCTCGCCGACCGCTATGGAGCGATGCGGCTGGTTCCATTTGGCCTTGTAGCCATGGAAACCGGCTGCATGTTGCTTTCGATTCTGCCCTCGCGACTTGGAGTGGTTGGCTATGTTGGGCCAATCGTCATTCTCACGGCAGGCTACGCGGTCTTTCAGACCGCGAACACAACCGTTGTGATGAGCGGCGCGGCTCCGGAGAAGCGCGGCGTTCTCTCTGGGACCCTGAGCTTGTCGCGAAACCTTGGTCTCGTTACGGGCGCTTCGGTAATGGGGGCCGTCTTTGCCTTTGCATCGGGTTCAAGCGACATGGAACTGGCCCGTACCGAAGCGGTAGCCAGCGGTATGCGGTCGACCTTCGCGGTCGGTGCCGCACTCATTGGGGTTGCGTTGCTGGTGTCGTGGGCAAGCCGAAAGGCGTGCCAGCGGACATCGATCCTGAGAGACGCCCGATGTGCTCCAATCGGCGAGCAAGCCGAGCCCATTCCTGGCTAGGCTGTTGCCTGCGGGGCACCGTTTGCGCCAATCTTTGGCATGACATTCAACGAGGCCATGGCGCGGCTGGAGTCGCTCGGCAACGAGAAGACGCGCAAGCACAACTTGAAGGGCGGGGCCGGCGACAATCAGTTCGGGGTGCCCTCGGGCGAGATCCGCGCCCTCGCCAAGGAGATCAAGACGGACCCGGAACTGGCGAGCGCGCTGTGGGATAGCGGCAACATCGACGCCATGATGCTCGCCACGCTGCTGATGAAGCCCAAACAGCTTACGGTTGCCGACCTTGATCGAACGGTGGGGCAACTCACCTACAGCCAGGTCGCCGATTGGTTCGCCACCAACGTGCTCAAACTCCACCCCGAGAAGGAGTCGGTGCGGGAGCGCTGGATGAACTCCGGCCACGAGTGGACGACGCGCATGGGCTGGAGCCTGACGACCGAGCGGGTCATCAAGAACCCGGAGGGCCTTGACCTGTCGGGGCTTCTCGACCGCATTGAGCGGGAGATGGGAAGCGCACCCCGGAACGCGCAGTGGACCATGAACTACTGCCTCGCCGAGATCGGCATCCGCTTCCCGGAGCATCGGGCTCGCGCCCTCGCCATCGGTGAGAAGATCGGCGCCTTTCGAGACTATCCGGTGTCGAAGGGCTGCGTCTCTCCCTATGCGCCCATCTGGATCTCGGAGATGGTCCGGCGCAACGGTTGAGAAGCGCGTTCGCTACTTCTTCGCCGGATCGGTCTTCGGTTTGTGCACGACTTGGAACAGCTCGAAGAAGAGCATCTCGTCCTTGGACGACTCTCCTCCCTCGACCACGCGCGGCGGCGAGTGGGGGTTGCGCGGGTTGTCCTCGGTGTTGTCGTACGTTCCGGTCACATAGACCTTCGAGCCCTTGGGCACGCGCATCGGTGATTTCAAGTAGTAGAGAAGTTGCCAATCCGGGTCCCAGTCGTCGATGGCGACGAGGGGCTTGGAGTAGCCGCCCGGGTACTTCACCCATGCCTTGAAGGTCTTCCCGAGGTAGTGCATGTGGGGCCAAACGGCGTAGATGGTCGTGTCGTACTCCATCTTCGGGCCGATGGCGTAGAAGCGCGCGTCCTTCTGACCGGGCTGCACGTAGATGTCCCCCGACGAGACCACTGTTACCGACATTTCGTCCTTCGGCGCCGTTTCCTGCAGGTACAGGGCAACTTGGGGTTGCTCGGTCTCGGGCTTGCCCTTCGGTTTGTAGTGGACGTCGATCAGGAAGCAGTCGCCCGGATTGACGAGGAACGCGGTTTCCTCGGGCGACGTGAACGGAGGGGCGCCCGTAGACCAGAAGCCCAGCACGTTGTAGGGGGTGATTTCCTTGATCGACTCCGGCTTCCAACTGTGGTCGTCATAGTCGAACTTGATCTTCCGAAGCTTCTCGACGTCCTCCTTTTTGACGAGCATGGGAATGATGTGGTGGACCGTCCCTTGCTCTTTGGGCAGGAAGTCGATGGAGCGCACCCAAGTGGGCTTCGTGATCTGGGGATCGACGAGATAGTCTCGGAAGAAGTCTCGGCCCTCGGCGGGGATTCGCGTGGGCAAATCAGGCTTTAGAACGATGTCGGGATTTCCCAAACGCCAACCCGGCGCGAACTTCGGCGGCACCGGCGTTTCGGCAGGGTTGCCTTCGGCAGCGCCGGTCTCCGCCCAGCGCTTCAGCGTCAGCTTCTCTTCGGGGGTCAGCGCGGCAACGTCCCGGAACTCGCCGTAGCCGTGCTTTGCCTTCCAGGGCGGCATGAAGCCGATCTCGGTGACGCTGGCAATGGTGAGCGCGCGCTTCCGGGCGTTTTCGTACCCCACCAGCGAGAACGGGGCGATTCGGCTCTCGCTGTGGCAAGAGATGCAGCGCTTGTAGAGGATCGGGGCGACGTCTTTTGAAAACGTCGGTTTGTCCTTGGCCTGATCGCCAAGCGCCGCAAGAGCGGAAAATCCTGCAATCGCCACAATGGAAGCGCGCCAAATGAGCATTGCGAGCGAGTATGGCAGAAGCCAAAGGTAGGCTGTCGTGCCAATGGCGTGGCTTCATCCGGGAACCTTGGTTGCCTTTGGCTTGCTTGCCGGAGTTGCCGTTGGGCAAGGGCGGGCCGGCAACGGTCGGACCCGACCTCTGGCAAACCACGGAGGGAGCCAAGATCGATCCGCTGCATCCGGCGAAGCACCCCGCCGTGCTCGTGTTTGTTTTGACGGACTGCCCGATCGCGAACCTGTACGCCCCCGAACTTGGCCGCCTCGCAACCGCCTACGCAGCCAAAGGCGTGTCGTTTACCGTCGTTTACGTCGATCCCGAGCTGGGCGCCGACGCGGCTCGCAAGCACGCCAGAGAGTTTGGGTTGAAGGGCGTCGCGCTGCTCGACCCCAGCCACTCGCTTGCGAAGCGGTTGGGCGCCACGGTTTCGCCCGAGGCGGTGGTTCTGGCTCCCGGCGGGAAGATCGCGTACCGGGGCCGAATCGACGACCGGGCGGTGGATTTCGGCAAGTTCAAGCCGAAGGCGTCGAAGCGAGAACTGCGGAACGCCCTGGACGCGGTCTTGGCGGGGAAGGCCGTTCCCGTTGCGCGCACCAAAGCGGTCGGCTGCATCTTCCGAGCCGAAGGTTCTTAGGCGTGAAGACATACTGAGACGTGGCACCCGTGATCGGTGGTTTGCTCGTCACTTTCGGCGCAACCGTTGTCGCCGCCGTCATCGGCGGGGCTGCCTCGGTGTCGGCGTCTGAGTTCTACGCGCGGTTGGCGAAGCCGACCTGGGCGCCGCCCGGCGCGGTCTTCGGGCCGGTGTGGACGGTTTTGTACGCGATGATGGCGACCTCGGCTTGGCTCGTCTACCGGAGCGGATCGCCCAACACAAAGCCCCTGCTTGCCCTTTTCCTCGCGCAGTTGTGCCTGAACGCGCTTTGGAGCTGGACCTTCTTTAAGTGGGAGTCCGGCGCGGGGTCGATCGCCACCATCATGGGGCTTTGGCTTGCCATCGTGCTGCTTGTCGTGGGGTTTTGGCGGGTCAGCCCGCTCGCCGGAATGCTCCTGATCCCGTATCTGTCTTGGGTCACGTTTGCCGCCGTGCTCAACGGCACGATTTGGCGGATGAATCCAACTTTGCTGTAACGCGCCAAGGCGAAGGTACGATCGCGCCATGCCGGGTCCCTTGGTCGTCCTTGCTGCCGCTGCCGCGTTTGCCCATTTGGGGCATGCCGCGCCGCCGCCCAAGCGAAGCCCGAACATCGTGTTCATCGTGGTGGACGACATGGGCTGGGCGGACGGCTCGTGCTTCGGCAGCAAGTTCTACCAAACGCCGAACATGGACCGCTTGGCGCAGGAAGGGACGCGCTTCACGCAAGCCTATGCGGCGTGCGCGGTTTGCTCGCCCACGCGGGCGGCGTTGCTCACGGGCAAGTACCCCGCGCGGCTGCACATCACAGACTGGATTCCCGGTGAGGGCGCGCCCGCCAAGAGCCGGTTCGACGTTCCCGATTGGCAGCAGAGCCTGCCCCTATCCGAAACCACGCTCGCCGAGGCGCTGAAGAGCAGGGGATACGCCACGGCGCACATCGGCAAGTGGCACCTTGGCGGCGAGGGCTTCCTGCCCCAAGATCAAGGCTTCGATCTGAACGTGGCGGGAGGCGAGATCGGCCATCCTGCGTCCTTCTTCTGGCCTTACGGCGATGCCGCAAACGACCACCGCGTTCCTGGTTTGGCCGAGCGGGGCGGCAAGAAGGGCGACTATCTCACCGACCAACTGACCGACGAGGCGCTCGCGTTCATCGAGCAGAACAAGGCGAAGCCGTTCTACTTGAACCTCTGGCATTACGCCGTCCACTCGCCGCTCATGGGCAAGGCCGAGTTGATCCAGCAGGCATCGGAGCGTCCGCCGTCGCACGGGCAGGCCAACGCAACCTACGCGGCCATGCTGAGAAGCGTGGACGAAAGCCTGGGGCGCATCGTGAGAAAACTCGCCGAGCTTCATCTCTCCGAGGACACGCTACTCGTCTTCACCTCCGATAACGGCGGCGCGGTGCACTTCGGCAAGCCGCCTGCAACCTCGAACTGGCCCCTGCGAAACGGCAAGGGAACGGCGTACGAGGGCGGGCTGAGGGTGCCGCTCATCGTAAAGATGCCGCGCCAAACCCCGGGCGTCGTTTGCAAAACGCCGGTCATCAGCATGGACTTCTTCCCGACCTTGCTGCAGTTCGCGGGCGCGCCGGCCTCGGCGTCCCGGTCCGCGCTCGATGGCAAGAGCCTGATCCCGCTGGTGAAGGGCTCGAAGAAGCCGCTGCACCCCGAGCTGTTTTGGCACTACCCGCACTATTGGAACGGCGGCAAGGTCTCGCCGTACAGCGTGGCGAGGATCGGCGACTGGAAGCTGATCCGGTTCTATGAGTCGAGCCGCGACGAGCTTTACAACCTCAAGGACGACCCCTCGGAAACGCACGACCTCGCGCCTTCCCAGCCCGCGCGAGTGAAATCGATGGCCGCGCGCCTCGGCGTGTGGATGAAGAGCGTGGGTGCGCAAATGCCCAAACCACGGCCCTGAGGGGCTTGCACCCGAAACGCGGTCAAAATACGCCTAGTTGAGGATCATCTCTCCGTTTCACGACTATTACGACACGGCTATGGGGTTCGGGCAAGATCCCGCCCTCATCTATCGTCGCAGAGTCGAAGTAAAGACGGTGCGGGTCAAAGACCTGGACCCCCGGGTCGCTACGATCCTGCGTCTATCCAGCAGTGGCTACGCTTTCAAGGCTCGCCTGGCGATCATCGGGTTCTGCGGAAGGATCTACTCCATGTATCTCGCACCGGACTTCGTGATCAGTCCGGAATCGCTGACCACGAAAGCCGCCCGCAGCCCGGTGATGTCGCGGGAGGAACTCGAGGAGTACTACGCCCAGGCTACCGGTACATCGTCCTATCGGGGACGCTATCGAAACACTTGGAGAGAACTCGAACAGCAGGGAGCCCCCGTCTCAGATGAGACGTTCCGCATGCTTGACGCCCCCCTATGGCTCGCGACTGATGGACCGTTTCGTTACGGCTTCGAGTGGGAGATCAAGGTGTTCACCAACATCCGCCTTGGGACGGTGGACTTCCAGAAGCACTTTGACGCCTATTCCGCGTTCCAGGAGATCGCGATGTACTTGGGATCGGCGCTCGCCAAGACCGACGACAGCGTCCGCACCGTGGGCAGCGACGAGGTCATCGCCCAGCAGAAAGGCTTTGGTCCCGAGAGCTTCCGAAGCGGGGCTCCGAGCGTGAAGAAGTCTCGCCGAAAGGAGAACCGGGCGAGAAAGAAGGGAAGCGAGTCGGGTCCACCAGAGTAGCCTGAAAACAAAAAGACCCCCCGCCATCCGTGGCGGAGGGTCTGGGCGGCGGGTGGGAACCTACGCCGCCTTCAGAATCAGGCTCTGGCCGCCGCCGTTCTCCCAAAGCGCGAACGGGAAGCTGGCGGGGGAGAGCAGTCCCCGGCGGGTGGCGGTCACGCGGAACGCGATGTAGCTGCCCGGAACCGCCTGGTAGGCGAACTTGGTGGTGGTGGTGCTGCCGCTAATCGTCCAGTCGCCCTGCGGGTCGGTGCGCACCTCGATGAGGAACGTGGTGCCGCTGTTGTTGCCGTTGCGGCTCCACTTCAGGTTCACCAGGCCGTTGCCGTCGGCGTTGCCGTACAGGTTCATGGGCTGGGTGGGGGCGGTTTTGCTGCCCGGAGTCTTGTGCGGGGGCAGCATCAGCGAGGCGAGCATGTTGTCCGGCACGGCCGCGTTCGCGCGGAACACCTTGGCGTACTTGCTGATGGTGGCCTTGCTCGACTTCTTCTGCAGGTCCTTCGCCTCCACGGCGTTCTTGGCGGCGGCGCGCGCGGCGGTGGCGGCGTTGAACGTGGTGGCAAACGTGGTGCTCGCCGCGGCGATGGCGGTCAGGTCGGCGGGCGAGAGCCCCAGCGCGACCGAGTTGGCAATGCAGACGGTGTTGAAGTTGGCAAGCGCCGTGTTCAGCTGGCCGTCCGGCAGGTTGTCCGTTATGTAGCTCATAGTTTTGTCCCTAGACCGGCCCTCCCGCCCCAAAACCCTGAATTTGGGTTCGGAAACCGGCTGTTTCTCCCGGCCTATGGCCTGTTTCTTCCATATTCAGGCGTGTTTCCTACAGAAAGTGGTCTTTCATTCGATAAGGTGCCAACGCTATTTCTCCCCGCGCGCACGTTCTTCTCTCCAAATGTCCATTTCTTTGGTTTCAAAGGGCAGTTTCCCGTCCGCCTGGGCTCGTTCTGCCGGCGGTCGGGGCCGTCGCGTAGTTTCCCCAGATTCTTGGCGAAACCGTGGGCAATCTGTCATACAATAGAAGCATGGCAGCAGAACTCTGGTGCCGCATGGCTTCCGCCTCTACCGCTAACAGCGTTCGCTGGGGCTTGGAGGTTTCCTGGATCGCCTCGCGCAAGATGTTCGCCGGAGTGCGACTGAACCTCGGATTCTCGGATGAGGATGCGGACGGCGTCGCCCTTAACCCCGCTTCTCCGAACTTCGACAGCCTGAACCGCATTCTCGACCTCCTGATCGCGGCGAAGTTGAAGTGCCAGCTTGGCATTGGGGGAGAAGGTCCGCCCAATATCTCTGCTTGGCACACTCTCGCGGGAACAGTTGGTGACTGGCCCTACAACAAGCGTCCACCGCTCGGAACTGCGAATGCCTTGGTCAATGCCGCCGCCGACATCAAGAACCAAGCCATCGAACTCATGGTCAACCGATACCGAGCGGCTGGGCTTGACCCGTTTGAGTACTGCAAGGTTGAGATTTGGAATGAGCCCGCCCGTGGTGGTGCTGGGGCGCCCAGCGAATCGGAAAGCTATTGGCCGGCTCTTCCGTCTTTACCCATAGGAACGTGGGACTCCTTGACCAACGACCCGGGAGCATCCGGGGACTATGCAACCATTAACGAATACCTCAACGCTGAAGTCCCCCAGTTGGATTTCCAGTGCTTGAGGGTGATAGCTCCCGGCTTCACGTCGATCATGATCGACCAGGCGACGAACGGACTTGCCCAGGAACTCGATACATACAACGTGGATGCTACGGCATGGCTTGACGCCGTCGCCGCGACGGTAGAGCCTAGTTGGGGGCTCAACTGCTACTACAACCTTGGCGATGCGATCATCGCGCTTGGGCCCGCGCTGTACGCGGAACGCGCCGTTTACGGGCGCGACCTACATCTGGCAGGGACCGAGGACGTCAACTGCGTTGCCTACCGCCTCAACCAGATTCGCGATGCGATTGAGGCGCCAGAATGCTCGAAGACGCGGATTACCATTTGCGAGGCAGGAATCAACCCGACGCTGCTGGGCATGGTCGATGACCCTGACCTTCCGCAACGCCAACTGAACTACTACGAACTCGGCCGTGCGAGGCTCGCCTACCTAGACATGATCCAGCAACTCGACGTCGAGGCGGTCATTCTCTACACCGCATCAGACACTGCCTCTGCGAGTCTCGCGGATCAGTACGGGGCGTTCAACGAGGACCTGGGAACTACGGGCGACGTGACCTACAGTGCCGAAATCCCCTTTGCTCAGCGTTGCGGCGCGTCCACATTGATACCTTTCTCGGGAACCGATTACATTCTTGCCGATGAGGAGGTCCTTCCTCCTAGGCTTACCTAAAGGAGACCTCTATGAAAACCACCCTGACCCTTCTCGCCGCTTTCACCACTGTGAGCGCAAACGCCATGATCCTTGACAACTTTTCCGTTCCCTATGCCCGAACCATCAACAGTGGTTCTTGGGTTGACTATCAGACCGACGCGGACATCTACACCGGAGAACGTGATGTCGCCCTAAAGATTCTTGGCACCGAGGGTGCTGCGCACTATACGATAGGCGAAGGGAAGATCACCCTTGCTACGGAAGGGGCAGAGCGTACATTTGCCTATCTTGAATACGACGGCGTCGGCGACGAGGTCGGCAACATAGGACCTGGCCACGATTTGATTCGGAACCCGCGTTCGGACCTTCATTTTCCAGAAGGTACCAGGTTGGTGCGGTTTCATGTCCAATCGGTGTCAACGCCGCGCATATATGTTTTGGGAGCCAGGCTATTTCAAAATGGGACTGAGATGTTCAGCGTCTTTCGGAATCCAAGCGAGGCTGGAATTGTGGACATCCCATTTGCTCCGTCTGCGTTTTCAATCTGCAACACGATCGAGTTGCGCGTCGGTTTGATCGACCCGAATTCCTCAGTTGTTATTGATAAGGTGGAGCTTGTACCGGAACCAGGCTCGGGTCTCTTCTACGCCACTGGCGCGGCGCTTGTCGGCTTTGGCCGGCGAAGGAAGTCTAGGGGATGAAGTACTCCTATTACAAAGAGTTTCTTTCAGAACGACCTCCTTCCGCCACTTTGCTGGCTAGCACTAGCCTGGCAGGCGGCGACGCTGTGGTTGTCTCGTTTCACATGGTCTTCATACCCGAACCATGTGAAGTTATCGGTTATCACCTTGGCGCGGTGCCAGGAATCGAAGAAGAGGTGCTCCCGGCAGATGTCAAAGCCAGGTTCTGGATTCAAACTGCAAATACCGACAACTATCTGCCCTATCGGGTGATTCCAGGAAGCGACACCCGGTACCTGAACGCTACGGACGACTACGAGGTCGGCATCGGATGGTACTCCGACCACTTCTTCTACCCGTTGCTCGACCACGGAGACCACACGTTCCGGATCATTCTCAACAGCCCCGTCCGTATCGACGTGCCAGGCTTGTATTGGATCGGCTGGGCGCACCAAAGCGTCGGCGAAGGCCAGTACCTGGCTTCCACGGTGCAGGGCATGCCTTACGGGCTGAAAGACCTGGTCTATACGGGCTCGACTCCTGCAAGCGACGTGAACGGGTTCAATCCCCCCGAACTGTTAAACACGGGGAACACGGAGATTCCGGAAGACACCTATCCGTGGATCGATGTCGCTCTCATCTGCCAACTCATCCCGCCCGACGTTCCGCTCGGCGGCGCCTGACCAGTAGCGTTTTTCTTGTTGCCGTGGCGAGAGCGTCATAACCGTACCGCCCCTCGCTCACGTCTTTCCCCAGCATGACGATTCAAGAAGCGAAGCAGGTGTTCGAGATGGCGGTGGAGCGCATCCAGAGGATTCTGGCGAGCACGCCCGACGACCGGCTGCGCTGGTCGCCCTCGCCCACGGCGCGGACGCCCCTGGCGCAGGTCGTTCACGCGGCAAACTCGATTCGCAACATCCACGCGGCGATGATGGGGAAGCGGTACGAGACGCCGACCCGGGAGGAAGCCGACGCCGAGTTCCTTGCCCTGGAGAAGGGCGTGACCCGCCGCGAAGAAGCCCTGGAGATGCTACGCGAAAGCAGCACCGCCTACCTGCAGTGGCTGGACCAGCTTTCGCCCGACCGGCTCTCCGACCCGGTTCCGCTGCCGTTCGACCTGGGCAAGGCGCCCTTGGAGTTCATGCTGATGATGCCCGCCTGGCACACCAACGACCACGCCGCCCAGATGGACTACATTCAAACTTGTTACGGCAATCGGACGTGGAACTAACTATGGCCGAGCTACAAACCCATCCCACCATCGCCCTCAAACGCGCCGAGCCGCAACTGTTCACCATCGACCTGGCGCGGTCGCTGGCGTTCTTTACCGAGAAGCTGGGCTTCGAAACGCGGTTCACGTACGGCGAGCCGCCGTTCTATGCGCAGGTCGCCCGCGGAGACGCGCACCTGAACCTGCGCTCCGTGCCCAAGGTGCCCACCGCGCCCGGCGACGACCTGCTTTCCGCCACCATCTGCGTGGAGGCGATCGGCGAGCTGTTCAACGAGTTTCGGGCCAGCGGCGCGGCGTTCCACCAGGAGCTGCGCACCGAGCCCTGGGGCGCGCTCACGTTCATCGTGCGCGACCCGGACGGCAACCTGATCTTGTTCGCGGAGTAAGATCGCTCTTCTGACATGCCGAGATTCTGGGTTTCCATCTACCACCCCGACAACTACGATTCGTCCATCGAGGACGAAGTGACGCACCACGCCCTCGACGAACTGAACGTGGACCACGACTCTGCCGTCGAGCCGAAATCGATCAGCCAGGCGATCGACGACCTGAACGACGAGATGGTTTCGGCAGGCGTGCGCGCGTTCGTCGGCGGCCTTTATCCGCCCACCGAGGCGAAGTCGATTCGCCTTCAAAACGGGGAAGCCGTTGTTTCCGACGGGCCGTATTTGAAAACCGCCGAGCATGTGGGCGGATTCTGGGTGCTGGAGTGCGCGAGCCTGGAGGAAGCGGTGGAGTGGGGCCGTAAGGCCGCCGTGGCGTGCCGAACTCCGGTGGAAGTCCGTCCTTTTCACTAGATGGAAGGTGAACTGTCCCCTCAACAGGATGCGGTGTACCAGCGGCTTCGCAAAGTCGCTTCGCGGCTCTGGGACCGGGACGAAGCCGACCTCACGTTGGATTTCGACGTGTTCAACCAAGTCGACGTGGTCGATAGCTTGGACATGGTCGAGTTGGTTACGGTTATGGAAAGCGAGCTGGGCGTACGCCTGGGCGACGACGAGATTCGTGGGGTGAGGACTCTTCGGGACCTCGTTCTGTTGATCTCATCTCGGATGTAGAGGAAATCAAGAATGAAAGACTTCGTTACTTCGTGCAAAGAGAGCGCGGTGCAGAACATGGAGATGTTCCTGCGGAACTTCTCCCGCGTGCCCGACGACAAGCTGACGTGGACGCCGACCCCCACGGCGAAGTCGGCGATCCGCATCGCCGCTCACACGGCGCTGTACGCGGGGGTCTTTGCCCGCGCCATTCGGGATGGGATGCTACCGGGCAGCGGCAACCTGGAGGAGTACTTGGCGCAACGAAACGCCGAGGAACTCGCCCTGACGAGCCGCACCGAGATGGAGAAGGTGTTCCGCGAAGGCACCGCCGAGGTGCTTGCCGCTCTGGATTCGCTGACCCCGGAGATGATCGCGGCTTCGCTGGATTCCGGTCTCGGCTGGTCGATGCCGATGACCCAACTCATGCGTCTACCGGGCTGGCACGCCACGCTCCACACCGGGCAAATCGACTTCTTGCAGACCTGCTGGGGCGACCAAGAAATCTACCTTTGAGGGCTCGGGCGAGCCGGGCGTTCGAGCGATTCGAGGTCAAAGGTCGCCGAAGGCGTGTGCGTGAGGAGATCGGCGAGGCAGTATCGCGTGAGAACGCCTTGCCGGGCGACGATCAGTTGCCCAAGCGCGTCATAGGCAGCGCAGGAGACATGTTCGTCGAGCAATCCAGGGTGTTCCGGCAAGTCCCATTCAAAGCCGGAGAAATCTCGATATCGAACCCTAAGTTCAGGATGCGAGGGCGTCGGGCGCAGCCCCCATCCAGGGTCGTTCTCCCATATGACGACATACTGCCCAGGATCCCACAACACGGCCTCTTCCAGGGCACCCAGCCGACGAAATCCATATCCCTTAAGGCGGGAAAACATACCCCCGTCGCCCTCGCCAGGGCGCGTACCCTCGGGAAGAACAACCGCAAATGGAAACCGGTGCTCGACCTTCTCGATCGCCTTCTTAGCATCCTCTGCCGTATAGCCAGGATAGATCTCGAGGAGGGCGCGCGACCTGAACATTCCGCCTCCATGCGCTGTCCCCTTTTGCGGCCAATCGACCAGGGTCTTTAGGAACGGCGGGCGACATATGCCCGTCCACATTTCGCCCGTGGCGCCCATCGCCAGGTAGACCATGTATTCGCCATCGGGAGAGAGGTCGGACGCCATTTCGTAGATGCGTCCCTGGAACCAGCTTCCGTGTTCAATTTCGTCGGTCTGGGTGTTCCAGCGCATGACGTGCACGAGTCGGCTGGGCTTTCGTCGGAGCACGACAACGTATGGCGCTTCTTTGGCAGCAAGAAGGTGGATTCTGGCGGGCATTGGCTTGCTGGAATCGTTGGGCGCCATCAGACGAACCTATCGTAGCCTAAATCGGGTTCGACCGGGCACGTGCTTCTTTGAGGGACAACTTTAGAGGCTTGAGCGTTTCATAGAACTGTAACCTGACATGGCAAACCGCGAGTTCGACCCCGAAGTCTACAAAGCCACCACGCATAGGCAGTGGGACAGCGCCGCAGAAGCGTGGCACCGCTGGGGCGGAACCCTGGAGGCGTGGCTGGGCGAAGCCACCGAACTCATGCTCGACTTGGCGCGGGTGGCTCCCGGATGCCGGGTCTTGGATGTTGCCGCCGGCGCCGGCGGGCAGTCCTTGGCGGCGGCGCGGCGCGTGGGCCCATCGGGTTCCGTTCTTGCCACCGACATCAGCCGCGAGATTCTGGAATACGCCAAGGCGTCCGCGCAGAGCGTCGGCTTGGAGAACCTGGAGGTTCTTCAGGTCGACGGGGAAATGCTGAGCTTCGAGCCGACTTTCGACGCCGCCATCTCTCGCCTCGGCTTGATGTTCTTTCCGGACCCCATCAAGGCGCTCTTGGGCATCCGCGGCAGCTTCAAGCCCGGGGGCCGATTTGCCGCGATCACGTTCTCTACGCCCGAGAACAACGCCTTCTTCTCGATCCCCATCGACATCGCTCGCCGCCGGGCGAACCTCCCTGCGCCGCTGCCTGGGCAGCCTGGCCCCTTCAGCCTGGGGCGGGACGGGGTGCTGGAGGACGTACTGCGGCGAGCCGGATTCGACGAGATCGAGGTCGTGAAGGTCGATTCCCCGGTGAGAGTGGATTCAACCGAGGTGTTCATGCGGTTCGCCCGGGAGTCCTTTGGCGGCCTGCACCAGATGATGGTGTCCCTATCGCCCGATGAGCAGGAGGAGGTGTGGCACGAGATCGAGGCCGCCATGCGAGCCTTTGAGGGCGAAAGCGGGTTCGAGGGTCCGTGCGAACTCCTGGTGGGAGTCGGGACGAACCGGTAATCAGGCGGCTGGGCGACGGATTGAGTGTGGTCGGTCGTCTCGGTCAAGTGACGGCCTGTCCAGGGCGCGGGATTCGACCCGCGTCTCCCGAACCTCCTGATAGGCTAGCCAGACGTTCCTACTGCGTATGACATGTCGAGCCTTGCCATTTAGACCATCAGAGCCGTCGGATCACTATGGCAGAGTTGCCGCCGAGATCGATATTCATGACAAGGCGATCAACTCGCCATTGTTTCAATCACCGCCAGCTATTTCGCGCATCTTGCTCCTCAGGGCAAGAGCACGACGCTCTCCTGCTCGTTCGGGTCGGTCCGGGCGATGATGGCCACCGCCCTTGAATCCGTCGGGTTATAGGGCCGATGGGGAACGCCCGCCGGAATGTAGATGTAGTCGCCCGCGGACACCCGGTCGCAATGCTCCAGATTGGGACCATGCACGAACTCCGCCGTGCCTTCGAGCATGTAGATCGCGGTCTCGTGGTTCTCGTGGTAGTGGCTCTTCGCCGAGGCGCCCGGGGGCATCACCAGCATGTGCATGCAGATGCCGGTCGAACCCGCCGATTCCGCCGAGATGCCTGAGAAGTAGTCGAGATCCTGCTTGCCATGAAACGGGTCGGAACTACGGATGATGCGGCAGGTCTTCATGCGCCGCATCGTACCTGAGCCTCTGTAGAATCCCCCACCGTGGAACCCTGTGGGCTCAATCTTTTCGTCGGAAGACTTCCAGGTCTGCGATACCTGCCGTTCCCTTGCGCACATCATTACGCACGGAAGACTGGCGGTTTTGAACGGCATACCATCTCGACTGCGACATGCGCTCGAACCCCGGTCCTGTTGTTTGTCATTGGTCTATCCGCACGAAGGGAAGTTGCTTCAGTACTTGTCCCGTGGCGATGTCCCAGACCCGACCCTCAGACTCCACCAAGACGGAGTCATTCCAGCAGAACTCCCGGGTGGCCGAACGGCCAAGGTTGACCATGTACTCCTCCTGGCCAGAGCATGTGAACTGGAACGTTCAGCGTGGCAGGACTGCCGCGCTGGTAATCCCACTTGACTCCGACAAAAGACGATAGCGATGGCGAGTACGCCAAACGCAGATAGTGGCCTCAACTCGCGCAACTCGCCACTTTAACGAACCATCGATGGCGGAGAAGCACCTGACTGGCCCCCCGGCCTCAGAAATGCAAACCTCGGTCGAGGAGAAAGCGCAGTCAAGTACTGCGAACGATTCAGGTGCGATCAGAAACTCGATCGTTCGACCTTTGTATCGAAGCTGCCTTGCCTCGATCAGGACGGATTCGTCAACCGTGCTGCAGTAGGCACCACGGCCACCGCGGATTCGATGACTCGTCGCCCCGTCCTCCGTGTGAAGAACCTCTAATGACGAGCGGTCACGCTCACAGTACAGTAGAGATCCGTCGCTGGACACGCTTAAGCACTGGATCTTCTTCAGGTCCTTGCGGGCCCAAACTATCCTCCCAGAGTCGCTGTCGTAGGCGGCCACTCCATGACGCTGATAGGCACCCACGAAGAGTCGATCGCCCTTTGGTGATAGAGCAAGGCGCCTGCCGCCAAAATCAAGCCCTGTTTCAAACGCGCTGATTCGCTCGCCAGATGCGATGTCCCAGATTTCTACATCGCGTTCAAACGCGCCGACCACCAACCTTGAGCCGGCACAGCCGCAAATGTGGCGAACGTCGAATTGCATTCGACTGATTATTGCATGTAGCTAAGCCAGAATCCGTGCGGCTTCCATCGCGTGCCCGAAAAATGATAAGCCGCCCAGACCCGAGTGGAGCCAGACGGCTGATGGTACTCCGGACGGGATAGACGCTCCGCGGAGTCTCGGCGAAGGCGACTCGACAGCGAACCCTGCGGCTTCGAACTTCGGTTGGAATCCTCCAACTCTGCGACCCACCTTCGGCAGGTCTCCGAGTTGGATGGTACTCCGGACGGGATTCGAACCCGCGATCTTCGCCGTGAGAGGGCGATGTCCTAAACCGCTAGACGACCGGAGCACGTAACGGCGAGGGAAGTTATACCCAATGCCGGGCGGGGAGCGGTATCCTTCGGAGCGTCCATGAGCGAGATTTCCCGCCGCTTCCAGCTTCTGCGAGACCGCGGCGAACGAGCCCTCGTCTGCTTCGTCACCGCGGGCGACCCCGATCTGGATCAGCTTCCCGATGTCCTTGCGGCGCTCGCCGAAGGCGGCGCCGACATCATCGAGGTCGGCGTACCGTTCAGCGACCCCATCGCCGATGGTCCCACGATTCAAGCGAGCAGCCAGCGTGCCCTTGACCGCGGCGTCACGCCGAACGACGTTTTGGAAACCCTTCGCCGCTCGAATCCGGGCGTGCCCATCGTGTTGATGGGTTACTACAACCCCATCTTGAGGCGGGGCCTTGAGGCGTTCGCCCAAGCGGCGCGAGAAGCGGGAGCGAGCGGCACCATCGTCAGCGACCTCACGCCCGAGGAGTCGGACGCCTGGCGGGACGCCAGCGCGAAGAATGATTTGGATACGGTCTTCCTTGCCGCGCCGACGAGCACCGACGAACGCCTTGCTGCCGTTGCCAAGCGATCGACGGGCTTCGTCTATGCGGTTTCGCGCACAGGCGTGACCGGGGCCGGGCAAGAAGCCCCGGCTGAGGTGACGGACCTGGTCGCACGAATCAAGCGGTTCACGGATGTGCCCGTGTGCGTGGGCTTCGGCATCTCCAAGCCCGAGCACGTGCGGCGCATCGTTCAGGTTGCCGACGGCGCCGTGGTCGGCAGCTATCTGGTCGAATTGATCGCGCGCGAATGGGACGGCGGCAAAGGCCGCCAGCGGTTGGTCGATGCGGTCGCGGAACTGAAGGCGGCAACCCGTCTGCCATAATCCGGTTTCGCCATGCCATCCGTCGATCCCGCCATGTTCATCTTGTCTCTGGTGGTGATCTTGCTCGCCCTCACCGTCCACGAGTTCGCGCACGCCTGGGTGGCAGATGCGGCGGGCGATCCGACCCCGGCGTCGATGGGAAGAGTCACTCTGAATCCCTTGCGGCATTTAGACCCGCTGGGCACCATCATGCTGATCATCACGTCGCTGACGGGATTCGGCATCGGTTGGGGCAAACCGGTCATGGTGAACCCCTCGAAGATGAGGAACCCGCGCTGGGACCACTTCCTCTCAGTGGCGGCGGGGCCGCTTAGCAACCTGCTTCAGGCGGGCTTGTTTAGCATCGTGCTTCGGCTGGTGGGCATCGGCAGCCGGTCGGGCTTGCTCACCATGGGCGACGGCGGCAACCACTGGCTGGTCATGTTCCTCGTCCTCGGCGTGATCATCAACGTGGGCTTGTTCTGCTTCAACCTGATCCCGCTGGGGCCGCTCGACGGCCACTGGTTGGTGGGCGCGTTCTTGCCTGAGTCCCAGCGCTGGAACTGGTACAAGTTCAACCGGTCCTACGGAAGCTTCATCTTCATCGCCCTGATCCTGGTCCCGTCCGGCTCTCCGTTCGACGTGATCGGCATGTACCTTCGACCTGCGGTCACCAAGATCGCCGGTCTTCTTATCGGCGTCCCCCTATGAGCGAAACCAAGCGACTTCTCAGCGGCATGCAACCCACGAACCCAAGGCTTCACTTGGGCAACTACGAGGGCGCCCTCCGTAACTGGGTGCACCTTCAGGACAGCTACAAGATGTACTGCTGCGTCGTGGATTGGCATGCGTTGACGACGCTGGCGCACGACCCGGGGCAAATCGCCCGGAATGCGCGCGAAGTGGCCAAGGACTACGTGGCAGCGGGTCTCGACCCCGATAAGGTCTCGATCTTTATCCAGTCGCACGTGAAGGAACACGCCGAACTGCACCTGCTGTTCAGCATGATGACGCCTCTCGGCTGGCTGGAGCGCGTGCCCACCTATAAGGAGAAGAAGGACCTTGTGGGCGCCGCGGAGCGCGAGTCGTACGGGCTTCTGGGCTACCCGGTTCTGCAGGCGGCGGACATCCTGCTGTATAAGCCGTACGGCGTGCCAGTGGGGAAGGACCAAGCCCCGCACCTGGAACTGTCTCGAGAGATCGGGCGCCGGTTCAACCACCTTTACGGCGAAGTGTTTCCTGAGTTCGTGAACATCATCCACGAGGATGAGATGCGCGCCAAGGTTCCGGGCCTCGACGCGGATGAGAACGGCAACCTGCGGAAGATGTCGAAGTCGTACGACAACTGCATCTATCTGAACGAAACCGCCGACGAGACCGCCGCCAAGATCCGTAGCGCGTTTACGACGCCGACGAAGCTGCGCAAGGACGACCCGGGCATTCCCGAGGGTTGTGCTGTTTGCCAGTACCTGCGGCTGTACTCCGCCGACTGGGAGACCCAGTGGGAAGAGGACCGGCGCGGCGAACGCGGCTGCATGCAGAACAAGAAGGAACTGACGGAGGCGATCAACGAGTTCCTGCGGCCCATGCGCGAGCGGCGAGCTTCGATTTCGGACGGCGACATCGAGGCGATCTTGATCCGCGGTGCCGAAGAGGCAAGAGAGTTCGCGGCGAAGACGATGGATTCGGTTCGGTCGGCGATGGGGATTCGATGACGCTTCGGGCGGTCTATTTCGACCTCGACGACACCCTGTGCGGCTATTGGGGAGCCTCGAAAGCGGCCCTGCGTGAGACCTTCGCCCTTCACCCGGTGGCCGGCCACTCCGTGGATGAGATGTTCGAACACTGGGCGCGCGCGTTTCGCCGCTTCAGCGTGAGCCTCAAAGAAACCGGCTGGTACGAAAGGTACTGCAAGGAGGGCGAGCCGACGCGAACGGAGCAGATGCGGCTGACGCTCGAAGAAGCCGGCGTTCAAGACGAGAGCTTGGCGAGAACGTTGGGCGACACCTATGCCGAGATTCGTGACCGTAATCTAGAACTCTTCGACGACGCGATTTCGGTGCTCGATGCCTTGAGCGCCCGATATCCGCTTGGACTGATCACCAACGGCCCTGCCGACATCCAGAGGCAGGAGATCGCCACGCTGGGCATCGAAAGCTACTTCCGGCACAT
Source organism: Fimbriimonadales bacterium (assembly GCA_046330155.1). Classification (GTDB taxonomy): domain Bacteria; phylum Armatimonadota; class Fimbriimonadia; order Fimbriimonadales; family Fimbriimonadaceae; genus CALMEF01. The sequence continues at coordinate 101,505 of JAXLTH010000004.1, read as the reverse complement.
CTTCATCGAGGGCGAGATGGGCGTGGGGAAGCCCCATGAGATCGTGTTTGAGCGCGCCGCGAGCGCTGTTGGCGCCCAGCCGCACGAGCTGCTTATTGTGGGCAACAGCTACGGGCACGACATCCGGCCCGCCGTTGAGTTGGGCTGGCATACCGCGTGGATTCGGCGTGAAAGCGACGTTGCGCCCAGCCGCACAAAGCCTGAGTCGAAGCCGGAAGGCGCCCCCGATCCAAGCATTGAGATCGGCTCGCTATCGGAGCTTTTGGATTTCATCGGGCCGGAAGAGTAGGGCGGCCGCCGCCGCGATTCCCGCCGTGTCGGTGCGAAGCACCCGCGGTCCAAGGGTGACGCCCCGGTTGCCGATCAGCTCGATCTCGGCGGGCGACCACCCGCCTTCAGGACCGACCACGATGACGATTCTCCCGCCCTGAGGGGAAGTCAGGGCCTTGGACTCGCCTTCCAACTCGGAAAGGACGACCGCATCGGAGTCTTCGAGAACCTCTCCGAGGGATCTGCATGCCTCCACCTTCGGGACGATGGTCCGGAAACACTGCTCCGCCGCCTCGCGGGCGATCGCCTCGTAGCGTCGAACCCGGTCGGAGAGCTTGGCGGCGTCCCAACGGACCACGCTGCGGTCGGCGGGGAAGAGCAGAAAGCGGCTGACGCCGATCTCCGTTCCCATTCGCACCACGGTCTCCATGCGGTCGCCTTTGGGGAACGCCTGGGCAATCGTTACGTTCAGAGACGGTTCTGTACGGGGCGTTTCGAGAGCTTCTGGAATCGCCTGATGGCCCTCGAAGCGGCACCGGATCAAGGTTCCGTCGCCTGGAAGGACAGCGATCGGCGCGCCGCGTTCGAGGCGGAGCACCTTTCGGAGCTTATCGACCTCGGATCGCGGCAAATCGATGGGGCCTGCCATGGAAGCACCTTCCAGGAAGAGCCTCGGAAGCGACCTTAGCGGAGGAAGGTCGCCCCTACCCATTCGTTCTCCTGGAGGACCTTGCTAAGTAGGAATCCGCACCCTTCTGCCGCCTTTTGCACCTCCGGCCAGTTGGATTCGATGATGCCTGAAACGATCCAGTAGCCGCTGGGTTTCACGCCTCTTGCCGCTTCCGGGGCAAGGCGGATCAAGGTGGCGCTAATGATGTTGCTCAGCACGAAATCGTAGGGCTGCTCGGTCTCTGCGAACCCGTCCACGGCGTCCGCCTCGATCTTCGCCTGATTGAGTTCGGCATTTTCGCGCGTGATCGAAACCGAGAGGGGATCGATGTCGGTCGCCCGGATTCGCTGCGCGCCTAGCAATGCCGCGCCGATCGCCAGGACCCCGCTGCCGCAGCCGACGTCCAGGACGGTCTTGCCGGCGAACTCGTGATCCTCCATGAGTTCGAGGCATAGCCGGGTGGTGGGATGGTCTCCCGTGCCAAACGCTTGCCCCGGGTCCAGCGTAATCCGAAGATCGCCTGGGCTTGCCGAATAGTCTTCCCACGTGGGCACGATCACGAATCGCTTGCCGACTCGACGCGGCTTGAAGTGGATCTTCCAGAGCTCCGACCAGTCTTGGTCGGGCACTTCTTCGACCTCGACGTTAGGCACGCCAAGCCGCTTCAACTCGGCGGTCAGTTGCTGGACCTGAGCTTCGGCACCCTCGACGTTGGCCAAGTGGGCGGTTAGCGACGGGGGAAAGTCCTGCTGCTGGGTGCCGGGGCACCCAAACCGGTTGAACGCGTCGGCGAAGATCGACCAATCCTCGGGCGCCTCGTCGAACCGAGCCGTGATCTGGATCCAGTCGTTCATTTTCGCTTCTTGAAAAGGCCGCCTAACAGCGAACCGCCTTTGCCCTTCGGGCTGTGATCGCCGAGAGCCTCGGCGAGCTTCAAAATGAGATCTCGCTGCTCGTCGTTCACCTTCTCCGGCACGCGGACGTTCAGGTGGACGTACAGATCGCCTCGACGCCCGCCGTGGAGAGGAGGCAAACCCGCTCCCTGGATGCGAACCTCGCTGCCAGGCTGGGTGCCGGCATGAACCTCAATGGTCTGGGGACCGTCGAGTCCTTCAACTTCGACGTCGTCGCCCAACGCAGCTTGAGCGAAGGAAACCTCCAGCCAGGTGTGCAGGTGGACACCATCCCGCTCGAAGCGGTCATCCTCTTCCACTTCGATCACCAAGTAGAGGTCGCCGCTCCGCCCGCCCATCACGCCCTTGCCGCCTTGGCCGGGCAAGTGCATGGTGGCGCCGTTGTCGACGCCGGCGGGAATGTCGACTGTGATCGTCTGGCGCTCCGCCACTTGGCCGCGTCCGTTACAAGTCTTGCATCGGTTGGTGATGACCGTGCCCTCGCCGTTGCAGGTTCCGCAGGTCGCACTCGTTCTCACCGCCCCGAGAATGGTGTTGCGGACCTGGCTGACCATGCCTTGGCCGTGGCACGTGGGACAGGTAGTCGGTTGCGCGCCGCCTTCGGCGCCCGTGCCCTTGCACGAAGAACAGACCGTCGAACGGCGGACCGGGACTTCCTTTCGCACGCCGGTGACCACGTCGAGCAGGGTGATCGAAACCTGGGCTTGAATATCCTCGCCGGGGCGCCCTTGGCGCCGAGGACGCGGACCCGCGCCACCCCCGCCGAAGAACATGTCGAAGATGTCGCCAAAGTTGGCAGCCCCTCCGCCGAAGAAGTCGCCAGGCTGGTCGCCGGTGGTTCCAAACCGGTCGTATTGAGCCTTACGTTCGGGGTCAGAGAGCACGGAGTAGGCTTCGCCGACCTCTTTGAACTTCTCCTCGGCTTCCGGATTGTTCGGATTTACGTCCGGGTGGAGCTTGCGCGCAAGCTTGCGGTAAGCCGACTTGATCTCGTCGGGCGAGGCGTCGCGCGACACCCCCAACACTTCGTAGAGGTCACGGTTAGCCATAGGCAGAACGAATTACTCTTCTGGGTGCTCGTCGTCGTCCAGGCTGGTTTCCTGTTCGGCGATGTCGCTCAGCGAAAGGGTGTCGTCGTCGCTTGCGGCCGGAGCGATCTCTTCCTCGTCCTCGTCGGCGACGAGATCGGAAAGGGAGATGGCATCGGGCGCGACAACCTCGTGAACGTCCTCGTGGTCGTCTTCAGCCAATAGCGGCGAGACAAGGGCCACCTCGGTTTCGTCGAGCGCAGGCAGAAGCATGCCGAACTCGGCGGGGAGCGTCTCGTCGGTGATCAGGCTCATTTCGACGAGCTCGCTTTCAGGCAGCTCGACGGCCTCGCTGTAGATCGGCTTGATCTTGCCGGCCGCGATCTCGGCCAAAGCGATGGTTAGCGGGTGGGTCGACTCGATGCGGACCAACGCCGGGGCGCCCTCGCGAAGCTGCTTGGCACGCTTGGCGGCCAGGTTCGAGAGGACGAATTTTCCGTGCTCAAAATCGTTCAGAATATCGGGAGAAGGGAGCATAGGAACTTCCGGCTGACATCGTCAGGCGAACGTCTATGTTACCCGATACGCTCCGGATCTATTCAACGGCTGCACTTGCGTCATGGACGACTCACGACTCCACCTCGACACCCTCCTTCAGCACCTCGGCGAAGAAGAGAAGCCCCACGGCGCCGTAGTGCCGCCGATCTTCCAAAACTCGCTCTTCGTTTTCGATACCTACAAGGACTTCGCCGGTGCCCAAACGGGCGACGAGACGGCTTCCAAGTTCCACTACAGTCGGATAACGAACCCGACCGTCGAAATCGTGTGTAAGAAGCTCGCCCTTCTAGAAGGCACGGGAGGGGCACTCGTCTTCGGGAGCGGCATGGGGGCGATTTCAGCGGCGATTCTGAACTGCGTCGAGCACGGTTCTCACGTGGTGGTGGTGGACACCTGCTACGGCCCCACCCGCAACTTCATCGAGAACTACCTTGGGCGCTTCGGGGTCACGCATACGTTCGTGGACGGCTTGACTCCCGAATCGGTCCTTGACGCGATCCGCCCCGAGACGTCCTTGGTCTATTTGGAGTCGCCGGGCAGCATCATCTTCCGTATTCAGGATCTTGAAGCGATCACCCGGGTGTGCCGCGAGAAGGGCATCGCCACGATCATCGACAACTCCTACTCGTCGCCCATCCACCAGCAACCCGCGAAGTTCGGCGTGGACATCGTGGTCCACAGCGCCACAAAGTACCTTTGCGGACACAGCGATGTGGTGGCAGGGGCCCTGATGGCATCGGAGGAGCGCATCAAGCGCATCGTGGACGGCGAGCTTCAGTACCTGGGCGCCATTCTCGCGCCGATGCCGGCGTGGCTCATGCTTCGCGGATTGCGCACCCTCAAACTGCGCGTGAAACATCACCAGGCGACCGCCCATGAGGTTGCGCTCTGGTTGCGCGGACGCAGGGAAGTTCGGCACGTACACCATGTCGGCTTCTTCGAGGGGCGTCAACGAGCCCTCTACGAAAAGCAGATGGAGGGCACGGGCGGATTGGTCACTTTCGAACCGGCCATGCAGGATCCGGACTGGGTGGAGCGGTTCATCGACGCTCTGAACGTCTTCCAACTTGGCGTGAGCTGGGGTGGCTTTGAGAGCCTCTCCGTGCCCCTCCACTACTCGGCTCTCGGCTGGGACGAACCACGTTATCTGGTTCGGTTGTATTGCGGCTTGGAAGACCCGGTGGACTTGGTCAACGACCTGGCCCAAGGGTTCGAGACGGCGAGTCGATAAAGCCTCAAAACCCCTTTGCTTTTAGCACTCGCGGTGGTAAACTGCTAAACATCGCTTTGGCGCGATTTTATCGTCGCGCCTCACTGAGAGGAACAACCACATGAAGCTAAAGCCACTGCATGACCGAATCGTTGTTGAGACCGCGGCCAAGGAAGAAGTTACCGCCGGCGGCATCATCCTCCCTGACTCGGCCCAAGAGAAGCCCCAACGCGGCACCGTACTCGCGGTGGGCCCCGGCAAGCGGCTGGACAGCGGCCAGTTGGCCCCTGTCGATGTCAAGGTTGGCGACGTTGTGCTCTACGCAAGTACAGCGGCACCGAAGTCACCGTGGGCGACAAGGGAATACACCATCCTCCTCAAGTGCCGAAGAGATCCTCGCCGTTGTCGAGGGTGCGCTCGTGGGAGCGGGGGAAGCAACCCAGCTACTGCCAAGGCAACCAGCTTGGGCGACGAGGCGCGCAAATCGTTGTGGTCGGCGCAAGAAGCTTGCTAACGCCGAAAGGCGTCACCCCTACTTCCTCGTGCACTCGAAACGTCGTGCTTGAGCGCAAGTTCGGCGTACCTGACCGTGATCAACGACGGCGTGACCATTGCCAAGGAGATCGAGGTCGAGAACCGCTTCGAGAACATGGGCGCCCAGCTCATTCGCGAAGTGAGCAGCAAGACCAACGACCTCGCCGGCGACGGAACCACCACCGCCACCGTGCTTGCGCAGGCCATCTTCAAGGAAGGTGCATCCGCAACGTGGCGGCAGGCAAAGAACGCCACCAGCATCAAGAACGTATCGAGAAAGCCAGTCAACGCCATCGTCGACGAACTGCTGAAGAACACGAAGAAGATCAGCGGCGAGAAGGCGGGTCCGCGAGGTTGCCACGATTCCGCGAACGACCTCGACCTGGGCGAGCCTGTTGCCAAAGTCATCGACAAGGTGGCAAGGACGGCGTCGTGACCGTTGAAGAGAGCAAGTCGACCGAGACGAGCTTCGACATCGTCGAAGATTTTCTTCAGTTCGACAAGGGCTACTTCCTTCTCCTTACTTCGTCACCGACGCCACCCGCATGGAAGCGGTCTTCGAGGACCCGATGATTCTCTTTTACGAGAAGAAGATCGGCAACGTCCAGGACCTCATTCCGATGCTCGAGAAGGTTCTGCGCATGGGTCGCCCCTTCGTCATCGTCGCCGAGGACGTGGAGAACGAGTGCCTCGCCACGCTGGTGCTGAACCGCATTCGCGCCAACCTGCCCATCGCGGCGGTCAAGGCGCCCGGATTCGGCGATCGCCGCAAGGCGGATGCTCGAGGACATGGCGATTCTGACCGGCTACCAGTTCATCAGCGAGGACCTCGGTCTGAAGCCGGGAGAACGTGACGCCCGACATGCTCGGCTCTTGCGCGAAGATCGTGATCACCAAGGAGAACACGACCATTGTCAACGGTAAGGGCGAGAAGTCGAAGATCGAAGGCCGCCTGAAGCAGATCAAGGCCCAGATCGAGGTCACCGACAGCAGCTACGACAAGGAGAAGCTCCAAGAGCGCCAGGCCAAGCTCAGCGGCGGCGTGGCGGTGGTCAAGGTCGGCGCGGCTACCGAGACGGCCCTGGAAGGAGAAGAAGGCGCGCATCGAGGACGCCCTTGCGGCGACCCGCGCGGCGCTGGAAGAGGGCATCGTTCCCGGCGGCGGTATCGCGCCCTGCAGCACGGCACCAAGGCGGCCTGCTTGGCCTACAAGCTGGGAAGGCGATGAGCAGATCGGTTCGACGATCGTCCGCAAGGCGATCGAAGCCCTTCGCACGATTGCCGAGAACGCCGGCGTCGAGGGCTCGGTCGTGGTCGAGAAGGTCAAGGAAGGGAAGGCGGGCATCGGTTTCAATGCCGCTACGCTCGTTTACGAAGACCTCGTCAAGGCGGGCGTCGTCGATCCCACGAAGGTCGTTCGCACCACGCTTCAAACGCGGTTTCCATCGCGCCTGTTGCTGGTCACCGAGGCGTGTCGCCGAGATTCCGCAAGAGGAAGACGTAGTCACCACGCCGGTCATCACCACCACTAAGCTCCCTGAAGAGGGCTGAAGCGATCAAGCCGAGTCCCTTCTTTGAGCGGCAACCTGCGGCGCATGACTCCGTCAGCTCTTGCTTCTGGCGCACGCCGCCCCGGCAGTGCTGACGGTCGTACTCGGCAAAGCCTACGCCCGCATTGAGGCGTCGGCGGCAAGTACGCCGCCGCCCAACCCGGCGACAATCGAAATTTCAGCGGACCCTACGGCGTACGCGGGAACCGCTGTGTCGCGGAGGAAAGCCCGGCTCCGGCTTGCGGGAGTCGATGCCAAGGTGGCGATCGACGGATCGGGTTTTAACTATTCGGGGGCGGGAGCGTGCCTCGCGCCATCTTCCAGATCGATCCCGGCGCGGACGGCGTCGTTATCGAGAATCTCGAGCTTAGAATGCCCATAACGACCTTCGTACAACGGCCGGGAGTCAGATCAATCAGGCGCGCGAACGCCACCGTGGGGATGCTCGAATCCACGCCAACGACATGGGCATCATGTCGAACGGCGACGGTGTGAGCGCGACCTCAGCCGAGAACCAACTGATCGAGAGTTGCGCTGATCTACGAGAACGGGAGCTTGGCAGACCCCGGCTACAACCACAACCTCTACCTTGGCGGCACCAGCGTCACGATTCAGTTCTGCGAGATCTACGGCGCCCTGACCGGTCACAACCTCAAGAGCCGGGCACACTTCACCCGAGTCCAGTACAACCTACATCCACGACTCCGCGAACCGGAGATGGACCTTGTGGACGCTCGGGGATGATGGATCGCCCGAACTCGAACGCCCTTCTGCTGGGCAACGTGATCGTCAAGAAGCCCGATACTCAAGGGAACCGGGTCGTGATCCACTACACAAGACGAGGCAGGAACCACGACGGGACGATCCATTTGGTCAACAACACGATCACGCCCTATGTGTCGCCAGTGGTACTGCTCGTCCGGCGTCTCGCGTGCCTCGTTCGTCAACGTGATATTCAACCCGGCGCAGAGCCAGCCATCCTTGGTTGGACTGCCTTCTGGAGGCTCACCCCAGAGCGTGAGCGGCGACCACAACTGGATGAGCCGGGGCTATTCGCTCGACGGCACGGCTATCGATTCCTCGACGCGCTATCAGGTGCGACGGTCGACGTGTTCCGGGACCGCGTTCTCGATGCGGGACTACTTCTGTTTGCCTCGCGGGCTCGGTATTCCGCAACCAGGCTCCCACGTTCCGGCGATGGATGGAACTGAACAACCAGCGTCGCCTCAGTTCCAGCGGCCAAGGCGCCGCGAGCGGGGACCGAGATCAAGGGCTCGCGCAAACGTTCGTCGGCGCGGGAATCCGATAGCCAAAGGAGACGCCCCGCCGATCGCGCACGACCGGCGGGGCGTCGGAGATACGTCCGCTTGAAGGCGCATCTGCATGAAGAGGCGAAGCACGTAGTAGAGCATCGCCACAGCGGCGAAGATTTCGCGCACGGGCACACGTGCTGGTCGGTCCGATAGATGTGAAGAACCTTGGAGGTCGTGTAGAGGATCGCACCCACGGCGAAGGCGATCATCAAGGCGCTGAACCAGATGCCGAGTTCAAAGCCGAAGATGATGCCGCAGATAATGGTGCCTACGGCGATGAAACCCGCCGCAAACAGGATGGGGCCCATGAAGGTGAAGTCCTTGTTGGTTAACAGGACATAGGCCGTGAGACCGCCAAAGGTGAGCAGGGTCACGATGGCTGCGCTGGGCAAAGCCTCTGGCGCGAACTTGGCGGCAAGAAAGATGAGCGGCGCAAAGATCACCGCTTCGAGCAACGTGTAGCCCGCCAAGCCAGCGTACTGGACGCCCAAACCGACTTCGGAGCGGGTCATGGCTTGCGCCAACCAGCCCAAGACCATCACGCCGCCTAAGAGGGCAAGCACGCCGAACCTGCTGCCGGCAAGGGCGCGCAACATCGCCTCGCTCGCCCCACTCGTGTACATCAGGGTCGACAGGGCGATGAACAGACCGAAGGCGCCCGTGACGTGCAAATACGTTCGCCGCAAGAATCCCAGCCTCGCATCGACCGAAGCCTCTGCGACGGTTCCGCCGAAATAACCCATCATGCTCATGGTTCTTTTCTATTCTCCAGGGGCCGTGTTCGGCCTACTTTAATGATAACGCTCGGAAAGCCCGGCAAGTGTCGGATAACATTAGAACCATGACAAGGGTGGGCATTTTTGGCGCCGGCGGGATGGGAAGCGTTCACGCGAGGCATTACGCGAAAATGCCCGACGTCGAGGTCAAGTTCTTCGATCCCGATGCCAAGGTCGCCGAGGACTTCTCGAAGCGGTTCGGCATCGAGTGCTTGGCGAGCACCGAGGCATTACTGGATTGGGCGGAAGTTGCCGACATCTGCCTTCCCACCGATCTGCACGCCACCCTTGCCTTGACCGCGATCAAAGCGGGGAAGGCCCTGTTCATCGAAAAGCCGCTCGCAAGGACCATGGACGAAGCGCGAGCCATCGCATCGGCGGCGAGAGAGGCCAAGGCTACCGTCGGCGTCGGACACGTCGTCCGCTACTTCCGCGAGTATCGCGCCGCCCATGACGCGGTGCTCCGAGGGGACGTCGGAAAGGTGGCGGCCGTACGAATGCGCCGCGGAGGGGCGCCTCCCCGAGGCGGAGTTGGCTGGTTTATGGACCACAACCGCTCTGGCGGGGTCGTGGTCGACCTTGCTATTCACGAGTTCGACTGGATCCGGTGGACGCTTGGTCCCGTGACCACGGTTTACGCCCGTTCGGTGGCAACGGAAGAGAACAAAGGCGCCGACTACGCGCTTGCCACGCTCTCCTTGGAAAGCGGGGCGGTTGCCCACGTCGAAGGTACGTGGATGGACCCGAGCGGATTCAGGGCAACCTTTGAAGTCTGCGGTAGCCAGGGAATGCTTCAATACGACTCGCGCGAAGCCGCATCGCTCAAGACCGCGAAAGCCGGAAACCAGGCGATGGAAAGTCCGTTGGCGGCCGTGGACGACCCGTTCTACAACCAACTGAGAGCGTTTGTGGATGCGGTGCAGGGCAAAGTGGCGCCACCGGTGGGAATAGAGGAAGGAGCCGCCGCCCTGGCGATCGCCCTCGCCGCCCGCGAAAGCGCGCTGACCGGTTTGCCCGTCCGCCCCGAATCGTTATGACCCGTACCGTCGATCCAGCGGACCTTACTCCGGGTGAAGCGTACGAGTTGCTGACGCAGGCGATTACGCCGCGGCCGATCGCGTTTGTCAGTACGATCTCGACGGACGGTGTGCCCAATCTTGCTCCGTTCAGCTTCTTCACGGCGGGCGGCGCGGCTCCTCCCAGCTTGGTCTTCAGCGTCGTTCTGAACTCGAAAGGGGGCGGCAAGGACACGCTGAGAAACATCGAAGAGACCGGGGAGTTTGTGGTGAACACCCTTACGCGGGACATGGCCGATGGCATGAACGCCACCAGCGCATCGTTGCCGGCGGACGAAAGCGAATGGCCGGCATCGGGATTCACACCCGTGCCCAGCGTCCTCGTGAAGCCGGCGCGGGTGCTCGAAAGCCCGGCTTCGTTCGAATGCCGCTTGTTCAAAGTGGTCGCGCACGGCGAAGGACCGACGGCCGCCCGGTACATCATCGGCGAGGTCGTGAGGTTCCACCTCACCGAACCGTTCCCCCAGCCCCTGATCGCTCGCCTGGACGGGCCGAACTACATGGACAGTGCGGACGGTTCGCATTTCTCGCTGAAACGGCCCTCGTCAAGGCCGCAAAACGGATAGACTTCGCACCTCGCCCATGCGCCTGAAACGCGTCCGCATTTTCGGGTTCAAGACCTTCGCAGATCGCACCGAGTTCGAGCTCGGCGGCGATCTTGTTGCCGTCATTGGACCGAATGGGTGCGGGAAGTCGAACCTGGTAGACGCCATCCTCTGGGGACTGGGAGAGGGCAACGTCAAGCAACTGCGCGCCGCCAGTAGCCAGGATGTGATCTTTTCGGGGAGCGCACGCCGCAAGGCGGTCGGCTATGCCGAGGTCACGCTCCTTTTCGACAACGAAGACGGGGCTTTGCCTGCCCCCACGAGCGAAGTGGCGATCTCGCGCAAGCTCAACCGATCCGGCGAAAGCGACTATGCGATCAATGGCCGCTCCTGCCGGTTGCGCGACATTTTCGACTTGCTGGCCGATTCCGGCTTGGGTCGCGCGGGCTACGCCATCGTCGGGCAAAAGGACATCGACCAAGCGCTGGCGGCATCGCCCGAAGACCGTCGTGCTTGGGTCGACGAGGCGGCGGGCGTTCAGCGGTATCGGGCAAAAAAGGTCGAGTCGATTCGTCGGTTGACTTCTGCCCAGAACCATCTTGACCGGGTCAATGACATCGTCTCGGAGTTGGAGTCTCAGCGGGAGCCGCTTCGAGAAGAGGCGGAGGTTGCCCGCCGATACCGAAACGCAAACGATGCGCTACGGGCGGTCGAATCTGGTCTTTTGATCCGAGAGATCGCGGCGGCAACTTCCGAGATCGAGAAGGCCAACCGTGTCATTGGCGAGGCGGAGGCCCTCAGTAAGAGGGAACACGACCTTGCGGCAAGCTGTGAAAGCCGGGCACGGCAGACGGCGGGCACTCTGACGGTGCAGGAGCAAGCACTTCACCGCCTTCGCGAGGAGCTTCAAGCCCTGACCACCGCGATGCACCAAGCCGATACCGTGAGGCAATTGGCCGCGCAGAAGCTGGAATCGCTGAACAGCCTCGAGGGAAGCCTGTTCGAGTCGGCCGAGACGGCGGAAGAGCGGATTGCGGCGGCAACCCAAGAGCGGGACCAGGCACAGGAAGAAGAAGTCCGGGAGATCGAAGCCCTCGACGAAGCCAAGTCCCTCGCGGCGGGCGCGGGAGACGAGGCCCAAGCGCTTCGAGAGGCTTTGACGAAGCTGGAGGCAACCGTTGAAGCCGCACGGGCGGCGCAAGCCGAGCGGTTGCGGTACGAGGCGGAGCACGCCCATCGCAAGGAACGCACGCGCTCGCTCAAAAGGGAGGCAGAGGGTATCGAAGAAACCTTGCCCGACCTCACCGCGGCGATCGAAGAGGCGGAGAAGGCCCTCGCCGAGGTGGCGGTTCAGCGGGAAGCCGCCATGAGCGAACTCAAGGCGATCGAAGCCGAGCTGGCGCAGGCTTCCGACGAGGAAGAGCAGGATGCCACGGAAGCGCGCAAGCGCTTAAGTGAGCGGGCGTCTTTGGAAGGGCGACGCCGGGGCATCGAGGCAACGTTGGAGTCCCATGAGGGATTGCAGCAAGGCGCCCGAGCCGTGCTCGAGATGGTTGCCGGAGGACTGCTTTCGGCGTCGTACACGCCCGTGGGCGAGGCGATTGAAGTTGATCGCGAGTACGCGGTGGCGATCGAAACGGCTTTAGGCGGCGCCGCGAACGACCTGATCGTGGATGATCCCGCCGACGCAAAGGCTGCGATCGAACTTCTGAAGCAAAACCGCGTAGGCAGGGCCACGTTCCAACCGATTCCGCTGATGCGTCCGCAGGAAGTGGACCGCGACCTGAGCGAGGTTTTGCGGCGTCCTGGCGTCGTTGGCCGGGCCAGCGAACTCGTTGAGACCAAGGCCAAGTTTCGGCCCGTGATCGATAGCCTTTTGGGGAACGTGGTCGTCGTACAAAGTCTCGACCATGCCCTCGCCATGGCCAAAACCCGAGGTTGGAACCGGCTGGTGACCTTGGAAGGCGAGATCGTGCACCACCGGGGCGGCGTAACGGGTGGCGACACGGGGAAGGCAACCTACGGGCTCATCCAACGCAAAGCCGACCTCGTCGATATCGAGGAGCGTTTGTCCAAGCTGGATGCCGCGGATTCCGGATTCGAGAAGAGGCAAGACAAGCGGGACGCCAAACGAACTCAACTTGTCGGGCGCCGGCAGAAATGCCTTGCCGACATGGAAGGCGTCGAAAGCGACCATCGCGAAGCGGCCGAGTGGGTTCAGAAGCTCCAGGCGGAACTCACGGATACTCAGCGAAGCCTTGCTCGCGTGAGAGACGAGCTCACGAAGCTAGGCGTTGGCTCAGAGGCGCCCCCAGAGGTCGACGTTGCGGCCCTCGAAGCGGAGCGCGACAAGACCCTGAAGGCGCTTGCCCTTCGTTCCGCCGACGCCGACCAAGCGGAAGCTCGGATTCGAGAGGCGGAAGCGAGAGCGAGCCAAGCCCAACTTCGACGCCACCTCGCCGAACGGCGCCTGGAGGCGGCCAAAGAGGCGGAGTCCGCCAGGCAGCGCAAGGTCCAGAATTTGGGGCCTGAGCGGCGAAAGGCGGAAGCGGAGATCGAGACCGCCGAGAAGCACCTAGCGAAGCTGGTCCGCGAGCGAGACTCGCTAGAGACCCAGCTGAGCGCAAAAGAAGCCGAGCGGCACCGCTTGCAGGAAGAACTCGCGAGTTTGAACGAGCAAGCCCGGACGGCACGATACGCCGCGCAAACCGCCGGTGACGGGATCCATCGAGCCGAACTTGACCGGGCACGCGCCGAGGCCAAGAAGGCGTCTTCGGTGAGTCGGCTTCTTGAGGAGTACGGCATCACGGAAGCGCAAGCGTTGGAAGAAGCTCCCGGATTGGAGATTCCGTCCGATGCGGCGACCGTCGTTTCCCGGCTTCGCCGGGAGCTTCGGGAATGCGTGGGGAGGTGAACTTGGGGGCAATCGAGGCTTACGAGCGACTCACCACGCGCTACGACGAACTCGAGACCCAACGCGCCGACATCCTGGCCGGCATGAAAGAGGTGCAAGCGGGCATCCGTGAACTTGATGCCCTCACCCGGGACAAGTTCCTAGACGTCTTTGAGCAAGTGCAAGGGGCGTTTGCCGAACGGTTCCGCTCGATTTTCGAGGGCGGCGAAGGGCAAGTGAGGTTGACCGACCCGGAGAACGTGCTCGAAAGCGGGATCGAAATCGAAGTGACTTTGCCCGGAAAGCGTCGGCAGCCGCTTGCCCTTCTTAGCGGCGGAGAACGTTCGCTTTGCGCGACGGCTTTCCTGTTTGCCCTGCTTGCCGTCAAGCCCAGCCCGCTCGTCGTTTTGGACGAAGTGGACGCACCGCTGGACGGGCGCAACGTGGAACGGTTCGTGAGCCTGCTTCGCGAGTTCTCCGGGCAGACCCAGTTTGTGGTGATCACCCACAATCCGGTGACGATCGAGTCGACTTCGGACTGGTTGGGCGTGACGATGAACGAGCCGGGTGTAAGCACGTTGGTGCCTGTACGGCTGCCTTCCCGTGCCCTAGAACTCGTGGAATCCGCGCCGACGCGAGGCTAGGAAGATGGAAGCCCTGTGGGACCTCGTTGCTTCGATTCCGAAGGGGAAGTGCATCAGCTACGGCGCCTTGGGGCGAGCTTTGCCGAACCCTGCCTCGGGCTACTTTGTGGGCCGTTGGATGGCGGGATGTCCTGCGCACCTGCCCTGGCACCGGGTGGTGGCGAAAGACGGTCGGCTACCGGTCCACAAGCGCGATCCGAGGATGGCCGACGAGCAGATGCGCAGACTAAAGGACGAAGGCGTCGCCTTTAGAGGCGACGCCGTCGACATGGATGCCTGTGGTTGGGAGCCGTAACTACTGTCGGCGTCGCCAAGACATGGTGGTAACGGTGAACACGCGCTGGTCGCCCGGCATGCCCGGCGGCATGTAGTTCGGCAACTCGGGCACCTGGTAGATGTTGGGCACGTTGGTGCCCATGTCGAAGAAGTTCGACACGAATGTTCCCGCGATCTGGTTCTGTTTTCGGCTCGTGATACGGCCTTGGGCGTAGTAGGCCCCGCACATGGACAACTGTGACGAACCGTTGCCCGTTGCCAAGCCCATGTTGCCCTTGGCGATGAAGCCAATGGTGGTTTGAGTGGGGAACGTCTTGCCCGATACGGGAAGGATGTTGCCGTCAATGTTCAGGTCTCCAGTCGCGTAGACCGTGCCGCAGCCGTCGAACCGGATTGTGTCCTTGGCGCCGAGTTGGAGGTTCCCGACAACCTTGACAATTCCCGTTACGGTGAGTTTGGCCGGGGTCGCGCCTGCCTGGGGCGTGAACACCACCTTGTTTCCGTACTGGTCAGGACCGTACGTGAATGCCGCGGTGGTCGACTTGATCGTCGATACGGGAATCGTCAGAGACCTCGAGTTGAGGAAGGTCTCTTGATCTGCCCAGTTCTGGCCGGTCGAGTCCCGGTAGGAGTCGGCTCCAATTCCGCTCAGGAGCGGAAAATCGATGCCCATGGCTCCCAAGTCGTAACCGTTCGCGGAACCGTTGTCGCTGTAGACCGACGCGGATCCCTTGTTACCGGACCAACCGTCGCTGACAAACGTGCCATCGAGCGTGTTCTTGCTGGTGCCGCCATCGACGACGGAGTTGGTTCCGACGGTTGCTGTTCCAGACAAACCAACCCGGCCATGTTTGCAACGAAGTTCCGCGCTCAGGGTCTCGATATTGTTGACCAAGGGGGGAGGGGGCACCACGGATTCGAGGGCGACGGGCATGCCACTGTAGTTGTTGCCAATGTAGCCGTTGCCGCTAAAGGTGGAGTTGAGGTCGGTTTGGGTAAGAGGAGGGTCGTATACGCCGTTGTGGTTCGTATCGTTATAGGGTTCAGCCGAGTTCCAAACGCCGTCCCCGTTGGCATCGACAAAGGGTTCGCCTGGATCCCAGACTCCGTTGTGATTGGAGTCGGTGAACGTCTCGGCAACATCTCGCTGGCCGTTACCGTTTAGGTCCGTGAAGGCTTCGCCGTCGCCAAGAATATGGACCGATCCGCGGATATCCACGTTGCCGTTGATTGCTTGCCCGACCGCGCCCGTGCCGGCGAAGATCGCATTGTTCCAGATGCCGACGTCCTTGGACTTGACCAGCATGCGGACGCTACGCGAGACGCCCTGATAGGTTGCCGTGCTCGTGATGTAAGCCCACTTCGGGTTCGCCATCGGGCTGATTTGAGTGGTGAGCTGAACTCCCGGCGCGAAGTCGGAGCAGTACGATGAGCGATCGTAAGACGCCTGGATGTAGCGTCCCGCGCTCGTGCTAAGACCAAGAAACGCTTTCGCAGTTTCAAGTTCGATTCCGGCTTCCGCTACTTGTAGGGCTACCCAGGATCGGGAGTTCTGGCTACTGTGCCGAATCGATTGGAGGGACGAGAGAGCCGCCGTTGTGCCCGCCACCACCAGGATGAAGAGCACGAAGAGAGTGAGTACCGCAATGGTGCCTTGCTGCTTTCTCATAAGGCGTTTCTGAGGAGGACCGTCGTCTTCATGCGGACGTACTGGACCTTGCCGTTGACCGAAGTCGAAGTGATGAGGTTAATGCTCACTGCTCGGCGCGAGCCGACCGTGGTGAGCTGGAAGATCGGGTAGGTCTGGTTGTATTGGGTTGAGCCCGGCTTGGGGTCGGTCGTGGCGACGTCGCGGACCAGGACGCGGTTTCCGTCGCTATCGATGAGCTTGCGGGCATTGTTGACTGAAAACGTACGCGTTACGCCGTCGGAGACTTGAGGGTAAACGAGCTCCCGTTCACCGGTGACGGCGTCGTTGCTTCCGCTTCGTTGGGGAAGCGTGTAGGAAATGGAGCGGCCGCCATCCGGGATGGTGATGCTCATTGCGCTCTGGAGCCTCTCGGAAATGTAGCGAAGACCTTGAGAGGCGTCTTCGGCCATGTTGGTGTCTCTCTGTCGCCGTTCCGTGGTCAAGAGGCCACTCACGAACAATCCGCAGATTCCAAACAGGACGAAGCCCATCATGGTCATGCCCACGAGAAGCTCGACGAGGCTCGTTCCGCGCTTTCTCATCGATAGCCTCCGATGATGGTGCCCGTCGTGATCTGCTTCGTCTTGCCAGACGCGCTCTTCCATGAGATGCGGATCACCGCCTTCTTCGAGTTCGCGTCGGTGTCTTCGATCTCCAGGGTGGCCACGGCGTTTTTGAGCACTTGCGCCGGGCTGTAAAGCGAAGCATCGTCCATGGGGACGTGGGCGAAGGAGTAGGGAGAACCGGTTTGGTTCTCGTCGACGAGGTTTAGCCCGCGTAGCGTGGCCAGCGAGATGTCTCGCGCCGGAAGTAGGTGCAGATGCTCGATCATCCGGTTGGCCATCTGCATTGCCTTGTTCTCGTCGTTCGCGATCGTCTGAGACTTCTTGACCACGGGCAACAGCCCGAAAACCGCAGCCGCCCCTAGTCCGAGGATAAACACCGCGGCTAGGACGTCGAGGATGATCGTGCCCTTCGTTATTCGGTTCTTGCGTCGCATGAGGTTCTTTATTGGAAGTATCGGGGGCAGGAGATCTAATCCTCATCGGCTGTCAAGGGCGCCCGGCAAATCTGCCAGACAAAGAAAAACCCGGCTCTCCTTTAGGGGAGAACCGGGCTCTGGATCGAGTCTGAGCGGAGCCTAGGCGTGCGCTGCGGCGAGCGCCTCGTGGTGCTCGTAGTGCTCGCTGGCCGCCTGAGTCAGCGTGGTGAAGTGGGCACCCTGCTTTCGGAAGTACCGAATCGTCTCGCGCAAGGCATCGATCGAGTCGTTGTAGTCGCGCATGGCGATGCAGACGACCTCGCGGCTCATGTTCGCGTCGAAAATCGGCTTCAAAGCCTCGAAGCCGGCGTCAAGGTAGGCGTGCTGCCCATCATGGGTGGCGATCGGCACGTGCAGAACGCGGTTGCCGCCTTCTTTCTTCAGGTCTTCCGAAGACGAGTGGTACGGCTCGTGCGGCGCGCCGGCCCAGTCCACAAACATCTTGTAGCTGGCGTCCGGAACGACCGAGCTGTCGACGATGATGCCGATCTCGTCCAGCCACTTGATGTCGCTGGGCAGAAGATCGAAAGCACCGGCGCGGAACGACGTCGCCTTGATAAGGTGGGACTTCAGGGTGTCCTTGGCGATCGAGATGATGTTGCCTCGCTCTCGCTCGTCCTCAACGTGGCCACGCTCGTTCTCGAAGTTCACCTTCATCCCGAGCTCGTGCCAGTTCGGGATCTTGTGCAGGAACTCGTGGTAGTACAGGTTGGTGTTCGCGCTGGGGTCCTTCATGGACACGTGGATCATCCACGTGGCGGGAACGAACTCGCTCTCGAGCACTTTGATGTAGTCGCTGGTGTAGCAGCGGTCGTGGTGCGCGCCTTCGCAATCGATGGTCAGGACAACATTCGGCATGTTTCTTCAGGATTCTCCTTCGGTGACGGTGACGGATTTCGGGGTGGCGATGAGGGTGTATCGCTTGCCAAGGACGTGAAAGTTCTTCAGCACAACCTTGTTCCAGGCCTTGGGAAGCCTTGGCTTGATCGATAGCCAATACCCTCCGTTGAGCTTTTTCGACCACGCCGCTCCCGGCTCCACTCTGTAGTCTATCCGAAATCCAAGAAATCCGTACAGTACTGTTTGCAATGATCCTGCAGCACCGGTGACGAAATAGGTGCTTGCTTTGCCGCGCTTCTCACTAAAGAGCATGAGGGGATGGTCGGTGAAGGGCTTCCAACTACGGTGCCACGTCTCGTAGGCCAGTTCGGCCTCGCCAAGACGCGCCCAGATGGTGGCGTGGACCGAATCGGACATCGCCGGACCGTTCGGGGTGACCTTCGACTCAAAGCGCTCCATCATCGTTCGGGCTTGCTTTTCGGCCCACTCAAACTGGAGTGGGTAAATCGCCAGAACCGCCGCCGCTTGCTTGTATCCCCGCACCGGGTCGCCGTCATAGGTGAGCAGCGAGGTCTTGTCATCGGGCAAGTGGAGGCTCGGTCCGCCGCCCCCTCCCTTGGCCCGCGTTTCCATTCCGAAAATGGCTGGCCCCTTCACCGGAAGCTGGTTCTTCGGGTTGAAGCGGTCCAAGGTCCAGTTGGCCAGCAAGTTCGTGTACAGGTCGTTGTCGCCGATGTGAAACTCGTCGGGACTCATCACATCCTTGACCTCGAACGGACCCCAGTTGCCGAACTGGCCCGGTTTCTTCTGGGCTCCGTATTGAATCCGATCCAGCCAGAACTTTGCCGCCCCACGGCCCGCTTCCTCGACCTTGTCGGGATCAACCAGACCAAGCGTTCGGGCGGTGTCGAGCGACCACATCACCGAGCCGGTGATGTGGTGTTCCTTCCTCGACTCCCCGGGCGCGACCTCCCGGCCCGTGAGCCCTGATTCCCAAGGGAACATCAGCGGCGGGTCCTTGATTTCGGCATAGGGCTTGAAGTTGGCACCAGTGGGCGATCGTCTCTGCCATTCGTTCTTGGGAGGGTTCGCCGAGAACCATGCCTTTGCATTCATGCGGGCGGCCTCAAGCCTTGCTAGCCGGTATTCGCAGATGGTCTTTGCCCGGTCGGGGTCCAAAAGGCAGAGAGCGGGGAAGACCCAAATGTCCGCATCCCAGAAGACGTGCCCGTTGTAGGTCTCGCTGCTCAGAGCGTAAGGGGCAACCGACATAGTGCCCTTGGGGTGAACCGCCATGCGCAGATAGAACAGGAATGACCGGACCGCTTGCTGGTCTTCGACCGGGCCGTCGATCTCAATGTCCGTGTTCCAAAGCATTCGGTTTGCGTCGGCGGCATCGCGCATTTGCTCAGCGATGTCGCGCGACAGGGGGGGCTTGGCGGTGGATACCCCGCTACGCACCCATCCAGCCGGCTCGATCTTGGTGCAAAGGAGTCCGTCGTTGTTGACGATTGAAATCTCCCGATATGCCTTGCCAATGGCCGAAACCCACTCCGTGGTCAGTTCACCGGTCCGCATGTTCAGGGTCTGGCGGTAGCGGGTTATGGTCGAGCTAAAGTCCCTTGGACCCGACTCCATTGGGCTAGCGATGAGCTTTTCCTCGCCCCCGCGCTGGTATAGGTGCGCCGCGAATCCCGCCGTCGCCTCGCCCGATCTTTGGATTCGGTACCCGCTTAGCCCGTTTGATAGCCAGGCCGGCTCGGGGTCGTTCGGATCGGTCCACGTCAGCATCCAGGGATCGGGTTTCGGAGATCGCGCTTCCGCCCTTTGCGCGCTTCTGGAACACGAAGAAACCAACCCAAGAAGGGCGAGGAGCAAAGTCGCCTTCCCAATGCGATAGACTTGATCCATGTCCGCCACCGAGTCTCTCCAGCGCACTCCGTTGTACGATCGTCACGTTGCCGCCGGAGGCAAGATCGTGCCTTTCGCCGGGTTCGAAATGCCGGTCCAGTATACGAGCATCATCGCCGAAACCAAGGCGGTCCGCGAAGGCGTCGGCATGTTCGACGTTTCGCACATGGCTCGCCTGTGGTTTCGGGGCGAGCGCGTTCAGGAGTTCCTCGAATGGATCACCGCCAACGACATTGGCGCCCTCACGGACGGGCAAGGTCACTATTCGCTTCTGCCCAACGACAAGGGCGGACTGGTTGACGACATCATCACCTATCGGGTGAACGCAACCACGTTCCGCATGGTCGTTAATGCCGCCAACCATGCGAAGGATGTGGCGTGGATCAAGTCCAAGAACACATTTGGCGTCGAAATCGAGGATGAGACGCCGCAAACGGCGATGATCGCGGTGCAAGGCCCCAAAGCGGCTGAAACCCTGGCGGCAATCAGTGACATCCCGGACCAGCTTCGCAGCGCGGGGCTGTTCCAACTGAGCGCAGGCACCATCGGCGGCGTGAAGTGCTTCGCTCCCTGCTCAGGCTACACGGGCGAGCATGGGTTTGAACTGATCTGCGCGGCGGAAGACGCGGGCCGACTCTGGGACGCTCTCCTTGAAGCCGGGGTCGTTCCATGCGGACTGGGTTCTCGTGACACGCTCCGCGTAGAAGCAGGATTACCTCTCTACGGGCATGAGCTTGGCGACGACATGAGTCCGATCGCGGCGGGCCTTGGCTGGGTCATCAAGAAGGACAAGCCCTTCATCGGGTCGGAGTTCATCAACGCGGCTCGGGATGCGGGGACCCCGACCAAGTTGCAGGGAGTCCGACTGGATGCCAAGCGGCTGATCATGCCGGGCATGAAGGTGCTGGTCGACGGTAAGGAAGTTGGAGAAGTTTCGAGCGGCGTCGTTTCTCCGACGCTCGACTGCGGGATCGCCTTTGCGTTCCTCGACAGCAGCGTAAAGCTGAAAACGCCCTGCGAGGTCGATATTCGCGGCAGGATGGAGCCCGGCACCGTGGTCTCCAAACGCTTCTTGAAATAGTCGGGTTTTTACGGCTTCGCACAGGCATTCTCGCGGGACCCCGTGCGCTATAATCGTGCATTCGAGCTTTCGTTGGAAGCTCGCGTTTTCCATTGTTGGACCAGGTGAACATGAACGCGAAGATCAAGGTAATCGGTGTCGGCGGCGGCGGCTCCAATGCGGTCAACCGCATGGTGGAGGCGGGGATTCACGGCGTGGAGTTCATTGCGATGAACACCGATGCCCAGGTGCTTGAACTGAGCCTCGCCGAGAAGCGCGTTCAGTTGGGCGCAGGCTGCACCCGCGGCCTTGGCGCCGGCGGCGACCCCGAAGTGGGCAAGGCGGCAGCCGAAGAGAGCCGAAACGAAATCCGCAAGGTGCTTGAAGATGCCGACATGGTGTTCATCACCGCCGGCATGGGCGGCGGCACCGGCACCGGTGCGGCTCCCATCGTGGCCGATCTGGCGCGGGAGATTGGCGCGTTGACGGTTGGCGTGGTGACGCGTCCATTCCAGTTCGAGGGTCCCAAGCGCCGACGGCTTGCCGAGCAAGGTGTCGCTTCGCTTCAGGGCCGCGTCGACACCATTCTCACGATTCCTAACGACAAGCTGAGCTCGGTTGTCGAGCGCCGAGCGTCGTTCCAAGAGGCCTTCCGAGTGGCGGACGACGTGTTGCGCCAGGGCGTTCAGGGGATCAGCGACATCATCACCATTCCTGGCCAGATCAACGTCGACTTCGCCGACGTTCGAGCCGTGATGACGAGCGCGGGTCCGGCGCTGATGGGCATCGGCTACGGCGTCGGCGATCAGCGCGCGATTCAGGCTGCGCAAAGCGCCGTGAACAGCCCCCTCCTCGAGCAGACCATCCACGGAGCCAAGGGCTTGCTCGTGAACATCACTTCCAGCGAGGACATGACCTTGAACGAGGTGATGGAGGCGATGAACTACATCCAGAGCCTTTGCGACGAGCACGAAGCCAACATCTATTTCGGTACGGTGAACGATCCGACCATGGATGGCCAGGTGCGGATCACCGTCCTTGCCACCGGGTTTGACCCTTACGCGGGAAACGAGCCTAAGGCGGCGGAAGCCGCCAAGCCCGTGGAGACTCCGATCCCCACGCGAGCCGTGGTCGAGACTGGCATCCCGATGAACTCTCGGGTGGACAACCCGCGCAAGTTCGTCATGCCCTCTTTTGGTGCTGCAGATCGGCCCGCCTCTCGCAGCACGGAGACGGAGACGACCTCCGAAGTCTTCGACGAATCGGAGATCGACATTCCGGCGTTCCTACGCGAGCACCGCAACAAGCCGCAGGCGTAGGCAACATTCACAGGCCGGGCCAATATTGGTCCGGCCTGTCTTGGTCTTATCATGGGCGAGCGCGTCAATGCCGAGGGAATTCCCCGCCATCAACTCAAACATGCGCTAACGGATCGGCGGTTTGTGCCGGTTGCCCGGCGAATCGATGCGTGCCTGCTCTGCCGCGACGGCGGGGTGAACGAGGCAGGACTCTGCCCAAAGTGCTGGTCGCAGCTTTCTGATGAGGAGCTTGCTCTCGCCCAACGGTGGTTGATGGGAGCGATTCCTTAGCCGTGCTTTCCCGCTGGTTAAAGGGGTTGGGCAAGCCGAAGGAGCGGTACTTCGCGGCCTGCGAGTACTGGGTGTACCTTCCAAGCGACGAAATGCCTCCGCAAGACGACCTGATGCGTCGTCTGCTTGCCGAGAATCCCCATGGACCCCGAGCGTTCGGCAAAGCCGAAGGCCTCGTGTTCAGCGATGTCCGTCTTCATGTCGCCGTCGTACGCAGAGAAAAGAACCCCCATGCCTTCAGACCGGACCTGTTCGACCTTTCGGTGAAGCCGACCGCCGAGATCCTCGAAAAGCTCGCCGCCGCCAAGTCCTTCGCCAAACTCCGCTTCGTGGCCGAGGAACCGCTAGCCGACCGACGGCACATCCAGTTCTTGGTCTGCCTTGCCGACGCCGTTGCCCAACTGGGCGGGGGCACGGTGGTGTTCGACGCGGTGGGAGTGCGGCTCATGCTGCCAAACCAGCTTTACCTTGCGCTGCAAGCCAGTCCGGACGCGACCGGGTCCGAACTCCATCTTCAAACGCTGTGGAAACTGGATGGCGCCGGAGGATCAGCGGAGACCCGAGGTTTGATCAAGATCGGGATGCCCGAACTGGTCACCTACCCCATCACCACGGATCAACAGGTCTTGGCAATGAGCCTGGTCGAGCAGGCGGCTGCCCAACTCTGGTCGTCAGGTACTTGGAGCGATCGACTTACCGTGAGTGCGTTCGACGACGAGTTTGAACTCGTCGCAAGCCCCGAGAAGGACCATCGAGCGATGGTGAGAATCCTACGCCGACAAACGGGTTGAACTCGGCGCGAACGTCTCCTGAAGGCTGTGGGCGAGTTCGCCGGTCAGCCTCCGCATGGGCGGGCGGGGCGAGCCCAAATCAAGGTTCTGGATTTCTAGCGCTGCCTTGGCTACCTTGGCGGCGGCGAAGTTCTTCAGGGCTTCGAGGACGTTTGGATCTGCCGCTTGGCTTGGCGAAGCCGCCATCCAGGGCAGCACGGAGATTCCTCCGCAGGTGAATGCGTCTGACCGCGTATAGCGCCAGAAGTTAGGCTCGGCCACGACCACGTTGCCCCATTCGGCAAGTCGAGACTGGATTTCGGGCGTGACTTTGCCCTGAGGATCGACGAGAATGACCGGGACTTTCCCGTACGCGGAGACGGCATGGAGGTGGGCCAAGGTCTCATCTGCCGTGAAATCGCCGTAGTAGGGAGGCATGATGACCACGCCGCGGGCTCCGTGGCGGCCCGCGCTCTGGGCGAGATCGATCGACGCCGCCGTCGACAGGCTGGACACGTTTGCCAGCACGGGCACCGTTCCTCGGGTCTCCCGAAGCACGATCTCGAGCATCGTCTTTCGCTCCGAGAAGCTTAGGGTGGAGAACTCGCCGGTCTCGGTGCAGACCACGAATCCCTCGGCACCGGCGTTCAGGTACCACCGCACCATCCGCGCGATCCGAATCTCGCTCAGCGTCATTCCGTCGTCTGAAAACGGCGACGGCAGGGGTACAAAGTTGCCTTTACAATCAAGCATCGGCTTGGGCCTCAATCGCATTGTCGGAGGGAACCCGCACAAACATCAGGTTGGGGCACAATTCGCCACGAGTAGGAATGTCCGAATCTCGCGTTAGACTCTTTGTTGCCATCCCGCTGTCCGCTGATCTTCAATCAGTGTGCGGTCAAGCGGCGGCGGGTCTGCACGGCGGCTGGGATACTTCTTTGAAGTTCGTCGAGGCGGGCCACTTCCACGTCACCCTAGTATTCATCGGGGAGCGGGATCTCTCTGAGGTGGTTCCGCTGGGCGAGACCCTCCTGGCGGCGGCGGCTGAAGTTCCGCCTTTCTCGGCAAGGATTGGCGACGGAGCGGCGATTCCGAGCCGGGAGCCGAGAACGCTGGTCGTAGACCTCTATCGCAACGAGTCGCTGAACGTCCTCCACACAACCGTCGCCCACGCTTTGCACGAAAGGCATCGAGTGCCGCTTGAACGACGGATTTTTCGACCCCACATCACGCTAGCGCGGGTCAAGCGTCCACCGCTAAACGCGCAGCTGCGCGACCGCCTGCATTGGCTGCATCTGGACCACGAACTGGTCGTGGACCGGATCGAGCTGGTTCAATCGAACCTGTCCGCGTCCGGTCCGCGCTACCGCACTCTCCTCTCGGTGCCCCTCGGGGGCTAGCCGGCGAGGAACTTCGCCACGTCGGCTTTGAACTTCGCCAGGCATCCCTCGTCGATGTACATCATGTGTCCCGCCTCGTAATAGGCGGTCGAGATGTTGGCGCGAAGGGTGGGGTCAAGCCCGAGGTGAGAAAGCGTGTACTCGGTGGCAAAGTAGGGCGTGGCGAGGTCGTAGTAGCCCGACGCAATGAAGACCCTCATGTAAGGGTTCTTGGACAGGGCAGCCCGAAGCGCTTCGCTCGTATCCGGGTGTCCTTGCGCCGCGTCTCCGTACGTCCAGTTCTTCCAGAGCTCGCCAGGATTGAACACGTAGTAGGGCACATCCGACTCCCAGCCAAGATCTCGGCGAAGGTAGTCGTTGATCATCGCTGTGTAGGGCGGAAGGATCGCCGTCATCGAAGGATCGTGGTCGGGACTCTCGGTGGCAGCGTTCTCGTCGATCCCCTTGAAGCGACTATCCAAGCGACCCACCGTGCGTTTCTGGCCCCGGAGAAGTTCCTTGCAGAATCGATGGATGTTGATGCGGAGGTCGGTGGCATCGACGTACTCGGGCGAAAGCCCGGTGAGGTTGGAGAGTTTCTGGATCGTCGCCTTCCGTTCTCGGGGCGTTAGGTGGTCGCCTTTCGCCAGCGCCAGAACGTAGTCTCCGCCGGCGAACTTCTCGGCTTCTCGGAGGGCGGCCGCCAGGCTTCGCTTGCCCGGAAGCTTTTTATGGAACCAGGCGGTGGCGGTGTAGGTGGGCAAGAAGAGCGGGTAGGGAAGATCGTTACCCTTGTTGAATCGGGCGGTCTGGAAGTTGAGGATCGACGACACCAGCACGATGCCGTTGAAGGCGATGCCCTTGCCGATCAGATGACCGGACAGACCGGCTGCCCGGGTCGTTCCGTAGCTTTCACCGACCAGGTAGAGCGGGGAAGCCCAGCGGCGGTACCGCGAGAGATACATGCGAATGAACTCGCTGATCGACTCGACGTCGCCTTCAAGGCTCCAGTACTTCTTGCCGCCGTCCTTCTTGGCGGGTCGGCTGTAGCCGGTGCCAACGGGGTCGATGAACACCAAGTCGGTGTGCTCCAGCCAGGATGCCGGATTGTCCTCCAACTCGAAGGGCGGCGCTGGCATGTCGCCGTCCGCCTTCATCTTCACCCGCTTGGGTCCTACCGCTCCCAGGTGAAGCCAAACGGAGGAGGAACCAGGACCGCCGTTGAAGGAGAACATCAGCGGTCGGCTGGCGGGGTCCGTCACTCCGTCCTTGGTGTACGCCATGAAGAAGATGCCCGCGTCCGTCTCGCCAAACTCGTCGTTCAGCGGAATCATGCCGGTCGTGGCGGTGTACTTGAGGTCGCCCAACTGGTGCTGGGTCACCACCGGCTCCTTGTCGGTGGCGAGCGGGTATCGCTCCTCCTTCTTTTCTTCAGGCTTGGCAGCGTTGGCTTCTTCTGGCATGGGTGGTTTTTACCCGGAGTTTCGGGGCATCGAGGCCGACTTCATCGGGAGACCGCACGGCACGATGCGTCGTACAATGGCAAAGCGTTTGGCAATGGCGACGGGACCAAAGGAAGGAGTGCCGAATTGAGACACACAAGGAATCCAGCTTGCGTCACATCCGTGATCTGGGTTCTGGGGCTGGCATTTTGTCTCTCGGGATGTGCGGCTCGCGAGGACGCACCCGTTGGACGCGATCTCAACGAGAGCCAAGCCGCGCCTTCGCCCCAGATATCTCGCGAAGTGACTCCCCGTTTCCCGTTACGGTGGCATATTGGCGAGATTGATCCCAGGTTCGGCATAAGCGACACCGAAGTGAGAGCCGCTGTAGAGAAAGCCGCCAACCTTTGGGAACAGGCCGCTGGCAGACAACTCTTCCAGTACGAGGAGGCATTTGGTTTTCCCGTATCCCTGGTTTTCGACAAGCGTCAAGAACTTCTTACGGCGGCGGCGGCGGACGAGCGCAATCTGGCGACAATGAAACGGTCGGTCGCCGAACTCAAGCGCAACAGTGAGGCGGCCGCAAGGACATTCCGAGCGCAAAGCAAGGAGTTGGACAACGCCATCGACCGTTACAACACACGCCTTGAGGACTACAACCGCCGAGTGGCTCAGATCAACTCAGAGGGCGGGGCGACGGAGACAATGTCCGACCTGCTTGAGGCTGAAAAGGTAAGCCTTGCCGAGGAAAGGGGTCGGCTTAGGATTGCCGAAGAAGATCGCGAGCAACAACGCCAGCGGCTCAACGAAGTTGTCGATCGTTACAATGCAGAGGTCACCGCCTATAACCAAGCGGTTGGGCAGTACAACCGTCGCGTCGTGGGAAGGACCGCCGAGCAAATCGGAGAGTGCACGCGGGTCGGCGAACGCGTTCAGGAAGTCAAGATCTTCGCCTTCGAGAGCAAGGACCATCTGGCACGGGTTCTGGCGCACGAACTCGGCCACGCTTTGGGGCTCGGGCACGTTGATGGCGACCGCGCTTTGATGAGCGCCGTAGAGGGGGGCGCCAAAGCAACCCACCCGCTCAAGCTGACCTCACGAGACGAGGTCGAGCTAAAGCGGGTGCTTTCTGGCAACCCTTAAGGGAGGCGAGGCCGGTCAGGACTTCTTCGCCGGCGCTTCGTCTTTCTTCTCGTCCTTGAAGTGGACGCCGGTGCCGGGCATCAGCCTGGGCTTGTTACTGCCGGGCTTACCGCGCCAACCCAGGAAGCCGACGCCGTCGATCGTCGCCTTCTCGTTGACTTCCTTGACGTCCGACGTAGGGTGATACCGCTCCTCAAGAGCTTTCCGGGTGGAAGCGATCTTGTCGTGGAGCGGGCTGTTCTTGCAGAGATTGGGGTCAGGCACTTCGACGATGGCGTCCGCGCCATGATCGCCCTGTACGACCATGTAGTAGTCGCCGTCCTTCCGCTGGACTACGCTCTTGATGGTTGCTTCTACCTCGTACGTCGAGGTCTCGATGGGGTCCACACGCGAGTCCTTGAAGTCGGTTCCCAAGTCGCCCTTGGCGGCCCCGGCTTTGAGGGCAACGAAGTCCTCGAGGCTGATCGCTCTCGGGGTTTGGTCGATGAGAGCCGCTCCTGGATCCGTGGCGTGCTTCACGTCGACTCGGCTGGCGCCCTTGGCTTGGGAGGGACTCACTGCCTTCGAAGACAACCCCTTGTCGGACGAGCCGCAACCCGCCAAAACCACCAACGAAACGCCCATGGCAAGAATAGCCAACCTCATAACTTTCGCATTATAGCGGAGAAAGTACCGATCATCCGCTACTATTAGTCAGCAGTTTGCCGAAGCGAATGAAGAGTCGTGCCTTTACGTTGGTTGAGTTGTTGGTCGTGATCGCCATAATGGCGGTCTTGGCGGCGTTGTTGTTCCCGGTGTTCTCCCGAGCCAAAGAGACCGCCAAGAAGGCCACTTGCTCCTCCAACCTTCGCCAGGTGGCGATGGCGTCCCGCCTCTACGTGGACGACAACGACGGCGAGTTCCCGGTGTGCCGGAGAGCTACGCCGAGGCCCGATGTTGACGACGCGGCGGGCGACCTCGACGAGCCCTATTACGCAGCGTTCTTCGCCTTGATCGACCGGTATTGCGGAGGCCGAGGCCCGGTAAGGGAAGTGCTGAAGTCCCAAAGGCTGTTCGCCTGCCCAACCGACGCGGACCCCTTCGGCGACGACTGCTTCCCAATCAATCCGGATGCGCCCTCGATGACCTCGTACTTGCTGAACGGGTTCTTCGCATTCGGCCTTTCCGAGTCATCGGTTCAAGCCCCGGCAAGCACGATCCTGTTGGCGGAGCGGCGTTCCCAAGCGGCTCAGGGCTATTCGCCTACCTGCGACGACCTCTACCACCCGTGGTTCAACCCTGGCAACGCGCAAGCCCCGGTCGACGACATGGATCCCGACGTGGGCGCCGTTGCCGCCAACCGCCACAGCAACCGGTCGAACTTTGCCTTTGCCGATGGCCACGTGAAAACGCTTTCGTGGGGCCAAACCTACGCGCCGCCATCCTTGAACCTGCACGCCTTGGTGCAGCCCTAGGTAAGGTCACACGATGAAGCGCGCCGTCGTTCTGGGATCGATTGTCGCCGTAACGAGCGGTTGCGGATTCAAGGCGATGTTCCAGACGGATCGAACGCCCGGCTTGCCGCCAAACCCGCTGAGACGCCAAGTGCAACGAACCTTGGATCCGGCGGCGAACGAGATTAACCTCACCCCGAAGAAAACCACCATTCAAGAGCTTCTTGCGGTTCCTCGACCGCTGGACCTTGCCGCGAACAACTCGACCCCCAAGTACCAAGCCCTGCGCGTTGCCCCCTTGGAAACCCAGGTTTGGACGTTGGAAGCCAACCTGATTCGGGTGGTCAAGCACGCCGACAAGGACATCTACCTCGTGCTCGAGGACGGCGGTAAGCAGATGGCGGTGGAGGCGGTCCACCCCGATTTGGCGGATGGCAGTCCATATCTGGACCGATTCACGAACCTTTACCGAAAGTTGGAGAGCCAGTTCAAACCGAATGCCCAGCCTCAGGAAACCAAGATGCGGGTCCAAGTGACCGGGATCGGGTTCTTCGGGTGGTCGTCAAAAAAAGAAGGCGCGCCCAGCAACGGGGCGCGCCTCATGCCATTGTTCGACTTTCGTCTCGTGAACTAGGCTACCACTGCTCCTCGGCTTCCACCCAAGGGAACCACTGCGGGCAGGGCTGCAGCATCGCCTGCTCGGGCGAGCCCCAAATGGCGGACGAGACCGTCTTCCACCACTGCGGCATCACGTGGAAGTGCGCGTGGGTGTCGGCATAGATGTAGTTCGCGCCCTTGACATGACGCTCGAACCCGAGGAACCGGTCGGGGCGGACGATTTCACGGTTGGAGCCCGAGCCGGTCTCGGCGACGAAGATCTTGGAGGCGGGCTGGGTGATGCCGCTCATGTTGCCCCCGGTGAGGGCGAAGTTGGAGACGCCGCCCGGTTGGCGATAGAAGTAATAGTTGAGCGCATACGAAAGCAACTCGCCGGGTACTTCTTGGCCAAGGCTGTTCTTCGGTCGGCCCGAGGCATCCGCCGGGCAGGTGAAGAGCTTGTAGTTCTTGATGTACGGCTGGACGAGGTCGGCCCAGGCCTGTTCGCCAATGCCGGCGCCGTTGTGGAACGCGAACTTGGTGTAGGGGGGAATCGAGGTCGACGGGTAGTTCGCCATGGGCAACGTGTCGTCGGTGTCGCTCACGTACATGTAGAGGCCGGTGCCGATCTGTTTGCAGTTCGACATGCACTGGGTCTTCTTCGCCGCTTCCTTGGCGGCGGCAAAGACCGGGAACAGGATCGCCGCCAAGATGGCGATGATCGCAATGACAACAAGTAGCTCGATAAGGGTAAACGCCCGCTTCATAGGTTCTCTCCGACCCCTCGGCGTCGAGCGGTCCATGAAGTTCATATTATGCAACGGTTTTCGGGAATCTGAAGGAAAATAAGCGGTCTTTCGTACTGGAATGCCGTCGGCATTTTGCTTAGTCCTAACGGTGGACGTGGTCGTGCGAGTGCACGTAGTGGTCCTTGAGCACGTCGTCCCCGAAGTCCCCGTCGAAGTTGCGCCACACCGTGTGTGCGTGGTTGGCATTGTTCTGGGTGTTGTCGAGTTCGATGAGGAAGCTGGCGCCTTGGACTCGGTAGTAGTGGGGCTTGCCCCGCTCGGCAGAACCGATCCAGGCAAACACGAGGCGGCTTGCCTCGCGTTTCGCCGTCGCTAGTCGGGCGGAGGCGACGGCTTTGGTCTGGACCTCCGCGTGCGCGGCGACGAGATCGAGCAGTATCGCTTGCTGACTCGCGTCGAGGTCCGGGTACCGGATGCCGAGATCTTCGAGCGAGGCGACCTTTCGGGCGTTCGAGGTGATGATGTCCGCCGGCACCGACTTCATCAGCACCGCCTTCTCGCGCTGCTTTGCCGAGAGGCTGTCCAGGAGACGGTATCCAAGGTCCTCGACGTCGCCCAGCACGCGAAGTCCCTTCTTCGACCCGGTGCGCACCTCGGCTGGATTGGTGCCCAAGAACTGCGGCGTGCTCGAGACCAGTCGCTGGCCCACGTAGGTGAAGTTCAGCGAAACGTGGTGGCCTTCGTAGCGCCATGCCCACGGCTCGGTGGCGCTCGGCTTGCCGAAGAAGGTGGTGACGTATTTGTTCGGGTCTCGGACCGAAGCGGGCTCGCCCATCTCTCGCAACACCGTTTCGAGCAGCTGGATTTCTTGAACCTTGGTGTAGCCGGCTTGGCTCAGGGACGACTTCAGGAGAGCCTCCAGCGCCTTCTTTGACGCCTCGCCCAGCTCGTTCAAAGCGATCCCGGTTCGCTCAGCGGGCACGTAGCGGAAGTTCGTGCGATAGTCGCCCGGGAAGGGAAGAACGCACTTCGCCTTTGCGGCCTCGTCAAGCGTGGCGAGAAAGGCGACTGCGGCTCCATTGGGCTCCGAGGCTCGGCTGAGGCCCACTCCCAATCCCGCGACGAGCATCGCCAAGGCGCCGAAGGTCACTGCTTGCTTCATCGAGATCATCGGAAACAGATTCGAGGATCAAACGTTAGATTCCTTTAAACGGGAAGATCAAGCGCTTGGTGGGCGGTGAGGGATTTGAACCCCCGACCCTCTCGGTGTAAACGAGACGCTCTACCGCTGAGCTAACCGCCCGAAACTGCGGATTCTTGGGCACGTTGAAGGAGAATGGGGCGTACACGAAGAATCGGACCCCCGCATTATGCGGGATGAGTTACAATGGACGCAACGCTTAGGATGAGACGCACGCTGATCGCATTGTTGCCATGGATGGCGACGGTAGCGGCGGGTCAAGCGACTCCGCAACGCGCCGAGCTAGACTTTCTTGCCCGCGAGCGCCCGGTTACGGGTGGCGTTCGCCTTCAGGGTGAGCTTTACCTGCCGATTTCCACGCTGGGCGACCTGGGTTGGCCGTGCTCCATTTCCGGCACCGACGCCCTGATCTACGTCAACGACGCTCCGGTCCGAGTCCCTGCCAAAGTCATCGACGGCCGGCTCGTTGTGCCGATGCGCGCCGTGGTGGACCAAGTCGGCGGCATTTCCGAATGGTCGTCCGACGGTTCCCGACTGGTCGTGCGCGGAACGGTCCGCAAGCTCGAGGTTCGCGACGGCAGGGTCGTTTCCGACGTAACGCTGGGCGGCAAGGTGGCGATCACCTCCACCGACAAGCCGAACCGCGCGATCATCGATCTAATCGGCGTCCGCCTTACCAACGCCTCGCAAGTCGATGTGGCGTCGGGCTGCCGAGCCGCCACGTACGACGAGGGCCGCGTGCGCGTCGTCGTGGAAACGGCGACCCGCCCTCGTAGCGGCGATCAGAAGCTGGTTCCCAACTGGCGGTTCGAATGGGGCGCCGGGAAGCCTGAAGTCGCCAAACCGTTGAGCTACGAAGAGTTCAACCCGGGATCGGCGGTGCCAGAGCAGTCCTTCGACGACCTTCCGTTGATGCCGGTGCCGAAGAACCTTGGTTCACAGAGCTCGGCGAGTGTGGAGCTCATGGCGATGCGGGTCGTCTCCCAGAATCCGCGCTCTGCGCTCATCGCTTTGGCGATCTCTTCGCCGTTGCCCAAGCCGGCGCAATACGCTCGGCCCGAACCCCAACAGCTTTTGCTCACCCTGCCCGGGGTGCGGTCGGCGGAGGATATCAAGCTTGAGACTTCGTTGGTGAAGGATTGGACCGCCGAGGACTCGCCCGACGGCTTGCTCTTGCGTCTCAACCTGACTCGGCCCTTGGGAGTCGAGATCAGCCAATCGGACCGAGAGGTGCAACTCCTGCTCCTCGTTCCCGAGGACCAAAACGGGACGATCGCGGGGAAGGTCATCGTGGTCGATGCGGGCCACGGCGGCAACGACAACGGGGCAAGGGACCCGGCGAAGACCACGAAGGAAAAGGACCTGAATCTGGCGATCGCTACTCAACTCTCCCGCCAGCTTGCCCAGCAGGGGGCGACGGTGATCATGACCCGCAAAACGGACGTGTTCATCCCGCTCAAGGAAAGGGCGGAAATCGCGAACCGGAACCAGGCGGACCTCTTTATCAGCATCCACATCAACTCGAACAAGACAGCGAACTCCACGAGCGGAACGATCATGTTCTTCCACGGGCAAGACCCCATCTCGAACCTCTTGGCGGACTGCCTGCGAGCCGAGACCGGGAAGCTAGGCAAACTGAAGTCGATCGGTTCCTGGAGCGACACCCGCATCTACGACACGGGTTTCGCCGTATTGCGATATAGTCGCATGCCGGGCGTGCTGGTGGAAACCGGCTTCATCAATCATGCGAAGGATTTGGCGGTGATGCGATCCGAGTCGTTCCAAGAGTCGTTCGCCGCTGCGTTGGTCAAAGGCGTCAAGGTGTTCTTCGGCGATGGCAAATAAGACAAAAGCTCCTCGGAATGCCGGCATCCTCGCGTTGATGTTGCTGGCGGGTGCCGTTTTTGGCGGCTTGGTGATGTACGTGAAAATGGCGCCCGCCGACAAGGTGCCCGCCGATATCCGACGCCAAGAGAGGCCCGACCCGACCCAAAGGCCGACCACCGCCGATCAGGGCGAACAGGTTGCCGTATGGATTCCCACCGCGCAAGGCGAAGACGTCGCTTTCCGTAGCGAGAGGGTGTCGGTGCCCAAAGGCGAATCGCCGATGGTGTACTCGGTCAACCGGTTCTTGGAAGCCAGCAAGATCGTGGACCCAGGCGCACGCTTGCTCTCGGTCGACGTCAAGGACCACGTTGCGGACCTATACTTCAACGCCGCGTTCAACGCCACCGTCGGAAGCTCTGACGAGGGCACCTTGCTCAAAGGCCTGCGCCTCACGTTTGGGCAGTTCGCCGACGTCGAAAAGCTACGCTTCTTCGCCGACGGCCAGCCCATGGAGACGTTGGGGAACGTCGACCTGAGCGAGGGCATCGACGTCCTCAAGCCCGGCGATCCCGCTCGCTAAGCCGCGCGACGAAGGGCCGTAACGACTACGGCGGCGCTGACCAACGCCCAAGATCCCGCCCAAACGATGGCGGGCACGCCGGTTGCCTGCGCCAGAATGGCGGCGTCGTTCTGTTGGTGCCCGAAGGTGTTGAT
This sequence comes from Fimbriimonadales bacterium, assembly GCA_046330155.1. GTDB lineage: Bacteria > Armatimonadota > Fimbriimonadia > Fimbriimonadales > Fimbriimonadaceae > CALMEF01. The sequence continues at coordinate 67,861 of JAXLTH010000004.1, read as the reverse complement.
GTTGAGCAGGACCAGAAGCGCTTGCGCCGAAGCCACACATTGGTGCAATCCCAAGAACTGCGAGGCGATCCGGACATGGTCGTCGCTCAGGTTCTTGGCGAGCAGGAGGACTCCTGCGAAATACACGATTCCGGTACCGAATCCGAGCGCGTTCCGCACCCATAGGAGCAATCCAAGCGCCAGGACGACCGCAAGGGCGTAAAGCGCCTTTCGAGCGCTTTGAGCGGTACGCCCGGCAAGAATCAAGGAGGCGCCGACGATCGTGGCGCCCACGTAGCCCGCCGGAGCAACCAGGATGGTCCACCCTCCCTGAAACTGGGTGACCCCGCTCCCGTCGGGAAACACGCTGATGTTCATGCCCTGCCCACCGCTCGCCAGCGCGGCGACGGCGTGGCTGAGCTCGTGGATGTGGGTGTTCAGGTACTGCAGAGGCAGGAGGACCAGACCACCGAACGGGATGATCCAGAGCAGGAGAAGGATGGCACCTGCTACCCAAAGCGGATTCGACTTACGGCGCGGCGTCGACATCTTGTACAGCATCAACGCTAGCCGTTCGCGGCTGGTTGCGTAGTCGGAGGTATGCCGCCCACGTCTGCATCAAGAGGAACGCGCAGAAGATGCCGCACAATGCGCCGAGCACGACTTGAGACGGGTAGTGCACCCCCACGTAAACGCGGGAGAGAGCGGTGAGGACGGCGACCCCGATCCACGGCCAGCCCCAACGGCCGAGTAGGGCAGTGAACACGGTCGCCACCGCCGCCATGTTCGCCGCATGGGAGGAGGCGGTTCCGAAGGTAGTCAAGCGCCCAACGTGCAAGACAACGTTCGGGAGGTCGTTGCATGGCCGAGGCATCGCGATTGCGGTCTTCAGGGCTTCCGTCAGACCGTTCGATAGGAGCACGGCGAGCAGAGCCAAGATTGCCGCTTCGCGGGAACGGCCCCCGCGCACGAGCATCGCGACGACGAGGATCAGGAGCAGCGGCACCACGACCACGCGGTACGGAGCCTTTGTCGCCTCGCTGAAGAACACGAAAATGGGAGCCACCGAGTCCGGCCAGCCGTTCACGGCGCGAAAGATGGCCTGGTCGATGGCTCCCACGAAAGGAGAGTTTAGCTTAGGACGTTACTCGGCTTGTTCGACCGCCTCGGCAACGGCCTCGGCTTCGATGGCCTGAGCCGTTCGGATCGGCACGCGAACCGGCTCGGGCTTGACCTCGGCCAAGCGCGGAATCGTGATCGTGACCATGCCGTTCTTGAACTCGGCGTCGATCTTATCGAACTGCAACTTGTCGGAGAGCTTGATCGACCGGGTGAAGGCGCCGTACCGGTTCTCCATGCGATAGACCTTGGCGTCCTCGGCGACGTTCTGCGCTCGGGATTCTCCCGAAATCGTGAGGACGTTGTTGTCGATGGAGACGTTGATTTCGTCCGGGCTCATACCGGGGACCGCCGCGCGGATCACGAGGTTCCCGTTAGCCTCCAAGACATCGATAGGGAGGGCTTGGGTCTGGGGCGTCGACTCCAAGGTCCCGAAGAAGAGTCGGTCCATGAGGTCGGCAAAGTGCTGAAGTTCGCTGTTGGGGTTGCTTACGCGATGTCGAATGATCATGGTTACCTCCGAGAGCGTGACTTAATGCTCTCATCATCACTATACATAACAGTCATAGGCTAAAGTTCCAAAATCCTCTACAATTGGGTCGTGAAGGCGGCGGTTTCTCCTCGGGAGAGTTTTCTGGTGCGCGACATCCGGGTCGAGCCGCCCCTGTTGCTTGCGCCCATGGAGGACGTCAGCAACCTGCCGTTCCGACTGATCGCGAAGCGAATCGGTAATCCGGGGCTGATGTTCACCGAGTTCGTCAGCGCGATGGCGATCCACTACAACGCCAAGAAGACGTGGAAGAAGCTGCAGATCCACGCGGACGAGCGGCCTTTGGGCATCCAAATCTTTGGATCGGAACCCGAGGTCATGGCGGAGACGGCCAGAGTGTGCGAGGCGTCCGGAGCAGATTTGATCGACATTAATATGGGCTGCTGGGTGCCCAAGGTCTGTCGAACGGGTTCCGGCGCCGCGCTCCTCAAAGATCCGGACCTTGCCGTCAAGATCGTGGACGCCGTGGTCAAGGCGGTGAAGGTGCCGGTGACCGTGAAAGTGCGCGCGGGTTGGGACTACTCGCTGTTTGCCGCTCCCGAGTTGGCACGACGGTTCCAAGACGTGGGCATCGCCATGCTGACGCTCCACGCGAGGTTTGCCAAGCAGGGCTTTGAGGGCGAAGCCGATTGGAGGCTTATCGGCGAACTTCGAGATGCGGTGCAGGTTCCTTTGATCGGAAACGGGGACGTGAAGGCGCCCGAGGACGCGCTTCGAATGATGCGGGAGACCGGCTGCGACGGCGTTATGGTTGGGCGTGCCGCAATCTCGAACCCGTGGGCGCTAAGGGACATTTCTCGCGCCATGCGCCGATTGCCCGTGGGTGCCCCGCCCACGCTTCGAGAGCGTGTGGACGCGGCCATGGAACACCTTCGGCTTATGGTGGCTTACGAAGAAGGGAAGTTGGGCGAGAAGCCGGCGCCGACCGGCGATCAGCCTGAGTTCGCCGCATGCCGCGCCCTGAGAGGGCAAATTCCCATGTACATCAAGGGCGTGCCCGGCGCGGCTGCGCTTCGCGAGAAACTCACGCGTTGCTCAACCGTATCGGAGTACGAGGATCTGCTCGAGGCGTTTGTGAAGACGGTCAACGTAGAATGAGGTCGAAATGAAGGGTTGGCTTTGGATTGGCTTTGCGTTGGCGATCATCGCCGGTTGCGGGGGAAGCAAGCTCGCCACGTTGCGGGGAAAGGTGCACGAGGGGATGACGATCGCGGAAGTCGAGGCCGTCCTCGGCAAGCCGGACCAGCAGGCGACTTCGGACATGGCGGCGAAGATCTACACGTACGTCAATCCAGACCAGCCACTCGAACTTCTCGCCGTCGGTTTCGACCGTGACGGCAAGGTTGTTCGGGTCGACTACAAGGAGAAGTAGCGGCTTGCCGATTCCCAAGGCGAGGCTGCTCGACGTATCGGAAGCCGGACCGCAAATTCGAGATTCGGTTCGCATCCCGTTGTCTGATTTGGGCGCCCGGCAACATGAACTCCCGCCTCGCACCGAGCACCTTGCTGTGGCAGACACCGGTACCGACGCCGCATCTGCCGTGGCGTGGCTTGCCGCCGCTGGCTGGCAAGCGACGCTGACCGAGGCGCTTGAGCTTGGCGAGCCCGGCATTCTGAGGCTGTGGGAGCCCAACGGGTTTTTGGCGGAGGTCGCTCCACTGTTAAGACCGGGACGGGCGCTCGACCTTGGATGCGGGAGCGGGCGAAGCGCCGTTTACCTCGCTTCGCTTGGATGGGAGGTCGTGGCGGTCGACCACCTGCCGGATGCGATCGAAATGGCGAGGGACCTTGAGCGCCGATATCTGGCTGAGCCGGTGGTGAGTTGGATCGCGGGTGACGTGGACGACTACGCCGACGCCGATGGCTTCGATCTCGTGTCGTCCTTCTTCTTTCTGGATCGGGGCCAGCTTGTGCGGCGGGCAAACGAGCTTCGCTCGGGCGGAAGCCTCGTCGTCGAGACCTTTACGGCAGAGCATCGCGCCAAGTTCGGGCGTCCTCGAGAGGCCTTCGTCGTTCAGAACGGCGAGTTGGAAAGGCTGTTACCAGAACTCGAGGTCCTCGTTTGCGAGCAGGCATGGCGGTCCGACGGCCGCCACACCGTGCGCTACCAAGCCAGAAAACGCTAGAACTTCGAAAGATCGGGTCGCAACCGGTAGAAGCCGCTCTGCATCTGGATCAGGTGCGCCGCGCCCACGAGCCGAGCCTCTTGGAACGGCTTGGCAAAGAGCGAGAAGCTGGTGTAGCCCTTCTCCAGGGGTTCAAAGGGGACATGGATTTGGGGATGTCCCGTCAGGTTCGTCGTGTAGATCATCGATCCCGCGCTGCCGTTGCCGACGACAAGGTCGAACGGTTCAAACGCCTCCTCATAGGCTTCGACGAGGAGCATCCGCGACCGCTCAGCCTGGGCGTATTCCACGGCGGGCACGAATCGGGCGGCTCGGAAGAGCTGGGGCCACTGGTTCTCGGTGACGAGCGCGATGCGCTCGCTTCGGGTGAGGGCGTCGAACATCGTTGCCGCCTCCACCCCGATGATGAGGTCGACGCCGGCAGGGGTCGGCGGTTGCTTGAACTCCGAGGTCTCGGCGCCGAGCGATTTGAGGGCGGCGAGGACCTTCTCGTTCACGTTGCCAAGCACGCCGACTTTGACCCCTTTGAGATCTTTGGGCGTGCGGTAAGCGAACGGTCGGTCGAGGGAGCTCGGGTCACGGGAATCCCTACCCGAAAGTGCGGCAAGCACGAGGGCGGCATCTTCCGCCGTTCGGCAGATCGGGCCGACCTTGTCCATGCTCCAAGCCAGGCACATACCGCCAAACCGGCTGACCGAGCCGAACGTTGGTCGTAGCCCAGTAACCCGGCAGCGTTGCGACGGGCTCATGATGGAGCCGGAAGTCTCAGTGCCGATGGCGAAAGGCACCAATCCCGCCGCGACGGAGGCCGCAGAACCTGCGCTGGAGCCGCTCGAACCCTCCTCCGGGTTCCATGGGTTCAGGGTCTTGCCGCCAAACCAGTTGTCGTTCATCGCCAACGCGCCCAGGCTGAGCTTGGCGACCAATATTGCGCCTGCCGCACGAAGCTTCTCGACCACGGCGGAGTCTTCGTCGATGACCTGTCCCTGGTAGGCGGCCGTCCCCCACTGGGTGGGGTAACCCCGAGCGGAGAAGAGGTCTTTGATGCCGTACGGGATGCCGTGAAGCGGCCCTCGGTACCGGCCACGGCCGATTTCGGCGTCGGCTTGGGCGGCTTCCTTCAAGGCCAAGTCCTCGCATAAAGTGACGACGGAACGGAGCTTGGGTCCAAACTCCTTGAGACGCCGAAGGTAGAGCTTGGTCAAGTCTAAGCTGGAGATCTGCCGGCTTCGTAGCAGGTGTCCAAGTTCGTTGACGGTCAGGAAAGCGACGTCTTCGTCCTTGGATGGCTTCTTGGGCGTCACTTTGGCGACCGCGACTTTGACCGTGGCTTTGCCAACCTCGTCGGCACCGCGAACCCGGAAGACGTTGGGCGGAACCAGGCGGTTGGCTTCCGTGGCCTGCCTCATCTTGTTGTAGTTGGCAAGGTTCGGCTGGATACTGCGGAGGGCCGCTTCGTACTCTGCATCGGTAAAGGTCAGGCCGGCCACCTTTGCAAACGCCTTCAGATCGTCGACCGTGAGTTTCTCCGAGGGCGGCGTTGTCGACTGTTGAGCCAGCGCCACGGGCGACAGGGCGATCCCTGAGGCGGCGGCGACCGCCAAGCGGAGGACCTCGGCGCGAGAAAGGTCAGGCTGCGACATGGGCGGCAGATTACCGGAGGCTGGGCAACGTAGACTGTAGGCGATGTCGACGGGTCGTCTCGTAGTTGGGGTTACCGGTGCCAGCGGGGCCATCTATGCTCAGAGGTTTCTGGTGCAGGCGTCTGCGCTGTACGATGAGATCTACCTTGTGATGAGCGAGCAGGCGGTCCAGGTTGCCCAAACAGAACTCGGGATTAACCTGAACAAGCGAGATTTGGATACCAAGGCGTGGTTGGGAGTCGAATGCCCCCAAATCCGTCTTTGCGATGACCGGAACTACTTCACTCCGCCCGCAAGCGGGTCGTTCCGCCACGACGGCATGGTCATCGTGCCTTGCAGCATGGGCACCGCCGGACGCATCGCCAACGGCATCAGCAACGATCTGCTGACCCGGGCGGCGGACGTTTGCCTCAAAGAGCGCCGTCCCCTCGTGCTGGTTCCGCGAGAAATGCCCTGGAACCTGATCCATCTGCGGAACTTCACGTCGCTGACTGAGGCGGGAGCCACGGTTTTGCCCGCAAGCCCGGCTTGGTACTACCGCCCCAAGACGCTTGAAGACCTTGCCGACACGGTGGTGGCGCGCATCCTCCAGACTCTTGGCCACGAGCAGAAGCTGATGGAGGAGTGGATGGTGGGAGAGCCGGATTGAGGGACCTTAGGACCTATCGAAAGCGCGTCGTCATCGCCGGCGGATCGGGTTTTCTGGGGCGAGCGTTGCAAAACCGATTTCAGGAGGCGGGTTTCGGCGTGCAGACCCTTAGCCGCTCGCCCGGACCGGGGAAAGTCGTTTGGGACGGGCGCACCGTGGGAGATTGGGCCAAGGCCCTTGATGGCGCTTACGGTGTGATCAACCTCTCAGGGGTGCCGATCACCAGGCGCTGGACCGACGAAGGCAAGAAGGCTATCATCGATTCTCGAGTCGAGAGTACGAGAGCGATCGCCCAAGCGATCGAGAATCTCAACCCTCCTCCGCGAGTGTGGGTGAACGCAAGCGCGGTCGGCATCTATGGTGACCGTGGCGACGAGGTTCTTGACGAGGGATCCCCCTTGGGTGACGTGCGCGAGTTCATGCCGGAGTGTTGTCGGCTTTGGGAAGCAGAAGCTTGCTCCAGCCGAACCAAGATCGCGATTCTGCGCATCGGCGTGGTACTGGGACACGATGGCGGCGCATACGAAGTGCTCTCGAAGTTGACCCGATTCGGACTTGGCGGGCAAATCGGCTTGGGCCGGCAATTCGTCAGCTGGATCCATCTTGAAGACATCTGCCGTATGGCCCTGGACTTGGTCGAGAACGAGAAGAAGGGTGTTTACAACGGAACCGCCCCGAACCCTGCCCCGAACCGGCAACTCATGAAGGAGATGCGCGGAAGCTTGAGACGGCCGTGGTCGCCGCCCGCCCCTCCGTTTGCGCTCCGCCTGCTGACAAAGCTCGGGGGACCCGAGTCGTCCCCGGTGCTGCAGAGCCAGCGCGTGCTGCCGTCTAGGGCAATGGAAGAGGGTTTTCAGTTCAAGTTTGCCGATATTCGAAACGCCCTCGACGACCTTGCCGCGAATGGCGACTCGCGTTAGGGCGTAGACTTAGGCAATGAAGCGACTGCTTATTGCGGTTGGCGTTGCCGCCATGTTAGCGGGCTGCTCGGGCGGCTCAACTTCCAGTTCGTCGTCGGCTGAGGGAGGGGCACCGGCTTCGGGCCCTGCCCTGAAAGTCGCCTTGCTCACCCCGGGGCCGGTTAGCGACGCGGGTTGGAACGCTCTTGCTTACGATGGTCTGCAGGCTATCAAAGCGGACCTAGGCGCTGAGGTGAACAACCAAGAAGCAGCGGGTGACAGCATCCGCGACGCGATGCGCACCTATGCTCAGCAAGGCTACAACTTGGTGATCGGCCACGGTTACGAATACAACCAGGTCGAGGCCGAAGTTGCCAAGGACTTTCCGAAGACGGCCTTTATGAGCAGTTCGGGCGGCATGTCCGGGACTAACTACGGGGCGTTTCGGTTCTATTTGGAGCAGGGCTTCTACCTGGCGGGCATGATGGCGGCGGGGATGAGCAAGTCGGGCGTCGTTGCCACGGTCGGGCTGGACGTGCCCTCGATCAAGAGCACGTTCAAGGGTTTTGAAGCCGGCGCTAAGGCGGTGAACCCGAACATCAAGGTGGTGGCGAAGCTGGTTCCGTTGCCCGGCAACGACCCTGCGGCCTACAAGCAGGCGACGCTGGCGGCAATCGACGAAGGCGCAGACTACATCATCCACCAGGCAAATCAGGGCGCCCAAGCCGTGTTCAACGCGGCGAAGGAGCGTGGCGCCTGGGTTTTCGGCTCGAACGCCGATCAAAACGCGAACGAAAGCGGTGTGGTAGTTGCCTCAGCGGTTATCGTCGCCAAGCCCGCCTTTCTGGAGCTTGCCAAGTCGGTCAAGGAGGGCACGTTCAGAGGCGGCGTCAACCTGATCGGCATGGACAAGGGCGCGATCGATTTCGTGGTGAACCCGTCGTTCACGAGCAAGATTCCCGCCGACCTTATGAAAAAGTTGGAGCAAGCCAAGGCTGACATTACGGCGGGCAAGCTCACCGTTCCCAAGGACGATTTCTAACCTCGATTTGAGCGATCTGGTCGTCGAAGGAGTTTCGAAACGCTACGGCTCAGTCCGGGCGCTCGATTCTGTCTCGGCGACCTTTCACCCTGGCGAAGTCCACGCCGTCTTGGGAGAAAACGGGGCAGGGAAATCGACCCTGGTAAGCGTCCTCGCTGGTTTCGTGACCCCGGATAAGGGCTCAGCGCGTTATGGCGACACGAGTTTGCCTTTGGGACGGCCGTTCGCCTGCCGACAGGCCGGCGTCGCGATGGTGCACCAGCATTTCACGCTCGTTCCGGAGTTCACCGTTGGCGAGAACTTGGCGCTAAGTCGGATGCGGCGCCTTCCGCGTAGACTCGACGTTCCCGCATTGTCCGCCCCGCGCTCAAACTCGCGGCGGAGTTGGGTTGGGAAGTCGATCCGAAAGCACGGGTGGCAAACCTCCCGGTTGGGGTTCAACAGCGGATCGAAATCCTGAAGAATCTGGCGGACGACTCTCCGGTCCTCATCCTGGACGAGCCGACCGCCGTGCTCACCGCTGAAGAGTTCGAAGACTTGGCACGGGTGCTCGGAGAGTTGAAAGGCAAGGGCAAGATCGTGATCCTCATTGCCCACAAGCTGAGCGAGGTGCTTGCCGTGGCCGACCGGGTCACGGTCCTGCGTCGGGGCGAGGTGGTCAGGACCGCAACCAGGAGCGAAGTGGACGCCGCCATGCTTGCCAAATGGATGGTGGGCTCGCTGCCAGAAGAGCTGTCTTCATCGGCGGAAGTGCCTTCCGATGAAGGGTTCGAGTTGGTGGGAGCATGGGTAAAGGGGGACCGCGGCGAAGCTGCGGTGGCGGGCATCGACCTCCAAGTCAGACGGGGCGAAATCGTCGGGCTCGGAGGGGTGGACGGCAACGGACAGGTCGAACTTGCCGAAGCCGTCGTCGGAGTGAGGCAGCTTCAAAACGGAACCCGACGCTGGAAGGGCGGACCCGTGACCGACGAACTGAGAGTGGCTTACATCCCCCAGGACCGGCAGGGTGACGGCTTGGCGTTGGAGATGAGCATCCAGGACAACATGCTCATCACGGGGGTACGCCGTCGGAACTTGGCCCGAGGCCAGTTCCTCAAAGGACGCGAGATCGCTGCGTGGGCGAGGCATCTGGTGGACGCCTTCCAGATCAAGACCCCCAATGCTGCGCTTCCGGTTGGGTCGCTTAGCGGTGGCAACCAGCAGAAGGTGGTGGTGAGCCGTTCTTTGGACCAGACGCCCGACCTGCTAGTGTGTGCCAACCCGACCCGCGGGCTCGACATTCGCGCCACCGACTTTGTTCACCGTCAGCTCGTGGCCGCGCGAGAAGCGGGAGCGGCGGTGCTGTTGATCAGCACGGACCTGGACGAACTGGCAGCCATCGCGACAAGAACCCTCTTCTTGTCGAACGGCAAACTGGTCGCGGTTGAGGGAGAACAGTCCCTAGTGGGAGGCACCCCATGAAACCCGGCGTCGTTTGGGCGCTGACGATTTTGGGCATGGTGGCTGCTCTGACGCTCACCCTTGCGGTGCTATCGCCTCATCCCTTGGAGTCCATGCGGTTGTTGGCGGCGGGCGCGTTTGGCGACAAGTTCGGCATCACGCGTACGCTTGTCAAGTGGATTCCTCTGGTGTTGGCGGGCCTTGGGGTGGTCGTTGCGTGGCGGGCGGGCATGTACAACATCGGCGGGGAAGGGCAGTTTGTCGTCGGCGGCATCGCCGCCGCCTTCGTGGCCCGACCGCTTCTGGATACCGGATTGGGTTGGATCGGGCTTGCTCCGATCCTTCTCGGCGCGGCGACGTTGGGCGGCGCCCTGTGGGGATGGCTTGCCGGTTGGCTTTATGTTCGTCGCGGGGTCGAGGTCGTGATCTCGACGATCCTGCTCAACTTCGTTGCCATCCAGGTTCTGGCTTACCTGGTCTCCGGGCCCCTCATGGAGAAGGCAGGCAAGTTGCCGCAGACCGATCGCCTTTCCAACCTTCAGGCGTTGCCCAAGTTCGATCCCCAGACCGACCTTCATGTTGGAATCGTGGTGGCGTTGCTTGCCGCGTTTGGCGTGTACCTCCTGTTGTTTGGCACGAAAGCGGGCTATGCGATGCGCCTTGCGGGCGCGAACGCCCAGGCGGCGCGGGCGAACGGCATCAACGCCAAGAGAGCGCAAATGGGATCGATCTCCATTTCGGGTGCGCTGTGCGGCTTGGCGGGTGGCATCGAGTACATTGGCGTGACCCAGCAGCTGGGGCAGAGCTTCCCGCAAAACTGGGGCTTCTTGGCGATTCCGGTTGCCCTGCTCGCCGGTCTTCACCCGATTGGAGTGCTTCTGAGCGCCTTGTACTTTGCCGCCATCCTCGCCGGCTCACGCAACTTGTCGGGATTCACTGCCGACGGTACGGTGCTGATCTACGTCGTTCAGGCGGTGGCGGTGCTCGTCTTCCTCGCGTTGCGGGTCGGCCTGGCGCGTCGCCGCGTTGTGGAGGAATCGTAGATGGACTTTGCCGTCCTCCTGTTGTTCTCGACCCCCCTGATCTTGGCGGGCCTGGGCGAGGCGGTGGGCCAGCGTAGCGGCGTGCTCAATATCGGCCTCGAAGGCATGATGCTGGTCGGCGCGTTCGTGGGATTCGTCGTGGCGGACCGGTCGGGATCGCTGTGGCTCGGATTTGGAGCTGCCGCGGCGAGCGGAGTTGTTCTGACCGCACTCGCGGCGTTCTTCTCGGTCCGCATGGGTGCGGATCAAGTCGTGGTGGGCACCGCGATCAACCTCTTGGCTTTGGGCGCCACGGGATTGGCGTTTCGGCGACTGTATGGGCAGTCCGGGCAGTTGTTGTCCAGTTCGGCCCTTCCGAAATGGGCAGGATTCGACCCTGTCATGATTGCCGCTCTCATTCTTGTCCCCGCCGTTTGGTATCTGTTGCACCGGACCAACTGGGGGTTGGCGGTACGGGCGTGTGGCGAGTATCCGGCAGCGGTCGAGGCAAGCGGATTCCCGGTGTCGAAGCTGCGGCTCCAAGCTTCCATGGTGGGCGGGATCCTTGCCGCGTTGGGCGGCGCCTATCTCTCGCTTGGGGTGGCGGGCACGTTCGCCGAAGCGATGACCGCAGGAAGGGGCTTCTTGGCGATCGCCCTGGTCACGTTTGGCCGGTGGCAACCCGTTTGGGTCGCCCTTGCGGCGTTCCTTTTGGGCTACCTTCAGTCGCTCCAGTACAGCCTGCAAGGGCGGGCAATCTTGGGCGTATCCATCCCCAGCCAGCTATGGTTGGCGCTCCCCTATGTCATGGCGCTGGTCGTCCTCGTGCTGGTTGGCACCGGCACCGTGACGCCTCAAGCCCTCGGCAAGCCGTATACAAAAGAGCGATGAGCAACCCGACGGTTCGGCTAACCCGACGCGTGACGTTTTCCAGCGGTCATCGTTATTGGAATCAGGACTTAACCCCTGAGCAAAACCGAGGCTTGTTCGGACCCTGGGCGTCGCCATTCAACCACGGGCACAACTACGTGCTGGAAGTGACCACGAAGGGAAGCGTGGACCCCGTCACGGGGATGGTGGTGAACATCAAACGAATCGACGACATCTTGCAGGAGCGCATCGTGAAGCGATACGACCAGAAGAGCTTGAACGACGAGGCACCGGAGTTTGCTAGCCGCCCTCCCTCGGTGGAGAACATCTTGTTGACCGTGAAGGACCACCTTGCGGAGTTGCCCGCTGAAGCCGAACTAGCGGGGCTCAAGCTGGAGGAAACGCCCCTGCTGTATGGCGAGCTGGAACGTGTGCAGAATCCGCCACAATCTTGGCGAATGACCCTGACCCGCGTGTACGAGTTTGCCGCCGCCCATAGGCTGGACGTCCCAAGCCTGAGCCATGCCGAAAACCTTGAGCTGTTCGGCAAGTGCAACAACCCGATGGGGCACGGTCACAACTACGTGCTGGAGGTCACGGTCGAGGGCGAGCCGAATCCGCTTACCGGCATGCTGGCGGATATCGGGACGATCGACACGGTGGTCGAGCGCGAAGTCGTCGATCGCTACGACCACAAGAACCTCAACGAAGACATCGAAGAGTTCCAAGGCAAGCCGACGACCTCCGAGATCGTCGCGCAGACCATATGGTCTCGCCTAAACGGCAAACTGCCCGCCAAACTCAGCCGGATTCGACTGTTTGAGACGGCCCGAAACGTGTTCGAGATTCGGGCTGAGGACGCGTGATGCGGCTGCTCGTCACCGGTGCGTCGAGTGGCATTGGCCGCGCCGTTGCGGAAGCCATGGCGGGTGATGCGGAGTTGTATCTGTTTGCCCGACGCGCCGATCTGCTGAGCGAGGTAGCCGAAGCGACCGGAGGTGTGCCGGTCGTGGGTGACGTCGGCAATATCGAGGACTGTCGGAAGCTGGTTGCCGCCGCCGTGGGCGAATCGGAACTTTGCCTGGTGAACGCCGCCGGTTCGGCAGCTTTCGGGAGCTTCCACGAGTTGGCGCCCGATGCGCTTCACGACCAGATCCGCTCGAACTTGGTGGGCACGATCAATGCTTGCCACGCCGCCATCCCAGAGATGTTGAGAGTGGGAAAAGGCCAGATCGTGAACGTGCTCAGTATTGCGGCGCGCCACGTCTTTCCGGGTGCTGCGGCCTACGCCGCCGCCAAAGCCGGGGCGCTCATGTTCACGCAGGTTCTAAACGCCGAGTATCGTCGCTTGGGCGTTCGGTGCACGGCGGTGTTGCCGGGTTCCGTCGATACGCCGATTTGGGAAGGGCAGGGGTTCGTACCCGAACGCGGCGATATGCTTCAGCCTGAGGCGGTCGCCGAGGCGATTCGCGACCTGCTTCTGATGCCAAGGGATCGTTCGGTAGACGAGGTCGTGCTGATGCCGCCAAAGGGCGTTCTTTGAGCGGGTTCCCGCGTTATACTGGAAACTAAGGAGACGGAAGTTCAGCAAGGGGGCTGGCCTGTTCGCAGCCAAGGATGAGCGCCGCGTACGAGATCAGCCACGAATGGGAAGAGCCCCAGGAGTTAACGGAACTCCTGGACCTCGTTCGTGAATCGGACCCGGAGATCAACCTTCGGAGAATCCGATACGCCTACTACCTAGCCGAGCAGGCGCATTCGGGCCAAGTCCGTAGCTCGGGTGAAGCGTACATCACCCATCCGCTCGCGGTCTCGCGCATCCTCGCCGAGCTTCGGATGGATGAGGACACCATCGTTGCCTCGCTCCTGCACGACGTCTTGGAGGACTGTGCCGGCTACAACCGGGAAAGGCTCGAAGAGACGTTTGGGTCTGACGTGGTCGCTCTGGTCGAAGGCGTAACGAAGCTGAAGTTCAAGGCTCCGAGCGACGCTACCGCCCGCCAGCGGGCCATGGTGGAGACCACCCGCGCCGCCGAGAGCCTCCGCAAGATGCTCCTCGCGATGGCGAACGACTTCCGGGTCATCATCATCAAGCTCGCCGACCGGCTCCACAACATGCAGACGCTCGACAGCCTCTCGCCGGAGAAGCGGACACGCATCGCGAGGGAGACGCTGGACGTCTATGCGCCTCTCGCCGCCCGCCTTGGCATCTGGGAGATCAAGTGGCAGCTCGAAGACCTGGCGTTCAAATACTTGCATCCGCACGAGTTCCAAAGGGTCAGCGAACTCGTTTCCAAGACTCGTCGCGAGCGCGAAGCCGAGCTGAACCACGCGATTTTGCTTCTCAAGGAACGGCTGGAGCAGCGAGGAATTCGCGGCGCTGAGGTGCGGGGCAGGCCGAAACACCTCTTCAGCATCTTCAACAAGATGGTCAAGCAGGGTTTGGATTTCAGCGAAATCCACGACCTCTTGGCGATCCGGGTGATCGTGCCCGAGACCAGCGACTGCTATCTCACCCTTGGTGTGGTCCACGACCTGTGGATTCCCGTTAGGGGCTTGTTCTTCGATTACATCGCGACCCCCAAGAGCAACGGCTACCAATCGATCCATACCAAGGTGGTGGGCCCCCACGGCCACACGATCGAAGTGCAGATCCGAACCCGTGAGATGCACGAGGTGGCGGAATATGGCGTTGCCGCGCACTGGACCTACAAGGAAGGCCGAGCCGCTCTCGACGAAACCACTCGCCTCAAACAGCTGCGCCAGCAACTCTTCGACTGGTCTTCCGACGCGCGCACCTCGAGCGACTTCCTTCGATCGATCTCAACGGACCTGTTCAGCGAACAGGTCTTCGTTTTTACGCCGAAGGGCGACGTGCTCGACCTGCCAAAGGACTCGACGCCAATCGACTTTGCCTTCCGCGTTCACACCCAACTGGGCCTGACGACGGTTGGTGCGAAGGTCAACGGCGTCCTGGTTCCGCTTGCTACCCGGCTTCAGAACGGCGACGTCGTGGAGATGATCACGCGTTCCAACGCCACCCCTAGCCTGCACTGGCTCGAGTTCATCCAGTCGTCGCACACCCGAAACAAGCTGCGCGCCTATTTCCGCAAGCTGAACAAGGACGACAACGCCCAACGCGGGAAGGACGCGCTGGAGCGCGAGTTGCGGTCGCTCAAACTCGATCCGAAAGATTTCCTGGGCGAGGACAAGCTGAACAGTGTCGCGGCAAACTTGAACGGCTGCGATAACGCGCAAGACGTGCTGGCTCAGGTCGGTTCCGGGGTCATCACCGTGCAGAGCGTCGTCTCAAAGCTTCGCGGCACGGCACCTGCCCTTGCGCCCGAGGATCGGATCAAAACGGCGCGAACGCGGGAAGGGAAACTCACGCTGACTTCCGGCGGAATCGATAACGTGATGGTGCGTCGGGCGAAGTGTTGCGACCCGATTCCGGGAGACGAAGCCGTGGGCTACGTGACCCGCGGACGGGGCATCATGATCCACCGCAAGGTGTGTCCCAACGCCATGCGGTACCAGACTACCGAGCCTGAGCGCCTGATCAATCTGGACTTTCCAAACGATGGCAACGCCTATGCCGTCATGCTGAAAATCATCTCGGTGAACCGCCAGGGCCTCTTGATGGACATCAGCACGATCTTCGGCGAGGCGCACGTGAATGTTTCCGCGGCGAGGATTCGTACCCTGCCCAACCATACGGCCGAAATCGAGGTCACGATCGAGGTGCGGGACATCCAGCACCTGCAGCAGGTCATGACCAAGATCAGCAACTTCTCGGACGTGATCAGCATCCTTCGCATGTTTGGAAGGACGGCGGCGAAGTGAGGGCGGTCGTTCAACGGGTTCACTCGGCGAAGGTCACGGACGATGGCAAGGTCGTCGGATCTTGCGGACGAGGCCTCTTGGTGTTGGTGGCGGCGCACCGGGACGACACGGAAGCGAACGCTGCCAAGATGGCGGATCGCGTATGGGGAATGCGAATATTCAACGACGAAGCGGGGAAGATGAACTTGGCGCTCAAGGATCTCCCGGACCCCAAAGGGGTACTTGCGGTCTCGAATTTCACGGTTTACGGGGATACCACCCAACGGCGGCCTAGTTTTACGGAGTCGGCGCCGTACGAGGCGGGGGAGCGCCTGTTCAACCGGTTTGTGGACGAGCTTCGGGCCCTTGGATGCAACGTCGAGACCGGCGTCTTTGGCGCCCACATGGACGTTGAGTTGGTTAACGACGGCCCGGTTACTCTAATTGCCGACGGCTGAGCCTCCAGCTCATGCCAAAATCGCCTTGATGAAGCTCGGAATCGTGACGTTTTCCGACGGCCGCAAGCGCGCCGCCGACTTGGTGGAGGCTCAGTGCCGCGAGTTCCAGCACGCTCTGGCAAACCACGTGAGAGGGAAGGGGCACAAGGTGGTGGAAGCGGAAGCGATCGTCTGGAACCACGAAACGGCTCGCCGCGAGGCAGAGCGGATGAACCAGGCGGAAGTGGACGCGGTTCTCTTCAACTTTTGCGTTTGGTCGTTCCCCGATCTTGCCGCGCAGGTCGCTCGCGACGTTGAGGCTCCCATTTGCTTTGTTGGGAACATCAACCCTGCATTTCCTGGCTGGGTGGCGTTCTTCGCCTCTGCAGGGTCGCTGGAAGAAATTGGGGTTCCTTTCGGGCGAGTGCTCGGCGACTACAAGCAGAAGAGTGTGGCGCGGGCGTTGGATCGCTGGCTGGCCGAACACGGCCAGAACCGGCGGGAGCGAGGCTATGAAGCGGCCGAGCGTCTGAAGGGTTTGCGCTACGGCGAGTTCGACGGCCCTTCCATGGGCATGTACACGGGCCACATCGACCCCTCCCAGTGGATGGAGCAGTTCGGAATCCACGTCTACCATCGTTCACAGCTGACCCTTGCGTGGCTCAGCGAGAAGGTGGACCAAAGGCGGGTCGAAGCGGGCCTAAAGTGGATGGAGAAGCATTGCGGCAAGATCCACTGGGGCGAGCGCCTTGAGAAAGGCGTTGATGGGCACCTGGGCCGCCAACTTCGGCTGTACCTTGCCACTAAAGACTTCTGCGTGGAAGAGGGCATCGACTTTCTCGGCTTGACCGGGCAGTTGGACTACACCGAATGGGAGAAGGGAATCACGATGGATGTCCCCGAGGCGTTACTCAACGACGTGGCCGACTGGGAGGATGCCGAGAAGCCCGTCAAGATCTGCGCTACGGAATGCGACTCGAACGGCGCCCTCACGATGCAGATCCTGCACCATCTGAGCGAGACGCCTGTGTTGTTCGCCGATCTCCGGCACTACTTTGCCGAAGACGACGTGTACGACCTGGTGAACTCCGGCCAGCATGCTCCGTGGTTCGCTACCGGTACCGACGACGTCGCGGCGAACTGGAAGCAAGTGAGCTTGCATCCCTCCAATCCGATGTACATGCCTTGCGGTGGCGCCTCGGTCGAGTTCTTCGCCGCGCCCCAGGACAAGATGACGTTTGCCCGCCTTACTCGGCGCGCCGGTAAGTACCGGATGCACTACTTCACGGGTACCTTTGTTCGGTTCGGCGAAGCGAAGGACCGAGCATTTGCCTCGCAAACAAGCCCGGAGTGGCCGCACGCCTTTGCCAAGTTCGACTGCGAACGCGCCGCCCTGGCGTCCGAGTACTGCTCGAACCACATCCACGCTATTCCGGGAGACTGGATGGGCGAGCTGCGGGCGGTATGCGAAGCGACGGGGGTCGAAGCCTGTCCGCTGAGCTAGAGATCCACTTTACGGCGCAACTTGATGTTGGGAACGGGGAGAAGCGTCTCGTCGCGGCGGATCGGCACGTTGCTGTGTTGAAGCATGTGGTGGATTCGCCGCTCCGCTTCTTCCACGTAGGCTGACATCTGCTGTTCCACATCGCGCCGCATTTCGTCCATCTCGTCCAGCAAGCGGAGGATGACTTCAACGCCGGCGAGGTTGACGCCCAGTTCCTGGGTAAGGCGCTGAATTCGTTTGACCTGCCGGATGTCGGACTCGCTGTAAAGGCGATTCTTGGCCCCCGCCCTCGAAGGGACGACAAGACCAAGGCGCTCGTATTGGCGCAAAGTCTGCGGGTGAACCGAACAGAGTTGGGCGGCGACGCCAATCATGTACACGGGTTGGTTGTCCGCTCTCATATCTTTGCTTTCTCCAAGTCGGCAAGTTGCTTGAGGAGCGCACGCTCCTTTTCGTTAAGCTGTTTCGGAACGAGGATCTTGATGCGGGCAAGGAGGTCGCCACGCCCGTTCTTTAGGCGGCTGATGCCCTGTCCTCCAAGTCGGAAGGTTTGTCCACTCTGGGTGCCTTCCGGAATCCGCATCGTGACCGAGCCGCGAAGGGTCGGGACTTTGATCTCTCCGCCAAGGGCGGCGGTGAGGTAGCTCACTTCGGCGTCGACCTCCAGATTCTCGCCCTTTCTTCGAAACTTGGGATGAGGTGCCTCCCGGATTAGAACGTAAAGATCGCCGGAGCGCCCGCCCGACCCGGTGACCCCTTTCCCAGGAACGCGCAGCTTCTTGCCGTCGGCGATACCCGCCGGGATCGTGACTTCCACCTTCTTGGTCGTGGCAACCGTCGCGTTCCCTTTGCAGGTGGGGCATGTCTCCAAGTTCGATTGCCCGGTGCCGTGGCAGACGGGACAGGTTTGCGCCATGCCGAGAACGCCCCTCATGCGGCCCGTTCCTCCGCAATTGGCGCACGTCTTTGCCGCGCGAAGCTGCACGGCGCCTTTTCCGTCGCACGACTTGCAGGCATCGAGGCTTTGGTACGTCAAGGTGCGTTTGGTTCCAGAGTCGATTTCCTCCAAAGTGAGTTCGACCGTCTTTTCCAGGTCCTGGCTCGGCACGCCCCGGCTGTGCCCACCCATATCGAAGTCGTGGGCTCCTCCGCCGGAGAAGATCTGGCTGAAGATGTCCTCAAAGGACCCGCCTCCGCCTCCGCCGCCAAAGTTGAAGTTGAAGTCGCCGGCTCCCGGCGTGCCGCCCGCGAAGTTCTGAGCCGCTTCCCAGTTGGCACCATAGGTGTCGTAGAGCTTGCGCTTCTCCGGGTCGCTAAGCACCTCGTAGGCTTCGCTCACTTCCTTGAATTTGGCTTCCGCTTGCTTGTCTCCCGGATTTACGTCGGGGTGGTGCTTGCGAGCAAGCTTGCGATACGCCGACTTGATCTCTTTCTCGTCGGCGCCTCGCGACACGCCTAGTACCTGATAGTAGTCTTTCGCCAATCTCGACCTACCTCGCTAACGCTCAATAACCTGAGCTTACCACGCTCAAGTATAACGATGAAGCTGGCCGATTTGTTCCTGAGGGGCGAAGCCGGATTTGCCGACAATAGCTACAGATGGACTTGGAGAGCCTGGCTATACAGGTTGCTCGTAGCGAGAACCTGCCGGTATTGCCGCAAATCGTCAGCGCCGTGATGAAGCTTGCGGACGACCCCAACGCTTCGCCACGGGCGATGGAGGCGATTATCGAGCGCGACCCTGCGCTCGCGGCGAAGATTCTGCGAGTGGCCAACTCGTCGTACTATGGTTTGAGCCAGGTGAACGCCGTCGGCCGTGCCGTAAGCGTGCTTGGCATGAACGCGGTGCGGAGCCTCGTGGTGAGCATCGCGTACCAGCAGCTGATTTCCTCTCGGCCATGTTCGGCGTGCTTCTCACGGGCGGAGTTTTGGCTCCATAGCCTTGCCACGGCCACGGCTTGCCGGATCGTTGGCAAGCTCAAGTGTCCGATCCAAGCTGACGACCTCTATGGTGCCGGATTGATGCACGACGTGGGGATGCTGGTCTTGGACCGATTCTGTCCACAGGAGTTCGACAGTGCCATCACCATGGCTCGGGAAGAAGGGGTTTCGCTTACCGAGGCCGAGCAGAAGGTTTTGGGCTTCGACCACCTCCAGGCGGGTCTTCTCCTTGTCAAGCGATGGGGCTTGAGCGGCGTGATCTCCGATACATTCACCCACCTTGCCAACCCCATGATGATCCCCGAAGAATGCGCCCACGTGCATGTGGTCGTTGCCGCGGATTACTTGGCTTCGGCGTGCGGGCTCCGAAACCACTCCACACAGGTCCCGGAGTTGAACCTAGCGACCGAGGACTTCCTGTCGATGCCCGAAGGGCAGCTCGACATCATTCAAAGCGTGGTTGTCCAAGAAGTAAAGAAGGCCGGTGAGGCATTTCAGATCAAAGCCGCCGCATAAAGACCTTCCGTTTGATGACAATGATGGACTAGAATGTCCATGTGGGATGGGGGTTCGAGGGTGCTTGGCTCGGGTATCTGCTTCGAGTTAGTTTCGCGTTTCTTGTTGCGCTGGGCCTTTCCAGAGCGTTTGCCAAGGATCTTCGGTTCCGGAGGTGGCTCTGGGGAGTCGCTTTCGCCATTCCCTTAGTCGGGTTGGTACCCGTAGACCCGGTAGAGATCACCTTGGGAGCTTTGCGACCAACCTTATCGAGGCTCGTGCCCAAGGTCTACGAGCTTGACGCACAAGTAGATTTCGCCAACACGAAGATTGTGGGAGACCCGGGAATCCACGCCTGGGTTGTTGTGCTTGGCGTGGCGGCGGCTTTTGGGCTGCTGCTCCTCGCGTTCCGTTGGTTCGCCACCCTGCGTATCGTCCGCGAGGCGGATCAAGTCGTCGAACCTGAGCTGATCGACCTTCTTTACGAACTCGGCACCCATCGAGGCCTTTCCAATGTCCCCACTTTGAAGCGCTCCGACCAGATCGAGTCACCTTGCGTTTGGGGCATTACGCAACCCGTCATCCTGATTCCGTCCCGTTTCGTTCCCGAGAACGAGCACGAGTGGAGAATCGTCCTCGAACACGAGATCGCCCACGTGGTCCAGCACGATCCCCTGAGAATCTTGCTATATGCCGCCATCCGCTACTGCTTCTGGTGGAATCCGCTGGTTTGGCTTGGTTTCCGCGATGCCGTGCTGGCACAGGAAGAGACGGTCGACCGGCGCTTCAAGGGCTCTCGCGAGTACGTGCAACTGCTGGTTCGACACGCCAGTGTTTCTCCGGCTCCTTCCGGATTGCGTCTGGGCGGGGGGAACTTGCTTGCCCGCGTTCGGGGAGTTCGGGAAGTGGACGACGTCAAGCCGAACGGATGGCGTTTCGTGACGTTGTTGGCGCTTGTGCCAGCCGTGGTGCCTGTTTCGCTGAGGCCACCCTATCAGCCAGAGCTCGGTCGCTTGGGTCCGAACGAGGTGGTTTACCAGCGATTCGATGGTGGGCTATCGAGGTTGTGGCGATGTTCTTCCGACGGAAGAGGCGCGCAGCCGATGCCGGTGCTCTTTACCTCGGTCGGCGTCCCCGACATCTCTCCCGATGGCCGGTGGATCGCGTACACTCGGATCAAGAACGGGCAGGAGGATATCTACATCGCCCGCGTGGACGGTACGGGCGAAATTTGCGTCTTGTCGACGGCAGCCCGGGACTACGAGCCAAAGTGGAGCCCCGACGGACGCCGCCTGCTGTTCATCACGATGACGACCGGCAACTGGGAAATCGGGCTGCTGGACCTGGAGACGCGAAAGTGGCACCTGATCACAGACGACGGCAACCGAAATCTTGAAGCCAGCTGGCATCCCAGCGGCAAGCGTATCGTATTCTCGTCCCATCGAACGGGAACCCAGAAGCTGTGGTCGATGAACTTGGACGGCTCGAACCTGGTCCAACTCACCTTTGGAGGGCGAGAAGATACGGGTGCCGTCTATTCGCCAGACGGCAGGTGGCTCGCCTTCTCGTCCGCGAGACGATGGAAATACGAGGCGACTCTGCTAGACCTGCAAACCGGCGTTCTCCGCCCCTTGGTCCCGATTTCGGAACGCGATTCGGGCGAAGTCCGGTTTGTCGACGGAGGCGAAGCCTTGGTCATGACTTGTCATCGCTCCAAGGTTGCCCAGATAGGAAAGGTGAACATTCGAACGGGCGAGTTCACGGTTATCACGGACGAGATGGCAGACGCGTTCTTTCCCGCAGGCTTGTCGTCCCAGACGGGCGCCGGTGCTTCTTTCGAAGGGGAGGATTCACCCGACTCCTCACCCGTATGGTGGCGGGTCGCCGGCGGTCCCGATACCGGATGGGTTGAGTGGCCTACCAAGTACGGCGGGAATGGGCACTGGTACCGTGCGGTCGGCGTCCCCAAAGGAATCACATGGGAGGAAGCAAGGGCGGCGGCTGAAGCTCAAGGCGGCTATTTGGCGACCATCGAAAGTGCCGAGGAAGGCGCGTTTCTGATCGACAAATTGACGGCGGGGCGCGCAAACCCGGTCTTCTGGTTCAGTCCCAACAACGGCTTCGGCCCGTGGATCGGCTTAGTCCAAGAGCCGGGAAGCACGGAACCGAAGTCGGGCTGGCATTGGGTGACCGGAGAACCGCTTCGCTACACCCAGTGGGCGGCGGGCGTGCCCGATGACGCGAACCCGAACGAAGCCTATGGCATCCTCTACTGGACTTTGGCTGGCGAGGTGTACGGTTGGCAGGATGTGCAGAACGATGGCAGATTGTCGATCGCCGGGCATCCAGTGATCTCCTACATCGTGGAGCGCGAGGCTACTGGTCAAATCGTGTACCCAGACTCCTTTGGGCTCTCGGCGGGATCCGTAGAATCCGGCAGCCTTCGCGATCTCCTCTATCCGGATGACGAAGGCATGAGCGTCTCGTGTAACGATTCACGCCTTGCTGCCGAAATCGAGGTGGGCGGCACGAGCCTGACGACGTCCCCTGCCAAGCTGACTTTCCGCCTCGAAACAAGGGCTTCGCGCGGAGGATTGAGCCAGAAGGTGAGCCTCTTGAACTACGCGACGGGAAAGTACGTTGCCGTTGACGGCCGCGAAGCAACCCAGGAAACCTGCTCCCTTGAGGTGGCTCGCACCACCGACGCCCATGAGTTCGTCGGCCCTGACGGGCACGTTAAGGCTCGGGTGGCTTGGGCGCCGATGAACGATGAGGCGCCTCCGAAGGACGGTTGGGAATGCACCATTGACCTGGTCCGATGGGTGGTCGAGGCGTCACCAAAGCCTTCAAGCGGCGGGCAACGGTAAAGGAAGGGAGAAAAGAGGTTGGTAGCGGCGAGAGGACTTGAACCTCCGACCCAACGGGTATGAACCGTTTGCTCTACCACTGAGCTACGCCGCCACTTTTAGGTTCAAAGCCAGACCGTTTTTGACCTAAAACCGTCCCGAACCGTTTGCGATTGTACCACGCCCGTTGAGCCGGAGGGTCAAGTCCTCTCGCCGCTACCAACTTCCCGTTTGTGCGCGACCGCCAGGCTGGTCCCGTGGACCAACACCGCCGTGAAGAGGGAGGGGGGTGAGGGAGGAGATGGAGGGGGACTATAGTGGGAGGCAGTGGTGGGAGCTGGGGGGTAGGAGTCACGTGTTGGGGTTTAGTTGGGGAATGTTGGTATGAACTATTAAGGAATTCGCTCTGAATTCTGTGTTCTAGCCTGCTTCCTGCGCGTGCGCGTTGCACGCGTAAATTTCTTAAGGCCGGGCTAATTTTTTTTAGCCCGGCTTTTTAGTTTGTCCTTGCACTAGATCACAATTCAATGAAACACCGTTATTGTAAGTTGCACGTTTCCTACGAAGCTCTGTTGGTAGTTGCCAGTCACCGCGTGCGCGACGCCCGCCAAGCCCGGGCGCTCACGGAGCGCGTACTGCGCGCATGGGCCGCACGCGGCCTGTGGGTCCGGTACCAGGGAACCTACTGGTGGGTGGCGGAGGAAGACCTGGAGTTCCTCGGCCTTGGCTGGAGCAACGTCGCGAAACTCCACGGTTGGTGGAGCGTCGCTGTCGTCGCCTGAGCACGGGCGGCTTCTGCGTCGCCGCAGGAGCCGCGTACAGGCCCGTTTTGCGTCCAGGGGTGTCTGAACATGGGCTGGCGGCACAAACGGCGCGTACGGCGATTTTAGGGGCTTTTAAGGGCCTGTGCGCAAATGCTCCGATCTTCGTGTCGGTGAGGTCGCACCCAAGATCGAAGTCTACCGGGTGATGTCGATTTGGGGCTTTTTGAGGTTT
Organism: Fimbriimonadales bacterium; assembly: GCA_046330155.1. Classification (GTDB taxonomy): domain Bacteria; phylum Armatimonadota; class Fimbriimonadia; order Fimbriimonadales; family Fimbriimonadaceae; genus CALMEF01. Next base: position 44,481 of record JAXLTH010000004.1, on the reverse strand, counting down.
AGGTTGGAGGGAAGGAGATCAGATAATGAGACGACTCAGAAGAATCCAAGTCCCGATCGCGACTCAAAACCTATGCCTCGACGAGATCCCGGCTCGCGAAGACCCCATCATCCACTTGCGCCTCTTCTTGCCCAGGTCAGGGTCCGTATGGCTGGTATCCGAATATGACCCCGAGACGACGGAGGCGTTCTTGTACGCGGACCTATTAGGGGACCCAATCTTCTGCGAAAGGGGCTACACCCTCCTCGCAGATCTGGAACGGGACGCGGTGTTGGTCGACGAATCGTTTACAAAGCCACGCTCTTGGTCGTGCTGCGTGACGGAGGTACAACCGGGCCGGTACGTGGCAAGAAGGGAGTTCATGCACCGGCAAGCTCGTAGTGCGGGGCAAAATGCCGAGTTGCCCTGGTCCGATGCCGAGCCCGATCCAACACAACAAACTGACCCTGCGCCAACCTCCCAGCTCGTTCCGTGGCGGGGAAGATCATCGAACCCGCCTGTGCAAGCCGAGACGATCACGAAGTTAGGCTAGACGTTGCCTCAGAATCGAAGCACAAACCGGACCGAATGTGGAGCCCATATCACGACTGTAAGACGCACAACGTAGATCGTCCAACTCGAAAGCAGTGTTGGGGTTCGTGACTCGCTTGAGATCCAACAAGACAACCCGCACCGACATCGAAGGATAATCGAGCTATTCTCGGAATCTTGAATCGATTGTAAAGACCGACAAATGTGGCGTGCAACATAGATCTAGGGCCGTGCCTGCTAAATGTGGATTGACCCATTTGTATCAAGTTTGCTTGGACCTGGAAAAATATGGAGCTGGTTGAACCTGAAACCTTTACTTGGCCCAGCGCTTCGCAAAGTGAAATATGCGATCCAGCCTGCACAAAAAGTCTAAAATCACCATCAATCGAGATGGAGATATACCTGATCTCTTATAGTCCATCATCCGCACATTCCCCCTCAATGTGCGTGTGCGGGAGGAGGGAAGAGTCGATTGGCGCCGATTCCTCTTCCTCTCCTACCCCCTTCAACACTCTTTTAACATCCTCTCTCTTCTTCAGTTTGCTGTACAGCACCAACCTGCCGTCAGGCAGCAACTCTTTACTCAGCGTCTCGTACCGGCCCTCCCCCTTTCTCGCCCCTGAGTTCTCGGTGCGGCGCGTGTTGGGGTCGAATACCCAAACTACCTTTCCATCACCTTCGCCCATCCTGTACGTTGAGGGTCTCAATGTCCCGTCATGACCAGGCTTCAGTTCCTGACATCCTTCCGAGTGAACAGCCTCTTTGCCTGGATTGCATTTAGTAAACCTTTTGGTATTTTTGTTATTGGTATTCTTATTACCGCACTTATCCACATCCTGATTTTCATCAAGTAGATAGATCGGTGAGTCCGAGTACTCATATGTGTGGTGTGAGACACGTCCGTGGTCATCACGCTTCATGGAGTGTTTCACGTAGCCCAAAATCTTTAACTCGCGCAATGTGGTATAGAACGAGGCCTCGCCTTCTTTGATGTGGTTCTGGATGGTCCACTGGCAGTTCAGGTTCCATGCGGCTGAGTGGGAGAGGAGGAGGGCAAGAAGACCTTTTGCTTTCAGCGAGATGTTCGGGTCTCGGAGGAAGTCGTTGCTGATTTGGGTGTAGCCGCCCTTCCGGCGTGCAATGAATGTACTATTCGTCATCTAAGTCATCCTGGTTCCAGTTCCGGCATCTATTTGTGAGTGTGTGCTGACGCACCGGAACACGTATTCTCACAACTCTTTTTCTAAATAGAGGCTATGAGGCCTGTCCCGAGGTGTTGCGACTGAGATCTGGGGCCTGTGGCTTCAGTAAACATGCTGCGGACCCAGAGGTCCTTCCACAGATGGACTTAGTCGGTGGACCGGCATGTACGAACCAGAAGTCCAAAATGTGCGGCGTTTTGATCTTGTGATGTCATCCACCGTTAACCGGGGGGTGGGTCAAATTTGACCCCCACCCCCTTGATGAAGGGTGAGGCGGATCCTCCGGCCAACTCCAATCTCCAAGACCAGGCAACCTATGCCCGATCCTTTGCGGCGGTGGCAGCACCCCGCACTCCAATCTGGGCGTTTACGCTCTTTGGTCCGCTGGACCCATAAAAGGACGTTATCGGAAACGGCCCCCTCCCCCGAGGGGTCCCCTCCGTTTCAGCGATAACGCTGATTTATGGTTCCCAGGCGCCTGGGCGGCCAGCGAAGCTTTACGGGGTTTGGGCTTCTGTCCCCAATCTAACAGGGCACCTCGTTCTGACGGTGTTTTCTCCTTGTCCTTGCGACGCGGCTACGGGGTCCGACGTGCAACGGCACTCGGCAGGAGACACCATGAACGAACGTGTTCAAATCAAAGCCGACGAGGCGCTCGAAGTCCTCGTCACCTCGCTCGAGGACGGTAAGTCCGAGACTCTCACCACCTACCTGGCCGCAATGGCCCGGTTCCACCGGTACAGCTGGTTCAACTCCATGCTGATCTGGACCCAGCGTCCAACCGCAACCCGTGTTGCCGGTTTCAAGCGCTGGCTCGACATGGGCCGCCGCGTCCGCACGGGAGAGAAGGGGATTATGATCCTCGCTCCCATACTCACCAGGCGTGCGGAACGGGATGAGGCGAAGGCCGATCCCGATAAGATCGTCAAAGCCGAGGCGCTGGGCTTCACCGCGGTTTACGTGTTCGACGTGAGCCAGACCGACGGCGAGCCTCTGCCCACACTCGGCCAGAGGTCGGGCGATCCCGGCGTGTACGCGGGCAGGTTGCTGCAGTTCGCCCAGAACAACGGTATCCGCGTGGAGTTCGCACCCGAACTGGGCGGCGCACATGGACTGAGCAGAGGCGGACACATCCAGGTACTGGACAGGCTGCCACCCGCCGAACAGTTCGGCGTCCTGGTGCACGAGATCTCCCATGAACTCTTACACCAGGGAGCCCAGCGCAGCGGCAAACCCAAGGTGGTCAAGGAGTTGGAGGCGGAAGCGACCGCTTTCGTGGTCTGCCACGCCGTGGGGATCGAGGACGGTTCGGCCGCCCGCGACTACATCCAGCTCTACCAGGGCGACTCGGAGTTGCTGATGGCCAGTTTTGCCGCCATCCAGCGGGCGTCGTCCCGAATCCTCGCCGGGATCCTGGACTGATCCTGGAGTCCGGCACGGGATCGATGCTCTGCGCGTGTCGGCGGGTCCCTTCCTTGAAAGGCGACCTTCCCACCGTATCGCTCCGAGCAAATGATCCCGTGCCTGGTCTCGGCAAGAAGTGCGCTCGCCGCTGGGAAGACGAGACTCGGCACCGGGCGGGTTCCCCCCGTGCCAGACGGCACAGCCCCTTAACGCCTAATCGGCGGACGCTTCGCATCCAATGATTGCCCACCAACCGTGGGCACGGCTGGGGCTGGCCGTCTTCCCGCACGGGTCCCTCCGCCCTTGTCGCCTCGGATCTTCCCAGCAACCGAGCTCCCGCCCACGACTCACCGGCGGACAACAAAGCTTTACGACTTTACGACCGGCGTACTGCGCTAGGCAAGATTTGCGCACTCTGAATTGGGGCCAATAGGAGTCTGCAAAGACTCTCGCTCCAAGTCCGGAAACCCGTCGAATACCTCACCATCGAGTTCTCGGCCAGCCAAATCCTTACGGGTGCCGCCCCACTGCTTGAAGAAGAAGGCAACCTTCGCCCGAACGCATTGATCTCGCAAGTCGCGAACCCAATCGCCATCCATCGGGCGGGACTTCGGTCCAGACTCCCCACCGGCAATCAGCCAGTGGATTCCTTCAAGATTCAAGTCGGCAAGTGGTCCAATCAGAGGCTCGCAGCTCAGGAATCGGACGAGAGCGGGAGTTGTTCGCAAGTCCTCGATTCGGTCCAAAACACGATCATCCTCGACGCTCACCCCCATCCATATGTTCGTTGTCCAGGGCAAGCGTTGTCCCAGCTCTCGCAACCGAGCGGACCGCTTGGTCAGCACTTGGAAAGTGTGCTGAGGGCAATCTGCCATGACCTCGAAAACTCGCCGGATGAACTCTTCAGGCACATCCTCGTGAAACAGGTCCGACATCGAGTTGACGAACACAAGCCGGGGCGACTTCCAACGCCGGGGAAGGTCGACGAGGTCGTCGTGCAGCGTCACACGAAACCCGTTCGTGTATCTCGGCGAGCCCATTGCCTTGAGGCGCTTTGCCATACGCTCCGCATAGCAATGCTTGCACCCCTGGCTCACCTTGGTGCAACCTGTGACCGGGTTCCAAGTCCAGTTCGTCCACTCAATTGCGCTTTGCTTTGGCACGAGGTCTCCTATCGGGCAATCCTAAGACGTGATAAACGGCGGTCGTGAAGTCTCGCTCCTCGTAGATTCCGAACAAATCGTCTACGCCGATTCCGTGGTCGAAGAGGTGTGAGGCGAGAGCGGCCCCACGGAGGCTGGGGTTTTGGCGAATGGTTGTTTCAGCGATCTTCACCAACGCCTCGAATGAGGCACGTTGCCTAGATTCTCTCTCGTCTTCAGCAAACAGGCTAGTCACTTTCTCCTTCCGATAGTCGAAGTCCTCCAATGCCCCATAGTCCTTCGCCACAGCATTCGAGAGCAGCCAGATTCCGTCGGCATGATCCGACAGACCGAAGATGCCATAGGCATAGCGCAGCGGCTCCATCTTTCGGAGTCGGTACATCCCCTTGAATCGCTTCTTGTCACCAAGCGCGCCAAAGAACGAGTTGAAAGCGCCGTCTTCAGTAGTTCCAGATTGCCAATCACTTCCCAGGTAGCGCTCTGGGGCGACTTTCTGCGCCGTTCCGGCATTCACGACCTGCCCACAGCAACGGCACGCTTGGCCAGCCATGAAAACACCCAGAATGTCCGTATTGGCCCGAGCAACCCAAGGCAAGACGTCGGACTCCAGAGTCATTTGGGTGACCGTCTGAGGGTCGAGAAACACGACCGCTGGCTTAGAGCCAAGCTCCCGTTGGATCTTCGACAATGCCTTCTCGTGGGGCTCGTTATATGCCTTGAGCAGACCGGTCGAGATTTCCTCAGCGAGGTTGGAACACATCGCCTCGTAACGACCTAAATCCGGTTCGCAGGCGTATACTGTCGAGTCATCGCCCTGCTTCCGAACGCCCTTCGCGGCTTCAACCATGATGACCGTCGAGCCAGTTGCTTCCGCGCCGTAGGCGTTGGCTCCGGCGTAACCGTCGATCAAAGCAACCGCGCCGCCACCTTTGCGCATCTTCATTGCCGCAGGAACGACGTATCGAGCCAGCAGATCATGCTTGCGTTTCGTCCACTCCGGACGTTCTTCCTCAAAGTGCTCGTCTAGATTCCTTCGCGGCATGAGCCATTACCGCACACCAGTCTACACTATGTGGCCGAGACGAGGTGGTTTCATGGTTCGCGAAGGGCGGTCTAAGGCAAGTATGAAGCCCGAACCAAACCAACAACAAGCTTCGGCGGCACCAACCTCATTAGCCAAGACAACTGTCTTCGAGATACCCGCAATCAGAGGATCGTTACAGTATCAACCAACGGCCCAGGTTGGTAGTCAACCAGAATTGCTTGCCTGTGTAGGACGACGAGTGGCGCGTACTGGCTTGTGCCCAGGCTGATGTAAGCTTCAGCGGAAAAGCCTCCCATTTGGCGAACGTTCCCGGAGTAGGTCACCCTGAAGCGTCTCGCAGCGAAAATCTGGGTCTGACCAAAGTGCGTTGGGTTGTTCCAGTGAACAACAACATCCCGGATATACGGAGCCTGTCTAGCGGCGGCTACGTGGGAAGTATTCATGAACGTGAGGAGATCAGGATAGGCTCCGTTCGTGCTTGGGCCCGTAACTGACGGTGCCAACGCCCGCAAGTCAGCCATCGAGTACACGCGAATCGCCATCGAAACACCGTTATTTGAATGGCTGAAAAATCTTCCAGTTGTGGCATTCGATTTGCTCCGGGCTCTACAGTTTACTCGTCGCCTATCTGAATCGATTTCAAGAAGTCCTTTGTAACGTGATGTTTTGGAGCTTCCACCCCATCCTGCTTGAACCCAACTCGCGAGCCAGTCTTACCGACTCCTCAGGTCTGTGAATCACTTCCACAAGATGTCGTGGGATGACCGATGTCGTCATCGGGATGAAAGATGGAAAACGTCGCCACAGCACCAATGTGAGTTCCATCGCCGTCGAGGAAACACTCTAGGACCTTGAGAGCCCAGCAACCAAGACCTTCGGTCTGGCGGCTCTTTTCCAGTCGCCTAGCCACCCCAGGCAACGTCGGCGAGCTGTCGAGTCGAAAGAGTAGTTGTCTTTGAGGTAACGGCAAGCCTCCCCTACCCCAGAGGCAGGTTCCAGGATCGATTAGCCCGGTCGTAACCAAGCGCTGGCCCTGCTCGTCTTCGGCGTCAATCAGGAAACTCCCTGATGGCATAGGCATCTCCGGTCGTCATGCTGGCCGCAACATCAAACTCGTCGCCAACAGTTCGACATGAGCCTGAGACAAGCGATTCCACTGGATCTTCTGCACCTGAAAGAGGCGCCCACCAGTTTGCCCTCCCGACCACGTCGTCGCGCTGCCATTCAGTAGTTATGCGGCCATCCCGAAAGTCGACTAGACGACATGAACCGGCGGGCCCCAAGCCAATCATCGACACGTGGACTGAAGCACCTGCAAATATCTGATGGTCCTGAACAATACCCAGGAGTCTTGGTTGACGTGGAGTGATGCCTTCGCGCCAGGTAAGTGTCGCGGGAGCATTGAGTGCCTGTCTCGGCTGTAGCAGGGCTGCAAAACCTCTCGGCTTTAGCATATCAAGAGCAAGTGCGAAGAAGTGATAAGCGAGGTCTGATGTGCCGCTTATTGAGGGCCAATGAAAGTTGACTAGGTTCGCCACATGCGGATCTCTCCGGTTCTCGATGATGTTGACGAAGTGGGAGGGTTTCCCACCAATGACATCAAATCCACCGCGTTCCAAAACTCGTGGGAACGCCAGATGCAAGTGCACAAGCGAGTGCTTTCTTGTGCACTCCACAACCATCCTCAACTGATCCGGTGGGAGGTCCACGCCTTGCCGAACGGCGTTTAGGGAGGCGGAGGAAATATCAAAACCAAAAACTGTTTTTGTTCGCGCGTTCGCTGCCGTCTTGCAAGCAAGGAATGTGTCACCAAGTGTTCGCTGCCAAGTGATCGAGCTTGAGGCTTCCATAGCATCGTCGTACTTCTTTGCCTTTGAGATACTTCCCGGCATTGAACTCGTCATCTGTCGACTCCAACTCGTCCCACAGCTTGAGAATAACCTCATTCGTTGTCGATTCGCGCCTGAACAGGCTGCTCTGTCCTTCTCGTTCTGCGTAAGATTTCTGCGGCGCAGACTGCGGACCACAGGTCCGTCGTCAAGGGAGTGGGCTTAAACGCTTCATCCGAATTTCTTTCTCGATCAGCTCCGGAGTCGTTCCTAGCAGCGACTGCTAACCACCACGTGATGATCAAGGAAGCTCAGAGGGCGTCCAGTTCAAGCGCTTCTATCCCCAAAGTGCAGACCTACAGAGCTCGGCTGCCGGGTTCAAGTCGATTCCATAAAGGCACCGGACTCCACAACCTCGCGCAGGGCATGGCGCGTTTCATCTGACTCGGCTCTTCCTCACCGGATCGCACTTGTGCCAGCCACTTAGCGAGCCGGTGCGCGGCGGCGATCAAGAAGTGCCCGCTACCGACCGCAGGATCGATGACCTGCAAATCCAATATGGCCTTGGCGCGTGCAGAGGCGTTGGAACCCGCCCGAATCAGGGCATCTTCGACTACAGGATCGAGTGCTGTATCCAGCAGACATTGGATCAGAGAATCCGGGGTGTAGTAGCTGCCCGACGTCTTACGTTCATTTCCCGAGGCAGACTTCAACTCGAACCATGTGCCGTCCGATGAAAGGTCAGGATGGAGCTCAAGGAGCGATTCGTAGACGCTCCCAAGCTCTTCAGTGCCCAGGTTCTTGTAGTCCACGCGAGCAAGCCGGCCGCCTTCGCGAGTGACGGCTAGAAAACGAATCGCTTCCAACAAGTCGGCGTTGCCGATCTCAGATGAATCTAAATCTGGAGCAGTCGCTTCCGCGAAAAGGAATCCACCGAGAGCAGGAAGAGCCAACTCTGGGCAGCCCGCAGGCTCACCCAGTTTCGACAAGACCATCTTCAAGGAATTGAAGAGGTCATGGTGCCTGCTACTCCCACGCATTTTCTCCGCAAGCAACCGAGACGCTGCGGAGAAGCGCTCAATGAAGAGCTGCTTGGCCGTCTCACTCGCTTTCGGGTCAAGCAGTAAGCCTCGATCTTCGGCAACGAATAGGAAAAGGAGCCGATAGACCATTCGCAAGAGCTGGCGGTAGTAATCCGCTTGTCAAGTTCGCCGCTGCGAATCCGCGTGCGCAGCAGTGTTATTGGCCGGGCAGCCCCAAAAAGCCCTTTGCCGAGAGCCTCGATTGACTTCTGAACCGTCCCGTAACGTGTTGAGAGCTTTTCCGCCCGCTGCTCGCCGCTTGCGACCACTGTTCAAGCCAACATTTGTCGGGAATATCGCTTTGTATTCGCGATCGATGGCAGACCAAGAAGAAGAGCAGGAACTCATCGTACAGTTGCCCCTCAAAGATGGATTCAAGGTCGAACTCCACCATTGATTGCTGGCGAAAGACTGTTGTCGTCTCGCAAGACCCGCCACAGCAATCCGTTTGTGACGAATCCCCAAAGCGTTTTCCTTAGTTGAATCTAAGCAGGATCGGAGAAGACCGTGCGGAGACATCTTCGCAGCGCCCACTGCGCCAGGCGTTCGCTTGTCAAGTGAAAAGGCTGTAACCGATCAGGTGGAGAGGCGAGTGCCTCGAACTTGTGGGAAACCGGAAACTCCTTATCGTCGCATTTGCGCTCGCGCAGGGTTCAGCGGGTCGGAAGTGGAGTTCTCAAGGATGATGGAGCCAGCGATTACGGTGATTGTAGTGCCGGCCTCACTCAGGCGAGCTTCGCGCGTTCAGCTTTGAAGTTCGTCCACGACCCCGAAGTGCGATCCAGGCTCTGCTTGCAGCTTCACTAAGACGGTCTCCAGCAAGGTCGTACTGTTCGGGCTTTAGGCCATCGAGAGCCGGATCTTCGCGATGGATTCGCTGAAGGATGGACGCCGGCAGGATCGCGCCTTCGGCTGGACGGCCGTCAACCAGTCGCTCACGTCGGCTCATCAGGCTTGCTCCTCAAAGACGGCAGGTTCAAGGGATTTGATTATGGGAGCGAAGGCATTGTAGAAGGCGCTCAGTCGTTCAACCAACCATTCATGTTGCCTTGGCCAGTCAGCTTTGTCCATTGGATCGGCGCCCTCCAGAAACTGTTGGACCATACGATCCTTTGAGGCGGCATCGTACCAAGTGAGAGCCCCAAGTTTGGCTTCGACTTCAGCCTGATGGTGCTTCAACGCGACGAAACGTGCGTGAGGGTTCTTTCCTGACAGGTAGAGCTCGATCTTTATCCGCTTGGCGCCCATGTTTGTAGCCACGCTGAACGAGAAGCCCCCCCTCTTGAAAGGTGACATTGAAATCCAGTTCTGAGCCAGCGGCTTGACTGGCTTCACTGGACCGCCCCTTTGCGTAAGTGCTTCTCGAAACTTCGACCAGTACTCAAGTTGGGTTTCAGCCGTTTCTGGATTTCCAATCGTGGCACTTGCTTTGGCCACGCTCCTTGACCATTCATTTGGTTTGCTGACAATGTGGAATCGCGGCGCCCTCATCGAGTCACCGATCTGCCAGACCTCAATCTGGACACCAAAGAAATTGAGGCCCTCCGTTGTGAAGCGATTGAGCCAATCAAGACATGCCCGATGCTCTTCCGTGAACTGGGGCGATAGCCAGACGATCGTGACCGCATCGAGACCTGCGGCATATGTGAGAATCTGACCCAAGTGTGAGTGGTCCGTCCTTTCGAGCTGGTTCTCAATTAGTACCCAGTGGTTGGTGCCGATATGCTTGCACAGAATATCGGCGCGGAACGGGCCGACCGCCTGTTCGACCGCTTCCAACTCTAGCTCGATGCCAAGCACCTCGCCAAGTTGAGCGAGGTTATCGGGCTCGGCCAACCACGGGGTGAAGCTGTGAGCTTCGTGGGGCCACACTTGTTTCGGCTCCACACGGTGGAGTTTGCCTAGCGTGGGGAAGTCTCCCATTACCGGACACCTCCGTGCGGAGTTAGCAGATACAGACCGAGGACATCGGGTTCACCTTGAACCTTGACTTCGCGAGCAGCATGAGAGGCGTCGATGGCCTTTCGAACGCGGCGATGGGCTGCTAGAGCCTTTTCTGCCCGCATTCGGGCTAACTCCTGGAGCTGATTCCTGAGCTTTGGCATCTCGGCAATCACGGTGCGGAGGAAGTGCTTCGCCATGTCGGGAGAAACATTCCCGACCGGCACAGCATCCAGCAGGGGTTCGCACTCTTCGGGCTTCAACCAGCTTGGATTCGCCGGGGTGCCCCGGAAGCCGCAGACCACCGCGTCTTCGGCAAGCATTTCTCTCTTGGCCGAAACGATCTGGAAGCGGAATCTGAGCACTAGTAGGCAAGTCAGTTCGGTCACGGCATTTGTGGCAACAACTCCGCACCGCGTCGCTACCGCGTCATCTTCGCCGGCAAGGGCTGATTCCAGCACGTAGTTGGCAAGTCCTTCCACAATCGAGTGAGTCCTTGATAAGTGAACCGAGCCGCGAGGAGCAGGGGAGGCGAACGTCGCCTTGAAGGGGCGTTGATACCGAATGGCATCCTTGACCGCCTGCTTCGATTCCTCAAGGCTCACCGTGAACGGTTGCTTGACGTCGAGCAGACCTCCCACTCCGCGCAGGGACTCGCGGACGAATCGCTCCAGGTCGGGCATGGTGCCGAGTGCATCCCGCACTTCGGCCAGTTCGGATGCCACCTCATCAACCTTGATCGCGCTCTGAGCAAACAGCGTACGGCTCCGCTTTTCGCGATCGGCCGCTGTATCCCATTCGTCGCTGAGCCGCTTTCTCTCATCGACCTCGATATCTTCGAAGAGGGACAGCTGAGTTGCGTCTTGGGCGCCCTTCAGAAGGAGAGACTCGAAGATGGCCTCAAGCACTCGGTCGGAATCGATAGGAACCGGAACCGAGATTCCGAGTGAGCTCCGAATGGTCTTATGCTTCGCAAGGAGGATGCTGAGGACGATTCCATCGATGGGATTGTCCTCACCATAGTAGGTGACCACGCGTACAGCCGGAGACTTCTGGTTGAAGCGATCGACGCGACCTTCGCGTTGCTCATGCCTGGTGGGGGACCAGGCCAGGTCACCGTGGATGACAGCGTCGAAGTTGTCTTGAAGGTTGATGCCCTCCGACAAGCAATCGGTACAGACCAGGACTCGTTGATCGTGTTCAGCAAGTTCAAGGACGCGGGCTTCTCGTTCGTCATGAGGCAACGTGCCCGTGACACACGCGACCTCAACTTCTCGCAATCGAGACCGGAACTCATCGGCGATGTACTCGGCGGTGGGGATGTATCGGCAGAAGACGATTGGTTTGAACCCATCCTTCAGAAGTCCTTTGACCACGTCGACGAGCCCGAGGAGTTTGCTATCCTTTTCTCCCTTCAATCCCTCCGCGATGCGAGCGAGCTCCAGCAATCGCCTTCGCGTCGGAGTGTCTCCCGACTCGGCGTCCGCGCCGGGCGTAACATCGAATGCCTCAGCCGTCTCGGCATCAGTCAGGTCCATTACGCTTCGCTTGCCCAACTCTTCAATCTGTTCAAGCGAATCAGCCTCGGCATTGTTGGCTCGGGCGCGAAGAGTTGCTATTGCCGCCGCAGGACTTGAGCTGATGCTCCTTAAAAGCGCAAGTGCAGACCACCAACGAATCCGCTGCTGAAACTTCGTGCCACTCTTGTCCTCAACTACTTCGCGGGCGTACTTCACAGCACGGTCGAGCAGCTGACGAAACTCGGGATGGAGTCGATAAGTGGCATCTCGCTCTAATCGATCCGGAAATGGAGTGTCCTCTTGCAGGTACGACCGAATGTCGGCTCGCCGCCTTTGCACGAAGTGAGCTGCCAGCGCTTCGCGAAATGGGCGATTGACCTCACCGCCGAGGTCATCGGGCATATTGGCAAACTCAGGCTTAATCAAGCTCAGCATTGAACGGAATGACTGCTCATTGCCGGAGTGGGGGGTAGCCGTCACCAAGATGACGTGCCTTTCCTTGTTCCTTGTAAGTCGCTCCAAGAGCTGAAATCGCTGCTGCGCACCTTGTCCGCCTTGGGTGCACGTATGCGCCTCGTCAACGATCACCAGTTCTGGACAGGTGCGAATGAAATCGTCACGTCGACGTTCCTGCTTGATGTAGTCGAGCGACACGACAGTGACCGTGAATCGCTCGAAGACCGAAACACCAGGAGGGCATTCCCGCTCTAAGCGACTCACGGTGCTTGGAAGCACCAAGACGGCTTCCAAGCTGAATTTGGTCGCCAGTTCTGCTTGCCACTGCTCGGCCAGGTGGGGCGGACAGAGAACGCACAGTCTGTCCGCTTCGCCACGAGCGAGCAATTCCTTGGCGACCAGTCCAGCCTCGATTGTCTTTCCAATACCTACATCGTCGGCGATCAGGAGGCGGACGGGGTCTTGCCGCAGCGCCATCAGAAGCGGCACTAGCTGGTACGGTCGAGGTTCGACAGAAATGGCTCCGAGAGATCTGAATGGGCCGCTTGAGGCGCGAAACCCAAGTCGAACAGCCTCCCGAAGAAGCCGGGCGGAGCGGGCGTCGCCAAGGCGTTCGGGGTTAGGAAGTTCGAAGCTTGCAGCTGTGACCTGCTCTAGTCTTGGAAGCACCACCGTGGATTCGAGGTCAGTTCCGCCAAGCGGCTTGATTCGGAGAAGATCTGAGGTGCTGTCGGGAAGAACAACCCACTCTCGGCCGCGCGCCCGCACCAGCGAGCCGACCGCGTAGTTCACGGATGCCCCCCGTAAATGCCCGGGAAGGTGCCAAACAGCTCGATCCAGTTGTCTTGGTGGTGGAACCTCTGAACAGCCCAGCCTTTACCTAGGAGGGCGATGTCCTGCTCCGCGTCGCGCATCTGCCTTGCCGGGTAATCATGGGGTGGACCGTCGACGTACACAGCTAGCTTGTTCGCGCCATGGACATAGACGAAGTCTGGGCGCGTCCCGCAATCTTCGATTCGATATTGGGCGTGTGATGGCAAGGCAAGATTCAGTTCGTAAACAAGCCTTAGCCAGTTTCGTTCAAGTTCGGAATCGCATTGCGCGAGCAACTGGTCGAGCTTCTCGCTTCGTGACTTTGTGCCAGTAGATGTCTCATACTTGGCGTCACGAAGCGCGGCGAGCAAATCCGGCATGACACGACGATCCAACAGGAGGTGGTCTCGCTGGTTGCCGTAGCTCAGCAGACAGTCGTAGCAAGCGGTTGAACAATCTTCGCGGGCGCGGGGCCCACGGTGCAAGTCAGTGAGGTCATCATGGTCATAGTGGCAAAGCTCCAGGGCCTTCCGAGCTACAAGCCGCATCGCCCCGGGATCTTCAACTAAGCGTCGAAGCACGCCTGCGCCGCCTTCGGATGCTTCATAGAAAAGTAGGTGCCGTCTATCCGAAGTGGAGGGTAGAGGCTCGGCCGCAAGTTCTGAATCTTCAAGTTGGAATACAGCTTGGATTGCGCTCTTGAGGGCTGACTGCAAGCCTGCCATCTGTTCCGGGGAAGCATCAGAAGCAACCCACCTAAAGAGAAGCGCGTTTCTCCGGTCTTCAACGAACGGGATCACCCTCATAACACGGCGAGCCGGCTCGTCAGGAGTTTCTGAGCGGAGGTTTTGGGCTTGCTCGTTTGGAATCCAGCGAGCCCGCTCCACGTCTAGCTCAAATCCGACTTCGTGGTCATTCTTCCGTCTGTTCCAGCCAAAGTTGACTCGCCAAATCGTCGCTGCCTGTGCAAAGACAAGCTCAGCCACTTTGCCCCCGTCACTCGAAACTGCATCACATCTGAGACACTGCTCTTCATCGGGTCGGTCGCCGAATCTGATTGCTGTCCTCAGATCGTAGCCTTGCCGCATCCGCTCCTCTTCATCGCAAGTTATGCGGTCACGACGTCTCAAACTCACTGCCTCAAGCCGGAAGAGATTGTTGGTCTCGGCTTCAGCCTCAAGCTGCTCGTTGCAGTGCTGACACACATTCGAAAGCGACTTGTCACCATCGTGTAGGTAGCCGCACTTGGTGCAGAGTTTCGCTACTTGAGTGGCAATCAAGCCTCCTTCGCGTCGAGCTGAGGCGGGCATGATCACTCGTTCAACGAGGTATCTTGAGCCCTCGTGATAGACGACTGCTCCAGGCCCAAATTCTGAGATCGCAAGGAACCGTGGCCGGGAAAGATACTCGTCATGGCCCCTCTGCTTCGGTATGTATGCAGAAAGGGGCAACCTTGGGAAGTTGTAACCGGGCAGAAATCCTTCTGAGGCGAGGTATCGATAGGCGTAGAAGTCTCCTTGTCGCTCTGAAGCCGCATCCGTCAACAGATCCATTTGCTGTCGAGCCTCTCGCTGCAATCGCTCCGCTCGATCTCGCTCAACCTGCGATGCACTGTGGTCTGCGATTTTCTTTGCTGCCTCCCAATACTGCCCGCGTGCAGCACAGTACAAGTTGCGCCACCTTTCGCAGGCCGCATCAAATGCGAGCGTCACCTTCCGAATCTCATCGTCAAGCCAACGGTTTGTGAACCAGCTAGCCGACTCAAGCTCCTTCTCTATGGCCTGCAACATTCGACCAGCTCGAAGGCGCGTTCGCTCCCTGATCTGCAAATCTTCAAGTTTCTCTTTGACCTCAGGTCTCAACTCAAGGGAGGGGTTTTCACCGGAGACATCAAGGATCTTGTCTGCGAGGGATCGTCCAAGGTCAAGATCCGCTTCTGCCAGCCACACAGCATGCACGTGAGCTCTGACGAGATCCTCATTTGCAACATCGAGCCTCGGAGGAGCAACCGATCCGGATACCATTTGATCCGGTCGCCTGAAGTAGTACTGGTCGTGCGGACTCCCACCGGTGCAGTAGGTGTAGACAAGCGCTGGCTGACCGCTTCTACCGGCTCGACCACTTCGCTGAGCGTAACTGGCTGGCGTCGGTGGGACATTTCGCAGATTCACCACGGAAAGGTCAGAAATGTCAACACCAAGCTCCATCGTTGGCGAGCAGAACATGATCGGCAAGCTCCCTTCCCGAAAGGCTTGTTCCCGCTTCTCCCTTTCGTCGCTGGCAACCTGCGCTGTATGCTCACGGGCGTGAACTCCGCGCAATTGCGCAGCTCGCTCTTTATAGAATCGCTCGAAGAAGCTGTTTCTAGTTCGACGATGCTCATCTCCTGGCTCAGTCGCAATCCAAGTCATGACTTCCGCATTGAGTTGGTATGCCACGCCAGAACGGAACGCGACTTCGCGGAGTAACCCTACTTCCGTGAGAACCCGCACCAGATCAGCAATGACTGCTTCGGTTTCAGCTTGAGAAAGCTGGCCGCATGTTCCTGCCAGTACGCTAGGCTGCCGTAGCCAGATCGCATAGCCGCTCCTTCCTGAAAGTACGATATCTGCTCGTTCATCACTGGATTCGCTTGCTTGCAGCCAAGCATAGGTAGAACCGTCCATTCGAACGGCCTCGTCATCGGACAGAGCCCACGGCTCTTTAAGAAGCTGATTCGACCGCTGCTTAATACCATCTTGGTGTGTCGGGTCCAGAAAATTCACATGGATCGCCAAGCGCTTGCGCAGTCGCTCCAAAAGCTCAAGTGAAACTTTCCTACGTAGCTCCGGCGAGCAGGAGACGAGGTGCTGATGCTTCCCCTGCCAATAAGATGCATTAGAGCAAACCGCATCCAAGTCAGGATAATCGATCCTGAGCAGCCCTACTTGCTCAAGGTTCGGAGCATTAACACGCCATCCTCGACGAAGATCTCGATAGATACGATAACCGAGAACATCTCGAAGAGCTTGCCGCTGCCGAGCGATTTGAGTTGGGAGCGACGTTGCTTGGTGCGCGTAATCGCTTTGATTGAGGTGAAGTTCGCCCTCAACGGCAAGCGTTATTTTGTCGTGCGTGACCCCGACCTCTCCTGCTGAGAGTGCCGCTGCAAAGATAGCAGACCGAAGCGTGCCGACCTCGATGAAGTCGTTTAGGTGACCTGCCTGAAGAGACGCGTCCTGCCGGTTGTCAGTAAACGAAAGGAGCTTCTGCGCTGATGCCTTTGAATCGCGCAAGTAGCCTAAAGTTGATAACGCGAGCGTTGTGGTCGCAGTGCTTCGCCCTTGCATGCCAAGTATCGATAGCTTGCTGAGCTCTGGTTCTCTAGGTAAGTAGGATTCACCGCATGAGAGGCAGATGCTAAACGGGTACGGTACGAACCATCCCTCGATGGGCCCGCCGATTTGTCCATTTTCAGCGACGGAAACCTGCACGGGTAAAAATTTCCTTTTGTGGCTGCGGACCCTGCGGCCACCTCGATGATCTTCTTTCCAGTCTTCAGGAACTAGCAACTCAAGATCGATTTCGCAACCCGGATCTGGAACTATGAGGTAACCGGGCGCATACTCGTCCGTCCTGGTCCGCTCATTGAATTGTCGCGGCGTTAGTTGGTCCCCGCCATCCCCGGCTTGCTTGCCAACGGTGTAGTAGGACTGACCGCAAGAGCGACAGAAGCAAAGGGGAAAGAACAGCTTCTCGGCGTCATCGGGTGCACTCTTTTGACCCTCCAAAGTCAGGATGCGGGCATCGGGAGTTCCAAGCGTTGCAAAGACACCAATGCCTGGCGAAACAAACTGATGCAAGCGGAAAACGAAGGGTCGCGAGCTACCGTCAATGCTCAGCCGTGAGCCGGCTTCGAGATGACGCACCAGGACCTGCTCAACGTCCTCAAGGTTCGCTTGGGTTTCACCTGCTAGTTGTCCAGCAATCCCGTCCTTTCCAAAGAGCGCACGTGGATCTCCCCGGACAAAACTGCCCTCGTCATCCTTCGAAAGTCCAACTTCACGCTCCAACCAAACGGTCAGCAAGTTTTCCCGAAAGGCATCATAGTCATTTGGAGCGGCCGTTTCTAGGCTGCTTGACAGATCGTTTCGAAATGCCTCGCTGGTCGTATCCACCTCGGGTGTAAACGGATCGATGGACTCTCCGATAACATCCTCTGGCTGGACGGAGACTCCAAAGATCTTCGTGGCAACACCAGCGACAAGTCTCCGCTTTTCAGCGGCGGCTCCATCCGTTGCCATGGTCGCTGAAGTACCGATAAACTGCATTTCACTTGCGCCTGCCGCTTGACGTAGTCTGCGCATGAGCATTGCCACGTCTGCGCCCTGCCGACCACGGTAGGTATGCAGTTCATCAAGGACGACGAACTTCAGCTCACCCATCGAGTCGACCAACTTCCGCTCGAAGGGGCGGGTGAGCATCAACTCCAGCATCACGTAGTTTGTTAGGAGGATGTCTGGAGGGTTACTTGTGATTCGATCGCGCTCGTCAGGGCCCTCTTGCCCGGTGTACCGAGCGTAAGTAACCGGTGTTTCCGCAAACCCGGCCTTAAGATATTTGTCCAACTCGCCGACTTGAGAATTGGCCAGAGCATTCATTGGATACACAATCAGAGCTCGAATGCCTTTCCCGGAGCCCAACTTCAAGATCGAATCAACAATCGGAATCATGAAGCTCAGGCTTTTGCCCGAGCCTGTTCCTGTGGTCAGAACATAGCTTTTACTGGCTTGGGCACTGTCCAGAGCCCGGAGCTGGTGCTCATATAAGCCCATTGGCTGTCCCGCCGGATTCAAATCGGACTTACCGAACCGGAAGATCGTTCCGCAAGTGGGTTCCAGCCGCCCATTCGAGATCAGCTCGTCAACGAGCTTGCCGCGCCTAAACAGCGGGTTCAGCTGCAAAAGGGGCTCCGGCCAAAGTACGCCGCGTTCAAGCTCGCCTTCAAAGAACTCTCGGATCCGCTCGTCAGATATGTTGATAAAGCTCTGAACGTACTCTCGAAAGTCTTCGATCAGTCTGCTTCTAAGTTCAAACATGGCGCCCATCGATCCGGACAATGACAGTTTAAACTAATGCCCGTTCACCTTCAGTCTACCTGTTGATGTTCCGTTGCACGTGCTCATTCTCTGTCTTTCGACACGGATGTCCAGTGGCACGTTGAGCTCAAGGAACAGCAGGAAATCGCAAGTGCGGACAACAGTACACCGCAAAGAATGGATCGACGACAAGGGACACATTATTTGGACTTGGGGTCCTGAGGACGTTGCCAGGTGCCTGCTCCAAAAGTGCCCAGGTTTCGACAAGGCTCATGCTCGAGGGCGCAGCAGAGTGGGAACACTTGCTAAGGGAAGGTACTGGACCATCATGCTAGAAGGGGTCCTACAAGGCGAAGATGAGGCGGGCTTGGCTACCAGAAGACTAAGGCAAACGACCCGCTGCTTCAAACGTCAGATAGGGCACAAGACGCGAACTGGGCTCTTGGAATAGACAACCCTCATCCAAACCTAGATGCTGGACTCTGGGACTTCCTTCGGATCATCAACAGCAGCGCGGACTCTGTCCCTGGCGGCAAGGAATCGGTGTCTGGAGTGGCTGGGATAAGGGCTACGCCCCAAATGGAAAGTGGAAGAGTCGCCCAATCGTGGGAATGGCTTCGGAACAAGCTGCCGTCAGATTTAGATGGCCCGCTTCGAGTAGCCATACCAGACTCCAGTTGTTCGGTCACAGAGGTGATCGATTCGCACAAGTTCGATCGTTTTCGACGTCAAATCTGTAAGGCTATAGCGGCATCGATTGAAGCACCGTGGCATCACCGGAGGGTAATAGAACGCCTGATCGCCTGAGTTCAAGGCGCAGCAGGCACGTGGACACTGTGCCTGCTGGCTTGGCGATTGTCCGCGATCTTAGATCGGCTCCAGGATAGCTCGACTACAACAGCGCTTGGACTGCACTGTACTTCTGGTGCGCATCCTTCAAGTCCTGCTTTGTCTGAGCGAGATACATCCTCAACACGGTCAGATCCGAGTGCCCGAGCAGGTACTGGAGGGTGAACACGTCGCACCCGTTCTTGAGCATGGTGAGCGCACAGGTCCTTCTGAACTTGTGGGGGTGTGCGTGGACTCCAACACGCTGACCGAGGCGCTTCACTAGATTGGCGATGCTGAACCTGGTCAAGCCCCACAGGGGTTGGTTGGGGTCTGGGCGGTAGTGCCTGACGTACCTGGCCAGGTGTTTCAGGGTGTGCGGGGAAAGGTGGCAGACCCGCTCTTTGCTGCCCTTGCCCATAACCTTGAACGATCCGGTCTCCACGTCCACGTCTCCCACCTTCATGGCAGCCAACTCGCCAAGCCTGATTCCAGAGTCCAATAGGACGAGGAGCATGGCCCTGTTCCGCAGGCTGCATCGGTCCTTGCCTTCAACCGCTTTGAGGAGTTTCTGGACCTCTTCGGCCGTGAACGCGGGAAGGATGGTCTTGGGCTGGCGAGGCATCGAGACCTTGCGCATGGGGCTAACTCGGATCAACTCGTCCTTCTCCAGGAAGGAAAAGAATGCCCGAAGATCACAGGCGACGCCCCACCGCGTCCGTGGCTTGAGGTGCTCCAGGGTGATGAGATAAGCGCGAATGTGGGATGGGGTGACCTGTGCGATGTCCTCGACCCCGTTCGCCGCCAAGAACGATGCGAACCTAGCGAGGCTCACCTGGTAATGGACGATCGTAGTGGGAGAGTGGCGCGAGCTGCGCTGGTGCAGCATGAAGTCGGAGACCGCCGAGTCCATCGGCAGAAAGTGCTGAACCGTTTCATATTCGCTCATTTTGTGTCCTGGTCCAGGACGCGAATTAGGTTCAAAACGGGTCTAAAATGAACCTTTGAGGCGGGATCGGGTCGTATGAACCGTTTGCTCTACCACTGAGCTACGCCGCCACTCCAGTGCCGCATCCAGACCCAAAGGACCGGATTGCAAGCGACCGATATTGTACCTTCGAGGTACCAGCCGTGAGCCATACTTCACGCCATGCTCGCCCTTCTCGTCGTAGCCGGCATCCAAGCCCAAGACCTCGTGGGGCGTCTTGATGCGCTCGCCCAGGCACGTGACGTCGAGGGGATCGCGAGCTTGGCAAAGCCCGAGTTGAAGCCAAAGCTCGGGTTTTTACGTACCAACGGGGCTTACGACACCGGGCGCTTTGGCTGGCATGCCGTCGAGTTGCGGGGCATCGGCGGCAAAGATCGGTTTGTCGTGTTCACGACTCGGCTCACTTCGGAGGACATCGGCGACCAGGTTTTCCGCTTTGACGGCTCGCGCCTCACCGGCTACGTCCCCGAAGATGACGGACAGGGGACCTGGGTGCGACATCATGCCTTGGACGTTCGCTTCGATCTAGGCTCGAAGACGGCGATCATCGCCGACACGTGCACCTTCGAGTCCCGCACGGGATCCGCCTTCTTGGCGCGCATGTCCGATCAGTACCGGGTTGAGTCGGTGGTCGACGAAGAAGGCAAGCCGGTCGAGTTCAACCAAGCGGGAGGCGTGGTATGCCTGCCCGGAAAGACCGGGAAGTTCAGCTATGCGTTCAAGTATCGCGGCGTCGTGAACCTGCCGAGGTACGCGGGATCCATCACCAGCGACGAGGTGTTGCTGACGAACGACTACTGGTACCCCATGGTGGCGCGCACGCCAGCGACCTACGATCTTACGGTGCACGTCCCCGCAGGGTGGACGGTGATGGCGCAGGGAGAGGAGAGCGTTTCGACGGTGTCGGGGAGCGAACGGGTTTCGAGCTTTCGAATGACGTTACCCATGGTGTATTTCAGCTTCTCAGCCGGCAAGTTCAACCGGGTTGAGACCACCATCGGCGGTAGGCGCTTTGTCAGCGCCTCGCCCAAGCTAACTCAAGCGGAACTTGTTCTCCAAAACCGGCTCAATGCTCCCGTGATCGACTTTTTCGACAAGACGCTTGCACCCTATCCCTTCACCTGGTGGGGCTCGATGGATACGCCCGCCTACGGCGGCGGCGCCCTTGAGGCGTACTCCTACGCAACGTACGGCACCGGTTGGCTGCCCGCCGAAGACGCTCACGAACCATCGCACACGTGGTGGGGCGGCATTTTGCCCAACACGTACCTTCACAGTCTCTGGAACGAGAGCTTTGCCGTGTACAGCGAAGGACTATACGCACGGGAAGTGAACATCGGCAATCGGCAAGAGCGTCGCCAGGCGTTTGTGAGCGAAATGCGGACGTCCGGTGCCTACAAGGTGGCGCCTTGTGCAGACGCCCCTCCGTCGATCGGAGGCGCGGCGAGCGAACTCGGCTATGGCAAAGGCGGGAAGGTCCTTCAGATGCTGGAAGCCGAACTCGGTACTCCGACGATGATCAAGGCTCTCCAAACTTGGCTCTCTTCGCATTCCAAGGGCGATTCCGCGGAGTGGGAGGAGTTTGAGGCGGTCGTGAACAAAGTGGCGGGCAAGAGCTACAAGTGGTTCTTTGACCAATGGGTTCGACGCACCGGATGGGCCGAGTTCACCATCGAGAGGTGCGATTGGCGCGATGGCCAGGTCAACGCTATGGGGAGGTTCACCGGCGACCCGTACTTCCTTACCTGTGAGGTGATGTTGGAGGATGCGAACGGAAAGCGGTCCTTCTCGACCGCGAAGATCGGTCCCACGCCCGACGCCGGCGACAAGTTCTTCGTGTCGATCCCGTGCGCGACAAAGCCCAAACTCGTCTCCTTTGATCCTTGGCTGAAGCTGTTGCGAAACGCAGAAGGAAACGAGAGGTCGCCAAGCCTGGAGTCCGAACTCGGCGGCATGGCGAAGTATGTTGATCCTGCGCATAGCGACTACTGCGCAAACGTGCGAAGCCGCAAGACCATTCCCCAACTCCCCGCCGACCTGACCGGCGTGTTTTTGGTGGGGCACCCCAGCACCCTGCCTCGGCTCAAAGCGCTCTGCGCCAAGGCTGGCTTCTCGGTTAACGGAAACCAACTGGCCTATGGCGGAACGACCATCGACTTGACGAAGGGAGCGGCGCTTGCCCTCATCGATCTGGGTGGGGGCAAGCAGTGCGCCATCGGCTTGGGCAAGACCCTGGTCTCGCCCACAACGGGCCGAGCGAGGCTCGCGCTAGTGGACGAGTTGGGGCACTTTCTTCGAGGGGTGACCCAACCCAAGACTTCGGGCTTCCTTACGTTCCGTCTCTAGTCCAGCACGACGGGTCTCGGTCGTACCAGTTTCGGACGTCTCCGGAAGCCCTAGCCTGTTCGAGGAGGTCAAAGTCCAGATCGGCAACTACGACGGCCTCCTCGTTCCACGGGCACTCGGCGAGGACGGCACTTTCGGGGAAGGGTTCGACACTGGGGGCAAACACGCCGCTCGTGCCGACGGCGTTGGGAACGGGCTCTCGTCCCAAGCTGCCGACGAGCGACGCGTGGGCGACGAAGACCTGGTTCTCAACTGCCCGGGCGAGGCACGACCAGCGAACGCGCTGAAAGCCGCGCCGGGTCTCGGTAAAGGCGGGAACGGCGATCAAGCCAACGCCGCGCTCGGCAAGGACTCGTGCGCCTTCGGGAAACTCGCTGTCATAGCAGATCATCACGCCGGTGCGGAACTGTCCGGTGTCGGCAAGCCCTTCGCCAGCCGAAATCCGCCAATCGTCTCTCTCGAAAGCCGTGACCTTGTTCTTGGGTTGGACCCGAATCTCGCCATCGCGAGAAACGATGGGGGTCGTGTTCAGGATTCTGCCGTCCGCCAAGGGTTGGAAGTGCGAGCCTCCGATGATCGCCAGCCCAGACTCCTCGGCGACCGACTTCAACGTGGCCAGGATGTCGAGCCATTTTGAGGCGAGCCACCTCGCCTCCTCGGGGTAGGGAAGAACCCCCGCGAGGGCGAGCAACTCTAAGGAGAAGCACTCGGGAAGAAGGAGAAGGTCGGCGCCCCTCGACTGGTGTACCAACTCGCGGAGGTGCTCCGCGAAGTCCTCGAAAGACGAAATCGGGCGGATTTGCCATTGGGCGACGGCGAGTTTCATGGCTCAGGTTCCCAAACAAGAAGGGCGGCGGCGTTGCCGGACTCCTCGTCCTCCATATGGTCGTGGACGACACCGACGAACGTCAGCCCCATGCGGAGCAAGGGCGTGAGAGTGCGGTCCGAGCGAGTGCCACCGACGACTTCATGCGCGAACTGTTCGACCGAGTCGAACTCGCTGGCGGCGAAATCGGGCATCCGGCATGCGGTCGCGTAGCGGGTCATGCCGAGGTGACGGACAAGATCGAATCGAGCAGCGTACAGCGCTCTGCCCACGCCATGGCGACGGACATCCGGGTGGACGCTGATATCCACTCCGAACAGCGTGGATCCTGCCGGTTCATGGCTGTTTAGGTAGTGGCCCCCCACCGTGTCTTCCCAGTTCCGATGTCCTTGAAAGTTGCACTCGCTGATGATGAGGTTCGTTGCGGACCCCACCACCCTGCCTTCGCGGAGAGCCACGAGTTGTCCTTCGGGAAAGACCTCAAGGTGCCGACTTAGGTGGGAGCCGGTCCACAGGAGTTCCGGGGGAAAGGGCGGCGGAAAGCAGGCCGCCTGGAGGGCGACGGCGTCGTCGATGTCGGAAGGGTTCAGAGTTCGGACGACGATGCTCAAAGCTGCAGGCCCATCGCCTCCACAATCCGAGCCAGGTCCTCTTCGGAGTAGAAATCGATGACGATCTTCCCGCCCTTCTCGCTTCCTTCGATCTTGACGGGTGCGCCAAGGTGCTCGGCGAGGCCGTCGCGCACGGAGCGCCAGGTGGGATCGAGTTCGGCCAGGTCGGTTTTGCGCTTTCGCGGGGCTGCTGTCTGGGGCTTGGCAAGGCGTTCGACCTCGCGGACGCTCAGATTCTTGGCGACGATCCGATCGAAAAGGGCAAGTTGAAGAGCCTCGCTTTCGGCGGCTAAGAGCGCCCGCGCGTGGCCTTCCGAAATCGTTCCTTCGCCCAGCGCTTGCAGGACCCTTTGAGGCAGACGCAGAAGGCGCATCGTGTTCGACACCGTCACACGCGATTTGCCAACCCTCTGGGCGATCTCATCCTGTTTCAGCGCGAACTCGCTCGCCAGACGGCGGTATGCCAGGGCGCATTCCAACGCCGTGATGTCCTCGCGCTGGACGTTTTCGATCAGCGCGATTTCAAGCGTGCCTTTGGCGTCGGTTGCCCTGACGATGGCGGGAACGGACTTCAAGCCGGCAATACGCGCCGCGCGCCACCGGCGCTCGCCCGCGATCAGCTCGTAGCGTCCTTCCTTGATGGGCCGCACCAACAACGGTTGGATGACGCCGTAGGTTCGGATGGACTCGGCCAGTTCCTCGAGCGCGGCTTCGTCGAAGTGGGAGCGCGGCTGGCTACGGTTTGGCTCGATCGAGTCGAGAGCCAGTTCCGTGGGGGCGGAGTCGGCTTGTTCGCCCAGCAACTGCGATAACCCTTTGCCCAGCGCTGGCCTCATCGGCTGAGCACCTCGTCTACGAACTGCAGGTAGGCGCTGGCGCCCCGAGACGAGGGGAATCGGTTCACCGCCGCCTCCCCGAAAGAGGGCGACTCGCTGAGCCTAACATTGCGCGGAATCACGGTTCGCGCGACCTTATCGCCAAAGTAGTCCTTCACTTCGTTTGCCACTTGGGTCGTCAGCCGGCTTCTCGGATCGACCATGGTGAGTAAGACGGTCGAAACCTCCAAAGTGGGGTTGATCCTTCGGCGAACCACTTCTATCGTCTTCAGAAGCTGGCTCAGCCCCTCCAATGCGTAGAACTCGCATTGCATGGGGACCAGGATTTGGTCTGCGGCGGCGAGGATGTTGACGGTAAGCAAGCCGAGGCTGGGGGGCGAGTCGAGGACGATCCACTCGTAACGGTCGCGCACAGGTTCGATGGCATCTCGAAGGATGAGCTCCTTGCCGACGGCGCTCAAAAGGACGGCTTCGGCACCAGCAAGGTCCAAGGTAGCGGGGACGATGTCCAGATGGTCTCGTACCGGCACGATCGCTCGTTCCAAGCCGCCCTCTAAAGGAGACTCAGCGCCGGCGGCGAGGACTTCGTATAGGGTCGTGTCCAGCTTGAGTTTGTCGACCCCGAGCCCGGTAGTCGCGTTGCCCTGGGGGTCGCAATCGATCAAAAGCGTGCGCTTGCCGCGCAATGCCAGCCCGGCAGCCACGTTGACGGCGGTGGTCGTCTTGCCGACTCCGCCTTTCTGATTGACCACACCCCACACCGGCACTCCGCTATTATGAAGGGTGATCACGGGTTTTTCGGGCGGTCGGCATCGGAACCGCGCCTAACTTGCGTCTAATGATTTGGTACCAACGATGAGGCAAACGCGGTTTGAACCAACCGAAACGCCGAAGGGAGAGCCGCGTCGGATAAGTGACGCTCAGGAACTCCCGGAGGACGGTTTGCCAACCAGTATCGCTTTAACCCATCAAGGTATCGCTTCTCGCCTCGACGACAGCTCGGATCAGTCGCTCGTTCGGCGAGCCCGCGAGGGCGACTACGATGCCTTCGAACAGCTTTTCGAGCGCCATCGGATGCTGGTCTACCGATTCGCGTACCAGATGGTCCCTCGAAGAGACGACGCCGAAGACCTCGTCCAAGAGGCGTTCGTGCGGGCGTATCAGAACCTGCACCGGTATCGCGATGAAGCCAAGTTCACCACTTGGCTCCTGCGCATCGTCGCCAACCTTTGCACCGACCAGGCGCGCATGTCGACCCGGCGGCACACTTTGGAGCAGCAAGAAGCCCGCGAAGGGCTCCTCTGGATGACCGAGGGCGATACCGAGAATCCGATTGAAAACCTGGAGGCGGACCGTCGGGTCCAAGTCCTCCGCAAGGCGCTCGCGGCGTTGCCCGAGCACCATCGAATGATGATCGTACTGAGAGATTTGGAAGAGCGCGAATATCCTGAAATCGCGCAGATGCTGGGATGCACGGTGGGCGGCGCCAAGTTGCGCGTGCTCCGGGCCCGGCGGGCATTACGGGACCGCGTGGCCCCGTTCCTCAACGAGGAGAAGTCATGAACGGCAAACTCGACAAGCGGCTCTTGGAACTCGCGTTCGGCGACATGAACGCCGATGAGGCGGAAAGCGTGCGAAAGGCGGCGGCAAACGATGCTGAAGCTGAAGCGACGCTGCGCCAATACGAAGCGATGAAGATGGATCTGCTGAAGCTGCGGGAGGTTCCCGCGCCGCAGTTGAGCGCCGAGCGCTTGCGCGATCGCATCCTCACCGACGGGCTCCGCCCCAAGGCGAGCGTGCCGTGGTTCAGCCGGTATTGGCTCCCCGTTGCCGCAAGCGCGTTCGTGGTGGGCTTCTTCGTCATCCAAATGAAGAAGCCGTCCGTTAGCGTGCCAAGCCTGGTGGCGGCGAACATCGAAAAGCCTGCCCCTGGCCTCGACTTCGTACCGAAGGCGGACCCCGGCTTGAAGGTGGCGGCGGCCGCCGACGCTAGCGGCGCGACGAAGCCAGCGGCTCCCAAGCTTGCGTCCAAGACGGCGCGGCGCCCGCGGGTGAAGCACGATTGGGTGGCGAAGAACGATATGCCGTCTCCGACTCTGGCTGGCGCGATGATGAAGTCTCCCGGAACGGCGGGTCCGTCGACGTCGGCGCTCAATGCCAGCAGCGCGGCGGCGGACACCGCGATGAGCGCCTCGGCACCTGCTACCGAAGCCGAACCTCTCGTTTTGATTCAGCCCGACAAAGATGTAGATACCGGCGCCCAGCGCGCCACCGAGGTCAATGCCAACAATGTGGTTATCGGCGGCTAAGTTAGGACTTGCGATCGCGGCACTCAACGGCCCGCAGCAGCTCAGCGCGGACGAACAGTCGCTGTTTCGTCAGATCTCGTCGCAGATGATCTTCGTTGTGCAAAATGGGCAGCCGAACGGCGCGGGCTCGCTCATCGACGATCGCGGCCTGTTCCTGATCCACAAGAACTTTGCCTACTCGGCAGTGCTCAGCGGTCGCATGCTCGACGGCCAAACCTTTGAGCTTCGCCTCGTTTCGACCGATGAACCGACCCAGTTGGCGCTTGTTCAAGCGCCGATGTGGGCAACGCGCAAGCAGGAAGCCGCTCGCGCCACGAACAGCGCACCCGGGGCACCCAGCGTCGCCAAGGTGAAGGCGCAAAACCCGGAGGGTCCCGTGCTGGCAGTTCTGCCAAACGGTACCCCGATGCGCGCCGAGCTCAAGAGTTCCAACCGCATCGGCCTCGTCAATCCCGCCCGGCGGGTCATGACGCTCACCGAGTTCCAGTTCGAAGCTCCTCCGCAGACCATTGGCGGCTCTTTGGTGTTCAACATGGAAGGCAAGCTGGTGGGAATCCTCGGCGCGGCGCTTGAGGCACCTGCCCAGAACACCCAGGGTCGAGGGTTCGACCAGACCTTTGGAGGGGGCGGCGGCGGCACGAACTCGTTTATCGCCCAGAAAACCGTCGGTCCCGGTCCGATGACCGTGGCCTACTCCGTGGGTCCCGAAATCCTCTCGCGGGTGATCGAGGGATTTCTTTCACCTTCTCACACCGTCGACCATCCGGCGCTCGGCATTCTCTGCAAAGACGCGCCTAGGGATGGCGGAGCGTTGGTGGACACCGTACTCCAAGGGTCGCCGGCGGAAAAGGGCGGCTTGCGGGCGGGCGACATCATCGTCGAGCTCGACGGAAAGCCGATCGCCAGCCAGATCGACTACGCGAAGTTCATGCTGAAGCAGAGGGTAGGGAACACCCTGCGCGCCAAGATTAAACGCGGCCCGCTGGACCTGACGCTCAGTCTGACCGTCGGCAAGTAGCCTACGGTAACGGCGCGTTCGGCAAGGCTTCCAAGCTCAGGTCGTCGCGTTCCCCGCGGCCAAACCTGACGGCGGCGGCAAGCCCAATCATGGCGGCGTTGTCCGTGCAAAGGTCTACCGGCGGCGTGACCAGACGAATGCCGGCTTGGTTTGATTCGCGGTTCAGAAGCTCGCGTAGCCTGGCGTTGGCGGCGACGCCGCCCGCCAGCGTCAGCACTTCCGCCCCAAACGCCTCTGCCGCGCGAACGGCTCGCTCGGCGAGCACGGAGGCGATGGCTTCCTGCACCGAAGCCGCCGCATCGGGAATCGACAGGTTCTCGGCTTCCTTTTCGACCAACCTAAGCACGGCGGTCTTCAAGCCGCTGAAGCTGAAGTTGAGCGTGTCTCCGCTGAGTCCTTTCGGCAACTTGTACCGGGCTGGATCGCCCGTCTTGGCGGCTTCCTGAATGGCGAACCCGCCCGGATAGCCCAGCCCAAGGAGGCGCGCCGACTTGTCGAAAGCCTCGCCCGCCGCGTCGTCGATGGTCTGTCCCAGGATGGTCGTTTGCCCCCATCCATCCACGCGCACCAACTCCGTATGCCCGCCCGAAACGATGAGGCACAGGTGCGGGAAAGGAAGCGAGGGATCGGTCGCCAAGGGACTCATCAGGTGTCCCTCCAAGTGGTGGATGCCCAGGAGCGGCTTGTCGAGGGAGAAGGCGAGGGCTTTGGCGGCGGTGACGCCTACGCTCAGCGCGCCTACCAAACCGGGACGGTTGGTCACGGCAATGGCATCGACTTCGGCAAGCGAACGGGAAGCTCCGGTGAGGGCTTCGCTAATCACGGGCAAGATTGCCTCGACGTGCGCCCGGGCCGCGGCTTCGGGCACCACGCCGCCCCATTTGGCGTGGAGCGCCGCTTGGCTGGAAACGACGTTGCTCAGGATCGTCGTCCCGCGTACCACCGCCGCGCTCGTCTCGTCGCAGCTGGTTTCCAAGGCGAGGATCAGGGCGTCCATGACTTCAAATCGTAAAGCCACATGATCACCGCATCCTCGTGGTTGTCCGGGTAGTAGCCCCTGCGAATGGACGCCTGCACATAGCCCAGCCTCTCGTATAGCGCGATGGCGGGCAGGTTGCTCGCCCTCACTTCCAACGTGCTGCATCCCATTCCCGCCTCTCGGGCGAGGGTCAGGAGCTCGACCATGAGTTTGCGGCCGATGCCCTTGCGGCGGAAGTTCTTGGCTATCGCGATGTTGGTGATGTGAGCCTCGTCGATGCAGAGCCACACGCTTCCGAACCCTGCTACCGCTCCGTCGGACAAGACGACCCGAAAGATGCTCTGGGGATTGACCAGTTCGTTGCGAAAACTACGCTCAGACCAGGGCGACGTGTTGGCTTCCGCCTCGATCTCCAGAATGGCGGGAAGGTGGGCTTCCTCAAGCGGGACGAACCGGACCACTAGCCTCCCAAGTAGGCTTCCTTGACCTTGGGATCGTGCAGCAGGTTCGCGCCGGTGTCGGTCAACACGATGGACCCCGTCTCCAAAACATAGCCCCGGTTCGCGATTTCCAGCGAGCGGTGCGCGTTCTGCTCCACCAAAAGCACCGTCGTGCCTTCCTTGTTGATCTCCAAGATGATGCGGAAGATCTCGGCAACCAGGTTTGGCGCGAGGCCCATGCTCGGCTCGTCGAGGAGGAGGAGCTGCGGACGCGCCATGAGGGCTCTCGCAATGGCAAGCATCTGTTGCTCTCCGCCGGAGAGCGTGCCCGCGCTCTGCTTGATCCGTTCCCGGAGCCGGGGGAAGCGGTTCATGACGTTCTCCATGTCCGCCGCCACGTCGTGGTCCTTGCGGATGAAGGCGCCGAGTTGCAGGTTCTCGTACACCGTCATGTTCGTGAAGATGCGACGGCCTTCGGGCGACTGGCCGATGCCTCGCGCCACGATCTCGTGCGGCGCAACCGCATGGATGGGCTCGCCCTTGAACTCGATGGTGCCGCTCCGAGGGCGGATCAGGCCGCTGATGGTGCGAAGCAGCGTGCTCTTTCCCGCGCCGTTCGAGCCGATGATCGCCACGATCTCGCCTTGGTTCACCTCCAGCGAGACGTCGCACAGCGCCTGGATAGCGCCGTAGAACACGTTGAGCCCCTCGATCTTCAGCATGGCTTAGGGTGGTGATTGTACTCTTTGCTGGCTGTACTAACTTCGCCCTGCGAGCGGAGGGAAGTTCGAGCTGGCGAGCGGGGCTCCGGTGCGGTTCAGCCAAGCTCCGCCCATGCACTCGCCGGTTTCCGCGTCCATGAGCAGTCGATAGTCCGCGTCTTGAAACACGTAGGCGAGTCGGGCGCGAGTCCCCGCTCTTTTTTGGGCGAGCCGGGAGGCATTTGTGTAGCACGTAGCGTAAGCCAAAGTAGCCGTCTTTGCCAGTTCCGCCTCGGCGGGTAAAGGCTTATCGGCAAATCGGTGTTTCCGGGCATCCCAAAGCTTCTTGAGGAAGGGCGCTGCCAGGCGCGAGGTCTCCTCCGGCTTCAACTTGACGACGGGCGGGTCGAAGGTTGGCGGCTTTGCCCGAAACAGCCTCGTGACGCTGCCCGATTTTGGGTCAAGCCAGAGGCTCGCGGCCCGGACCAGGCTGGGATAGCCGTGAGAACGGGGGTGGAGGGTGTATTGGGGAACGCCACCCCACCGGGATTTCTCAAAATCAAACTGCTTGGGGTCAAAGCCGAAGAGGGCAAACGCCCGAGCCGGGTTCGCCAAGAACGACTTTGAGCTTGACGAGCGGTCCACGATTGTCCAGGCTCGCCCGGCCTCGTCGAGTTCCACCTCGACCTTAGACATCTGAACCTTATGCACGGCGCTACCGCCGGGTGGATTCAATCGGTAAACCTTCGCCCGAGCCGGATCGCAATGGATGCCCAGCCGCCGGCATGCCTCGACGGCCTTGGCAACAATCGACCTGTCATCGGCGAGCGTCGATTGCGCGAGCACCAAGAGAGCCGGTATGACAAAGCGGCGATCGAACATGTCCCAATCATGCAGACGGGTTACGCCAGCGAGATTGGTCGGGGGAGTAGGTTGGGAAAGAACACGAAATTTCTGCCACCAATGAGCGTTCCTCATAGGTTCCAAACATTTCCGCGCCAAAGTCGTCCTTACATCCGTTCCGAGGGGAACGGGTTGAGGTGAGTGGAAGATGAGAAATCGAAGAACTCGAATGTGGTTATCGGCTACCGGAACGGGCGCCCGGTTGGCGTTGCCCACCGCGGCGTTGGCGGCGGTGATGGTTTGGTTCCCGCAAACGGGGAACGCCCAGGCCTCGCAACCGCCCCCTCCCGGCGCGCCGTTACCGGGATTGACCCAAGGTGAGCTCCAGCGCTTCGGCGCGGGACGAAACGACTTTCTGCACAATGAACGGCCGGAAGAAGGGCTCGGTCCCGTCTTCAACGGCGTCGCCTGTGCGCAATGCCACCGCGCCGCTGCTCCCGGCGGGGCCAGTGCCGATACCGGCATCTCCCGGGTAACGCGAATTGGAGCGATCGTTAACGGGGCTTACACCGACTTGGCGGAGTTCGGAGGAGCGCTGATTCAGGCTCGTTCGCTCCGCGAGTTCGACCCTAACTATCCGGTCCCGCGCGAAATCGTGCCGGTTCAGGCCAGCATCGTGGCGCGAAGAATAACCACGCCGCTTTTCGGCCTGGGCTTGATGGAGGCCATCCCCCCTGCCACGATTCAGCTAGCCGAGGATCCATTCGACCTGAACGGCGACGGCGTTTCTGGACGGGCGAACCTTGTGATGAATCCGGAGACCGGCAACATCGAGGTCGGCCGATTCGGGTGGAAAGCTCAGGTCTCTTCCGTCCATGTGTTTTCCGCGGACGCCTACCTCAACGAAATGGGCATTACCAATCCGCTCTTTCCGGTCGAGGTTCGGCCCCAGGGGCAGAATATCCCGCCCGGCGCCGACCGGGTTCCCGACCCCGAGGACGACGGTTCGGGCGTGGCAAGGCTGACGGACTTTCAGCGCTTCCTTGCCGCTCCGCCGGTTCAGCCGCGAAATTCGGTTGAGGGGCGAAACCTCTTCCGAACTACGGGATGCGCATCCTGCCATCGCGAGACGATGCAGACAGGGTTCAATCCTGTCGCCGCCTTGTCGAACAAAGCCGTGAACCTTTACTCGGACCTCCTGTTGCACGACATGGGACCGGGTCTGGGCGACGGCATTCAACAAGGCACCGCGTCTGGCAACGAGTTCCGCACCGCTCCCTTGTGGGGTTTGCGCTTCCGCCCGTTCCTCCTTCACGACGGCCGCGCAGGCAACCCGGATCAGGCCATCCGCATGCACGGCGGCGAGGCGCTTCGTTCGGTCACCAATTACATCAACCTGACCCAACCCCAGCGAGATGCCATTCTCGGCTTCTTGCGCAACCTCTAGGGTCCGTGTCCTTGAAGAGCTTCCGGCGATACCGCCGGAAGCCCTTTGGTTTGAACGGTAACCAAGGCTGGCGACAATCGTCTGTAAGGTCGATGATGGTGAACAGCCTGCTGATCTCGGCATCGCTCCTGATGAGCCAAACGCCCGAGAAAGCCGATTCCAAAGTCGTAGCCGCTTCGTTGTTCAAGAACGGCTTCGCAGTTGTGGTGAGGGAGACTCCGCTGAAGAATGGCGAGGCCACCATCACCGAGCTTCCTCAAGCTTCGTTGGGAACCTTGTGGTTGAGCACGTCTCCCGGCGTCGTTATCGGCGAAGCCACGACCATGGTCGAAACGGTCAAGGGCGAGAGGGATGCCATCACGATCGACGAGATCTTGGTCTCAAACGTGGGCAAGGACGTGACCCTGAACATGGGCACGGAGGGCACCGCGACGGGCAAGATCGTCAGCGCTTCCGGCCAGATCGTGATCCTTCAGGCAGAAGGGAGGACCCAGGTCTTCCAGAAGGGTGCCATTCGCAGCGTAACCGCTCCGGCCGGGCTGAGCTACAAGCTCAAGGCGGACACGCAAAGACGCGTTCTGCACGTGAAAACGACCGGCGCAAAAGAAGGGAAGGTGTTCACGCTGGCGCTCGAGCGCGGCGTGACTTGGTCCCCTGCGTACGCCATCGACATCAGTGATGAGAAGAAGCTCTCAATCATCGGCAAGGCGACGGTCATCAACGACCTCGCCGACCTAACGAACCTTGAGGCGCGCCTGATCACCGGTTTTCCGAACCTCCCGTACCGAGACGTCATGGACCCGCTCACGAGCGGCTTCGGCGTCCAGCAGTACACCGAACAGATGATGACCATGGGCGGCGGCGGCTTTGCCGGCGGCGGGCCCGGCGGGATGATGTCGCAGAACGCCATGAAGATGGATGCCCGGGGCGCGTTCGACCAGAGCTTCCAGATTTCAGCCCTACCGGGACAGACAAACGAGGACCTGTTCTTCTATCGCCGACCCAACGTGACCCTGAAGAAGGGCGAACGCGGCTACTACGTCCTCTTCAAGGGAGAGACCGAGTACGAGCATGTCTACACGTGGGACATCGCCGACACCATCAATCCCGACGACCGTTACGGCGGGTCTCCCGAGGGACCCGGCGATGTTTGGCATAGCCTGAAGTTCCCGAACAAGACCGACCTGCCGTGGACGACGGCGGTCGCCGTCACCATGAAGGATGGCGAGATCTTGGGCCAGGACATGCTGAACTACACGGCGAGAGGGTCGAACGCCTTGGTCAAGATCACCAAGGCGCTTGACATCCGAGCGGATCAGAGCGAGGAAGAGGTCGGCCGTGAGCGCGGGGCGTACCGGGTTCCCAACACGGGGGTCACCTACGATCTCGTCACGCTCAAGGGAACCTTGGAAATCAAGAACCGCAAGGCTCAGGACGTCAAGTTGAGCATCTCGCGGGAACTGACGGGAGAGGTTCTCACGGCGGACAACGATCCGAAGATCGTCAAGACCGCGAAGGGCTTGAGGCAGATGAACCCGCGAGCCCGCTTGTCGTGGGAACTGCCGCTTGCGGCGGGCAAGTCCATGACCATCACCTACACTTACAAGGTGTATTTGGTGAACTAAGGGCTTGGCGTTTTGAGGACCTCTTGGTATAGTTAAAGGGTTTCCGAGGGGTCCTCATGTCGTTTCGCCGCGCCTTTACGCTGATCGAGCTTCTGGTTGTGATCGCGATCATCGCGATTCTCGCCGCCATTCTGTTTCCCGTTTTTGCCCAAGCCAAGGAGTCTGCTCGTCAGAGCGCCTGCCTGAGCAACCTCAAGCAGATCGGCATGGGCATGATGATGTACACCGGCGACAGCGACGGCAAGTACCCCTCTTGGGTGCCCCATTTGCAGGCGGTCAACGGCGGAAACACCTTCTACTTTCCGCCCGACCTGCAGCTCATGCCGTACGTGAAGAACGAGCAGATCTGGAAGTGCCCCAGCGATGCCCAGCCTCGGCTTGGGACTAACCAGGTGATCTGGTGGGACGGCCGTTACCGAAGCAAAGCGTTACTCCGTAGCTACGTCTATATTGGGAACATCTACACCGTTCAGGGTGGGAGCATGCTCGACAAGAACACCGGCCTGAGCTATGAAATCGGCGCCCCCGGCGACTGGACGTACGGGGCTCGTTTCGAGGGCGAACTCGAGGCCCCGGCGGATACGGTGGCTTGGTGCGAGCAGTGGCCGGTTGGCCTTCGCGACATGTACGTGGGCGGCACTTGGGGCTTGGGCTTCATCGACTGCGACACTTGGAAGCTGGCGGGCCGAAAGGCACCCCCGACGGACGCCGAAAACCGTGGGCCTTCGCCTTGTACCAGCCTCTACCAGCAGAAGCCGACGCCCGGGCACCACAATCTCGGGCACTACGCGTTTGCCGACGGGCACGCGGGTGCCAAAGCGTGGGGCGTCATTCGCAAGAACGACTTCTACGTGTTCAAAATTCAAAAGCCCCAGACCATCTACACGCCGTAGACGGGCTGGGGCTTCGTGCCTCAGTTGATCTGGATCATCTCGAAGGCTTCGACGACGTCGCCAACCTGGAACGCCTCCCAGCCCTCGAAGGTAAGGCCGCACTCTTGGCCAACGGCCATCTCGCGCACGTCTTCCTTGAAGTGCTTGAGCGAGCTCACCTTGCCGTCGAACACGATCTCGGTCCCGCGCTTCACGCGGCATAGCGCGTTTCGCGTGACCTTGCCGTCCGTCACGTAGCAGCCAGCAATAACGCCCTTTCGGCCGAACTGGAAGCGAACGCGGATTTCCACCGTGCCCAGATACTCCTCTTGGAACTTCGGAGCGAGCATGCCCTTGACGGCAGCCTCGATGTCTTCGATCAGTTCGTAGATGATCGTGTAGGTTCGGATTTCGATCTTGTGGCGCTCGGCTTCCTTCTTGGCGCCTGGCTCGGGCCGTACGTTGAAGCCAACGCAGATCGCGTTCGCGGCGCTGGCGAGCAGGATGTCGCTTTCGGTAATGGAACCCACGCCCGAGTGGATGACCCGGACCGTTACCTCGTCGTTCTCGATCTTGTCGATGAGCCCCTTCACCGCTTCGACCGAGCCCTGAACGTCGGCTTTCACCACTAAGTTCAGATCCTTGGTCACGCCCTCGTTGAGCTTGGCTCGCAGGTCTGAAAGCGTCATGCCGCGACTGGGAGCGGTCAGCTGCTTTGCCCGCTCGCGGGTAGCTCGGTCTTCGGCGATGCCGCGGGCGGTTCGCTCGTCGTCGGCGAACTGGACCTTGTCGCCCGCCATCGGCACTTCGCTCAAGCCCAAAACCTCAACCGGGGTTGAGGGTCCGGCCGCGTCGATGCGCTTGCCGAGGTAGTCGGTCATCGCCTTGATCTTGCCGAAGGACGTTCCGACAACCAGAGCATCGCCACTCTTCAGGGTGCCTTCCTTGATCAGCACCGTGGCGACGGGCCCGCGCCCGCGTTCCAGTTTGGCCTCGACTACGACGCCCTCAAGCTTGCCCTTCGGGTCCGCCTTGAGGTCGAGCACTTCGGCTTGGAGCAGGATCATTTCCAGCAGGTGGGGAATGCCCTCGCCGGTGATGGCGGAGACGTTGCACGTAATGGTCTGGCCGCCGAACGCCTCGGCGATCACCTCGTGCTCGGTGAGTTGCTGCAGAACCTTTTCCGGGTTTGCCGCGGGCTTGTCGCACTTGTTGACCGCCACGATCATCGGCACCTTTGCGGCCTTGATGTGGTTGATGGCTTCGATCGTCTGCGGCATGATGCCGTCATCGGCGGCAACCACGAGGATCGCGATGTCGGTCACCTGCGCGCCGCGGGCCCGCATGGCGGTAAAGGCCGCGTGGCCCGGAGTGTCGAGGAAAGTGATCACGCCTTCGGGCAGTTCGACCTGGTAGGCGCCGATGTGCTGAGTGATGCCTCCGTGCTCTTTGGCGGCGACGTTCGCCTTGCGGATGTAGTCGAGCAGGGAAGTCTTGCCGTGGTCGACGTGGCCCATGATCGTGACCACGGGCGGGCGGTGTCGCGCTCCAGACTGTTTGGCAGACTTGGCGGCCGATACTGCAGCTGGCTTGGGCTGGGGAGCATCCGCCCAGCGAATGGTGTAGCCAAACTGGCTGGCGAGCTGCTCGGCGACCTCGGGCTTGAGGGTCGTCGTCAGGGTAGCCATGACCTTCATCTTCATCATGAGGGTCTTCTGAACCTCGGGCTGGGCGACGCCCAAGGCAGCGGCGATGTCTCGCGGAGTGCGGTTGGGCTGCAACGCAACCTCCTTGCTCCCTTTTTGCTCCGAGAGGGCTTCTTTGATCAACGCGAGCGTTTCATCGTCCGACTCGAAGTGGACATGATCGTGCGTGATGCCGAGGTCGTCGAGGACTCCGCACACCTGTCCGGGCACGAGGCCCGTTTCTTTGGCTAATTCGGCTATGGCTACGGTCATGGTTTGATTCTCGATAGTTTGCATTCTAGATTGGTGCGCAGGCGGGATTTCTGTTCTTCGGAAAGGGGAACGCGAACCGCGTGGGCGAGGCGGGTCTTATCAAAGGCTCGGGAGATGCACGACGGCTCGGCGCAAATGTACGCGCTTCGACCAAAGACGCCTTTGGCGTGGACGACGACTTCGCCGGCAACTCGGCAGAGCCTGAGAAGCTCCGAATAGGGAGCCTTACGCCGACAGGCGATGCAGGTTCGCTCGGGAGAGGGAGAGTGTGTCACGGCGGGTCATGCCTCCTCTCCTGTCGTCATGCCTTGCCCTCCGCCGTCGCTTGGCTTTCGCTGCGAATGTCGATTTTCCATTCGGTCAGGCGAGCCGCCAGCCGCACGTTTTGGCCGCCCTTGCCGATGGCAAGGGAAAGCTGGTTGTCGGGCACGATGCAATACGCGCTCTTCTCGTCCTCGTTCAAGGTGATCTTGTTCACCTTGGCGGGGCTGAGCGCGTTCATGATGTAAGTCGTGGGGTCTTCGCTGTACGGGACGATGTCGATCTTCTCGTCGTACAGTTCGTCGACAATGGCTTGAACCCGCGCGCCGCGAGGACCGACGCAGGCGCCGACGGCGTCCACACGCTCGTCCTTGCTCAGGACGGCGACCTTACTTCGCTGGCCCGGTTCGCGGGCAACGCTTTTGATTTCGACGACGCCTTGCTCGATCTCGGGAACCTCGAGCTCGAAGAGCTTGCGGAGCAGGTTCGGGTGGGTTCGGCTGACCAATACTCGCAAACGCTTCGCTTGGTCGTCGACCCGCAACACGTACACACGCATCCTGTCGTTCGGGCGGTACGGTTCGGTGGGCACTTGTTCCCGCTTGGGGAGCTCCGCTTCCACCCGGTTCACCTGGACGTAAACGCTCTGTCCGTCCTTGCGAGTAACGATGCCGGGGACGACCCCGCCGATCTTCTCGTTGAAGACGTCGTAAATCTGCCGCGTCTCCGCCTCGCGGAGCTTTTGGGTCAGCACCTGCTTGAAGGTGGCGGCGGCGATGCGGCCGAAGCGGTTAGGATCGACCTCAACTTCCACGAAGTCGCCGATCTCGGCATCGGGCTTTCGCTTCTTGGCTTCGGTGATCGACATTTGCAGGGTCGGGTCCGACACCATGCCGACCACTTCCTTCTCAAGGAACGCGGTCCAGCCCTTCTTGGGGTCGATGTGGACGGAGACCTCGCCGTTGGCGCCTACGTACTTCTTATAGCTGCTCGCAAGGGCTTCCTCAATCTCGCGGAGCAGGTCCTCGAGGCTGATATCCCTTTCCTGGGCGATCTGGTTTAGCTGCTGCAGTATGTCCATCGTCGTCCCTTTAGCTAAAGAAAAAGGCGGCTTGTGGCCGCCTTACGTCTCCTTCGCAAAGCTGTCTGGGCTGAATTGTAGCATATTGAGGCGACCCCGAACCAGCCTCAACGGTGTACGATAAGTTGCAATGCTCCGCGTCATCGTCTCAGGTCTTCGGCTCTACGGCTACCACGGTTGTTCAGAGGCAGAGCGGCAGGTGGGCCGGCAGTTCCAGTTCGACATCGAGGCTGAACTTGGGCACTGGGGCGAAGAAGACGAAATTGGGTCGACCCTCGATTACGGTCGCCTGTGCGATATCGCTACTGAGGCGAACGAGGAGCCTGCTAAGCTGGTTGAGACGATTGCGAACCGGATTGCCGTCACGGTGTTGGCAGAGGACGTCCGGGTTCAACGAGTTTCGGTTCGGGTCTCAAAACTCGATCCGCCCGTACCCTACTTGGTCGGAAGCGCCGCCGCCGAGATCGTGCTTCACCGAGCCTAAGCTCCGGCCAAAGCCGCCATTTCGTCCGACTGTCGGCCTTCAAGCGTCGTCACGCAAGTGGCGATCACGATGTCGCCCGTGACGTTGAGCGTCGTGCGGCTCATGTCTAGGATGCGGTCGATGCCCAAGCACAAGCCGATGGCTTCGGGCGGCACGCCGACCTGCGTGAGGATGATCGCAATCATCGGCCACGATCCACCGGGAACTCCCGCGGTGCCGATGCCCGCCAAGATGGACCAGCCCATAACAACGAACTGCTGGCCGATGGAAAGGTCGATCCCGTAGAGCTGGGCTAAAAAGAGCACCGTGATCCCCTCGAACAGCGCGGTGCCGTTTTGGTTTGCGGTGGCGCCGACGGTGAGCACGAAGGAGGAGATGTCGCGGGGTAGCCCCACTTCCTCTTCGGCAGACTTGAGTGCCGTCGGCAAGGTCGCGTTACTTGAGGATGTCGCGAAAGCCGTGAGCATGACGCTCCTCACCTGACGGAAGAACTGAAGCGGATTCCGCTTGGCGATCCACTTGAGCACGATGCTGTAGACGCCGAACAAGTGGATGGAAAGGGCGACCAGGACCAGAACGGCGTACTTGCCGAGAGCCACGAACGCCTCGCCGTTGAGCTGGCTTGCGGCGGAGAAAATCAGGGCGAACACGCCGATTGGCGCGAGTTTCATCGCCATCTCGATGATTCTTTGGGATATCGCGAAGATGCCCTCGAGGAACGCCTTGACCGGAAGCGCCTTTTCCGCTTCGATCGAGCCCAGAGCAAGTCCGAAAATCAAGGCGAAAACCATGAAGGGCAGAATCGAGCCCTCGACCGCCGACTGCAAGGGATTCTTGGGAACGAAGTCCACGATGGTTTCAACCACCGATTTGGCTTCCTTCGCCTTCTCGACGCTCTTCTCGGCATCCGCCTTCTTGGAGTACAGCTCGGTGAGTTGAGTGCGCTGCTCGACGCTCAGCCCGGCTCCAGGCTTGACCACGTTGACCATCACGATGCCGAGCACGACCGCGATGCCGGATAGAAGAACCGTCATCGCGACCGAACGTGCCCCCACCCTTCCGACCTTGCGGGCATCGCCGATTTCGGCGACGCCGAGAACGAGCGCGGCAAACAACAGCGGCACCACGATCATGAAGATCATGTTCAAGAACAAGGTGCCGAACGGGAAGATGTACTTTTGGACCGCGTCTTTGAGCGCCTGATTATCGGCGCCGAGCTGCCACTGGGCGACTGCGCCGCCCAACGCGCCCAGAATCAAGCCGATAAGGATCTTGGTGTGAAGGGGAAGTCCTCGTCTCGCCGTCATCGTCAAAGGGATGAGACGGCTCCGGCAACCCAAAGGAACTCGTACTCTTCAGGTTCTTGGGCAAGATCAAGTTGAACAGGGGACTCCAGAATCGCGCTCCATCGCTCTTCCAGTTCGGAGTCGTCCCGCACGATGCGGTCGAAGCTCTCGTGATAGAAAGGAGGGAAGCGCTCTCCGGAAGCTTTGATAATTTTCGCGCCTGTCTTGCGCTTGGCGGCTTCGACGATATCGGCAAGTTCGTAGGGCTCGCCGGTGGCGCCCGCTTCTCGCACGGTGAACATGAGCTCGGTCTGCTCGGGCAAGACGCAGAGGATCAGGAGGTCCCACTTCCTGCCGTCGGGCTTGAGGAGGGCGGAGATCAGAAGGCGGCGCTCCTTCTCGTCGAGCTCCCGCCGATGCCGGAACACAACGTAATACGTGACGTCGTCCGCCCGCCAGTGGGGAAGCTTGCCACGCCAAATCTTGAAGTTCTGAAAGCGCACGTCTAATCTGCGGCTTTGACGGTCGGCGGAATCTTAACGGACTGTCCCGCCTTGACGCCAAGCCGTTTGAACGCACCGGCGGGCATCTCCACCACGTACATTGCCGCGCCGTTCGACGGGGTGCCAGATTCGTCGAGCGCTTTCATCGAGGTCGCGCGCACGAGCTTCTTGGCTTGGGAGATGTAGGCGATGTCGAGGGGCTGGAGTGTGTTGTGCATCCAGAAACTCCTCTCCGCCGAATCGGGGAAGACGAAGATCATGGCGTCGTTCGGCTGCACGTCGCCCGGCTTCAGGAACATCATGCCCTCCTGCCGCTTCGAGTCGGTGTCCATGACCCAGGCCTTTACTTTGCCCTTTCCGATGCCGATCTCAACACGCGATAGGTCCTTCAGTTGGTACAGCCGGCGCGGGTTGGACTTGTAAACGAACTTCTGGGGGGCGCCGATCAGCGCCGTCGCCATCAGGAACGAGGAGAGCATGTTGATACTGACGGATTCCCCCTGCGAAGGTGTTTCAACCTTATGTATCAAGCCTGCCACTCCAGCGCTCCTTTGCTCCGTAAGGCGCGGTCGTCGGAATCGCCCTTCCATGCTAGTCCTTGGCCCGCAGCCTGTGTTGCGGGCTCTTTTTTTGAATCCGAAACAAGGTTGCCGACGAAATCGGGAGTTAGCGCGTCTACAATGTAACGTGTCGAGAGGCGCCTTGCGGCGCTGCTTTTGACGTGCGCAGGGCAAAGCAATGAAGACAGCTTTTCGAAGAAAGTCGGTTTTGGCTGGTCTAGCGTTGGCGTTGACGCCGATGCTGGCGATGGCCCAAGACCACTACGAGGTCATCGACCTGGGCGCCCCGACGGGTGCCTTGGGCTCGAAGCCCGTCCGGGTGAACAGCGTGGGCACGGTCATCGGCCAGAGCTACCCGGGCATCGGGCACCAGAACGCGTGGATCTATTTGGATGAGGATCTTAGCGACATGGGCGTGTTGCGAGATCAAGACCATTCGGCACGCGTCTTCGGCATCAACGCCGCGAACACGGTCCTCGGCCAGAGCTACAACGATAACGACAAGCGTGGGTTCATCTGGTCGCCCTTCACGGGCATGCTGCCCATCGTTTACACGTTGCCGGATCCGATCCCGGTCCAAGGCATCACGCCTCCGGACAAGCACCCCGGCTCCATGACGGTCTTCGAGGGCGTGGACGCCAACGACTTTGGTTGCTTCGTCTATAACGGCTTTGCACGGCCTCAGAACCCGCCCACCGGCGACGAGATCACGGGGAACATCGCGATGTTCGACAACCCGAACGATTTCC
The DNA here is from genome assembly GCA_046330155.1 of Fimbriimonadales bacterium. Taxonomy (GTDB): domain Bacteria; phylum Armatimonadota; class Fimbriimonadia; order Fimbriimonadales; family Fimbriimonadaceae; genus CALMEF01. Next base: position 2,866 of record JAXLTH010000004.1, on the reverse strand, counting down.
CGCTCGCCCTGCCTTACAACCCGCTTTACATTAAGCCGCTCCAAGATGGGGACGACCTCTTTGCCCGGGTCGTCAACAACAACAACATGGTCGCCGGCATCGATATCGCGGCGACCGACGGTGAGTACAAGGTCTTCCGCTGGCAGTTGCCCAACCCGGGCACCGAAGAGGGCCAGACGCAGGAAATCAACGTCAAGCGACAAGACGACACCTACGTCGAAGTCACCGACATGAACGATCTGGACTTCGTAATCGGCCACACCGGCTATTACGTTGGCACCCAGTACGGTCAAGAGCAGTACTACCAGCCGGCGGGCTGGATCTTCGACATCCAGAACGAAACGTTCTGCGATCAGCTTTACTACCTGCCCGGACTACCGGGCGACGGGTTGACGGAAGCACACGGCATCAACAACAACGGGCTTCTCGTCGGTCGTAGCGGAAACTTTACGTCCGACCAGTTCACGGGCCGCTACACGTGGCGAGGCGTCATGTGGGTCCCCGTGCTTTGCACGGCACCCCCGGATCCTCCTCTCTTCACCTATGAAGTGGTGCCGGTTCCGCTTGACAACTATCTGCCCCCGGGTTCAGGTTGGACGATCATCGATGCGACCTCCATCAACGACGCGGGCCAGATCACCGCGGTCGGCGTGAAGGATGGTGAGGTGCACTCGATCCTCCTCAACCCGATTCGCTATCCGATCGGCCTCACCTTCGATCCGAATCCCACGGGCGGCGGCACGCCGGTTACCGGCACGATCACCATTGATCAGCCGGCCCCTCCGGGAGGCACGACCCTCACGATGGCGAGCGACCGCGCAGAAGCGCAGGTTCCGCCGACCGTGACGGTTCCGGCTGGCGAAGTGACGGTCGATTTCCCGGTCACCACCAGCGGCGTTTCCGTCTACACGGCAGTTCGCATCTCCGCAAGCAACGCGGGCCACTCGAAGATGGCGCAGCTCACGCTGCTCAAGACCGAGCTTCGCGATATCTTCTGCGAGTCGATTATCGAAGGCGGCACCGTCGAACCTGGAAAGGTCCGGTTGACCGGCGTGGCGCCGTTTGGCGGAGCCACGGTGAACCTGTCGAGCTCAGAGCCGGCGATTCTCACCGTCCCGTCGTTTGTCTCGATTCCGGCTGGCCAGATCACGGCAGACTTGCCGCTGACGCCGCCCATCGTCAACGAGGACCATTTCATCACCCTGACGGCTTCGTGGAACGGTTTGACCAAGACGAAGAAGGTGCTCGTTTGCCCGGTTAAGGGCGATGCGGTACCGATCGGCATTTCGGTTACCCCGAACCAGTTCGCGGGCACCGGAACCGTCGACGGATTGGTGACGATCCAAGACCCTGCTCCGCAGGGTGGCGCCCGGCTCCACGTGTCGAGCAACAACGCGGCGGCAACGGTTCCGTTCAGCATCACGATCCCTGAGGGAGAGTTGAGCGCACCGTTCACGGTCAACTGCACGCCGGTGAACGCGCGAACCGTGGTCCTCATCGGAGCCGACGTGTCGGGACGCCATGTTCAGACGCAGCTCACGCTGAATCCGCTGAACATCCAGCAGATCACGGTGGTGTCGCCGATTACCGGCGGCAAATCGACCACCGGCAAGGTGCGGCTGAATGGCGTGACCACGGCGAACTTCCCGGTTGCCATGTCCAGCTCGAACCCGTCCCTCGTGGGCATCCCGGCGACGGTCACGGTTCTTGCCGGCCAGAGCGAGCGCCAGTTCACGATCACCACGCAGCGCGTGGTGGCGAACACCGCGGTCACGATTCGAGGCACGGCCAAGGGCATCACCCGCGCCGCGAGCCTCACGGTGATCGTGCCGTTCCTCGACCAGTTGAAGATCGCTCCTGCGTCGGTCGTCGGTGGCTCCAATGCCACGGGCACCGTCATCCTGAGCGGGCTGTCGAACGCGCCTGGCACGGTGATCAGCCTTCGCTCGGCAAGCGTTTCGGTTGCTCAGGTTCCGGCGACGGTTACGGTTCCGACAGACCTCGCGAGCCGCAACTTCATCATCACCACCCGGCCGGTGGCGTTCCGAACCAACGTGACGATCATCGCCACCTACAACGGCAACACCCGCACCAAGGTGCTGACCGTTAATCCATAGCCATAGGCACAAAGCAAGCGCGGGGCTCGTTCATTCGAACGAGCCCCGCGTCTAATTTGGGCCGGGGGCGGGACGGGCCCCCGGGGCGGGAGGGTGAGGAGGATGAGGGTCTATAACTTCGTCGAGATGGCGTCGCGGTACAGGGCGGTCGCTCCGATAAGCGAACCGAGGGTGAGAAGGGAAGCGACCAGAGTGTACATAGGCGTTCTCGTATCGCATTCGTGCCACCTTCCAACAGGCGGCCCTCCGAGACCTTTAACAGGTAGGGCGCAAGTCTGGCACCCTTACGGACGGTCAACCTGACAGGCGGCAGATATACTGTGGAGATGGGTTGGGACTCTCCACTGCTCGCCGCTCTCGAAGACCGCGTCTTGGTCTACGACGGCGCCATGGGCACGCAGATTCAGAGCGCCAACCTGCCCGATAGCGCGTTCGTTCTCCCGTCGGGCGGCTCCTTCTCCCAGAGCGTGCTTCAGGCTTCCGAACGGCTGGCGGGGAAGGTGCTGGACGGCTGTAACGAACTCCTCAACCTCACCCATCCAGACGTCATCGAGGCGATCCACGGGCGCTATCTTGAGGCGGGCAGCGACTTGATCGAGACCAACACGTTCGGCTCGACCTCGATCGTCCTCGCCGAATACGACATTCCCGAGCTGGTGTACGACGTCAGCCTCGCGGCGGCGCAGATCGCACGACGAGCCGCCGACAAGCACTCGACCGCCCAGAAGCCTCGCTACGTGGTGGGCGCC
>JAXLTH010000039.1:0-28639 GCA_046330155.1 Fimbriimonadales bacterium | reverse complement strand
GAAACGGTGACGACGCCGTCCTCCAGCGGTTGCCGGAGTGCCTCCAAAACCTGGCGGTCGAACTCGGGCATCTCGTCGAGGAACAGGACGCCTTTGTGCCCGAGGCTGACTTCGCCCGGCTTGGGGTTCTTGCCGCCGCCGACCACCGCCGCGTGGCTGGCGCTGTGGTGCGGCGACCGGAACGGACGCTCCCAAATCAACCCTTGCCGCCCGCCCTTCATGCCCGAAGCGCTGTAGATACGGGTGACTTCGATCGCCTCTTCGATGGTGAGCGGAGGGAGGATGGTGGGGAGCCGCCGCGCCAGCATCGTCTTGCCCGATCCGGGCGGTCCGACCATCAGCACGTTGTGCCCGCCGCTCGCGGCGATCTCCAGGGCGCGGATGGCTTGCCGCTGCCCCTTCACGTCCGAATAGTCGACCGAATACGGGGGCAAGAGGTCTTCGGAGGTGGGCGTGAAACAAACGGGCGCAAAGCCGTCCGCCCCATTCAGCAGGGCAACCGCATCGACCAGCGTCTCCACGCCGTACACCTCGATATTCGGGGCGACCGCCGCCTCGTCGGCGTTGGGCATGGGAAGCACCAGGCGTCGGAAGCCCTTCTCCGCCGCCATCAGGGCGATGCTCACCGCGCCGTCGATCGATCGGAGCTTGCCGTCGAGCCCCAGCTCGCCCAGAAACAACGTGCCTTCAAGTTCGCTGAGCGGCACGATGTTCCTTGACGCCAAAAGCCCGATCGCGATGGGGAGGTCGAGCGACGGCCCCTCTTTGCGGATGTCGCCGGGCGCGAGGTTGCACACGATCTGGTGCTGGAACGGAAAGTCGAGCTCAGAGTTGAGGATCGCGCTGCGCACGCGGACCTTGCTTTCCTCGACCGCCTTGTCGGGCAAGCCCACCAAAAGGAAGTTCGGACCCTTCTCCGAGAGTCCGCGCAGGTCCACCTCGACCGTTACCGGGAACGCTTCGATCCCGATGAGGGTGGCCGAAAAGGTCTTGGCGACCATTGGGCGACTTTACCCGCCCGTCAGTCGCCCATCGGCACCCAGACGTTTTTCACCTGGGTCGCGTGGCGCAAGAACTCCGCGTCCGCGTGGGCAAGAGTTCGGCCGGTCCAGGTCTGCTTCAGGTTGCCCGCCGAGAGCGCCTCGGCTTTGGCGGCGGCTTCAGGCGCGCCAAAGTGCCACAGCGCGTCGACCCCGTCGTGTTCCGCTAAAACGTCCTCCATTTCCGCGTGGGGACCGGTCAAGATGTTGATCACGCCGCCCGGTAGGTCGGAGGCGTCCAGCACGCGGTAGAGGTCCACCACGGGGCCCGGGTTTGTCTCGCTTGCCAGCGCGACCACCGGGTTGCCCATCGCCACACACGGGAGCACCAGCTTCAGGAACCCCTCCAGCGAGGGCTCGTTGGGGCAAACCGCTCCGATCACGCCGATCGGCTCGTTCAGGGCGTAGGTTACGCCGCGCATCGGCGTCGGGTGCACTACGCCTTCGAACTTGTCGCTCCACGCCGCATAGCGGAAGATGAGGTCCGTAAAAGCGTCGGACTCAAGGTGCGACGCCAGATTCTCCGCCAAGTAGTAGAGGATTTGGGCGCGAAGGTGTCCGCTCGACTTCGCCCAGCCCGGCTGGGCGGCGCGCGCTGCCTCGACCGCGTTCCGAACATCCTTTCGGTTGCCCCGGGCGAACTCTACGCCGCCGATCTCCACGCTGTACCCGCCGTCTGGCCTCGCTTGCTTGCCGCCGATGTACAGCTTGTGCGTCACGTCTACCGGTGCCTTGCGCGGCTGGGGATCGGGGGTCGACGAAGCCTCTGCCGAAGCCACGGGCTTCAAGTAGCTCCAAAGCCCCTCTTTGCCGCCTTCCCGGCCAAAGCCCGACTCGCGGTAGCCGCCGAATCCGGACGCGGCGTCGAACTGGTTGGTGCAGTTGACCCAAACCGTGCCCGCCTTGATCCGCGCCGCCATGTCGTGCGCCAGGGAGAGGGTCTCGGTCCACACGCTTGCCGCCAAGCCGTAGGTTGTGTTGTTCGCAAGCTCCACCGCCTCGTTCGGCGTGCGGAAGGTCATCGCCACGAGCACGGGTCCGAAGATCTCGACTTGCGCGACGGTCGACGCCGGCCCCACGTTGGTTAGCAAGGTCGGCGGATAGAACCAGCCCGACTCGGGGAACTTGCACTCGGTCTGGAAGATCTCGGCGCCTTCCTCAACGCCTTGCTTGACCAAGGAAGCGATGCGCTCGAGCTGCACCCGGTCCACGATGGCGCCGAGATCCACCGCCTTGTCCAACGGATCGCCCACGCGTAGCTTGGACATCCGCTCGCGCACCTTTCGATACACCTTCTCGGCAACTCCCTCCTGCACCAAGAGCCGCGAGCCGGCGCAGCACACCTGGCCTTGGTTGAACCAGATTGCATCGACCAAGCCCTCGACCGCGGAGTCCAAATCGGCGTCCTCAAACACGACGAAGGGCGATTTTCCGCCCAGTTCCAGCGTGAGCTTCTTGCCCGTTCCTGCCGTGGCCTTGCGGAGGATTCGGCCAACCTCGGTGGAACCCGTGAACGCGACCTTGTCTACGTCCGGATGCTCCACGATGGCTTTGCCCGTCGCGCCGTCGCCCGTGACGATGTTCACCACGCCCTTGGGCAATCCCACGTGGTCGCAGATGCTGGCAAAGAGCAATGCGGTGAGCGGCGTGAACTCGGCGGGCTTCAGCACCACCGTGTTGCCCATCGCCAGGGCGGGGGCGATCTTCCACGCCAGCATCATGAGCGGGAAGTTCCAGGGGATGATCTGGCCGCAGACGCCCACGGGCTCGTAACCCGCGAACTCGGTGTCGCAAAGCTGAGCCCAGCCCGCGTGGTAGGTGAAGTGGCGCGCCACGATGGGCACGTCGATGTCGCGGGTCTCGCGGATCGGCTTGCCGTTGTCCATCGTTTCGAGCACGGCGAACAAGCGCGAGTTCTTTTGAATCTGCCGGGCGATGGCGTAGAGGAATTTGGCGCGGCCGTGCCCACCGAGCGCCTTCCAGTTGGGCAGAGCCGCTCTGGCGGCTTTAACCGCCGTGTCCACATCGGCGGCGGTGCCCTGAGAAACCCGGGCGATGGCGTTGCCGCTGGCGGGGTTGAAGACCTCAAAGAGGTCGGTGGGAGCCGTCCATCGGCCGTCGATGTAGTGCCCGAACGCGCGTCCGTTGATCTCGAGCCATTCGTTGGCAAGCGCCGCGCTCTCCGGCGCGGGACCGTAGTCCATGGTCTCGAAGATCTCGGTGATTCCCACGAGGATATTGTAGCGGCTTAGCCCAAGAGGGCGAGCAGGTGCTTCACGTAAAGCAACCCGTAGAGCCCCGCCGCCGCCCAGGTGCCGATTTCCGCCGAGGCTGGCCGTTTGGTTCGGGCGTACTCGAGCAACGCCACGGGCACAAAGAGGTACACGAGCTTCACCGCGACGAGGGCGAGGCTGCCGTGCGCGGCGACCGCCGCAAAGAGCGGATTGCCTTCCGCACCGCCCGCGTTCAGCCACATCAGCGTGGTCACGAGGTCGAATGTGCCGATCGTGAGCAAGACGGCGGTGCTGAGCCGGACGGGCGTGCGGTTCATGGCGTTTCGGGGGCGGGGCAGGAATTTGCCTCGAACCAACGGGCGAGCTCGGGCTCATCCATTTCCGATGCGGCGACGGCGAGCATCCGGGTGACGACGTCGGCTTCCGAAGCGGTTACCATCATGCCGTTCAACTCAAGAAAGGTGGCGGCGGCGACGAACGCAACCCGCTTGTTCCCGTCCACAAACGGGTGGTTTTGGCAGAGTCCGTACGCATAGCAGGCGGCGACGTCGAAAACGGAGGGGTCCGCGTAGAGGATCAGGTTTGTTGGACGCGCCATTGCCGACTCCAATAATCCCAGATCCCGAACGCCGGAATCGCCCCCGAAGAGGGAGAGCAGCCGGGCGTGGAGCAGGCGGACCGTGGCGGTCTCCAGCAGGATCACTTGGCAAGCTCTTTCAGCGCGTTCCGGTAGCGGCGAATCACGGAATCCGCGGCTTCCAGTTGCTTGGCGACTCTAGGGTCGAAAGCCGTCATCACGTAGCCTTCCTGATCTTCCACCAAGAAGAGTTCGTCCCCCTTCTTCACCCCCAAGCGGGAAACGGCTTCCTTAGGCAGAATCACGCCTTGCGAGTTGCCGATCGCGGTCACTTTCAGTCGGATCATGATGTTATTATACGCGTTATAACACTCGTGGAGGCTTTGGTGGTCGAAGCGATGCTAAAATAGGTTCAACTTTCTAGACAGGAAAGGGTGAACCGAATATGAGCGATAACACGCCTGCCGCCGGCGATCTTGCGGCGATCCCCTCGAAGTACGACGCCTCCATCGTGGAGCAAAAGTGGTACGCAGCCTGGGAGGCTGCCGGGCTCTTTCAGCCCGACCCCGACCCCGCCAAGCCCAAGTACTGCATCACGATTCCCCCGCCCAACATCACGGGCAGCCTGCATATGGGGCACGCCCTGTGCTATCCCATCCAAGACCTGGTGGGCCGCTACCAGCGCCTGCGCGGCAAGAGCGTGCTCATTCTGCCGGGACAGGACCATGCGGGCATCGCCACCCAGAGCGTGGTGGCCAAGCAGCTCAAAGCCGAGGGCGTGAACCCCGTCAGCCTTGGTCGCGAGAAGTTCGTCGAGCGGGTGTGGCAGTGGCGCAAAGAGAGCGGCGACACCATCATCAACCAGTTCCGCCGCCTTGGCTGCGCTTTCGACTGGACCCGTACGCGGTTCACGCTGGACGAGCACTACCACGACGCGGTGCTCAAGGTGTTCATCGACTGGTTCGAGAAGGGCTGGATCTATCGTGGCAAGCGCGTGGTGAACTGGGACCCGATTCTCAAGACCAGCGTGTCGGATATCGAGACGGAACGGCGCACGGTGAAGGGCAAGCTGTACCACGTGCGCTATCCCTTTGCCGACGGCTCGGGCGAGGTGGTCATCGCCACCACGCGCCCCGAAACGATGCTTGCCGACGTGGCGGTGGCAGTCCACCCGAGCGACAAACGCTACCAAGGGCTGGTCGGAAAGAACCTCGTTTTGCCCCTGATGAACCGGGAAATCCCCCTCATCGCGGACATCTACCCCGATCCTGAGTTCGGCACCGGCGCCGTCAAGATCACCCCCGCGCACGACCCCAACGACTTCGAGGTGGGCACCCGGCATAGCTTGCCCATGCCCGTGCTCCTCGACGAAAGCGCCAAGGTGACCGCCGAGGGCGGAAAGTACGCCGGAATGGACCGCATCGAAGCTCGCAAGGCCGTGGTGGCAGACCTCGAAGAACAGGGCTACCTCGTGAAGATCGAGGACCACGAGATTCCGCTTCTGGTGAGCGAGCGTAGCGGCGAGCCGATCGAACCGCTCCTAAGCGACGAGTGGTTCTGCAAGCAGGGAGAACTCGCGCAGGTCGCTCTCAAGGCAAGTCAAGAGGGCAAGGTCAAGTTTGTGCCCGAGCGGTACACGGCTATCTTCGAGGACTGGCTCTCCAACATCCGCGACTGGAACATCAGCCGGCGCCTGTGGTGGGGGCATCGCATCCCCGTTTACTACACCGAGGACGGTTCGGCGTTCGCCGCCATGAGCTGGGACGACGCCCAAGCCAAAGCCGGCGACAAGAAGATCGTTCGGCAAGACGAGGACGTGCTTGACACGTGGTTCAGCAGCGGTCTCTGGCCGTTCGCCACGCTCGGTTGGCCCGGTGAGAGCGAGGACCTGAAGACCTACTACCCGACCGACCTGCTCGTGACCGCCAAGGACATCATCTTCCTTTGGGTCGCGCGCATGGTCATGATGGGCGTCGAGTTCGCGGGCAACATCCCGTTCCGCGAGGTGTACATCTACGCCACGGTGCTCACCGATGACGGACGGCGCATGAGCAAGTCCCTCGGCACGGGCGTCGACCCGATGACGATCATCGAGACGAAGGGCGCGGACGCGCTTCGCTACACCTTGCTCAGCCAAACGGGCTACAACCAGGACATCCGCTACAGCGACCGTCGCACTGACGACGCGCGCAACTTTTGCAACAAGATCTGGAACGCCGTGCGGTTCGTTCTGATGAACGTGGAGGGCAGCCCCGCCGAACCCGGCCAGCTTGAGGACGTCGACCGCTGGCTCCTCTCCCGGCTCTACGCCACCGAGAAGGCGGTGAGCGCCGCTTACGAGACCTACGACAACCAGACCGCCGCCCAGGCTCTGTACAAGTTCTTCTGGTCGGAGTTATGCGATTGGTACATCGAGGTTGCGAAGCCTCGCCTGAACGATCCGGCTCGCCGTCAGACGCCTCAGTGGGTGTTGCTCACCTGCATCGAAGCGTTCGTGACCATGATGCACCCCATCATGCCGCACATCACCGAGGAGGTTTACGCCCACCTGCCCCTGCCGAACAAGGCTCCGTTCCTGATGGCGGCGAAGTGGCCGGAGCTGCCCGCGTCCTACTCCCAGCCCGAGGTTGAAGCCCGAGTCGAGCGTCTCTTTGAGATTGTCCGAGAGCTTCGTGCCCTGCGGGCGGCAATCGAGATCGGTCCCGGGCAATCGGTGCCCGAGGCGTACTTCGAAGGCGATCTCCAAGGAAACGAGGCGATGGTTGCCAGCCAAGCGTGGATCGGAAGCCTGAAGCAAGGCTCAGCCGCGGGCAAGGCGATCTCCGCCACCGTCCAAGGCGTCGACCTGCACCTGCCCATCGAGGGTCTGGTGGACGAGGCGAAGCTGGCGGAACGCCTTAACAAGGAGATTGAGAAGTGTGAGTCCGACCTGGCGGTACTCGCCCGGAAGTTCGACAATCCGGACTTCGTGGCGCGGGCGAAGCCTGAGGTCATTGCGCGAGACCGGGCGCTGATGGAAGAACTCGCCGAGAAGGTTGAGAAGCTCGCGGCGCGCAGAAAGCTCTTCGGCTAGGTGCGCAACCATGAGAGTCGTTCTGGATTCGCCCGTCGGAAGAATCGGCTACACGGTCGAAGGCGGCAAGCTGACGGAGCTTGGTTTCGAGGCGGGGGCCGCGCTTGCCCCGGCGCCAGACGGATGCCCGGTCGCCCGCCAGCTCGACGAGTACTTCCGGCGCGAGCGCCGAACGTTCGATCTCGAACTGGCTCCCGAGGGCACCGAGTTCCAGCATGCGGTGTGGGCGGAGCTCGTGAAGATTCCCTACGGCGAAACCCGTACCTATCAGCAGATCGCCCAAAGGATCGGCAAGCCCGACGCGGTTCGTGCGGTTGGCGCCGCCAACGGCGCCAACCCCATCGCCTTGATCATTCCTTGCCATCGGGTGATCGGGTGCGATGGCAGCCTCACGGGCTACGCGGGCGGCTTGGACAACAAGCGGCGCTTGCTGGACTTTGAGCGCGGCGTCGCCTCTCTCTTCGATTAGCGTCCCGCAACGGTAAAATCAGTTCAGCCATGGCGCACTCGGCGGACACGCTCAACTACCTCACCGTGCAGGACATGCTTTGGATCAACCTGCAGGTGACCAAGAAGGTCAACTCCTACCACTTCATGAAGCTGGAAGAGGGGACGTTCTACCAGTACGGCTACGGCGCCTCGACCGACCTGATGAGCCAGGCGGCACGCTTCGTGAAAGGCTTCGCCAAGAACGCCCCGTTTGCCGACGGCAACGACATGACCGCCCTGGTCGGCTTCCTCGCGTTCCTTCGCATCAACGGCTACCAGCTTGATCTCCCCGTGTCAGAACTCAAGTCCGCCCTCGCAAACCCCGAGCCCGTGTTGGCAAAGGCGCAGAAGGACGAGCACTGGCACGGCACCACCCGCGAGGCGATCCAGCAAGTCTTGGACACCATTTCTGCTCCTGCGTAGTCCCATAGTTGGGAGTTACGGAGCATGATTGGGAGCATCCTCGTGTTGGCCCTGTTTCAGGGCAAGCCTTCGACGGTGGCATATTGTCTGCCCTTCGCCCACAAGTTGGAGACCGAGCTAAGACGCTTGGGCACCCCGGTCACGAAGTCGTCCATCCAGCAGGCGGTCAAGAAACTGGGAGCCGTGGCGGACGCGTGGCCTTCGTGGAGGTCCGTGTTCAGGCTGGATCGCAGCCACAAGTTCATCGCCGTCTTTGCGCTGGGGTCGTATGATTCGGTCGCGATGCTGGTTACGGGTGACGGGAAGTCCGCCAGAGTCAAGCCCCTCATGATGGTGGACGACGACACGTTTCTGCCTAGCCAGGGCTTCGAGGACGGCTCGAAGGTCGTTGTGGCGGGGCTGGTGGGCTGGATGGGCAACGGTCCGTCCGCGGCGGCGGCAGTGCTCACGCCTAAGGGCAGAACATACTCGATGGCAAGCCAAGTGTCGAGCGATTTCGAGGGCGACGTCACGCCCTTTCGGTTTTCTGGTGCCTCGGCGGAATGGCAATCAATCGGCAGAACCTATCCGAAGTACCTCAACGTGAGCCACGCGATGGCGAATGTGGCGATGCAACAGAGCTATCGCTACGCGAAGGGCAAACTAACCATGGGCAAGGCGCGCCAGGTGCCGAACGCTATGGGCGCCCTCGACGAACTTGCCCACGCGGCGGCGATCGGAGATCGGGCGACGGTCAAGCGCCTAACCACGACGCCCGCCCTTGCCCAGTTGCTTGTCGGCTGGAGGGGCGCCCTGGTCGATAGCGGCTGGGACGTCCCAGGCAGCATCTGTTCGACTTCGAACACGCAGTTCGACTCCGAAGACCTGCACCGGCGGTTCGTCTTCAAGCGAATCCACGGCAGATGGACCTTGGTTTCGGCGTTTAAGCTCCCCTAAAGGTCGCGCAGCGTTAGCTTCAGTTCTTTGAGTGCGCTGCCGCGCCGGATCTTCAGAGTCACCACGGTGCCCGCCTGCTGGCGGAAGGCGTTACTCGCTTCCAGTGGGTGCACCTCTGCCAGAGGCTTGCCGTCGATGGCGACGACTTCGTCGCCAACTTGGACTCCGCTGTCTTTCGCAGGTCCGTCGATCATCCCGATGACCACGTGCCTTGTGCCGTCAAAGTCCATGGCGAGGCCAGACCGATCCCGCTCGAAGGGCCCGTGGAAACGGTCCACTGGCTCAAAGTACGCCTTATGGTTGGCGTAATCCATCGTCATGCGAAAGCGTTCGAAGATCTGGGCGCCCGCGTTTCCGATCAAGTTCTTCTTCGCCAGGGCTCCGGCTCTCGCCGCCGAGAGATAGGCGGGCATAGTGGGCAGCCGCAAGTTCCCAAACGTCACCGATGCCAAGTCGACTTGTTCGCCCATCACCAAGCCGCCCACTCCTTTGCCTGCAATGCGGGTTGTGCCCTTCGGCAACTTGTCTCGAAGCTTGTTCTCCTCGACGAACGGGCTCATCACGGTCAGCGTGCCATTGGCACCGGTATCAAGCGAGAACCAACCGTCCGCTCCTTCCAGAGTTCCGGGAACCGTGGGCATCCCGGCGTCAACGCGAAGTTCCAGAGCCAGCGCGTTTGCCGGGGCTTTGAACGTTGCGGGGTCTGAGAAGGTCAGCTTCCCGGCCGCGTAGTCGAACGTTGTGGCGAACCGTTTCAAGAACCCATAGCCGACGAGCCCGTCGCAACGCAGAGCTGGGGGCAGGGGAACGACCACCGCCTGCTCGTCGGTGAGGGCGAGCGGCCCAACGTCGAATCGATCGATCTTGACGATCCTGGCTTCGGTCGCCTTCTCGCCGGCGCCGACCGCGGGAACCTTGACCCCTCCGCTTATGCCGAACTTGGTGGCGGCTTCGGGCGACAGGACGTTCATGGCGGCGCCCGAGTCGACGATGAAGGTCGCCGGCTTGCCGTTGATCTGGCCCTCGACGAAGAAGTAGCGAGCGATGACTTTGGCGGGGACTACTGCCGAGTGCGCTCCGGCGGGAAACGTCACGCTCTGCGAGACGGCGACCGCAGAGATCGAGGCGAAGGCGATTGCGCACAAGGTGCGTCCGGTTGACATGCCCTAGCTTACGCAGAGGCATCGAGCAAACGTTATCCGGTAGGGACCTTCGGCCTTAGCGGTCACAATGGAACCATGCCCGCGAAGTACCTTGGCGCCCACATGCCCATCAAGGGTGGCATCGGAAACGCCCTCCGCCGGGGCAAGGAGATCGGTTGCACCGCGGTGCAGGTGTTCACGTCCAGCCCGCGCCAGTGGTACGCCCCCGAGGTCAGCGCCGAACAGGTGGCAGACTTCAAGAAGGCGCAAGCCGAGACCGGCATCGACCACGTGGTCAGCCACGACACCTACCTGATCAACCTCTGCGCGCCCACCCCCGAAATCCGCGAGAAGAGCATTGCCAGCCTCAAGAAGGAGTTGGGACGGTGTGGCGCCTACGGCATCCCGTGCGTGGTGTCCCACATCGGGTCGCTCAAAGACCAGAACGAAGGCGAGGCGCTGCTCGCCGCCGCCGAAGGCATGAAGGAAGTTCTGGCAGACACCCCCGAGTCGGTAATGCTCCTCATGGAGACCACGGCGGGGCAGGGTTCGTCCCTGAACGCCCGCTTCGAGCAGATGGCGATGCTCTTGGAGCTAACGGGCGGACACAAGCGGATCGGCGTTTGCCTGGACACGTGCCACGTCTTCGCGGCTGGTTACGATATCCGGACGCCGGAAGCTTTCGCCGCCACGTTTGCCGAGTTCGACCGTGTGGTCGGCATGGATCGCCTCAAGGCGATCCATGTCAACGACAGCCAGAAAGGGCTGGGCAGCCGGGTGGACCGGCACGCCCACATCGGCGAAGGGGAAATCGGCATCGAGGCGTTCCGCTGCCTGGTCAACGACCCGCGGCTTGCAGAGATCCCGATGACCTTGGAGACGCCCGACGCCGACGAGATGCACAAGGTGAACCTCGACCGACTGTGGGCGTTGGAGCAGGCTTAGGGCCGCTTCAGAACCAGCGACACGTTGTGGCCGCCGAAGCCGAATGAGTTCGTCAGGGCGTATTCCACGTCCGCCTTTCGAGCCACGTTGGGAATGATGTCCAAGTCGCAATCCGGGTCGGGCTTCTCGTAGTTGATGGTCGGCGGCAGTACGCCGTCCCTCATGGCAAGGATGCAGATGAGCGCTTCGATGGCGCCCGCCGCGCCCAGCGTATGCCCGATCATCGACTTGGTCGAACTGACCGGAACCTGATAGGCGGCGTCGCCGAAAGCGCGCTTGATCGCCATGGTCTCAAACCGGTCGTTGTAAGGCGTCGAGGTGCCGTGGGCGTTGATGTAGCCGATCTGGCTCGGCTGGAGCCCCGCGCGGTCGATCGCCATCTTCATCGAGCGGTACGCGCCGTCCCCCTCGGGGTCGGGCATGGTCATGTGGTGGGCGTCCGCCGTGAATCCGTAGCCGATGACCTCGGCGTAAATGGTGGCGCCGCGTGCAACCGCGTGGTCCCAATCCTCAAGCACGAGCACCGACGAGCCTTCGGCGATCAAGAATCCGTCGCGGTCCGCGTCGAACGGGCGCGAGGCATGCGTCGGGTCGTCGTTCCGCGTGGTCATGGCGCGCATGGCGCAGAAGCCCGCCATGCCGATTTCGTTGATCGGGGCTTCGGTGCCGCCCGCCAGCATCGCTACCGCGTCGCCGCGCTTGATGATGTGATAGGCGGTCCCGATGGCGTCGGCACCGGTGGAGCACGCGCTCACCACGCACGTGTTCGGCCCCTTGAGCCCGTGCATGATCGACACATAGCCGGAGGCCATGTCGGGGATCATGTACGGCACTAGGAACGGCGAGACCTTGCTCGGCCCGCCTTCGAACAGGCGTCGGTACTGCTCGCCCAAAAAGGTGAGGCCGCCGATGCCCGAACCGATCAGGACGCCGACGTGTTCCTCGATACCCTCGGTTTTCAGTCCCGAATCGCTCAGCGCCATCGTGGCGCTGGCGGCGGCGAACGCGATAAAGCGGTCGATCCGCCGCGCGTCCTTTTTGTCCATCCAGTCCTCGGCGTTGAAGTCCTTGACTTCCGCCGCGATGCGGGTGGAGTACTCGGAGGCGTCGTACAGCGTCACGGGTCCCGCCGCCGATTCACCGGCGGTCAGGTGCTCCCAGAACTTTTCGACGCCCGTGCCGAGCGGCGTGACCGCACCGACGCCGGTGACCGCCACGCGACCCGAAGGCCGAGGCCAGATGCTCATTTAGCCAAGCTTCTTGCCGATGTAATCGACGGCGTTGCCTACCGTCTTGATCTCACCGACTTCGTCGTCCGGGATGTCGATGCCGAACTCGTCCTCGAAAGCCATGACCAGCTCGACGACGTCCAGCGAGTCAGCACCGAGATCTTCCGTGAACGAGGCCGCTTCGACCACTTCCTCTTCCTTCACGCCAAGCTTCTCGACCGTGACTTTCTTGACTCTTTCTAAAATGTCCGCCATTGCTCTAAAACCTTACCCGTGGATCGGGCCAGTGGATTATGACAGGGTTTGGAGGGCCGATCCGCTACACCCGGGCCAAAGCGGCGTCGAGCAACTCGCAGAAATGGTCGATTTCGGCGGCGGTGACGCTCAGATTGGGCCTGGTTCGAATCGAGCGGTTGCCCGCTCCCAGCAGAAGCAGGCCGAATTCGCGGAGCGCCACGTCGATCAGCGCGGCTTTCCGTTCCGGCGTATCCAACGAGAATCCTTGATATAGCCCCAGCCCACGAACATTGCGCATCTTCTCGGGGTGTTTCGTGGCCACCTCGTTCAGTCCAGCGGCGAGTCGCTCACCGTTCACCGCGGCGGCTTCGATCAGATTCTCCTCTTCAACGATCTCCATCTCGCGGACCACGCGAACCATGTCCGCCAGGGTGCCGCCCCAGGTGGAGTCCAAAACTCCCATGTCGCGAAGCGGCTCGCGCATGTACAGAACGCCGTTTCCGAACTTCTTGCCGGTTGCCACGGCATGGGGCGCATGGGGGAGATCAAAGTGGTCGATGGCGAACATCTTGCCGGTGGCGCCCAGGCCGGTTTGCACTTCGTCGAATCCGAGCATGACGCCGTACTTGTGGCAAAGCTCGGAAAGGCCCCGGAAGAACTCTGGAAGCGCCACCCGGTGCCCGCCCGCGCCCTGGATCGGCTCGATGATAATGCCCACGATTTCCTCCGCATTGAACTGGAGCACCGTCTCGATCTGTTCGAGGGCGCGCAAGGCGTTGCGCAGGTTGTCGGCATGCGAAGCCGAGCTGTCGTAAGCGGGAAACGCCAGCTTGAGGTTGCCCCCCGAGGTCAGTCCGTGGAAGTCCTTCGTCGCCACTTCGTTCATCGTCTGGGTCACGCCCAGCGCATACACGGTGCGGCCGTGGAACGCTCGGTCGAAGTACACGAAACGCCGGTTGGTGATCGGTTTGCCTTCGCGTAGGCGGCGGGCGTTGAAGCGCGCCACCATGTACTTCATCATGTTCTCGACCGCTTCGGCGCCGGAGTTGACGGTGTAGACCTCCAGCCGGTCGCCGCACATCGCCTGGGGTGCCACCCGGTGGAGCATCCGGTAGTACGCCACGCACTCGGGCGTAAGGAAGTCCGGGTTCGCGATCTTATTGTTTGCCGCCACCGAAAGCCGCTTCAGGTACTCGGGCTCGAACAAGCCGGGATGGTTGTGTCCGATGAGCTTGGACCCGTAGTAGCCTGCCCAGTCGAACAGCCGCTGCCCGTCGACCGTCGCCAGCCACATACCGTCTCCCTTGGCGAGGTCAAGCACGAACGGATACGGGTCGGTGACCACGTACTGCGCCATCTCGTCGAGATAGGCTTTCGAGACCGGACCGGGCAGAATCAGAGCATCAGGCATGACGGTGGGCATAAGGCGGTTGGGAACGCCTCATTATGGCATATTTGAACCTAAGCGGGCCCGCTAGTCGCCGTCTTGCTTGGATGCCGGCCGGGTCCGCAATTGCGCCCAAGCCCTCAGTTCCGCAATATCCTCTCGCATCATCTGGCTGAGCGGCACCACCGACTTCGCCTCGTTCAACAGGTCGTCTTGGCTCAGCTCGCGCCCGTCGTGGAACGCGGCGAACAAGCCGCCCACCACGCACTGTTCGATCTCCGCGCCCGAAAAGCCCTTGGTGGCGTCGCTGAGCTTCGCCAGGTCGAAGGTGCCCGGGTCTCGTTTGCGCTTGTCGATGTGGATGCGGAAGATCTCTTCGCGCTCGGCGCGGTCGGGGAGGTCGATGAAGAAGATCTCGTCGAAGCGCCCTTTGCGAAGCATCTCGGGCGGAAGTTGGGTCACGTCGTTTGCCGTGGCGATGAGGAAGACGGGCTTGGTCTTCTCCTGCATCCACGTAAGGAACGTCGCGAAGACGCGAGCGGTCGTGCCGCCGTCGCTGACGCCGCTGCCGCTGGTGCCCGCGAAGCCTTTCTCGAGCTCGTCCGCCCAAAGAACGCACGGCGCGACCGATTCGGCGACCTTGATCGCCTTGCGGATGTTCTCCTCGCTTTGGCCGACCAACGAGCCGAAGATTCGCCCGACGTCGAGCTTGAGCATCGGCAGGTTCCAGTTCGCGGCGACGGCTTTGGCGGTGAGCGACTTGCCGCAGCCCTGCACACCCAAGAGCAGAATTCCCTTCGGAGCCGGGATGCCGAACTCCCGAGCTTTGTCGGTGAAGCTGCGCGTGCGCTGGTCCAGCCACTCCTTGAGCAGCTCCATGCCGCCCACGTCCTTCAGTTCGCTGTCGGCTGGGTAGTACTCCAGCAAGCCCGACTTGCGGACGATCTGCTTCTTCTCCTCAAGCACGGCTTCCACGTCCAGCCGTTTCGTCTCCACAAGGCTACGGGCGAACACGCTCTCGATCTCGTCCAAAGTCAGCCCCTGGGCAGACTTCACCAAGAGTTCGCGGTTCAACGGGTCCAGCGACGTGTCGACGTTCGGGTTATCCTTGACCGCCGCGATCACGCGGTCGAGGGTCGCCTCGATGTCCTCGCGTGTGGGCAGTCCGAACTCGACCACGGTCAGGTCCTTCTCCAACTCTTGGGGCAACGTGAGAATCGGCCCCATCAAGATCAGGGTCTGCGCCTTGCCGCGCAGCCTGCTTGCCAGGTCTCGCAGAAGGCGCACCACACGCGGATCCTTCATGTACGGGTGAAAGTCCTTGAGCAGGAACACCGTGTACTCGGGCGCCTCGTGGACCTGCGCCAGCGCTTCGAGTTCGCCCGGCAATGCCGAGCCGCCGGTGCCCCCGCGCGCAACCGAAGGTTTCATGCCTTGGGTTAACGACCAGGTGTGCAGCTTGCGGTTGAGGGGTTGGCAAATCTTCGCCAAGGTCTCTTCCACGCGGCGCTCTTCCCACGAGTTGATGAACAGGATTGGGTACTTGGCGCGTATCAGGATTTCGATCTCGGCGGCGGCGTTCATAGCGTCCCGATAGCTTACGCTTTTGGAGCGGATTGGGTTCTGCTACAGTTAGCCATGAGCCACAGGTGGGGCATCGACCTCGGAGGAACCAAGATCGAGGGCGTGGTTCTGCCCGAAGGCAGCGTAGAGCCCCTCTGCCGAATGCGAGTCGCCACCGAAGCCGACCGAGGCTATGAGCACATCGTAAGCCGGATCGTTGCGCTGGTGGAGCAGATGGAGGCGGAGACGGGCATCGCTCGTCCGGCGCGCATCGGGGTCGGCACTCCCGGTGCCGCGGAGCCGTCGACCGGGCGAATGAAGAACTGCAACTCCACCGCCCTGAACGGGCAGCCGTTGCCCGCTGATCTCTCCGCATCCTTGGGCGTGGAGGCGGTGGTGGCGAACGACGCCAACTGTTTTGCGCTTGCCGAAGCGACCCTGGGCGCTGCGAAGGACGCCGAAGTGGTCTTTGGCGTGATCATGGGCACGGGCGTCGGAGGCGGCATCGTTGTGCACGGGCGGGTGCTTGGCGGCGCGCAAGGCATCGCAGGCGAGTGGGGCCACAATGTCCTCGACCCCGAAGGCGATCCCTGCTACTGCGGAAGACGCGGGTGCGTGGAGACGGTGCTGTCGGGACCGTCTCTCGAGCGGTTCTACTTCCGGATCAGCGGGGAACGGCGCCGGCTGCCCGAAATCGTGGCTCGCAGGGGAAGCGATCCTCATGCCGACGCCACGATGGAGAGGCTGTTCGCCAAGTTCGGGGAGGCGCTGGGAGTGGTCGTGAACATCCTCGACCCCGACGTTGTGGTGCTGGGCGGCGGCGTGGGCAACATCGCCGACCTTCGCACGCGGGGCCGCGACGAACTCGCGAAACACGTCTTCAATCCGGAGTTGCGAACCCAACTGAGGGCGCCTACCTTGGGTGACAGCGCGGGTGTCTTTGGCGCGGCGATGCTCGTCGCCTAGTTACGCCTGATCGAACAGCGCCGGTTGCTTGGGTTCGCCGTCCTCGCCAGCCGCAACCGTCTTGGTCGGCGTCTCCAAGAGCTTCTGGGCCGTCGCCCAAGCTCGGGCGATGTCGGCGACGAGCAGGGAGTAGCCGCCGTCGCCGGAGATGTTCATCTGGCGCAGGATGTACGCGGGGTGCAAGGTCGCGATCGCCGTCTTGGCAAATCCGCACGGAAAGTACTTGCCCCGCTCTTGGGTGATTCGAAAGTCCTTCTTGATGAGGTTCTTCGCGCTCGGCGCCCCGACGCACAGGATGACTTTGGGTGCGATGATCTCAAGTTGGGGCACAAGCCAGCGCCGGCAGGCTTCCGTCTCATCTGGCGTAGGGGCGCGGTTCACCGGTTTGCCGGATGACCAATCGCAGGCTCGGCACTTCACCGTGTTGCAGATGTACACGTGCTCCCGGCTTAGCCCGTTATCGGCAAGCGCCTTGTCCAACAGTTGCCCCGCCCTCCCCACGAAGGGTCGCCCGGTGGCGTCCTCGGTATCGCCCGGCCCCTCGCCGACCAGCACCAAAGGCGATTGCGGATTGCCTTCGCCGAACACCACGTTGCGCCGACGTTCGGCGAGCGGGCAGTCCGTACAACTCCGGGCTTGATCGGCGAGGGCGTCGAGCGTCATCGGTTAGAGCGCTTCGGGCCGGCCCTCGCCGCTTTCGATCGTCTGCGATTCGCCGGTGTCGCTCGCCTCGAGCACCGCCTGCATCACGTCCAGCACGTGGAACGCGAGGTCACCGCTGGCACGGTGGGGCCGGTTCTCTCGAATCGCCATCGCCATGTCCAGCACGCCCAAACCCCGGGAGTTCTCCGCGTAGGGCTTCGTGATCAAAACCTCTTGCCAATCGGAGTCCTTGGCGCCGCGGATCTTGACCGGTCCCCCAAAGCCGTTCGGGTCGGGTACGGACAGGCTGCCTTCGGTGCCGTAGATCTCGAGCAAGGGCATGTGGTGGTGCCAAACGTCGAAGCTGGTTGTAATCTGGCCGATCGCCCCGCTTCCGAAGTCTAGAACTCCCACAATGTGCGTCGGCGTCTCCACTTGGATCACCTTTCCCGCGTGCGGTTGGCTGGTGATGGTGCGCGTCGGGAACGTGGCTCGCGCCGAACCCTGCACTCGCCGAATCGGCCCCATGAGGTTCACCAACGCGGTCAGGTAGTACGGGCCCATGTCAAGCATCGGCCCCCCGCCGACCTCGTAGTAGAACTCCGGCGCCGGGTGCCAGCTCTCGTGCCCGTGGCACAGCATGAAGGCGTTGGCGGCAACGGGCTCGCCGATCGCGCCGTCGTCGATCAGCTGCCGGCAGGTCTGGATCCCCGCTCCCAAGAACGTGTCGGGGGCGCAGCCCACGCGCAGTCCTTTCGCCCGCGCCAAGTGGATGGTCTCCCGACCGTCGAAACGGGTGGTCGCCAGAGGCTTCTCGCAGTACACGTGCTTGCCTGCGTTCAGCGCCGTGTCGTTGACCTCAGCGTGCGCTTTGGGCACGGTGAGGTTGACCACCAGTTCGATGCTCGGGTCGGCGAGCAGGGTATCGACCGCAATGGCGGGCACGCCGTGCTTGGACGACGCCTCTTGCGCCTTCGCGGCGCTGAGGTCAGCGCAGGCAACCACCTCGATCTGGGGAAAAGAGAGGAGGTTCTGAAAGTAGATGCCGCTGATGTTGCCGCACCCGACAATGCCCACGCGAACGCGTTCCATAGGTTTAGTTTAGCTTGGGTTGGATTCGCAGACGGGGCGTAAAATGCGGTTCGTGATCGACGCCCTCCGCCGCATCCTTTCTGCCGACCGGGTTCTGGCGGATCAAGGCTCTCTGCGAGCGTACGATTGCGATGCCTATACGGTGGACAAAGCCCGCCCGCAGGCGGTGGTGCTCCCCGAGAGTACGGAAGAAGTCGCCGCCATCGTCCGTTGGTGCAACGAGACAGGCACGCCCTTTACGGCGCGGGGCGCCGGCACCGGCCTTAGCGGCGGAGCGCTGGCTGCGATGGGCGGAGTCGTAATCTCCACCAAGCGCCTCAACCGAATCCTCGAAATCGACATCCCAAACCGCCGGCTGAAAGCGCAAAGCGGAGTGCCGAACAAGAAGATTTCCGACGCGGTCGCCAGCCATGGGTTGCACTTCGCACCCGATCCGTCCTCCCAATACGTTTCGACCCTCGGCGGCAACATCGCGGAGAACTCCGGCGGCCCCCACACGCTCAAGTACGGCGTCACCGTCCAGCACGTCTTGGGCGTCACGATGGTTGACCCTGCGGGGGAGGTGCTCGAGTTCTATCAAGGGCCGGGTTACGATTTCGTCGGCTTGATCGTGGGCTCGGAGGGCACGCTGGGCATCGTCACCGAGGCGTGGGTGAAGCTCACGCCCGTGCCCGCAGAGGTGAAGACAGCGCTGATTTCGTTCGCCTCGGTGCGCGACGCCACTCAGGCGGTCGCCTCGATCATCGCGAGCGGGGTCATTCCCGCGGCGTTGGAGATGATGGACCGGGGGATTCTCGCCGCCCTCAAGGCGGCTTTCGGGTTGTCTTACGCCGAAGGATCCGAAGCGCTGCTCCTTGTGGAATGCGACTCGGCGCACGCGGGCGCGACGGTCCCGCGAGAGATGGAGCAGGTCGAGAGGATCTGCCGCGAGTGCCATGCGCTTCGCATCGACTTCGCCCAAAACGAGGTGGAACGGCAGAAGCTTTGGACGGCGCGGAAGAAGGGGATCGGCGCGATGGGCCGGATCGCCCCCACCATCGTCACCCACGACGGCGTGATCCCCCGCTCAAAGCTGCCCGAGATGCTGGACTTCGTTTATGCCACTGCCGAAAAGTACAAGCTTGGAATCGCAAACCTGTTCCATGCCGGCGACGGAAACCTCCACCCGTGCTTCTATTTCGATGATCGCGAGGATGGCATTGTAGAGCGCGTGACCCATGCGGGCGAGGAGATCATCCAACGTTGCGTTTCGCTCGGCGGCTCGATCTCCGGCGAGCACGGCATCGGAGTCGAGAAGATGGACCTTATGGCGCTCATGTTCTCGCCCGACGACCTCCGGGTCCAGGCGATGGCGAAGGCAATCTTCAGCGACGGCACGTTGTGCAATCCATGTAAGGTGTTGCCCAACCAAAAGGGATGCGTCGAGCATCAGCGCCGCTGGCGGGGAGCGGCGTGGTGAGCGGCATCGTCGAAATCCAACTCGCCGATCAGGTGGTCGTGGTACACGCCGATGCTCCGTTGCCCGCCCTCCAAACCGAGCTTCGCGAGCTTGGGGTTTGCCTGCCCTACGGAGAGTCGACGCCCTTCGCGAACCGGGCGTTGGGCGTACTGCTCGGAGAAGACCTGCCCCACACCCTCCAGGCGCAATGCGGCTCTTGGCGCGACTGGGTGTTGGGCATGACCGCAACCCTCGCGGACGGAACCAAGGTCAAGCTGGGCAGCCGCGCGGTGAAGAACGTTGCAGGCTACGACCTCACGCGCCTTGCGGTGGGCAGCCGGGGCACCCTGCTCACGCCGGTCGAGGTGGTCCTCCGCCTGTTTCCCGTCGGAGCGCTGCCAGCCGAAGCCGTCAAGCATGGCTTGGCCGAGGGGCCGCGGATAGTCCACCGCGTCTTGCCCGCCGACTTCGAGGCCGCTCTCGCCGCCACCGAGGGCATGGTGCTTGCCGATCGGGAGGGTTCGACCCTCTGGAGCGTCGAAGGGCCATCCCGACGCTTTGAGGGGGACGCCCTTTGGCGGTTCGGCGAGCCCCCAGAAGTCAACGAGACAACCCGAAGGTTCATGGTCCGCGCCAAAGAACTCTTCGACCCCGAGCGCAAGCTGAATCCCGGAGCGTTTGGATTCCTGTAGAATCGGCGCATGACTCTCGCCGCCTTCTCGCTCCTCCTCGCCTTTGCGCCTGGGCAAACCACCGACGGCCGAGCATCGCTCCTGCCCGCCAAGGACCTGGCTCGGCTCCGCGCCCAGAAGTATCGCTCCCTCCTGCCGACGCAGGTTCCCAAGGGTTACAAGTTCGACGGCTTGGTTTTCGAAGGGGGCAAGCTGCCCGTCCAATACAGCTACCAGGTCGACTATCGGAGCAAGGCGGGCGCGAGACTCGTCCTTCAGATGGCATCGGACGGCTTCGGCGACGTTATCCTCGAAGACCCCGAGGGCAACAACGTCGACTTCGACAAGGACACGACAGGCAAGAACCCCATCTTTGGCAAGTTCATGCTGGTCTACGGGTTCGACCAGAAGAAGCGCCCCTACTCTGCGATCGACTGGCTAACGGTGCCTGGGAAGCCTCTTCCCAGTAGCGTCTCAGCCTACGGTGAAGGAGTGAGCGCCGCGGAACTGAAGAAGTTTGCCGAGAGCTTGCGCTGGTTCAAGAAGCGTTAGTGGTCGTTCGTGGCGATGAACACGAAGACGATGCTCCACGCCGCTTCCGCCAAGGTAGACAGGCTGAACTGTAGGTTCGGTGGCATCGCGTAAACGCAAAACAGCACGGGAATCCAAAACGCCCAGTTCGGCAACATGGCGGGCAGGACCTTGTCGCGGTAGCCCAGCCACGAGAACATCTTTGCGGCTTCACGGTGCCCTTTCCGCCGCCACTCGAACAAGCCCACCACGTACGGAATGAACACGATCGGCGCCGCAAGCCCCATATCGACCAGGTTCTTCTTGACGAGGGTCCCGATGTCGATGCCGTGCCCGAACCAGACGCCTTGGAGAATGTAGAAGCGGTCGATGAGGATGCCGAGCGTGCCGTAGGCGAACCCGTTGAACATGGCGTCGGCGAAGCGGTGGTTCGGTTGCCGAACGAGCAGTTTGGCGATTTCGGGGAACACGCCCCCCGCCAAGAACCCCGCCACAAACGCGAAGAGGATGCCGGATCGGGCTTTGAGGTCGCTCAGGCCCTGAAGCGCATCGCGCACCGCCTGGCTTTGGTAGTAGGCGAGGACCAGCGCCGCGGCGAAGACTTGGATAACGAGCAAAGGCCGCCAGTGCGACTTGACTGCCGCGATGCCTGGCCGCATCGCCGCCGCTAGGGACCAGGTGGACACAGGACCCTAGTATGAACGATGGCGCAAAATGCAGGGGTGTTGCGCGTCCACCTGCTCGACGATCCCGCGCCTGAGTTTTCTGCCGCTCTACGGGACCATCTAGACGGCGTTGCCGAAGTCGGCGAGGGGCCGGTGCCACCCGGCGAAACTGAGATTCTGGTTGCAGGACGTCCGACCGCCGAAATGCTCGACGAGCCCTCGCTCCGCGTGGTGGTGATCCCTTTCGCCGGCGTGCCGGAAGCGACTGCGGAGCTCGTTTCCTCCCGCCCGAGGCTGAAGCTCTACAACCTCCACCACAACTCGGCGCCCACCGCCGAGATGGCGCTTGCCCTCCTTTTGGCGGCGGTGCGCTTCTTGGTTCCCGCCGATCGCGAGTTGCGTCAAGGCCGGTGGATGGGCCGCGAAGGCGAGGATCGGCAGTACGTTTTGGACGGCAAGGCGGCGTGCATCCTCGGTTACGGCGCCATCGGCAAGCGCATCGGGGTGGCTTTGGAAGCCATGGGCATGGCGGTTCGCGGCATCGGCCGCCACAACCTGAACGAACTGGACGAAGCGCTTTCGGCGAGCCATGCCCTCGTGGCGGCGGCACCACTTACCGCCGAGACTCGCGGCTTGATCGATGCTCGCCGCCTCGCGTTGCTCCGCGACCCGCGGATGGTCGTCAATGTCGGCCGGGGAGCCGTCATCGACGAAGAAGCCCTCTACGAAGGCTGCCGGTCGGGCGAAATCGCGGTGGCAGGCATCGACGTTTGGTACCAGTATCCGGGCGAGGAACCCGTGTTCCCGTCGAGATTTCCCTTCGAAGAGTTGGACAACGTGGTGATGAGTCCGCACCGAGGGGGCGCGGGAGACGTCGCCGAAGAGCGCCGGGCGCAGGCGTTGGCGAATCTTGTCCGCGCAATAGCCTCGGGCAATCCGCCGCCGGCGGTCGACCCCGCCTTGGGCTACTGAAGCCGTACAATATCGGTATGGCTACCGCTACCGTCGTGCGCGCCCCGCGCGGAACCGAGATCAGTTGCAGGGGTTGGCAACAGGAAGCCGCGCTCCGGATGCTGATGAATAACCTCGACCCCGAGGTTGCCGAGCGCCCCGAAGACCTGATCGTCTACGGCGGCACCGGAAAGGCGGCACGCAACTGGGATTGCTTCCACGCCATTGTCCGCGCTTTGCGCGAACTCGAAGACGACGAGACCCTGCTCATCCAGAGCGGAAAGCCGGTCGGCGTCTTTCGCACCCACGCCATGGCGCCCCGCGTTCTCATCGCCAACTCGAACCTGGTCGGCAAGTGGTCGAACTGGGAGCACTTCGGCGAGCTCGAGAAGAAGGGCTTGATGATGTACGGGCAGATGACGGCAGGCTCGTGGATCTACATCGGCAGCCAGGGCATCGTTCAGGGAACCTACGAGACTTTTGCGGCTTGCGCCGACCAACATTTCGGTGGCACGCTCGACAAGCGGCTCGTCGTCAGCGGCGGCATGGGCGGCATGGGTGGTGCCCAGCCCCTGGCGGCAACCATGGCGGGCGCCAGCTTCCTCGGCATCGACGTGGACCCGGCTCGAATCCAGAAACGCCTCGACTCGGGTTATTGCGACCGGATCGCCTACTCGCTGGATGAAGCGCTTGCCATGCTGGAGGGCCGTCCCGCGATCAGCGTCGGGCTCGTAGGCAACTGCGCCGACGTGCTCCCCGAGATGGTTCGTCGCGGCATTGTGCCAGACGTGGTCACCGACCAAACGAGCGCCCACGATCCGCTCAACGGCTACGTACCCAACGGAATGCCGCTTCAGGCGGCGAACTCGCTCCGGCAGAACGATCCCGAGGAGTACGTCCGACGTTCCATCGCGGCGATGGGCGTTCACGTCCGCGCGATGCGAGACCTTCAGGACGCCGGCGCCATTGCCTTCGACTACGGCAACAACATCCGCGCCTATGCCGTGCAAGCGGGCGTGGAGGACGCCTTCGAGATCAAGGGCTTCGTGCCCGAGTACATCCGGCCGCTGTTCTGCGAGGGCAAGGGCCCCTTCCGGTGGGCAGCGCTTTCGGGCGATCCCGCCGACATCGCCGCCACCGACGCGGCAATTCTCGAGCTGTTTCCCGAGAACCAGACTCTCCACCGATGGATGAAACACGCCCAGGCGAAGATCCGCTTCCAGGGCTTGCCCGCCCGCATTTGCTGGCTGGGCTACGGCGAGCGTGCCAAGGCGGGGCTTCGCTTCAACGAGATGGTTCGCAGCGGCGAGGTCTCCGCGCCCATCGTTATCGGGCGCGACCATCTGGACTGCGGATCGGTGGCTTCGCCAAACCGGGAGACGGAATCCATGAAAGACGGCTCCGACGCCGTTGCCGACTGGGCTTTGCTTAACGCCCTTGTGAACACGGCGGCGGGCGCCTCATGGGTCAGCCTCCACAACGGTGGCGGCGTTGGAATCGGATTCTCCCAGCACGCCGGAATGGTCGTGGTTGCCGATGGTACAGCCATGATGGACGAGCGCTTGGAGCGCGTGCTGACCTCTGACCCGGGCATGGGCGTGATTCGCCACGCGGATGCCGGCTACGAAGAGGCGAAGACGTTTGCTCGCGACCACGGGGTGCGCGTGCTAATGGCAAACTAGCCAGAAACCCCTTGGAAATCTACTCCAACCTGTGATAGCATGGACCCATGTCAAGGCCCTTGCTCGACCTATGGTTCCAATCTGAGCGCATGCGACATCGAGCCGACCCTAGGCATCAGGACCACTTAGCAGCCGCCACTGAATGCGCAATAACAGGCGGAGACTGGCATATTGCAAAGTGCTTCGAAATCACAGGGCACATCAATACAGGCAAGCATGAACTTGCCTGGATACTCCTCAATGACGCGAAAGGAGTCTCTAACCTATTTTCATATCTTAAGGCCAAACTCCTCTATGACGACCCAAATTTTTCTAACGAAGACTCGGCAAATCAATATGAAGACTTACTGACACAAGACTTTTCTTCGCCGCATGAAGTGTGTTTGCGTTCCTGGGCTCTAAATAACTTAGCGAATCTTCACATCCGAGCAGCAAAGTCCCTAACATCGACTAGTCCGACACTTGTGCCAGACAAGATCGCACTGGCACAGAAATACCTTGCGCAGAGCATCGAAGTTGGCAAGGCGGCTGTAACACAGGGCATTAACGAAGACTACACTAGCCAATATTATCAATATTACAATCTCGGTGACTCAAAGGTTACGCTTGCTAGAGCGAAAAGTAGAACCGATGCCCAGACGTTTGACGACATCCGGCCTCTCATTGACGGGGCCATCCAGGATTGGTCTATGGCTACGAAGTATCTTAAGGAGGGCGGTCCTTGTCAGGATGACGGTGCCCTCGCCGTTTTGCATCGAGAAATTGGCACACTTTTCTACTGGGTCAATAACGTTTCGGAAGCAAGAAATCACTGGACGCGCTCAAAGCAAGTGTTCCACCTAACCGAGCGCCTCAACGTATCGGATCGCTTTAAGCGCGCCGTAGTCGAGGAGAAGCTTCGACTTGCTGCCAACCGACAGCGGCCCATTAACATTCTACCGTATATTCGCGACGTTGCTACAAGCAACGAAGTTTCCTTATTGCTTTGGACAGCTGACAGTGAAAAGTCTCTCAGTGGGTACTCCACAATTGAAGAAGAGGTTTATGCACGGATTGCCGCCGTTACTCAAGATGCATACACTGATTATCTAAGCAAGCGACCAACAACACCAGTGGTGGGCACGCGCTCAGTTGAGTGGTCGTGTAATCGCGGGTGGGCTTCTTCCATCCCTCTTATTATGAGCGGCATCAGGGGGCAGAAGACTGTTTTGGGTGGTGGCTACAACATGGAGGTGCAAAACCAAGGCTTCACGAAGTACTTCTTTGTTATTGATCCCGGGCACAACTACATCAATAACTTCCACCTAGCCGGTCACACTCTTCACTCAGTGACGGGTGTCTTTGTGTCCCACGATCATGGCGACCACAGCGCAGATACGATCAGCTTAGATGACGTTCTATACGACCTATGGAATAGATCGGTACGAAATAAACAAACTGAAGTAAAGGTAGGCCAAGAGTTTTGTCCTCAGTGGATACTCAATAATGAGACTTTTGCGCGGCTTAAAGATCATTACGAAAGACATCAGGCGTCTAGCCCCCGTGCAAAGGCACTTCTGGAGCAGCTACATGATTCGGGAAGAATGTCGAGATACGAAGGCAAGGATAGCGATCAGGTATTGGAAGGGCGTTTAGATGCTGCGAGTGACAATATTCGTGCTTCTCTACGCGTAATTCCAGTTGAGCACGATTCATCGCTTGAGACGTTCGCAAGTTTATGGACAATCAGATTGGGCGAGCGGCCGAAGCACTCGGCGGTAAACGTCCTCTATACGGCAGATATGTGCTGGCCATCTGCTCATAGGAGGTCGGAAGAGCCTAAGTTTCAGGATTTTAATAATGAGCAACGGTTGCGGAAACTTATTGGACGCCAAAAAGTTGATGTCCTAGTTGCACATATGAGTCAGCCAGACCCTTTGGAGTATCTGTACCCGGACCATGTTAAGCGTTATCACCTAGGAATGAATGGATTGGTTAATGTCGCGCGATTGGTAAAGCCGAGGTATTTGCTTGTCGGAGAGTTCTGGGGCGGCCTGAGTGACCACAGATTGCCGTTGGTCAATTTGCTTCTATCCAAGCTTGACCGGGAGGACTGGGGCAGCGGTGGCAGGCGGCCGGAGATGCTACCGATGGACATGGGATTTAGGAGTAGCTTTCGTGACGAGGTTGGGGTGCGCTTCGAAGCAGACGAGGATGAGAGCGGAAGGAGGGCAGGTGTTTGTTCGGTCTGGGTCTATTGCAGCCACTGCGGTGAGGCTGTGACGTTTGAGGAGGTTAGCGTGGTGTTGCCGGATGGACCGTTTGGGCGATTACAGTATTTGTGTTTGCCTTGTCTAGGGGAGTACCAGCGCAGTGGGACACATGACGTACTGATCGGCAGTCGCGTCAAGGACGAGTATAGTCGTCGAGCTTGGGAGCGAAGGTCGGGGTAGCATTATGGAAGGGAAAGGCCGCGGCGAGTTGATAGTAGAGATTCTGTATGATCACTACAAGGACTCCAATGTGATTGCATCATCATACATGTCTTCGAGGAACCGGGCGTTTACTGTTACGTTGGTGACCGTAGGCGTCATGGCGATTGTGGGCGTAAACGGTGGTCCCATAGTCAACGAAGTCTTAAAGTGGGCGTTGACTTTTCTTAGCCATCAGGCGAGCACCGTGCAGACGCAAATTGGATTTGTGACGATTAATTCGCTGTTGTGGATTGTTTTAGTAGGGTCAGTATTGCAATACAGTCGACAGGCTGCACACGTGGTGCGAAGTTACGTCTATGTCGAGCAACTGGAGGGAGTCATAAATAGGACATTAGGATTTCCGGCTATTTGCCGAGAAGGAGCGGCATACTTCACAAATTGTCGTGTATTGAAGGCGTGTAAGTGTGTTCAACGGGAGGGAGGTGCGATCGGGTCAGGGACTGTTGTGTGCGGAGTTATGGAGTGGCCGAAAGTTGTAGGGGATCTTGCGCAAGTGAGGCACCCGAAGAAGCGGTCAGTGATTGGGAGTCGGATCGGTGAGCAAGTGCGGGGCGAAGAGGATGCTTGTGCGGGTAGAAATGGGGCCGAGGGCGGCTGTGAGAACTGTACGATGAGCCGAAGCGGCAGACAGGTTGAGCTCATTGTTGTGGATGTGATGTTTCGTTACTTCTTTCCGATCCTTGTGATGCTGTTCATTTCTTGGCGATTGGTGTTGGAATGGAGGGAGCCGACGTTGCCGTGGTTTGCCTTCGTCCTCGATCTTGGTCTTGCGCTTGCCGTTTGCGTGGTGATGGTGATTGGGGGGATGGTCGGCGGCTGGGGCGAGGAAGCTGTACGAAGGACTTGATTCATAATTAGCTTATGCCCACCGTGCGCGTGTACGTCACCCTCAAGCCGTCGCTGTTGGACTCTGCCGGGAGAACGGTTTCGGATTCTCTGAACTCGCTCGGGTTCGACGAGGTTCACGGTGCGCGCATCGGCAAGATGATTGAGTTGAACCTCGAATCCGTCGAGGAAGCGCGGGTGAAGGAGATGTGCGACAAGCTGCTCGCGAATCCGGTGATCGAGGACTACCGGTACGAGGTGGTCGCATGACCGTAGCCGTTCTCAAGTTTCCCGGCTCCAACTGCGACCAAGACGCCTACCACGCCCTGCGCGACGACATGGACGTGCCCGCCGCCTACGTGTGGCACCAAGAGACCTCGCTCAGCGGCTACGATGCCGTGTTCATTCCCGGAGGCTTCTCGTACGGCGACTATCTGCGCTGCGGCGCCATGGCGTCCCGGTCGCCCATCATGGAAGAGGTCAAGCGCTTCGCCGCCGAGGGAAAGCCGATCATCGGCGCCTGCAACGGTTTCCAAATCCTTTGCGAAGCCGGCTTGTTGCCCGGCGCTCTGTTGCTGAACGCGGAGCAAAAGTTCGTTTGCGACACGGTGACCCTGGCGGCGGTGAACCGGTCCAGCATCTGGACGCGGTCCGTCGATCGGCCCGTCAACATACCCATCGCCCACGGCGAAGGCCGTTACGTGTGCGACGACGACACCCTGAAGCGGCTTCAGGACCACGATCGAATCGCGTTCCGGTACGTTGGCGAGAACCCGAACGGTGCGACCGACGCGATTGCGGGCATCTTGAACGAGAAAGGCAACGTGCTCGGCTTGATGCCGCACCCCGAGCGGGCGACCCGAAAGGTGCTCGGGAACACCGACGGCCGGCTCATTCTCAAGGCGCTCACCCTGGTGGAATCCGCGCGCTGAACTTTGCGTACTCTTTCCAGGGTCTCCAAAGTTAGACCGCGGAACCCATAATACAGATAGCCATGCGTGTGCTCTGCCTTGTCGCCCTCTCCCTGCTGTCGCTAAACGCGATGGCGGAGAAGGTTGTGCTTGGCAAGCTTGGCCAAACTCTGGAGCGGACGCCGATCTACCAGCTGCCCTCCACCAAGAGCCGGGTCTACTACCGCGCCAAAGCGTACGAGTACATCGTGGTGAACTCGTCGCCCAACCCCAAGTACCTCAAGGTGCTAATGTCGAACGGGGCTCAGGGTTACGTGGCGTCGACCTCGGTGGCGCGGTTGCCCTATGATGCGGTGATCGACCAGACTCGTGACAGTTCCCAGTCGTGGCGCGGCTCCATGTCGAAGGGCACGTCTTCGGGCCGGGCGGCGATCGCTAACTACTCGCTCAAGTTCACGGGTACGCCTTACAAGTGGGGCGGCAACGACCCCGTTAACGGTATCGACTGCTCTGGGT
>JAXLTH010000038.1:0-31255 GCA_046330155.1 Fimbriimonadales bacterium | reverse complement strand
TCGCCATCTCCCGCGCCTGTTGCTCGAACCGCTCCCGCTGGTCGATGGGGTCGTTGATCTCGCTGAATGCGTTGCAGATCTCCCGGCCGAGGATGTAGCCCTCGAAACGCCGCGTCATCCGCGGGTTGCCCGGCTCCTTCTTCGCCAGCGGGCTGGTTTCGATCGGATAGCCGACCACGAACGTCGGCTCCTGAAGCGTGGGCTCGACGAACACCTCGAGCAGCTTCTCGATGAGGCCGCCCAGACTGCCTTCCTTGTCCAAATCGATGTGGCCGCCCAGTTCGTGCGCCTTGTCCACGACCTTCTTGACCCGCACGGCTGCCTTCGCGGTCTCTAGGTCCGCCAACTCGAACCGGGTCAGTCCCGTATGTCGCTCGATTTCTTCCAGCAGATCGACGCGCCGCCAAGGCTTGGAAAAGTCCACGCCTCCCAAATCTCCGACCTCCACGATCGGAGACCCGTAGACGGAGCGCGCCACAAACTCGAAACACTCCTCCACGCGCCGCATCATCCCCTCCAAGTTCGTGTAGGCCTCGTAAAACTCGAGCAACGTGAACTCAGGGTTGTGGCGGTTCGAGACGCCCTCGTTGCGGAACACCCGCCCGATCTCGTACACCGCCGGGATGTCGCCGCAGATGAGCCGCTTCAAATACAGCTCCAGCGAGATGCGGAGCTTCACGTCCATGTCGTAGGCGTTGTAATGCGTGGTGAACGGCCGGGCGGCGGCACCGCCGGCGACCACCTGCAGCAGCGGGGTCTCGACTTCGAGATAGCCAGCATCGTCGAAGTAGCGCCGCACCGCGGTCACGATCTTCGCTCGGTCGATGAGCGCCTTGCGCGCCTCGGCGTTGGCGATAAGGTCGAGGTGCCGGTGGCGATAGCGCTGCTCAACGTCCGCCAAGCCGTACCACTGCTGGCCGTCCTTTTCCTTGCCCATGGGCAGAACCTGGAGGCTCTTGCTCAAAGGCACCAGCTCCTTCACGTGGATCGACCGCTCGCCGCTTCGGGTTCGGAACAGCACGCCGGTCACGCCGACGTGGTCGCCGATGTCGATCAGTTGGTACAGCTCCCAACCCACTTCGCCCAGATCGTCCTTGCGGCAGTAAATCTGGACCTTGCCGTCGCCATCGCTAAGGTGGGCAAAGCCCGCCTTGCCCATGTCGCGATAGCTGACCACCCGGCCCGCGAAGCGAACGTCTTCGCCCGCCAGGTCCACATCTTCTTTGCCCTCGAACCTCGCGAGCAGATCGCTCGCGCTTCCCGTTCGGGCAAAGGCCTCGACCGCGTACGGGTCGTGTCCCAACTCGCGCATGCGAGCCAGCTTGTCGAGGCGGATATCACGGACCGATCGTTCTTCAGAACTCATGGGGGCACCGAATTCTACTCGTAAGCGCACCCCGAGGTCGGCGTGACCTGCCGCAGACCCCAGATCGCATCCTTATCGACACCCCCGAGCGTATATGCTTCAGACATGAACCGTAGCGTCGTTTCCGCTCTGATGGCGTTTGCGATCCAGGCCTCGTTTGCCCAGGATCTGAAACAACCGGTCGAGTACTCGTCGGTGGCTCGTCCGGTGGCGGCGGTGCTCGCCGATCTGGCGAAGTCCACGGGCTTGAACATCCAAACCGCCAAAACCATGGCGAACGAGTACGTGATCGTTGGCGTCAAGGCGATGCCCCTTGATCAGCTCCTGAACCGCATTGCCGAAGTCACCACCGGCAAGTGGGAAGAAGCCGACGGGCGCATGCTCCTCGTTCGGGACCTCAGCCGAATGCGCCTTGAAGAGCAGAACGATCGGCGGCGACGCCTTGACGCTCTCCAGAAGGGCATCCAGAAGCTGCTCGAAAGCCTGCAACCCAAGAAGCCGGACGCCAAGCCCGGCCAAAACACGGTGACCGCCAGCGTCACCTTCGGCCAAGGCGGAACCGGAGTTTTCGGCGACGGCGTGAACACGTCCTCGCCCGTCGGCCGAGCCATCGTCAAGCTCGTAGCGGGACTCGGCGCAAACGCTTTCGTCGACATCGGCAAGGACGGCCGCGTAGTCTTCGCGACCACGCCCAACCGGATGCAACGAAGCCTGCCTTCGAACGCGGGGTCGATTCTGGACCAACTCGTCAAGGAGCAGAACGACTACGCGCGCAAGTTGCAGCAAGATCGTGCCGGCAAAGATGAGGAAATCGACGCCAAGCTCAAAGAGTTCGTTCAGATGTTCGGAATCGGGGCGGACGAGAAACCGATCGACCGTCCTGCGGTCAAGGCGATCCTCGTTGCGGAACGGCAAGGATTCTTCCCCGGCATCCAAGTGAGCCTCCGTCTGTTTGATCAACAGGGCAAGGTCCTGTTGAACGGCACGGGGTTCCTCGAATCCGGCGACGCCAGCATGTTCGGCGATCTGACCGCCTTCATGCCCGGCGCCGAGAAGAAGCCCGCCCCCAAGACCGACCCCAACGAAGCGGAAATCGAACTCTCCCCGCTCGCCAAGGAGCGGGACGCCATGAAGATGGATGTCATGAATCCGGCGGCGCCCAAGCCTATGTCGGACGCCCTGCGGCAAGCCCTGCTGCATCCAGAGGAGCACGACCCGTTGTCGTTCAAGGACTCGGAGGCCCTCATTGCGACCGCCAAGGCGAAGAATCTAGACCTCGTCGCAAACCTGCCGGACTCGATTTCGGGCGGCGCCATGGCTTTCGCCCTCGGCAGCGGCGAGGCGGTCAAACTGACGCCCAGCAAGTACCTGGCCGACCTCAAAGCCAACAAAGCCCTCACGGTCAACGCCACCGACACTGAACTTGTCGTTCGACCTACGAACATGGTGGATGCAAGGCGCGAGCGGGCCGACCGATTCGCCCTGGGCACGATCATTCGCGCCGCCGACACGAAAGGAGCCGCGAGCCTTGCCGACATCGCCGGCTACGCCGCCGTCGCCGAATCGCCCTACGACACGCCGGCGGCAACCATGTATCTCACCATGTTCGCTCCGAACGCCATGGCGAACGGAATGTCGGGCATGGTGAACTGGAACCTCCTGAGATTCTTCGGAAGGCTTGCGCCGGACCAACGGCAGGGGCTGATCGACAACGGTGGCCGCATCGCGATCGGACAGTTATCTTCTGACCAGCAGAATCTAATGGCGCGCATCGTTTTCGGCGCGAACGCCCAGCTCAGGGTCGATCGCCCCGGCGAGAAGCCCCGCGAGGAAGGCGGTTTCATGGATATGATCGCGTCGTTCATGGGTAACGGCGGCAACAAAGATTTCCGCGACGAGCCGACCGAGATCATGCCAAACGGCTTGCCGCCCCAAGGCTATGTAACGATCGCCGCCGAAAAGGACTACGTGGTCTTCCCCGCTGAAAAGACCAACCCGCTCTTCTCCCAAGGAGGCGGTATGGGTTCAGATGAACTGGGGATGATCGCTTGGATGAAGGAGGAGCCCATGTTCCAGCAAGCGGCAGGCTTCTTCCCCGCCCTCACCCAGCTTCGTTTGGGCAACCGGGTTTCCTACACGATCAAGTTCCAGCTCGCCGAAAGCGTGAGCTACCAAGGCATGCTCCGGGACGACTCGGTGAACCTGAAGGACAAGCCGATCTCGTTCGACCAGTTGCCCGCCGACTTCCAAGCCCGGATCGACCAGCGCAAGGAGAAGTTCAAGAAGAGCGGCTTCCCGTTCGACATCGGCGGCAAGCAGGGCATCCCGCCCCGCTAGGCTCCGACACGAAAAAAGCGTCCCAAGTCCGTTTGGACCTGGGACGCTTCTTCGTTTCTGGTGCGGCTACTTGCCGGTTGCTTGGGCGACGATCGCCTTGAACGCGGGCATGTCGTTGATCGCCAACTCGGACAGCATCTTGCGGTTGACCTGGATGCCGTTCGCTGCCAATCCGTGGATCAGCTCGTTGTACTTGACTCCGCACTCGCGGCACGCCGCGCTGACGCGGGCGATCCAAAGCCGTCGGAAATCTCGCTTCTTGGCCCGGCGGTCGCGGAACGCGTACTGCCCGGACTTCATCACCTGCTCGTGGGCTCGCTTGAAGACGTTCTTCTTACGGCCCCAATACCCGGTTGCCCGGGAGATGATCTTCTTATGTCGCTTGTGGCGCATCAGGCCACGCTTAACTCTTGCCATTGTTCACCTCTTTTGGTTGGTCTTGACCGGGTCCCAGCCCTCTCGGGCGGTAGCGGTAGAGAATGAAGGATTCAGGATGCGGACTACATCACGAGAAGGCGCTTGACGCGCTTCATCTCGCCCTTAAACAGTGTGGGCTCCTCTTCCAGGCGGCGCTTCTGCGCTCCGCTCTTGTGAAGGAACTGGTGGCTGTTATGCGTCCGCCGCCGGGTGATCTTCCCGCTGCCCGTCACCTTGAACCGCTTCGCGGCTGTCTTGTTTGTTTTCAGCTTTGGCATTCTTCTTACCCGTGTTCGGCTTCGGAAGCAGGACCATCGACATCTGGCGGCCCTCCATCATCGGGGGGCGCTCCACGTTTGCGATCTCTGCAACCTGTTCCGCGATGCGGTCCAACCGATTCTTGCCCAGCTCCGGATGCGTCACTTCGCGAGCGCGGAACTGGCAGACGAACCTGACCTTGTGACCCTCTTCCAGGAAGCTGATGGCTTTCCGGACGGCGATCTGAATGTCGTGGTCGGCGATACGCGGACTGATCTTTATACCCTTAACGTCCTGCTGTTTGCTCTTCTTCTCCTTGTTCTGCTTCTCGGTCAGATACTTGTGCCGACCGTAGTCGATGATCCGGCAGACAGGGGGTTGAGCGTTCGGGGCAACCATCACCAGGTCCAGCCCTTCTTCCTTCGCCATGGCCAAAGCCTGGCGGCTTTGCAGGATGCCGAGCTGTTCTCCGTCGGACCCGATGACACGGATGTCACGGAACCGGAGCACGCGCTCGTTGATCGGGGGCCCTGGATCGGGGCGGACGTCTCTTCTAAACTTCCTTATGTTTGTTCACCTCTTGAAGCCAAAGGCGGCTTGCCCGCTAGTATAGCAAGCTTCCCTCATCCAAAGAGACGCGCGATGACGCGTTCTGGTGCGCAGGCCCGCCAATTTCCATCGGTTCCCCCGAGCCCGTTCCACAGGTATCCTAGCGGTGCCGTTTCGGTGCGCCGGAACGCATTGCATCAGGTCCAACCTCTATGAGCATCGATCGCGCTTCGGCACGCAAAGTGGTCGTCATAGGAGCCGGCACGATGGGAAGCGGCATCGCCGCCCACCTCGCCAACATCGGCTTCGACGTCTCCCTCCTCGATTTGACCCAGGAAAGCGTTGAGGCAGCCTACGGGCGAGCTCGCAAAGCCCGTCCGCCGCACTTCTACGTTCCCGCCACCGCCGATAAGGTGCGTTTGGGCAGCATCGCGGAGAACCTGGATTGGATTCGCGACGCCGACTGGGTTTGCGAAGCCATCATCGAGAAGCTGGACGCCAAGAAGGCGCTCTTCGAGCAGATCGAGCCGCTCCTTCCCGAAGAGGCGCTGATCAGCACCAACACCAGCGGTCTGCAAATCGAGCTTCTTGCCGAAGGCAGGAGCGAGTCGTTCCGACGCCGCTTCATGGGCACCCACTTCTTCAACCCGCCGCGATACCTGAAGCTTCTGGAGCTCATTCCCACGAGCCAGACCTCGCCCGAGGCGATCGAGAAGCTCACGCGGTTCCTTGAAGACGAGGTCGCGCGCCGCGTGGTCCTCGCCAAGGACACGCCCGGCTTCATCGCCAACCGTTTCGGCATGTGGTCGATGTTCCACGCGATCCACGTCGCCGAAAAACTTCGGCTGACCGCCGAGCAGGTCGACGCCATCACCGGCCCCTTCCTCGGCCGGCCCCGTAGCGCCAGCTTCCGGCTGAACGACATCGTTGGACTCGACATCATGCAGGACATCGCGAACAACCTCCTGCAGCGATGCTCCGGCGATCCCTACCTCGACAGCCTCAAGACGCCCAGCACCATGGCGTTTCTTATGGAGAAGGGTTGGATCGGGGACAAGTCAGGCCACGGCTACTACAAGAAGGAAGGCAAGGAACTGATGGCGCTGGACTTCGCCACCATGGCCTACCGTGAGCGTCTTGAGCCGATGCTGCCCAGCCTGGCAGAGCACGGCAAGAAGCCGATCGGCGAGCGCATCGCCGCCGCTCTCGAAGGCCGCGACGAAGTCGGCGAGTTCCTGCGCGCCTACCTGGTCCCCACCCTCCAATACGCGAACTACCTGAAGGAGGAGATCAGCCACAACGTCCGCGATTTCGACCGCGTCATGATGTGGGGATTTGGCTGGGATCTCGGTCCCTTTGCCCTCATCGACGCCATCGGCGCCGAGCGCCTGGGCATCAAGGAGGACGCATTCTACAAAGGTGCCGAAATCCACGGGTTCGACGGCAAGTACTTCACTCCCAAGCCCGAGCCCCAATATCGGACCATCGCCGAATACCCCTTGGTCGACAAGCAGGAAGGGTTCAACGTGCGAGACCTTGGCGACGGCGTTCTGGCGGTGGCGTTCACCACCAAAATGGGCTCCATCACCCCCGCCCTGGTTTCCAGCCTCACGGCTTACCTGCGGTCGGGCAAGCTGGACCGGTTCGTTCTGACCAGCGAAGCGCGCAGCTACTCGGTCGGATTCGACCTCAACTTCTTCGCCGAGAAGATCGAAGCCCAGGACTGGGACGGAATCGACGCCGGGCTCAAGGAGCTCCAAGATCTGGGACTGCTCCTCTCGAACCGCCGCGCCGTTGCCGCTGTCTACGGGCACTGCCTCGGCGGCGGCTACGAGTTGGCGCTCGCCTGTCCGCAAATCGCCGCCCATCCGGACACGGCGATTGGCTTGCCCGAAGCCAAAGTGGGCTTGATTCCCGCCGGCGCCGGTACCGTGCGCATGAAGCTCGCCGGGCAAGCGGGTGGCGCTAAAGGCCTGGCTGAGATGGCGGCGCAACTGATGGTTGGGCCGGTTTCGGCGAACGCCGACGATGCTCGCCGACTTGGCTACCTCCGTTCGACCGACGCGACCATCTACCACCCCGATCGCCTTTTGCACGACGCCAAGCAGCTTGCCCTCAAGGTGGAGCCCCAGCCGATCGCAGACTGGACCATCGTCGGCGGCCCGGTAGCGGGGATGATCGACCAGGCGCAAGCCGACCTCAAAGCCAAAGGCGAAATCACCGACCACGATGGCTTGATCGGCGACAAGATCAAGTTCGTCTTCACGAAGCCGCACTCTCTGGAAGACGCCCTCAAGCGCGAGCGAGAGGTCTTCCTGGAGCTATGTCGAAATGGGCTCAGCCTGGCTCGTATCAAGCATATGTTGGAGAACGGCAAGCCCTTGCGCAACTAGTCCCGAAAGAAGCATCAATGAAGATCCTTGTTCCCGTTAAGAGAGTCGTCGACCCCTACGCCAAAGTCAAACCGCTTCCCGATGGAAGCGGCATCGACACATCCAGCGTGAAGTTCGAAGTAAATCCGTTCGACGAGATCGCTTTGGAAGAGGCGGTCCGCATCAAGGAGCGCACCGGCGCCGCCGAGGTGATCGCGGTCTCCATCGGATCCGCCGAATGCGAAGAACAACTTCGGAAGGCGCTGGCCATTGGAGCGGACCGAGCGATTCTCATTGAGTCAGGCGAAACCTGGGACTCTCCCTCGGTCGCCAAGGAACTGGAAGCTCTGGTCCGTGAGCTGCAACCCGATCTCGTGCTCATGGGCAAGCAGGCAACCGACGACGACTGCAACCAAGTTGGACAGATGCTGTCGGCCCGGCTCGACTGGCCCCAAGCCACCTTCGCCTCGAAGATCGACTTGGGCTCGAGCGCCAAAGTCACCCGCGAAACCGACAACGGCGAGGAGACGCTCGAAATGCCGCTTCCCTGCCTCATCACCGTCGATCTGCGACTAAACGAGCCTCGCTACATCGCGCTTCCCGGCATTATCAAGGCGCGCAGCAAGCCGCTCGACCGCCGAGCACCGGCAACCCAGCCCAGCCTCAAGACAAAACGTCTCAGGGTGGAGGCGCCGCCGCCCCGAGCCGCCGGCCGCAAGGTGGGCAGCGTAGACGAACTGGTTGCCGCTCTGAACGACGCGGGGGTGCTGGCATGAGCAAGCTTCTCTTTATCGCATTTTCCGGTACCGACGAGGGGGCGGGCTTTGCCGCCGCCCTGGGTCTTCCCTTCGACGTCCTTTCCGTAGCTTCCGATGCGCCGGCGGATGCCGTTGCCAAGGCGATCGCCAACCGGGCTTCCGGGTATTCGCACCTCGCCGCGGTGTCGAGCATGCGCTCCAAGGACGTTCTTGCCCGCGTCGCCGGGCTTCTGGACGCGGCCATGGTCACCGACGTCATCGCCTGCGATTCCGCCACCGTGTTCAAGCGGCCCATCGTGGCAGGCACCATGATCGAGACCGTCGAGGCGATCGGCAACCCAATCGTAGCCACTTTCCGGCCCGCCGGCTTCAAGGGAGCGGCATCGCCCGCTCAAACGGTCGACCTGGGAGATGTTTCCCCCGCCAAGACGGTTCGAGTGGGCCAGAGCTCACGCGGCGGCGGTCGGCCCGACCTCACCCAAGCCAAGATCGTGGTGAGCGGCGGGCGTCCGTTGAAGGACGCGGCGACGTTCGAGAGTGTGATCGGAGGCTTGGCGGACGCCCTCGGAGGCGCTGCCGGTGCGACCCGCGCGGCGGTGGACAGCGGAATCGCCGCCAACGAGCTCCAAGTCGGCCAAACCGGCAAGATCGTCGCGCCCGACCTCTACATCGCGGCAGGCATCTCCGGCTCAACCCAGCACATGGCGGGCATCAAGGACAGCAAGGTCATCGTCGCGATCAACAAGGACCCAGATGCCCCGATCTTTGAGAGCGCGGACCTCGGTTTGGTCGCGGACCTGTTCGACGCGATCCCCCAACTCCGCGCCAAGCTCGGCAAGTAACGAATCGTGGGGGCGATTTGCCCCCACCCCTACCTCGTCTGGAGCAGTTCGAGTTCGAACACCAACGTGCTCATCGGCGGAATGGTGGGCGGCTTGCCCTGCGGTCCATACGCCATCGCAAACGGGATCGTCACCTTGCGCTTCCCGCCCACTTTCATGCCGATCACGCTGTTCTCGAACCCAGCCACCATCTCGTGCGCGCCGATCTTGAAGGTCAGGGGCCGCCCACGATCGTAGGAGCTGTCGAACGGGTGCCCGTTCAGGAAGGTTCCTCGGTAGTGGAGGGCGACTTCGTCGCCGATCTTCGCCGCCTTGCCCTTTCCGACCTTTAAGTCCTTGATGATGAGGTTCTTGCTTCCGGCACCCGGCTCGACGCGCAGGATGTCGATATCAAACACCAGGGTCGACTTGGGGGGAATGTCGTTCCCGATCCCGCGGTCGCCGTAGGCGAGCGCAGGCGGCACCGTCAACCGGCGCTTACCCCCCGCCTTGGCGCCGACGAGGCCCTGGTCCCAACCTTTGATCACGGTTCCCTTGCCCAAAAGGAAGGCATAGGGCGGCCGCCCTTTGGACGAGTCGAACTCCTTACCGTTCGTCAGCGTGCCTCGGTAGACCACCGTGATGGCGTCGCCAGCCTTTGCCGCCGGTCCGGTTCCCACCTTCAGGTCTTTGACGACCAGATTCTCAAACCCTAGAATGAGGGCAGCAGCAAGCAGCGGCATCTACTTCACTTCCACGAGTTCGAGTTCGAAGACGAGCGTCGCATAGGGAGGAATAACCGGGGCGCGACCGTTGGGACCATACGCGAGCATATAAGGCATCGTCACCTTGCGCTTGCCGCCCACCAACAT
This sequence comes from Fimbriimonadales bacterium, assembly GCA_046330155.1. Classification (GTDB taxonomy): domain Bacteria; phylum Armatimonadota; class Fimbriimonadia; order Fimbriimonadales; family Fimbriimonadaceae; genus CALMEF01. Next base: position 21,505 of record JAXLTH010000038.1, on the reverse strand, counting down.
GCCCCTAACGCCGTCTTCGAAACCCTTAACCACCTGGCCGCTGCCCAGTTTGAAGCTGATGGGCGCTTTGCGGCTATAGGAATCGTCGAACGGCTCACCGTTGAGGAACGTGCCCTTGTAGTGCACGCTCACGGTCTTACCGTCTTCGGCCTTTGCTCCGGTCCCGGCACCCAGTTCTTCGATGTCCACCTTGGGCGTTGCTCCCTTCTTGTCAACCCGCAGAAGCGTAATGTCGAAAACCAGAGTCGAGTTGGCGGGCAACAGATCGCCGATGGCGCGATCGCCGTATCCCAGCTTAGGCGGCACGGACAAGATGCGGCGGCCGCCGACCTTCATGCCCTGAACTCCGTCGTCCCATCCCTTGATCACGTTGCCCTCGCCCAGCACAAAGGCGAACGGCGGCTTCTTGGCGGTTTCGTCGAAGACTTTGCCATCCAACAGGTTTCCGCGATAGAGCACGGTCACCACATCGCCCTTCGCGGCGACGAGGCCGTTACCCATCACCATATCGATCGACTTCAGGTCGTTACCCTGGGCGGCAAGGGCGACGCCCATGAGAAGGCTGAGGCTCAACATGCGGGCTAGGTTACCTTTGGGACCTCCGCCCTCTCGCCAACGGCGATAAATCGTTCTCGTCCCGTCCGCCGAAACCGCCAAACTTCAACAGTGCAGTTTCCTGGCGCTAATGTGCCTTCGCAAAACAAGCCATCAGTCCAAAGTAATACGTATTCTAGGTTCAAATTTCGAGGGCTTAGGTTCAATCGAAACTTGACGAAAAGATAATGATTTTTTCCTCCCAGAATGTTGACTGTGGGCGTTGCCCACTATGTTAGAATGCCGATAGAGATGCAAATCTGACGACGAGACGGACAACCCTGTCCTATCCGAGTCGGGCATCTGAAAGTTACGGGGGATACACGGTGCGAATACAGTCGATCATCCTCATCCTAGGAGTGGCCACGGTCCTCTTTGGGGTTGAAAGCATCGGACAAAACAACGGAGGGCGTAGTCAGGCAGACAAGCTATTCGCCCGAGCCACACCCGACGACTACATGGGAGACGAGGGTTGCGCCAGTTGCCACGCAGAGAAGGCGGCCGCCTTTAAGGCCTCGCCCCATGCAGCGCTGGTTGCCGACCCGAGCCGTCCTTTGGGCAAGAAGGGTTGTGAGGGCTGCCACGGACCTGGAGGCATCCACCGCGCGGAAGAAAACGCTGAGAACATCAACTTCCGCACGATGTCTCCGAAAGAATCTGCCGCCGCATGTCTGCGGTGCCACGGTTCCACTCTCAGCGAAACCCACTGGAAACGGTCGGCCCACTCTCGAGCCGATCTATCCTGCGTTTCGTGCCATCAAATCCATCCCGACTCCGATCCCAACTGGGAACCGGGCGTCGTGAAGAAAGGCGATAGCGCGAATCCGAAGAAGGCCCTTTTTGTGGCGCGCGTCGAGCCGAAAGACATGCTTAAGGCCGACGAGCCCACGCTGTGCGGTCAATGCCACGGAGCTGCCGTTGCGCAGTTCCGACTCGCGTCGCACCATCCGGTCCCGGAGGGACGCCTCGCGTGTAGCGATTGCCACAACGCCCACCCGAACAAGAACGAAAAAGTGAACCGTCCGGGAACCAAGGATGCTTGTGTAACTTGCCACGCCGAGGTAGCGGGACCGTTTGTTTTCGAGCACGATCCGGTTGCCGGGCACAGCAGCGCAGGCTGCGCCGAGTGCCACAAGGCGCACGGTTCGGCAAACAAGGACCTGATGAACTCCTCGTCGCGCGGGCTTTGCGCTCAGTGCCACACGGAGAAGTTAGCAACTCACTACCCGGGCCGAACTTGCTGGCAGGCAGGATGCCACGTGGCGCCTCACGGCAGCAACACCAGCTCACGATTCCTTAGCAAATGAGGAGATGGAGGAAAATGGGCAGTCGATGGTTAGATAGAATCGCCGCGATCATCTCGGTCTCCATGGCGGTTACCGGAGCGTGGGCCCAAGAGGGTGCCACGCCCACGAAAGACGAACAGAAAGACGAGCCAGAGGCTCAGGCTCCCAAGTGGAACCTGCTGTCGATCGGCTACTACGGATACGACTACTCCGGCTTCCGCCGCAGCCTGCGACGGTACGCTTCCCCGCCCGATGGGCTGGCGCTAAAAGAACTGCGCCTGCTACTTCCCGGCGAGGGCGGCAAGGCCTGGGGTCGCCTCAACCTGAACGGAACGGTCGATCACGATTCGACCGGCGAAGGACTGTTGATCTTCTTGGACGGAAGGGCCACCCTGCGCGGCTCCTACGCCAAGAACGAGTTCTTCGACTGGACGCCGGTTGTGGTGGACAAAAGCAAGGATCGCGAGTACTCGGCGCGCTTTACGTATGCGCTGACGCCTGAGATCGGAGCCTACTGGACCTACGACGAGAAATCGAGGGACCACAAGTTCGAAGGGCCGAAAGACCCCGAGGACACCCGCACCAAGGCTTATGCCGGCGGCGTGGAAGGTCGATTCTTGGGAGGCCAGGGTGGCGTTCAGATCACGGATCGCCGATTCTTCGATCGCAACGGCAGCCAACCCAACTCGATCCAACATCGGATCGACGCCCACTTCGGACGCGAGCTCATCAAGGGCATCTCGGCCGAGGGCGTCTACAACCAGACGAAGATCGAGCAAACGGGTATGCGCGACAGCGACGTCAAGGCCATCGCCTTGAACGCCGACTGGGCCTTGGGCGAGGACACTTACTTGACCTTCTCGACGAGGAAGGAAGACCTCAAGATGCCGAACGTGGAGAACGCTTATGTTCGCCAACGCTTCAGCACTGGGGTTCGGCTTTCTAGTCGCCTTGCGGGCATGGCATTCGACGGCGGTTATCAACACCGCGAAGTCGAGCGAGTCCGGGGCGACCAAACGTACACCGATTTGCTGAACTGGAACACGCTGGACGCCAAGCTATCCGGCAAGGTGTTCCAACGAGTCCGATGGTCGGCCCGCTATTCGTGGGACCACCTGAGCGACGCGGCCACCATGGTCACGCTCGATCCTCGCCAGCTCTACTGGGATGATCGGGTCAAGGTCCAGGCCAAGCTCGACACGGACTGCGACCGGTTCGCTGGATATCTCACGTACACGTTCCGATATGATCAGAACTCGCCCCGCTCGGTGGAAGTGCGGTCTCACAACCTCACCCTCGGCGGAAGCTACTCGTTCAGCGATCGTACGAGCTTGTTCGCCGAGATGGCCAACGACACCTACGAGGCAAAGGGCGTGGTCGATACGGGATCGTCGCTTGACGACTTCTTCCCATCGAGCACGACACTTGCTTTCGGTGTCGACCACACTTTCAACCCGAACCAGTCGATCTCGTTGAGCGTGACGCGCTACTACACGCGGAACGCCAACCCGTTGATGCTCTCTGACGGGAACTACAACGGAACGGAGATCACGGCGCAGTATCGGCATCGTTTGAACGACAACACGTCGATCGACGTGCTCTTCGCGCCTTGGCGGCACACCGACAAGCTTGAGGAAGCCCTCAGCTATCGGACCACCGTCTTCGGCGTGTCCTGCTCGTTCAAGTTCTAGCAATGATAGGGGGTACGGAGTTGAAATCTTATCGTCAATCAGCCAATGGCAGCGGAGAAACATCATGAAATCTAGATGGTTCATTACCCTGTTCGCGGCTATCCCGTTCACGGCGGCTCTGCTCGTATTGCAAAGTTGCGGTGGCGAAGGTGGCCCGAACGGCGGTGGTGGTGGTGGAGGCGGCTTTAACGTCTCCGAACAATTCAAGGCACTGTGGTCCGACCAGCAGAAGGCAGCCAGCTACATTGGCGCCGAAGCTTGTGCGAACGCCGCGTGCCATGGTGGCGCCCCCGGTGAGGGCGGCACCATCTACGAGCACTGGAAGGACACGAAGCACGCCAACAAGGGTGTTGACTGCGAGCGGTGCCACGGACCCGGTAGCGCCCACCAGGCGGATCCGAGTGCGGGCAACATCGTTTCCCTTCCCAACGTCTCCAACCCGGTCGTCTGTGCGCAATGCCACGGAAAGACCAACGATGACTGGAACTTCTCTCAGCACAGCAAGCTGATCGTGGCTCCAGTGGAAGAAGCCTACACGAACCCGGGCAACTACGGCCGAAGCAGCCGATGCGTGGCTTGCCACAGCGGTCTGTTCCGCATCGAGAACGAACTTGGCAACGATATCGGAGCCATGGACGACGCGACGATCCAGAACCTGGCTGAGGAAACTCAGACGAAGGTTCCGCACATCGCCACGTGCGCCACGTGCCACAACCCGCACAGCGTGACCGGAAACGTGAACGCTGACGGCGAGGAAGTCCAACTTCGACACAAGACGTTCAACGAGGACACTTCGGTGGTCGCCCCGGGAACCACCGCAGGCACGTTCACCAACTTCGACCACATCTGTGCGCAATGCCACAACGGTCGCGGTGCCGACGGTCGCGATGCGAAGCTCCAATCGAGCACGTCTCGCCCGAACATGCACGACAGCAACCAGTTCAACATGCTCATGGGTCTCGGCGGCGCTGACGGTGGCGGACCGGTTCTCCAGAACACGTCCCACGCCACGGCTCCTGGACAATGCTCCAAGTGCCACATGCCCGACGCACGCCACACCTTCACGGTTAGCTACGACAAGGGCTGCGCGCCCTGCCACACGGCCGCCGACGCCGCCGCCCGTGTCCAATCTGAGCGCGACACCGTCCTGAGCCAGTTGCTGGCCCTGAAGTCCCGCATGGAAACGTGGGCTCAGTCCACCTACGGGAACGACCTGTTCTGGGAGTACACGTCCACGATCACGGCCGAAGGCTTCACGCCTCCGAACCAGTCGGGCGTGCCGATCCAGATCAAGCGAGCTCGCCACAACTACTACTTCGTCGTCCGCTCTGGCGACTACGGCGTCCACAACGCGCCGTACGTCCAGCACCTGATGGATGTCTCCAACAGCTGGCTGGACGAGCTTAATGGCAACACCGCCGTTAAGAAGCTCCCCAAGATGACGACCGAGCAGATGCTCAAGATCACCGAAGCCGATCGAGCGCGAGCTCGAAAGGCCGATCTTTCGGCTAACTAACCGCAAAGATCGCTCCCCCGAGCCGGTTCAACCCGGCTCGGGGTAAAACGAATCTACAGAATCGGTATTACAATGACGTGGTACCGATTCTTTATGAGGACAAATGGACGAACTCCCTCCCGTCGACTTCCCCTCACCTCCACAATGGTCCCTCAACGTAGGAGACTTGGGTAAGTTCCTTGTTATCGCCGCCACCGTGCTCTTCGTGGTGGCCACGTTTGCCCGGCTTTTCGAGCCCAAGGCGCCCATCCTCAAGAAGGTTGGAAACTGGGCCTTCGGTCTCGGTTGTGTCGCCATCTTCGGCACCTTTACCAGCCTTGGCGCCCTCTTCATCGGAAGCCGGTTTGAATACGAGTACGTTTGGGGCCACGCCGACTCCAAGAACACCATTCCCTACCGCATTGCCGGCATCTGGTCCGGCCAGGAAGGGTCGTTCTTGCTATGGGCCGCCTGCTCGGCTGCTTTCGGTTGGCCGGTGTTGCGTCTGGCGCAGAAGTATCAGCGCTGGTACACCGTCATTTTCAGCGTCTTTCTCGGTTCTTTGACCGCGATCTTGGCGTACGAGTCTCCCTTTAGGCTAAACATGATGAACGGCCTGCCGATCGTGCCCCCAGAGGGCACGGGCCTGGCGCCGTCGCTTCAGAACTACTGGGTGACCATCCACCCGCCCACGATCTTCCTTGGATTTGGATCGCTAACCGTCCTCTTCGCGCTCGCCTTCGCGGCGCTGTTCGAGCGGGACTACGACACCTGGATTCCCATCGTGCGCCCCTGGGCAATCGTCTCCATGACGCTCGTCGGCGTGGGCCTGTGCATGGGCGGCTTCTGGGCGTACGAAACGCTTGGCTGGGGCGGATTCTGGATGTGGGACCCCGTTGAGAACACCTCGTTTGTTCCGTGGTGTTTCGCGGCGGCTTTCGTTCACGGCATCATCGTCCAAACCACCCGCAAGCGATGGCAGATTTCAAACCTCCTCATGGGGGCTCTTCCCTTCCTGTCGTTCGTGTACGGCACGTTCCTCACCCGCTCGGGCTTCCTTGCCGATGCCAGCGTCCACAGCTTCGCGCAGATGGACCGCTCGGCGCTCCGGCTCCTGATCAGCATGATGGGACTGTTCACCATCGGCTTCACCGGCTTCTGGATTGTCCGTGCGGTCATGAACCGAAAGGCCGAAGGGCCCGAATCGGCAGTCGGATTGAACCGCGAAGGCTTCTACCGCACCGGTGCCCTGTTGCTGATCGGCATGGCCGTCGCCACGATGCTCGGCATGAGCGTGCCGCTGTTTATGGCGCTGTCGGGCAAGAAGCCCGCCGTCGTCGATGAGCACACGTACCATCTCGTCCTGCCCTGGATCTTCGTGCCTTTGATGCTGGTGATGGCAACCGCGCCGTTCGTCAGCTGGCGTACGATGCCCACGAAGGACTTCGTGAAGCGCTGCTACTCGATCCTCTGTCTCACGGTCGGCTTCACGGGCCTCATCCTTCTCGGATTCGCCATCACGCCGCTCGGCAGGGTGGCAGACCTAACCGGCACCGTCGCCTTTGCGGGCGGCATGCAGGTCAAGGGAATGCCCTGGATCATGACGCTCGTTGCGCTCTGCGTCTTCACGTTGATCTCCAACGTGTGGCGCATCACTGAGCTAACGCGCGCCTCCAAGCTTGCCTTGGCACCCTTCATCACCCACATCGGCGTCTGCGTCCTCATGGCGGGCCTCATCATTTCGAGAGGCTTCGAGCGGAAGGGCGAGGCTCTGGTGATGGAGAATCATCCGGGCCGTGCGCTGGGCTACGCGGTCGTCTACAAAGGACAGACCTCGACCCGGTACGACCGCCACAACGAAGTCAAGTTCGACATCCTGGATGCGGCGAACAACGGCAAGGTGATCTTCACCGCCAGCCCGGGCCTCTACTATGTGAAGAGCCCCGACGGCATGGAGAACCCCATGGTGTGGCCGCACATCCAGCGGCACTTCTTCTACGACGTCTACGTGACGCTGAACCCTCCCCAGAAGGAGGCCGGGCAGCCCATCCAGCTTCAAGCGGGCGAATCGGCAGACTTCGGCGGGCTGAAGCTCACCTACAAGAAAATGACTCGCGAGGGCGAGCCTGGAAAGGCCGGCACCAAGTTTGGCGCCTTGGTCGAAGTTTCCGACGGCAAGACGGTCAACACCGTCAACCCCAAGATGGAACTCGGCTTTGGCGGGCCTCCCATCCAGCACCCCGCGAAGCTCGATAGTAGTCTCAACCTGCAAATGGTGGGTATGGACGCTGCCTCCGGTGGCGTCACCCTCCAGGTCGAGATGAACACCCCGATGTACCCGATCGAGATCTACCATAAGCCGCTCACCATCCTCGTATGGGGCGGTACCGGAATCATGACCCTCGGCGGGTTCTTGTCCGCGCTGTACCGAAAACGCTCCCGGCGTTCGAACGTCAAATTAGCGGACGACGAAATCAACCAACCTTCGGAAGAACCGGCAACGGCGATTCCGGCAGTCAGATAGGAACAAGCATGAAAAGACTCGCAACTCTCTCCCTGGTGTTTGGTGTCACGGCGTTTGCCCTCGCGATGCCCACCTTCGTCAAGACCTTCGAAGACACCTACAAAGTGTCGAAGGACTCCGAACTCGGCAAGGCCAGTTGCGGCACTTGCCACATGGGCGCCAAGGGCGGCAAGCTGAACCCTTACGGCAAGGATCTCGAGGCGGCCATGAAGGCAGCCAACAGCAAGAAGCTGACGAAGGAGATCTTGGCCAAGGTCGAGAACCTTGACTCCGACAAGGACGGCGTCAAGAACATCGACGAGATCAAGAAGGGCGCTACCCCGGGCAAGTAACCCAACCCCGTCTCCCATGGCGAGAGCCATGGGAGACCCACTCTTCGTCGTCCGCGGTCTTCCCTTACCGGCTGACCCTCCGATAACTGAATACCGCACAACTGAATAGGGACCATTTATGAAACTCGGCAAGACCCTGCACAGGGTTCTTAAGATTTCTCTTCCAATACTCCTCGCCGTTTCTCCCTTCTTCGCGGTCCGAATCTTCGCTCAAGGCGAAGCACCTCCCGATTCCAAGCCGACCGCTTCCGCCGCCGAACCCTCTGAAGAGGTCAAAGCGTGCCTTGGATGCCACTCCAAAGAGGCCGATGCCGGCCCCGCCGTGAACTACGCGGCTCTCCAAACCTCTCCCCACGCCGCCTTTGAATGCACGATGTGCCACGGGTCGTTCACGCCTGAATATCCGCATACCCAGGCGATGCGAAACGACAAAGCAAAGTGCGCCAACTGCCACGACGAGCCCGCAAAGGAGTGGGCGGGCAGCGTCCACGCCCGGCCAGATAAGGTCAAGGGCGACCACCCGACCTGCGCCACCTGCCACGGCGGCGGCGACCCGCACGCGGTGACCATCCGCGGCGAATGGACCCGTCGCCAAAAGGTCGAGGTGTGCTCAAACTGCCACCGAAACAAGGAATTGATGGCTCGCTACGGGCCGAACACCCAAGCGGTCGAAGCCTACGAGCGCAGTTTCCACGGCAAGGCGCTCATCCGCTTCGGCAATCTCAAGACCGCCATCTGCTGGGACTGCCACCGGTCGCACGTGGTGCTCATGCCCACGAACGCAGACGCGCGCACCAACCCGAACCACCTCAAGGAAACCTGCGGCCAACCGGACTGCCACCCCGGAGCCGATCAGAACTTCTCCGTATCCGGCGCGGGCCACATGTACCTGCACATCGACAAGGACCCGATTCTTCGGATCGTGCAGCTGTTCTTCAAGGTGCTCGTTTTCGGCATGGCCAGCTTCCTCCTCATGGGGGTCGCTTTGGACATGCGACGGTCGGTCTTTGGAGACCACCCGCCAAAGTGCGGGCGCGAGGTTGGCTTGCTTGTGGCGCTCGGCATGCTGTTCATGACCGCCGCGATCTTCCAAGCGGTGCTGGAGCTTCCGGCGCCCATGGTGTCGGCGGGCATCGGCGTGGGCCTATTGACTCTGTCGTTGCTCCTGAACAAGGTTCGCCGCCAACCCAAACCGGCCACGCCTCCCAAGCAGTACAAGCGGCTTGGGCTCTCGCTCCGCATCCAGCACGGACTTCTCGCTTTGGCGTTCACCATTCTGGTCGTCACCGGAATGCCCGTTCGCGAGGCGCAGGATAGCGTAATGCGCGACTTCTACATGCTCATGGGCGGCATGGATGTGGTTCGCGTCGTCCACCGCGTCGGCGCGGTCATGATGATCGGCGTCTTCGGCTTCCACATCTTGGAGCTCATCTGGAAGTGGTCCAAAGCCGGATTCACCTGGCGTTCATGGACCATGTTGCCGACCAAGAAGGACGTCAAGGACTTCGTCGACGTGTCGAAGTACTACATCGGCAAGGCGCCCGAAGAACCCAAGTACGGCAGGTTCCAGTTCAGGGAGAAACTGGACTACTTCGCCGAGTATTGGGGCGTTCCGCTCATGATCTTCTCGGGCCTGGTGCTTTGGTTCCCGGTGCAAATCGGCAACCATCTGCCCCCGCTGGCCATCTCCATCGCCTACATCGCCCACTCGTGGGAGGCGGTGCTCGCGTTCCTCGCGATTCTGACGTGGCACATGTACAACACCCACTTCAGCCCGCACCACTTCCCGATGAACCCGGCGTGGTGGACGGGAACGCTCTCCGAAGACGCCATGCGGCGGGAGCACCCGCTCGAGCTCGAGGAGATGCAGGCCAAGGAGCAACCAGTGCCCGAGCCGGAGCCTCCGGCCGAGCCTGAAACCCCGGCGACCGAGTAAGATGGACCTAGCTACCCCGTGGTTCTACAAGATAGAATCACGGGGTAGCCCATCGCGCGGCTGTAGCTCAGTGGATAGAGCGCTTCCCTCCGGAGGAAGAAGTCGGGGGTTCGAATCCCTTCAGCCGCGCCACTTTCCGCGATTCTCTTCCCTCGTTCCTCGTTGAATATGGACGTGACGTCCTTCCGGCGCAACCTGAGCGCCGCTTTGCAGAGCCTCCGCGAGCAATGGCAGCGTGCCTTGCTTAGCGCCATTGGCGTCATGGTCGGCTCGATTGCCATCGTTCTGCTCATCAGCATCGCAAAGGGGGTCCAAGCCGACATCGGCAACCAGGTTCGCGGGCTGGGCGTCAATGTCTTGGTCATTCTGCCCGGCCGTGTCAGCGAAGGAGCCATGTTCGCCCCCAATCTGGCGGGGGTCAGCTACCTTGCCGACGAGGACATTCCCCGCGTTCGGCGGGTGCCGGGCGTGAAAACCGCGGCACCGCTGATGTTCGTCGGAGGCGGTGTCAGCCACGGCGAGAAGCAGAGCCCATCCACGTTCATCATCGCCGCTGGTTACGAATGGTTCCAGGTTCGCCCCGTCACCATGATGGAAGGGCGCGCCTTTGGCCCCGATGACGAGGAAAAGCGGGTATGCGTGATCGGCAGCGTGGCCAAAGACAGTCTCTTTGGCGCCCAGAGCGCCCTGGGACGCACAGTAGACATCAACGACACGCCCTACACGGTGATAGGGGTCACCCAGGACAAGAGCAGCGAATCTTCCATGTTCTCCATGGGCGGGTTCGAGAACATAGCCTATGTTCCCTACCGGTTACTCAAGCGCACCGTGCCCAACCCTCAACTGCACCGCATCATGGTCCAGACCGACCCAGAGGTCGAGCCAAAATCGCTTGTGAAAGCGGTGGACGATGCCATGGCGGAACGGCTTCCTCGCCAGATGTTCTCGGTTCTCACGCAAGAAGACCTTCTCAAACTGGTCTTCAAGGTCATGAGCATCCTCGCCTACCTCCTCATCGGGCTGACCTCCATCGCCCTGTTCGTAGGTGGCGTCGGCATCATGACGGTCATGCTGATGTCGGTCAACGAGCGCGCCAAGGAGATCGGCATTCGAAAGACCGTGGGAGCCCGCCGAACCGACATCTTCCAGCAGTTCTTGGCGGAAGCCGTGATCCTGGCCGTAACGGGCGGGGTCGCCGGCTTTGCCGTCAGCTATCTCGTCTGCCTTTGCCTCTTCTTCTACACGCCCGTGAAGCCAATGGTGACCGCGGATACGGTCGGCTTGTGCTTTGCCGTCAGCCTTGGGGTTGGTGGCGTGTTCGGCTTGCTACCGGCAATGCGGGCTGCCCGCAAGGACCCCGTGGTTGCCCTCCGAAGTGAGTAGCGGCTAGGGAGCGTGCCCTATGGCGCTACAGACCGGCTCGACGCCCACTGAGTTCACCGAGTAGGAACCGGCTGCAGGGCAACTCGGAAAGATTCGCATGTACTCGGGAGAGAGATCGTTGACCGTACACGGACTGCCCGTTTCCATCCGGTTCTCCATCGCCCACTGCTCCTTCGCCTGAGAGATGGATCTCAGGTTCTCAAGACACGCCCGACGACGCGACTGATTCCGAGCGCTTACGAAGTTCGGTACGGCGATCGAAACGAGTATCGCAATGAGTAAGACGACAATCATCGTCTCCACGAGCGTGAATCCAGTCTTCTTCCGCATATGGCTCATCCCCGACCTTTATTGTCGGTTTGTGCCATGCCAATGCTCAAGGCAACCCGTCGCTTCTACGAGGATGAAACGTTGTGGATCGGATATCGGGCGGTCAAAGCTTTGACCTCCCCTTGAACGGTCGCCATAGCCGCCGGGTCTTCGTGCCCCTTAAGCGCACGCCCGATTAACGAGGCGATTGTCGCCATGTCCGCCTCCACCATGCCCCTTGTCGTCACCGCCGGAGTGCCCAAGCGGATGCCCGAAGTGACAAACGGCTTCTCGGGGTCGTTGGGGATCGAGTTCTTGTTCGTGGTGATGTGGGCTTCGTCCAACACCATCTGCGCCAACTTGCCGGTCACACCGTAAGGCCGAAGGTCGACCAGCATGAGGTGAGAGTCGGTCCCGCCGCTCACAATCCGGAATCCCTCGCTTTGCATTGCCGCCGCCAAAGCGCTGGCGTTCTTCCGAATCTGCGCCTGGTACGTCTTGAACTCGGGCTTCAAAGCCTCGCCAAACGCCACCGCCTTCGCCGCGATCACATGCATCAGAGGTCCACCTTGGATCCCCGGGAAGACGCTCATGTTGATCGGCTTTGAAAGTTCTTCGTCGTTCCACAAGATCATGCCGCCGCGCGGGCCCCGGATGCTCTTGTGGGTCGTCGATGTGACCACGTGGCAATGCGGAACCGGGTTGGGATACTCGCCCGCCGCAATCAGGCCGCTGTAGTGCGACATGTCGCACATGTGGATCGCCCCCACCTCGTCCGCAATCTCCCGAATGCGGGCGAAATCGAAGCGCCGCGAGTAAGCGGTTGCTCCTGAAACGATGAGCTTCGGTTTGTGCTCCACCGCCAGCCGGTGGAAGGCGTCGTAATCGATCGTCTCCGATTCCGCGTCCACGCCGTAAGGCACGATGTTATACAACTGCCCGCTGAAGTTGACGGGAGAACCATGCGTAAGGTGCCCGCCATGGGCTAGGTTCATCGCCATCAGGGTGTCTCCCGGCTTCAGGAACGCGAAATACACCCCCATGTTCGCCTGCGCACCGCTGTGGGGCTGCACATTGGCGAAGTTGGCGCCGTAGAGCTTGGTGACCCGCTCGATGGCGAGGTTCTCCACCTCGTCCACAACTTCGCAGCCGCCGTAGTACCGCTTGCCGGGGTAGCCCTCGGCGTACTTGTCGGTCAGCACGCTCATCATCGCCTGCCGCACCGCCAAGCTCGCGATGTTCTCGCTGGCGATGAGCTCGATGTTATGCTCTTGCCGCTGCTCCTCCCGCTGGATGATGTCGAAAACGGCTGGGTCGACGTCGGCGAGGGGAACTCGATGCGGATGCATGCCCTGATTATACGGGCCTGGGCTTACGTCTTGGCGACTACGCGGACCATATCGATCTCCATGTCGATGAACTCAGAATCGATCGCGAAGTTGTCGTGCCCCACGCGAACTTCGATTCGCCCGTCTGCCCGCACGTGGCCCGCCGCGCTAACGTTGAGCACGTCCCGAGTGGAGAAGGTCCCCGAAACGGATGAACTATCCACCAAGTCGTAGCCTCCGGTAATCCAGTTCCGAACATAGATACGCGCGCGAGCGCCGCCGCCGAGGGTTCTTTGGGTCACCGAGATGTCGAGAGTGGTCGGGAAGACCACCTGCGTGGTCAAACCTACTCGCAACCCGAGCGGATTCTCGACGTCGTCTGCCCAGAGGTTGCGCGACCGTACCCGCATCGCAATGCCGTCGGCCGTCGCAAGTTGAGAGACGCCCCCCGAAACAAGCGTTCCCTCGGGTGTCGCATCGGCCAGCGAGGCCGTCATCGTGCCAAGTTCGGGCGCAGTGGTTTGCATCCATGCCTTGTAGGAGGTCAGAAACGTCCCGGCGCCCCATGCCCCGTACTGGAAGTTCGAGGTCACGCCGCTCCCCGAGAAGTAACCGACGATCGAGCTCACGGCAACCACCTTTTGCGTGCCGTTCACGTTTTGGAACCAAGGGCAGCCAGAGTCGAGCGAAGCGATGCCGCCCTCCCCCTGAATCGCCGGTCCGCCCCACGTGTTGGTGGTCACCTGCCCAGCGGGATCATCAAGGTCGTAAGCGATGTAATCCGTAGTGCGCGTGTACGTGCCGTAGTTGACCGTAATCCCCTGCATGAGTTGATCGATCACGTTCACACTGGCACGCTTAACGCCATTGGTTCCGTTGAGGATCGACCAACCCGACTGGGCTTGATTGGCGGTAACCCCGCAACCCACGAACGTCACGGTCTGCCCCTGCAAGCCGGTCACGAAATCGGGCCAAGCCACCGGCGACCATGCTGGAACGGGCGTCGAAAGCTTCCACAGGGCAAGGTCCGCGTTCTGGACGCCGCTGTGATAGAACTTCTGGGCGACCGCGTAATAGGTCCCGTTAAGGAGGAAGTGCGTTCCCCCAACATGGCGCGCCGTGAGAACCCACGTCGGTGCCACGGCCACGCCGCTTCCCCACTGGGTGAACGACGTGCCGTTCCAATCGCCGCACATGCCCACCGAAGGGTACGCCGACGTCGGATTGTTAGGAAACGCCGCGTGCGCAAATGACGATGCCAGAAGCGCCAGCCCGGCGGCCAGTTTTCGCATAGACATCATGGTAACGCAGGTTTCTACGTTCGCCTCACCGGGTTTGCTCGTTCTCGCGGTAGCATCGCAAACGTGAGCCTTGCCCTTGCTTCCGCCATCGCCGCCCTCCCGGTTTGGAACGACGACCGCTTCGACGGCGACTGGCTTGTCCAGCGTTGCGGAGTGAAATCGGAAGTGTCGCGGAGCGCAGACGGCAAGGAACTCGTCCTGTCGAACAGCCTCGCTGCCAGACGGTTCCGCATTGGCCCCAACATCGCCACCGTCAGCCTCGAGCATCTGCCCGCGCGCATGGAGTTTGTGCGCGCCACCCGACCGGAAGCGGTCGTCACCATCGACGGCAAGGACATCCCCATCGGCGGATTGACGGGCCAGCCCAACCGAGCCTTTCTCTTGCCCGAATGGCTCGACGGCCTAAAGGCGGAACCGGCCGCGCTTCCCTTCCTTCGATTCGAGGTCGGACCAACCGAGGCTCGTTTCGCTTGGAAACGTGTCCGGCACTCCGCCAACCTGCCCTGGCCCCCGCCCGGAAAGCGGCTCACCCTCGTCTTTGGAAACCAAGAACTCGAAGCGCAAGTGCACTACGAGCTGTACGACGGCATTCCCCTCTTTGCCAAGTGGTTCACCCTGGTCAACCGCACCCAGAAGCCGATGCGGGTCAACCGCTTCGTCGCTGAGACGCTCGCGGCGGTCGAAGGCGAGAGCATCGTCGATGACGCCCCCGCGTTTCGATATCCCAACCTGACCCTTCTCACCGACTACGCCTTCGGCGGAATGGCGGCAAACAACTCCAACCGCACGGTCTACTGGAATCCCGACCCCGAGTTCAAAACCCAAGTCAACTACAACCTGAAGACGCCCTGTTTGCTCGAGGTTCGGCCGCCCTTGGGTCCCGACGTCGATCTCATGCCGGGCGCCTCGTTCGAGAGTTTTCGGGTTTTCGAGTTGCTCCAAGACTCGACCGAGCGCGAGCGGCAAGGGCTCGCCGTCCGCCGCATGTACCGGACCCTGGCGCCTTGGTGCACCGAGAACCCGATCATGCTGCACCTCACTTCGACGGACCCCAAGGTGGTCCACCCCGCGATCGATCAGGCAGCGGAATGCGGCTTCGAGATGATCGTGATCAGCTTCTGGAGCGGCCTCGACATGGAAGACGTCTCCGATGCGAATCTCGCCAAGTTCCGCGAGTTCCGGGAGTACGCGAACAAGAAGGGAGTTGAACTGGGCGGCTATTCCCTACTCGCCAGCCGAAGCGTGGACAAGGCGAACGACGTGGTGAACCCCAAACCTATCTTCGGAGCTTCCCCGTGTCTCGAAAGCGAGTGGGGACGCGCCTACTTTGCCAAGCTCGAGAAGTTCTTCGCCTCCACGGGCTTCAACCTGCTCGAGCACGATGGCAGCTACCCGGGAGACACCTGCGCGAGCACCGTGCATCCGGGACACCGAGGTCTTGAAGACAGCCAATGGATGCAGTACCAGCGCATCGCCAACTTCTACCGGTCCTGCCGCGCCCAAGGCATCTTCCTGAACGTCCCCGACCACTACTTCATGGTCGGTTCGAACAAGACGGGCATGGGCTACCGCGAAAGCAACTGGTCCCTTCCCCGCCTCCAACAGCACGTCCATTGCCGTCAGAACCTCTTCGACGGGACCTGGGAAAAGACCCCCAGCATGGGTTGGATGATGACTCCGCTCGTGGAGTACCAAGGCGGAGGCAAGGAAGCAACGATCGAGCCCCTGCGCGAGCACCTCGCCGATTACGAGCAGCATCTGGCGAACAACTTTGGTTATGGAGCCCAGTCCTGCTACCGAGGACCGCGAATCTACGATGCCCCCGAGACTCGGGACATGGTGAAGAAGTGGGTGGCGTGGTTCAAAAAGCACCGCGACATCCTCGAATCCGATGTGGTGCACGTTCGGCGCGCCGACGGAAAGAACCTTGACGCGATCCTCCACGTTAACCCGGAGCTACCGGAGAAGGGGCTATTGATGGTCTACAACCCGCTGGACGCCGAGCAAGAGCAGACGCTTGAGGTACCGCTCTACTACACGGGGCTCGCCAAGACCGCCGCCATGCGTCACGAAGATGGCAAGAGTATGCGGGTGAAGTTGGATGACGCCCATCGGGTCCGCGTTACCGTCAAGGTTGCGGCGCGAAGCCGAACCTGGTTCACCTTCGGATAGCCGAGCCTACTTGCCGCTGAACATCGACCAGAAGGTGCGAATGCGCTCCTTCCAGCTACCATCGCCTGCCGGCGAGAGGTCGTCGTCGGAGCCGTCGAGCGCGTACTTGGCGATACCGATGGCCGCCGCGTACTCCGGCGTGGCGGCTTTGCCGCTCGCCACCGGCTTCCCAAACCGAACGCCGTTGCCGAAAACGTCCTGGAAAACCATTTCCACGCCCGGCAGTCGGCTTCCGCCGCCCGTCAGCACCACGCCGCCAGGCAACATGCCCTGAAGGCCACTGCGCTCGACCTGCTGGCGAACGAGGCTCGCGATCTCCTTGACGCGGCTCTCCACGATCTCGCAAAGCACTTTGCGCTGCATGGGGCGCTGATGCGTCTGCCCGAGTTGCAAACCTGAACCGACTCGTCGTCCTTAGCGATACGACTCGTCGCGCCGCCGCTCTCCACCTTCAGCCGCTCCGCCTCTTCGATGGAGGTCTTGAGAAGTTTGCTGATGTCCGAAGTGATGTGCCAAGACCCGACCGGGACCGAAGCGCCGTAGGCGAGCGACCCGTTGGAAAACACCGCCACGTTGGTCATGCCGCCGCCGATGTCCGCGACCACGCACCCAAGTTCCATATCTTGGGGCCGGAGCACGCCCATTCCCGCGGCGAGAGGCTGGAAGACCATTTCGGAAACTTCCTTGCCGGTCCGATGGATCACCTTCTCGATCGACTCGATGTATGCCGTGGTTGCGTTCACGATAAACGTGACCACTTCAAGCTTGCTTCCCACCATGCCGATCGGCTTGGCGATGCCCCGCTGGCCGTCCACGCGGAACTCCCTCGGCATGCTCATGATGAGTTCGCGGTCGGGTGGCAACACGATTTGACGGCTGTGGTTGATCACCTGGAGCACGTCTTCGCGGGTGATCGGCCGTGACCGGGGGTAGATCGGCACGAATCCCTGGGCTGAGGTTCCTTCCACGTTCACGCCCGAAAGGCCGACCACCAGTTCTTCCGCCCGGGTGTTCGAGGCTTCTTCGGCTTGCCGAACGGCGTCGGAAATCGCCCTGCCCAAATCCTCCGCGTCGCTGAGAATGCCCCGGCGCATCGCCTGGCAAGGAACGCTCGCCGCCCCCAAGACGCGCAAACCGCCGTTGTCGTCGGCTTCCGCCGCAAGACAAGCCACTTTGGTGGAGCCGAGGTCGAGTGCAAAGACGGGTTTCATGGGTTACTGGGAGTGGAGGAGGTTGATGCGGCCGCTTGGGCGGCGAGGGCCTGTTCCTTCCTTCTTGCCGCTTGGTCCTGCCATTTTGTCACGACGTAGCGGCGAATCAGGCTGAGATTGGTGAAAATCCGCATCCCGAAGACGATTGCCGCCACCATGACGAGGTTCTGGCCGATCTGATCGCCGAGCCACGCCAGAAAGAACGCGATCAGCACGTTCACCACAAAGCCCGAGACAAAGACGTCGGTGGAGAACTTGCTCTCCTGGGCGCTTCGGATGCCGCCGAAGAACGTGTCGAGCCCCGCAAGGCACGAAACGCTGAGGTACACGCCTTCGGTACCCGTGACCGGTCCCAGCCGCAGAACGTATCCCAGCAGAATGCCGACCGCCACCGCCAGAATCGGAATCAGGATCACTTCTTCTCGTCCTTCTTGGGTTCTGGCACCCGGCCGTATCGCCGCGAGGAGGGCCCCGCGTAAGCTGGCACCGTTTGTTTGTCCACCGTGTCGATGCTGATCATGGACGGATCTCCCGTGGAGCGGATTTCCGCCAAAACCCCCAGCGGCAAGGTCATGCCGCCCCGAAGCGTTGCCGGGTCTCCGATCGCCCGGATCGTCACCGGTGAGGCGATGGGCACGTTGTCCACGTGGATCACGGGGCCCACGCACCGGAAACTGGTGTGGGACACAACTCGATGGCCGTTCACGGCGATGGCTTCCGCCCCCGCCGCCCAAAGCTCGTTGACCACCTTCAGCACGTCGATGTCGTGGATGATGTTGTTACCTTGGCTCACCCCGTCCATCTGGGCGCCCTGCGCGTCGCGAAGGGTGATGATGATGCCGGGGCCCTCGATCTCCGTAAGGCCCGCGAAGTCTTTGGTTTGCTGCAGACTCTCGTTGAGAACCTTGGTCTGCTCGGTCGATTGGCCCATCGCGTTCTGAAGCTTCGTGTTCTCCTCGCGAAGCGTGGCGACCTCGGCGGTCAGCTTCTGGTGTTCGGTGAGCAGCGAAATGGAGCCTGCGCTCAACCGGCGCGCCAAGTCGGGGTCCATCGAACCGAGGGACTGGAGACGGCCCGTGCGTGTCCGCTCCGTGATCCAGGTCACCTGGAGCAAAAAGCCCAAAATCAACCCCATCACGGTGATAGGAATGAGCCAGTTATTGCCCGAAAGGCGACTTACGAACGGATTCATCAGGTTCTCTTCTTAAACGCCGGCCGGCTGGGCGCGACCAGAATCAACTCGGAAGCGTCCTTCAAGAGGTTAGGGTTCGACTGAAGCAGTTCGTCGTAAGCCTTAAACTTCTCGCCGATCGCTTCCAAAGGACCGAGTTGGATGCGCGTCGCCGTCTGCAAATTTAAGCACACTGCGCCGCTTCTAAAGACTTGGATTTCGGCATTCTGGAGGGATTCTCTCAAAGTGGCTTCTTTCGCGACCTGGACAAGCCGTCCCAAGGGCCAAGGCGACGCGTACGCCAGGTTCGCGTCCAGTTCTCCATCCAACTTGAGCGACGGCAAGTCCGTACGCTCGACGCTTTGGGTGAAGAGAACGCCCTCGTCCGAAAGATAGGCGGTCGTGCTTCCGGCGAGCCGGGCGACCGGTTCACGATATTGGACTCTCAGTTCCGCCCGGCCAAACACGTTCCTTCGGAGTTCCACGGTCCGAACTTCGGGCGCGAATCCCACCTTCTCCTCGATCCTGGCCTTGTCTACCCGCAAGCACGGAACGTCCTTGAGGAACTGTGCCTGCTGGGAAATGCGCGCCTCATCGTAGGGCAATGCCCCGTACACCCGCACGACTTGCGCCGAGGTCGCGCGGCTCCAGGTTAGCCCTGCCGCCACGTTGACCACAAAGAGAAGCCACAGGACCGGCCCCCAGTTCAGCCTTCTACGCGCGCGTCGTTTTCGCATGGCGTTGAAGGGCGTCTTGGGCTATCCAGTCCACCAAGTCGTCGAACGAGATGCCCGCCGCCGCCGCCGAGTTGGGCAGCAACGAAGTTCCGGTCATGCCGGGAAGAGTGTTGACTTCAAGGACGAAGATCTCGTCGCCGCGAATCATCATGTCGGTTCGCGTCGCGCCGCTGCACCCCAGCGCCTGGTGCGAACGCAGGGCAAGATCTTGAACTCGGGCGGTCAACTCGGCAGAAAGCCGAGCCGGACAGATCTCCTCCGTCGCCCCCGGAAGGTACTTCGAAGCGAAGTCGTACTGCCCGGTGCGGGGCACGATCTCCACGGGCGGCAAGACCTGGTCGCCGAGTACGGGAACCGAGATCTCCATGCCGACGATCCACTCCTCGACCAAAGCGGCGGTGTCGTACTGAAGCGCCTTGGCAAGCGCCTCGGGCAGTTCGGCGTCTCCGTGGACGAAGCTGAGACCGACCGTGCTTCCTTGGGCGTTCGGCTTCACGATGAGGGGGGCGGTAATGGTGATGGCCTGGTCCGGGCCCGTCACCAACTCGCCCTGGGGAACGGGGATACCGACCGCCGCGAGAATCTGCTTGCTCCGCTGCTTGTCCATCGCGATGGCGCTCGACTGCAAGCTAGATCCCGTGTAAGGCACATGAAGAAGCTGGAAGAGCCCTTGGATCGCGCCGTCCTCCGCATTGGTGCCATGTACCGCTAGGAAGGCGAGGTCCGGGCGGCTGTCGCCCACGAAGGCACTTAGATCGCCCGACTTGAGGAGGGTCTCGCTGACGTCGGCGAGCTTGGCGTCGTACCCCTTGCGTGCCAATGCCGCGTGGATTGCCCGTCCCGAGTGCAAAGAGACTTCCCGCTCGGCGCTGTCGCCCCCGTAGCACACCGCCACCTTGATCGGTCCTTTGCGGTCGAGTTCGCGAATGAACCCCGGCGCAAAGTCGGAGATGTTGCCCGCCCCCATCCCGACCACGACGTCGCCCGGTTTCGCCACCCGCTTGACCTCACGCGGCAACAGATGGCGGCAAGGCACGTAGTAGACCGGCTTCTTGATCAACTCGGCGATGCGTGCCGAGCTCACGCCGGGCATCGGCGCTTCGCGAGCCGGATAGATGTCGGTGATGAAAACGATGTCGGCGAGGCTCAGAGCGCGGGCGAACTCCTCGATAAGGGGAGCCGTGCGCGAATAGAGGTGCGGCTGGAAGACCGCAATAAGGCGCGACTCGTGATCGAACCCGACAAAGGTCTCCCTGAGAGCCTTCAGGGTCGCCTCGACTTCCGTAGGATGATGGGCATAGTCGTCCACGACCGTAATCGCCCACTCAACGCCCTGCCCGCTCGAATCAAGGTGCTTCCTTTCCTGAGAATAGATGTCGCCGCCACGAAGGACTTGTTGGCGACGCTCGGCACCTCGAAAATCGCAAATAGCTTTGACTATCCCGTCCGTCTTTGGAGCAATCGACGCCATGACAGTCGCGGCGCCACACGCGTTTAGCAGATTATGAATACCACGCTGCGTCGGACTGTAAAACAGGAGGTTTGTGTCTTCACCTAATCCGACGAAGAGGTCGTTTCTGTCGTATCCGTGCGACTTGACGTTCGCTCCTTTGGCAATATCTTTGGCGCCCGGATCCTCCTTGCAGTAGAAGAGAATCCCTTCGCGTGGCAGCTTATTCACGAACCTCACCACACTGTCTCGCAGGTTCTCCCAAGTTCCGTGGAAGTCCACGTGATCGAGTTCCAGGTTCGTCAGCACCACATGGTAGGGGTCTAGGTCGTGGAAGCTGTCGTACGCCTCGCACGCCTCGACCACCGCCCAATCGCCTTTGCCCTCCCGAACCGGCCCACCCCATTCCGGAATATTCGCGCCAACCACGACCAAGGGGTCCAACCCAGCCGCAACGAGCGCGGCTCCGGTCATGCCCGTCGTCGTCGTCTTGCCGTGGGTGCCCGTAACGGCAATGACCTTGTAACCCTTGAGCAACCACCCCAGCACTTGCGAACGGCGAAACACGGGGCAGTCCAGTTCCTT
>JAXLTH010000037.1:0-31936 GCA_046330155.1 Fimbriimonadales bacterium | reverse complement strand
TTCCCAACCCGAACGGCTACCCTCCGCGCCCGTTGCGTCAGAAGTCATCTGGGCAGGATTGTCGGGGTGGGTCCACCGCTTCGATGCCGCCGCCGTCGGCCAGGCGGTGGTCGATATGGGCGGTGGGCGCCACCGGAAGGACGACGTCCTGGATTACACGGTAGGCGTGGAAATCCTGGTGGCGGTCGGAGATCGACTGGAGCCGGGCAAAGCCGTCGCCCGCGTCCACGCGAGAACCGCCGAGCAAGCCGAAAGCACAGTGGAGCGCGTGCGGGCCGCAATCGCCCTGTCCGCAGAGCCTGTCGCGGGCAATCCTTTGATCCACGAGACCCGCTAGCCCAAAACAAGAAAGCCCGCCCGGGCGATTTGCGCCGGGCGGGCTCCTTTTTGTTTGCCTTAGCGGAAGATGCGGACGCCGAGGAAGCCGTCTCTCACCAAGCGGTCGAGGAAGAAGGCCGAGTTCAGCGTGCTGCCAAGAAGGTTGAAGTCCGGCGTCTTGGTCTCGCTGACGTAGACGATGTCGCCCGGCTGCAGAGTGATGTTCTGCGTCGGGTCGCCCTTCTTGATGTACTTCACGAAGTCGATCTTGATGCGGCGATCTGCGCCCGTCGGCAAACGTCGGATCACGTAGATCTCGGACATCTTGCTCTTGAGCGAGATGGGGCCGCGGGCGCCGGAAATGGCGTCCGCCATGGAGATGTTGTCACGATATTGGACGGGACCTGGTTGCTGAACTGCCCCAAGCACCATCACGAACGGCTTCTGCTGTTCAGGGACGAAAAGCTCGTCGCCGTCTTCGAGAGCGTAAATCTGCGATGTGTCGCCCTTCACGAGCACCGAGTACATATCGACCGGAATCAACTCGCGAGAGTTGACGCGGCGCAGGGTGCATCGCTTGAGGTCGGCTCGATCCGGCACCGCGCCGCCCGCTCGGCTGAGCAGCGTCACGATCGTGTCACCGGGCCGAAAATCGGGAAAGACGCCCGGCTGAACGACGGACCCCGTAACGCTCGCCTTCACCTGGCGATACTGAACGATGTAGACCGCAACCTTCGGATCGCGCAGTTGGAGCTTCTTGATGTACTCCTGCGTGAGATACGCCTCGAGCTCCGAGGTGGTCATGCCTTCGACCTTGACCATGCCCACGAACGGGGCGCTGATGTTGCCATCTCGGCCAACCGGGATCTCTGCTTCGATCTGCGGCTCGTTGTACACCTTGATGTGCAGTACATCGAGCGGGCGCAATCGGTAGGTGCTGTCTTGCGCAAGGGCAACAGCGCTCAACAGCGTGGTGAGCGCTAACAGCGTAGCGACGGCGATTCTCCTCATCCTAAGTTGTATCTCCTGTTCTCGACGCCGAATCCGTCAACGCGCATTGTATCACATCCGATTATCGGCATCCTTCGCCTTGCGTTTACCTTCGATGACGAGTGTGAACTCGCCTTTGGACGGTACTTCTTGCTCGGTAGGCACATACGGCAATCGTCCCCGGTATACCTGCTGGTACGCCTTGGTCATTTCGCGGCAGATCGCGTACCTACGCTCGCCCAACACTTCACCCGCCAATTCGAGCGTTTTTCGGAATCGAAACGGCGACTCGAACAAGGCGATCGTCAGCGGCGATTCGGCGAACGGCTCGAACTCGCGTCGGATGTCGCCGGGCTTGCGCCCGAGGAACCCAAGGAAGGCGAATCGCTGCGCGAAGAAGCCCGATAAGGCAAGCGCGTTGGGTACGGCGCTCGGACCCGGAATCGCGTCAACCGGAATGCCGCGCTCGTGGCAAAGGTCAGCGAGCATCGCCCCCGGATCGCTGATGGCGGGGCTGCCGCCGTCGGTAACGAGGCACACGGAATTTGCTTTCGCGATCTCGTCGGCGTAGCGTTCGATGGCGGCTGGCGAAGAATGTTCGTTCAGAACCTTCATCGGCTTCTTTAGGCCAAGGTGCGATGCCAACTTGCCCGTGACCCGGCTGTCTTCCACAAGCCAAAAGGCGGCGGAAGCCAACGCTTCCACCGCCCTCGGGCTAAGATCGCCCAAATTCCCGATCGGAGTCGCGACCAGGACGAGGCCCATCTTATTTCTTGTTCGGCGTGCCGGACTGGGGAGCCGGAGTTTCCGTCTTCGACCGATCGACCGGCTTCACCTTCTTCTTCTGTTCTTCCGCTTGCTTCTTCTGCTCGGCTTCGAACTTCTTGCGCTCTTCCTCAGCCTGCTTCTTCTGGTCGGCTTCGTACTTGTCCTTCTCCATCTTCTGGGCACGCCAGTCGGATTGGACCTTTTCGACCTTCGCCGCGGTGGCGCCGTCGAGCAAGCCAAGACCCTTCAGCTTGTCCATGCGCGCGTTGATGTCGCCGAAGTCCTTCTGTCCCGAAGGCCCGAAGTCCTGATTGGCGACGGCGGCGTTGTAGAGCTGCTCGCCGGCGCTCTTGCCGTCCTTCTTGTCCGCGAACAGGTCCACCAACTCCAAACGCAGCGTGGGGCTGTCGGTGAACTGCAAGACGTTGGTGAGAATCTCGATGCGCTCGTCCGCTCGCTTCTTCTTTTCCGCGTCGGGCAACTTCGGCCAGTACTCGTCCTGGATGCCGAACAGGCCGAACGCGACGGCGCTGGGCGAGCTCTTGGGGTCGTTCATGGCCGCCTTCAGGCGCGCCTGAAGGTCTTCGAGGAACTTGGTCTGGCCGCCCGCTTCCTTGGGAACCAGGGTCGGGTCCACCTTCGCGTTGAACCAGTCGTACAGCACGTGGAACGACTCGTTGTCCCACTTGACCAAGCCTTCCTTCCGGAGCTTGGCCAGCTCTTCCTGCATGTACTTCGCCGAGGTGGCTTGCGCGAACGAGGCGCGATACTCTTCCTTCTTGGCGTCGAAATCCTTCGGAAGCTCGCTTTGGGTGCCGAGCATCTTGAAGATCGCCACGCCCTGCGCGAAGGACAACACCGGGCTGACCTCGCCCACCTTGATGGTTTGCAGCGCCTTGTACTCGGGATCGACCGCCCGGGTTCGGCCGTCAAGCTCGAACGTCGCTTCGCTCACCGTCTTCTTCGGGGGCGGGGTGTCGTTCGAGTACTTGTTCATCGCCTGCTCGAACGTCAGTTTGCCGCTCGTGATCTCCGCGCGGATCTCCTCCGCCTTCTTCTGCAGATCTTCGCCCACGTGCTTCGCCGAGTCCAGCCACACGCGCTTCATCTTGAAAGTGGTGTAGCTGTCCTTTAGCTCCTGGTCGGTGGGGGCGTACTTCTTGTCGTAGTACTGCGAGAGCATGCGGTTCGCGGTGCCCGCCTCAAGCTGGGGCCGCTTCGCCGGGTCCGCCAACAACTGATCGATCTGCTGGTCTTGCTGGGCCTTCTTCTCGTCCGGGGTGCCGCCGTACGCCGCCTTGAAGGCGTTGACGAAGTCGGCTTCCGACGCGTCGGCTTTAAGCTTGTTCTGGACGATGAGCTGCATTCGCGCCTGGGCGATGCCTTGCTTCCAGTCCTCGTCCAGGGTCTGCTTGATGCTGGCGTCGTCGAACTTGAGCCCGTTTCGGGTGGCAAGCTCGATCAAGATCAGCTTTTCGACCTCGTTGAACGTGGCAGAAGAGAGGTTGGTCGCCTCCATCCCTGGCGGGTACGCGCCCATCTGCTGGATGTACTGCCCCTTCTGCTGCTCCGCGGTTGCGAGGATCGCCGATTCGGTCACGGGCTTCGTTCCCACCATCGCCACGGCAGGGCCCTCTTGCTTCTGGCCCTGCTGGTTCTGCTGGGCGGCGCACTGGTTGCCGCTGAAGATAAAGCTCGCCGCGATCAACGCGAAAAGAAACGCAAGGACGATCCGGCAACCCGGACCCTTCTCCATAAACTCACGAAAATTCGAGATCGACAAAACTGGTCACCACCTGCTAACAGGAACGAACAAGTATGGCACGGCAAGGTGTTCCCAGCCCAGACCCGCAACCGTACCGATGAACACTTTGTGCTTGACATGTAGACAAATACACCGTATACTCTGTCTACCAGCGGAGGTTAGCCATGGCGAGAGGTCTTACGGAGCGGCAAGAAGCGATCCTGCAATACGTGTTGGAGTACGTCCAGAACGAAGGGTATCCGCCCTCGATTCGGGAGATCGGCAAGAAGTTCGACATCGGCTCGTTGAGGGGCGTGACGGTGCACTTGGACGCGCTCGAGCGCAAGGGCTACATTTCGCGCACGAACACGCCGCGCTCGATCAAGGTGGTCCACCCGCAGTACCAGCAGTCGAACAAGGTGGTCATGCTGCCCCTCGTAGGCTCCATCGCCGCCGGCACGCCCATCGAGGCGCAAGAGAACGTGGAGGACCTGATCCCCGTGCCCGCCGAGATGGTGCGGAACATCGAACGAGCGTTCCTCCTTCGCGTCCGGGGTGACTCGATGACCGGCGAGGGCATCATGCCGCGCGACCTGGTGGTGGTGAAGCCGCAAATGACGGCGAACCACGGCGACCTGGTGGCAGTGCTTCTTGGAGACGACGCCACCGTCAAGCGGATCAACTACGACAAGACGGGAACCAAGCTCATGCCGAGCAACCCGGCGTACGAGCCCATCGCCGTCGATCGCGAGGACGCGCGCGTCATCGGCAAGATCGTGGGGCTGATCCGCGACTACGAAGGCATGGCGTTCTGAGCGAGTCTTAGAAAACCGGGTCCCGCAATCAAGGTCGGCTTGGACTAGAATAGCCCCCATGGACTACTCGTCGCTCGGCGACCTGCTCCGTAAACAGTGCGCCGCCAAAGAGGCGAAACCCGCTTTCCTCATTCCCGAGGACGGCAGCTTCGCCACCATCACCTACTCGGATCTTTGGGTCCGGGTCCGGCGATATGCGACGGTCCTGGAAGACCTCGGCTTGGTTGCCGGCGACCGCATCGCCCTCCAAAGCGACAACGGCGTCGAGTGGGCGCTGCTCGACTGGGCGAGCCGGTGCCTGGGCGTCATGGTCGTGCCCATCTACCCGACCCTTCCCGCCGACCAATCCCTTTACATCGTGCGCGACGCCGAAGCGAAGCTCGTGGTCAGCGGTTCGCCCGAGCAAGCCGCCAAAGTCTCGGATAGCGGCGCCCAATGGGTGCTCCTCAAGGGGAGCCCCGATTCGATCGCCGGCCGGGTGGAAGCCGCCGAGCCCATGGCGGAGGATCGCATCAACGCCGCGATCGACGCCACGCACCTCGACGACGTCTGCACCCTCATCTACACCAGCGGCACCACCGGAAACCCGAAGGGCGCCATGCTCACGCACGGCAACTTCCTCCACGTTTGCTACCACGCGGAGACGCAGCTTGAGCTCTTCGAAGACACCGACGTGTTCCTCACGTTCCTGCCCATGTCGCACGTGTTCGAGCGCGTGGCGGGGCAAACGCTCCCGATCTATCTGGGCGTCACCATCGGGTTTGCCAAGAGTCTGGCAACCTTGGCGAACGACTTCCAAGCTGTCCGCCCCACCATCCTGCTTTCCGTGCCCAGGTTCCTGGAAGCGACGATGGACAAGATCATCGACGGCGTGAAGAAGCAGCCGCCAACACGCCAGAAACTGTTCCACCTCGCCATGGCGCAAGCCGCGAAGCGGGAGGAGGGCAAATTCGCGCCCCTCGCCGGTTTTCTCGACTCGCTGGTCGGCAAGAAGATCCGCGAGCGCTTCGGTGGGCGCATGCGCTTCTTTGTCTCCGGCGGAGCCGCCTTGCCCGCGCATGTCGCGCGCTTCTACTCGTCGCTCGGCCTCACCATTCTGCAGGGCTGGGGACTTACCGAAACGTCTGGCGGAACGACCATCAACCACCCCCGTCGCAACAAGTACTGGACCGTGGGCGAGAGCTTGGGCATGGAGATCAAGATCGCCGAAGATGGGGAGATCCTGGTTCGGGGCGGAGCCCTGATGAAGGGCTACTACAAGCTGCCGGAGGAGACGGCGAAGGCCATCGGCCCCGACGGTTGGTTCCACACCGGCGACATTGGCGAGTTCGAAGGGAATAGCCTCAAAATCACGGATCGCAAGAAGGACCTTCTCGTCTTGGCAAACGGCAAGAACATCGCGCCGCAACCCATCGAGAACAAGCTGCGCGAAAGCCAGCTCATCGCGGAAGCCGTGCTCTTCGGCGACGGGAACGAGTACGTCTACGCGCTGATCGTGCCGAACTTCGAGCGCCTCCAAGAAGAGCTGAAAACGGCGGGCGTGACGCCGGGCACAAACGAGGAGCTCATCGCCCTGGAGTCGGTGAAGAAGCGGATGAAGGAAGAGGTGGACAAGGTCAACAAGGGCCTCGCCGACTTCGAAAAGGTGAAGCGCCACGCGCTCTTGCCCGCCGGGTTCTCCGTCGACTCGGGCGAGCTGACGCCGTCGCTCAAGGTCAAGCGCAAGATCGTCCGCGAGCACTTCAAAGAGCTATTGGCGACCTTGGAGCGCTAGCCGCGACGGGTAGCCTCTGCTCGGAATGCAGTTCCGGTTCCAAGTCGTCGAGCTTCGCAAGCGCTACCCCCTGAAGATCAGCCGTGGCGTCAGCACCGGCTCCCGCAACCTGTTCGTGTTCGCCGAGGAGGACGGCATTGTCGGAGTGGGCGAGTGCGCTCCGGGCACGGGCTTCGACGAGACTCTAGTGAACTCGGCGATGCCGCAGCTCGAAGCGTTCTGCCAAGGCATCGCCGGATGGTCGATCCACCAGGTGTACGGCCGGGCACGAGCCGAAGGCATCGATCCGACCGCCCTCGCCGGGCTGGACGTCGCCCTCTGGGACCTGAAGGCGAAACAAGCCGGCATGCCGCTCTACCGCATGCTAGGGCTCAGCCGAGAAAGCGTGCCCACCAGCGTCACCATCGGCATCAACCCGCCTGAAGTCATTCGCGATCGCGTCCCCGAGATCCTCGCGCGAACGGGCGGCAAGTACCTCAAGGTGAAACTCGGCTCGCCCGACGGCATCGAAGCGGACCAAGCTAACTTCCTTGCCGCCAAGGAGGCGGCTGCGCCGTTCGACGCGAAACTGAGGGTGGACGCGAACGGCGGCTGGACGGTTGCTCAGGCGAAGCGGATGCTGGTTTGGCTGGCGGAAAACGGCGCCGACTACTGCGAGCAACCCTTGCCGGAAGGGAACGAGGACGGCTTGCCCGAACTCTTCGCGAGCCGTCCGATCCCGATCTTCGTGGACGAGTCTTGCCGGTTCAGCACGGACGTCGTCAAGGTGGCGGCCTCGGTGGACGGCGTTAACCTGAAACTCATGAAGTGCGGCGGGTTGACGGAGGCGCTCCGGATCGTCGCCACCGCCCGCGCCCACGGGTTGAAAACCATGATCGGCTGCATGGGCGAGTCGTCGGTGGCGATCGCCGCCGGTGCCGCCATCGGCTCGCTGTTCGACCACATCGATCTTGACTCGCATCTGAACCTGGACCCTGACCCCTCCGAGGGCTTAGGTTGGGAGAACGGCTGCGTCGTTCCGCGAGAGGTTCCCGGCCACGGTGCAGGCTTGGGAGGAGCCGCCTAATGCTCAGCCGATCGGACAAGCTTGCGATCTATCTGGAAGGCAGCCTCACTGGCGACTTCGCCAAGATGGGGATCGGCATCTTGCGGTACTCCCCCAACGTCGTTGCGTGCGTGATCGATTCGGACCACGCCGGCAAGAACGTGCAGGACGTCGTCCTTTCGCCGCGCTCGTGCCCCGTAGTGGCGAGCCTGGAGCAGGCGGTCGCTCTCGGCGCAAACGTGTTGGTGCTGGGCACTGCGCCGCCTGGCGGCCTGATTCCCCCGGCTTGGTATCCGATCCTCGACGAGGCGGTTCGAAGGCGCCTGTGCATCGTGAACGGACTGCACGATCTCTTGGGTCCGCGCTACCCAGACCTCGCCCCAGGGCAGTGGATTTGGGACATCCGCATCGAACCGCACGGGCTTCAGCCTGGCACCGGCAAGGCAAACCACCTCACGAACCGCCGGGTTCTAATGATCGGCACGGATATGGCGATCGGCAAGATGACCGCTGGCCTCGAGATCGACCGCGCGGCGCGGGCACGAGGCGTGCGCTCGGAGTTCATCGCGACGGGCCAGATCGGCATCACCATCATGGGGCGGGGCATTCCGCTTGACGCCATCCGCGTAGACTTCGCCTGCGGAGCGGTGGAGCGCGAAGTGATGGCGGTCGCCGACTCAGACCTCGTCATCGTCGAAGGGCAGGGTGCGCTGTGCCACCCCGGGAGCACGTCGAACCTCCCCCTGTTGCGCGGGGCGGCTCCAACCCACCTCGTGCTTTGCCACCGAGCCGGCATGGAGCGCTTGAGGAGGATGCCGGAGTATCCGGTGCCGCCGCTCCGAGATTACATTCGGCTGTACGAGGATCTGGGCGAAGCCTGCGGCACGTTCGTCAGGCCCCGGGGCGTGGCGGTGGCGCTGAACACCATGGAGTGCGACGCGGACCAAGCCGATACCTGGGTCAAGCGAACCGAGGATGAGACAGGGCTGCCGTGTTGCGACCCCGTCCGCCACGGGGCGGAACTTCTGCTCGACGCTATTCTAGCGTAGCCAAAATGGATTCGAGCTCGGCGACGCAACGGCCAAGATCGTCGTTCACAACCCGGTGCTGGTAGCGCTCAGAGAGCTCGATCTCCTCGCGGGCGTTGCGCAAGCGCTCCTCGATCTTCTCCGGCGAATCTTGGGCTCGACCTCGAATGCGCCGCTCCAGTTCCTCCCAACTCGGCGGCAACAGGAAGATCGACGCGACCTCGGGCCGGAGATCCATCACGTCCAGCGCGCCCTTGACGTCGATCTTCAGGATCGCGAACAGCCCCTGCGCGAGCATCGCCTCCATGTCTCGCATCGGCGTGGCGTAAAAGTTGCCGTGAACCTCCTTCCACTCCAGGAAGTCGCCTTCCTCGGCCTTCACGAGGAACGTCTCGCGGGAAACGAAGTGGTAGTCGACGCCGTCCACCTCGCCGTCGCGCGGCGCCCGAGAGGTGTATGCCACCACTTTTCGAACGCGCGGATTGACCTCGATCCACCGCAAGAGGACGGTGTCCTTACCCACGCCGGAGGGTCCCGAAAGGATAACCAGACGGCTCACGGAGCGGGCTCCGCGAACAACTCCTCGAGAACGTCGAAGGCGTAGCGCAAGTGCGGAATAACGATGGAGCCGCCGATGATCAGCCCGATGTTCATCGCCTCGTGAAGCTCCTCGCGGGAGCATCCTTCGGTAACGCACCGGTCAAGGTGGTAGAAGATGCAGTCGTTGCACCGAAGCACCATCGACCCCACCAAGCCCATCAGCTCCTTGTACTTGACCGGGATCGCGCCTTCCTCGTAAGCGTTGGCGTCAAGGGCGAAAAACCGGCTGAAGTCTCGGAATCCCGAGCTAAGGATCCGATCGTTCATCTCCTTGCGGTAGAGGCGGGTTTCGGCGGCTTTCTTACGCATGCCGCCCCATTATGAAGTCGGGGCCCGCCTCCTTGTTGGAAGCGAGCCCCGCTTGGGTTTCCCGTCGCCGAGGTTACGGGGTGATGGTCCAGTAGGCGCGGTCGATCGAGTGCAACCAGCCGTCCTGGGTTGGGTTCTCGTCGTTGATCAGCGTCCAGCGGATGCGGGCTCGAACGTTGTGCGTTCCGTTGTTCACGAAGCGCGCCGAGTTCGAGTTGACCGTGATGACCTGGGTGGTGTCCGCGGTGGAAGACCCCGCGCCGCCCATGTTCACCCAAGCCGCCGCGACCTGGTCGTAGAACTCGACCCGCTGCTGCAAGCCGAGCCGGGCAACGTTCGACTCGATCGAGAACACGATCGTCGGCGTGCCGCCCACGGTCGGAGCGCTGTTGCTCGACATGGTGATCTCGCACGTCAGCGTCAGCGCGTCGTTGAACGCCGTGTAGTACACGTTGTCGCTGTTGGCGATCTCCGCAAGGCCGCCGGCGTTGTACTCGCCGATCGTCGTCGTGATCGTGTCGGGGTTCACGTTGACGGTACCGGCGTTAACCGTGAACACGTTGTTCGCGGTCACGCTCTGGCCGTCGGGGTTGGTGATGGTCAGGTTGCGGAGGCCCGTCGTGGCGTTCGCCGCAAGCGTGATGTTCAGCGTGACCGAGGTCGGGCCGTTGAACGTGAAGGAGTTCACGGTGATGCCCGTGCCGCTGAACGACGCCTGGAGGCGGTTCATGTTCGGGATACCGGTGCCCGGATCGTAGAACTCGGTGCCGCCCGTGGACGTGCCCGTGACGGTCACGTTCAACGTCTGGCCCTGCGTCGCGTTGTTCGGGGCGAGCGTCGTGATGGCGGCGGGAGCCGGCGCCTTGAGCTGGGTGACGCGAACGCGCCAACCGCTCGAGCAGTACTCCTGGAACGTCCAGACCGTCATGTTGTCCGTCGGGTCCACCACCGTCTCCGAGTAGTCGCCCCAGCGGGTGCCCGTGTAGGCGCTCGTGCCCGACGTCGTCGTGCTCGAAGCGCCGATCGTGCCCAAGCCGTCCGTTCGGAGCCGGCTCGCGTACTGGGTGCTCGGGAAGAGGTTGGCGGCGGTCACCGTCGAACCGAGGAGCGAGTGGCCCTGGCCCGTCTGGGTGATCGAGGGGAACACGTACCAGCGCGGGTTCGAAGCCGCCGGGTCGAACAAAGTGCCCGACTGAATGAGGGTCGGCGTGCCGGTCAAGGTACCGATCTGGTACCAGCGGCAACCCTCGCGGTTGCCCGCAGAGTTCGCCACGCCGGTGGCGTCCACCTCGAAGTGGTGGGCGGTCCAGAGCGTGGTGACGCCCGTGATGGTGTTCTTCGAGATCCGCGCCGCATAAAGACGGTCGTCGATCGAGTCCAGCACGGTACCCGTACCCGACTGAGGCGGATCCTGAGGATTGGTTGTCGAAGGGACCGTGATGGCGAGGTTCGCCGACATCGTCGGCGTGCCGCTGCCCGGGCTACTCACGCGGCGCATGTACAGCTTGCCAAAGGTTGCCACGTCGACACCGATGAAGTACCCCTCGGTCGAAGTCGGGTCCCAGTTGTCCACGCCGCGCGGGGAATAGGGACCAGCCGACGTGCCGCCGGTGACGTTTCGGAAGGCGGAGGCCACGATGGGCCCGGCGCCCAAGATCGAGGACTTCTGGATGACGAAGCAGCTCGAGCCCTGGAAGGACGTAGTGGTGAACATGTTCGCGCCGATGTACAGCGCGTTCGCGTCCACGCCGAGCGAGGGGTAGTCGGCCAACTGGTTGGTGTTGCCGGCGGGGGCGACGTTTTCTTGCTGGAGGTAGAAGAACGTCCAAGTCGTCGGTGTGTTATCGGCGCTGCGCGCGATCACGATGCGGTTGTTGGCAAAGTCGACGTTGATCGCGATCAGGAACCAACGCTGCGAAATCGGATCGTATCGGACCTGCGGGTCCGATATGCCGCTCGCGTTGCGGACGGAGCTGAAGAAGTTGTCGGTCGACGTGTTCAAGAGGCCGGCGTTCGAACCCGCTTTCGTATAGGCTTTGATTCGTCCGTTGACCGCGACCACCACGTGGTTGGGGCCTACCGCGCCGTTGCTGTCGGGCGGCTCATAGGGGGACTCGGAGCTCAGCGCTCCATCCCATTGAACACCGACAATGCGGGGGCCGATCGATCCGCCCTTGCCGCCCGAGGTGAGCGGGCCCTGGTTCGAGCGGGGCGGCCAAAATGCCACTTTGGGCGAAGCCGGGTTCTGCTTTTTCTCGAACTCAAGCTCGATCTCCGCCTTGGTGTGCAGGTTGAAAAGACCCTCGTAGGGCTTTTCGCGGGCCATGATTTCGTCGCTGGTTTCGGTGACGCCCATTGCGCCCACCCACCGCTCGCCGATCATCTCGCCGCGCGCGTTCACCTTGTTCTGCGCTCCGGCAAACGAGGCTAGCACGGCGATGCCGATCAGGGCCAAATTACGTTTGAATGCCATGAATACTCCTTTGTAATGCTGAAAAAATTGAGACACGACGAAATGCCATGCCCAACGCACCTATTTCTAAAGAGGCGATCTGAGATTCTGAAAGTTCAAGAATCGTGCCTCTCCTCAGTGTACAGCGAAAACCTGTGAGAACCGCTGACCTCTGGGAACCCTCGGCACGTAATTGGGATTGCAAGTGATCGAAACATGAGAAAGTTCCCTCTGTATGTGGCCGCTGGGCTTTGCGTCTTCGGCGCCGTTTTCGCGGCCTTGCAGTTCGACCGCTGGCTGGATCGAAGGAAGACGGCCGCCGGCTTCGAGGGCCTGGACAAGCCGGTCGTTTCGAGCGTGAAGTTCGATGGAGGGACCGCGCCCGCAGACTTCCGCAGCGCCGTCCGCAAGGTGTTGCCGTCCATCGTGAGCGTCGACAAAAGCCAGCGGGTGCGCCGCTTCTTCTATTCGGACGAGACGGAGATGCGCCAGACATCGACCGGTTCGGGCGTCATCATCAGCAAAGACGGCTACGTGCTCACCAACAACCACGTCGTCCAAGATGCCGACCAGGTGACCGTCCGCCTCGGCGACAAGCAGTCGTTCGTCGCCAAGGTCGTCGGCGCCGATCCGCGCTCCGACCTTGCCGTGCTCAAGATCAACGGCAGTAACTTCGTCGCCGCCGAGCTCGCCGACAGTTCCAAGCTGGAGATCGGCGAGTGGGTGATCGCCATCGGCAATCCGCTCGGGTTCTCGAATACGGTCAGCGTCGGCGTGGTCAGCAGCCTGAACCGCACGCTTCCCACCGAAGAGAGCCTCTTGGTGGACGCGATCCAGACCGACGCCGCCATCAACCAAGGCAACTCGGGCGGCGCGCTCACCAACGCCATGGGGCAGGTCGTCGGCATCAACTCCGCCATTGCCACCCCTAGCGGCGGCAGTGTTGGGTTGGGCTTTGCCATTCCCGTTAACCGAGCCAAGCGGGTCGTGGACGAAATTCTGAAGTTCGGAAGGGTGAAGTACGGCTGGTCCGGTTTGCGCATCTACCAAAACGGAACGCTGGCGAACACGGGCCTCCGGGACCAACTGGCACAAGAAGTGGGAGCAAATCCCCCCGACCGAGGGCTGGTGATCATACGGGTTTCTTCGAACTCCGCCGCCGAAAAGGCAGGCGTCAAGAACCTGGACGTCATCCTACAAGTGGACGGCCAGACCATGGACGAACCGATCGACTTCTTTAAAGCGATGGCGGACAAGAAGCCCGGCGACGTGGTTCGGCTAAACCTGTGGTCGGCGGGCGCGACCAAAACGGTCAGCGTCACGCTCGAAGACTTAATGTCCTTGTAACGACCCACTCGCGGGGGTCTCGACGTCTCTCTTAATGGGAGTTTGCGATCTTTGAAATCGATGTCTGCATACGCTGATGGTTTGAGCGAACTGCTCGAAGTGTTGCCGTCGTCCGTACGGGAGCGGCTGGAAAGGAGCGACCTGGTCGAGACCTTGGTCGAAGTTGTTTTGGACTACGGCCGGCCCGCCGAGGCGCGCTACCGAGACCGGGTCGAGCGCATGAACGACTTGATCGTCAGCGAACGCGACATCGACTTCGTCATCAAGTCGATCGGCGAGTTCGGCACCGACAACCGCGCGGGAATCGAACGGACCCTCCACCGCATTTCGTGCATCCGCAACCGGCACGGAAAGGTGGTCGGCCTCACCTGCCGCGTCGGGAGAGCCTTGGAGGGCACGATCGACATCATCGACGACATCGTGCGTTCCGGCCAGAGCATCCTCATCCTCGGCAAGCCGGGCATCGGCAAGACCACCAAGCTCCGCGAGGTGGCGCGGGTGCTGGCGGACGAGGTGAACAAGCGCGTCGTCATCGTCGACACCTCCAACGAGATCGCGGGCGATGGCGACATCCCCCACCCGGGCATCGGATCGGCCCGCCGCATGCAGGTGCGCGTGGCGGCTGAACAGCACCAGGTGATGATCGAGGCCGTCGAGAACCACATGCCCGAGGTCATCGTCATCGACGAAATCGGAACCGAGGAGGAAGCCCAGGCGGCGAGAACGATCGCCGAGCGTGGCGTCCAGTTGGTGGGAACCGCCCACGGGCAGACGCTCGAGAACCTGATGCTCAACCCCACGCTTGCCGACCTCATCGGCGGCATCCAGCCGGTGACGCTCTCGGACGACGAGGCGCGCCGGCGAGGCACCCAGAAGACGGTTTTGGAGCGCAAGGCGCCCCCGACGTTCGACGTGATCATCGAACTCGTCGACTACGACCGGCTGGCGGTCCACAACAACGTCCAGAAGACGGTCGACCTGATCCTTCGCGGCGTGCCGCCCAAGCCCGAGGTGCGCGTGCGCACCGGTGCGGGCCAGGTGGAGGTGGTGCAACAGGAAGAAACCGCCGACCTGACCGAGCCGGGATTCAACAAGCGGTTCCCGGCGCTGGCACGAAAGCCCGAAACCCCGACCCCCCAAGAAAGGGAGCCCGCGGCGGCGGCCCCGGCGGCTCCCAACGGGAGTCCCGTGCGCATCTACGCCTACGGCATCGCGCGAACCCGCTTGGAGCGGGCGATCCGCGAGCGCCACTCTACGGCGACCGTCGTCACCGACCTCCACCAGGCCGATGCCGTCATGGCGATCCGCTCGACCTACCAGAACCGGCCGAAGAAGATTCGCGAAGCCGCAGGCCGTTCCGTCCCAACGGTCGTGGTCAAGTCCAACACGTTCAGCCAGATCTCGACGGCGCTAGATGATATTTTGCGGATCGTCCGGGGTGGTGGGGTCCGCAGCGACGACACGGCCGCGATGGAAGAGGTGGTGCAAGCCATCGAGACGGTGATGCAAACCGGTAAGCCGTTCGACCTGAGCCCGCAGCCCGCCACCGTGCGCAAGGTCCAGCACCAAATGGCGGAAGCGAAGCGCCTGGCTAGCGAGAGCGTGGGCGAGGAGCCGAACCGCCGACTGCGTATCCTTCCGGTCCGCCTCTAGGACAAAGCAAAAGGCCCCGTCGCTCTCGCGGCGGGGCCTTCCCAAAACTCGTCTTGTCGACGGAGCCTACGCTTCCTTGGCAGAACTGGCCTTATAGGTGGCCTCGTTCACAAACTTGAAGAGCTTGCTGCCCTGGTATTCGGCGGTGAGCGCGTAGCGAACTTGCTCGCCGCTCTTGGTCTTCCGGGTCATCTTCATCTTCTTGACCTCGGAATCCGGCACTTCGACGTGAGATCGAGTCTTCAGGTTGTAAAACTTCATAGATTTCTTCCCTCCTCGCTCCTCGGGATTGAACTCCCTGGAGCCTCGTAAGGTTACGGACTTCAGCATATCACAAACTTAGGTTCGCGAGAACCTGTTTTGCGCCTGCTTTCTACAAAGACGCGGCATTTTTGCCTAGTGTTTCGCAAACTTCGTCCGAAAGCTGAGAATTGTTGCGACTGAAGCCGTTATTTCAAGCAATATGAGGACGCCCATGAAACCGAACCGCAACAGTGGAACCGCTGTAATTGCTGACAAGAAGGACTCTTTCCAGCTCGTCAAGGAATTTGAGGACCACGCCCTAACTCAGCTGAGGATCGCGGGATACCGCATCACCATGCCGCGCGTTCAGGTCATCCAGGCGCTGGGAGACGCCGAAACGGCCCTGAGCCCCTATCAGATCCACCAGAAGATTCTCGCGAACCGAGGACGGATCGACGTGGTCAGCGTATACCGAATCCTGAACACCCTGCAAGACCTCGGCCTCGTCCACTACATCGGCGCGACCGACGGATACTTCCCCGCCCGCAACGGCACCCCGCAGGACAAGAACGCCGCCCACCTCATCAACCAGGAAACCGGCGACATCACCGTGTTGCCGATGCACAACGACTGCCTCGCCGCCATCCGCGCCGAGGTCGAGAAGTTGGGCGTCAAGCCGATTTCGGTGAAGATCGAAGTCGTCGCCGCCGAAGAGCTTTAAGTCTCTCCTCCTTCCCAAAACCAAGCGAGCCTCGCCGACTACGGCGGGGCTCGTCTTGCTTTAAAATGTTTGGGAGATGGTCGGGATGACTGGATTCGAACCAGCGACCTCCTCGTCCCGAACGAGGCGCTCTACCAAGCTGAGCCACATCCCGACAGCGCGGCCTCAATAAGATACCCGACGCGGTACATTCTGCTTCAGTGCCATCCCCTTACGACCTCGGATTTCTCGGCGGCGGTCAGCTCGCCCGAATGAGCATTCACGCGGCCCAACGCATGGGGCTCCGCTGCCTCTCGCTCGACCCGGGGACCGACACGCCCGCGTCCCAGATCGCACCCTCGGTCCACGGCGACCTGCACGACGCCGAGAAGATCGCCGAAGTGCTCCGGCAATGCGCCCATGTCACCCTCGAGAACGAGTTCATCCCCGCCGCCGCCATTCGCCAGGCCTGCGAACTGGCCAATGTGGACGAAGCCATCCTGATTCCGGGCATCGACACTTTGGCGACCATTCAAGACAAGCTTCTCCAGCGCAAGGCGCTGGAGAGGGCGGGCGTTCCCAGCGCTCACGCCGTGCCCCTGGACGACGGCGGAGCCGCCGCCCGACAAGAAATCGGCTTCCCCATGGTGCTCAAGGCCCGGTTTGGAGGCTACGACGGCAAGGGAACGCGCTACGCTCGTTCCGAGGAGGAGTTCCAGAACCACCGCAGTCTGTGGGAACAAGGCAACTGGATGGCGGAAGCGTTTGTGCCCTTCGTGCGCGAGTTGGCGGCCATGGTCTTCGTCGGCCCGATGGGGGCGGGCGCCTTCCCCACCATGGAGACGGTTCAAAGCAACCACGTTTGCGACCTCGTGTTCCCCTCGGGAGTCGACGCGAGCGAAGTGGCGATGGCAGCGGTCGAGGCGGTGCATGGGCAGGGCCTGTTCGGAGTCGAGATGTTCGAACTGGAAGACGGCTCGATCGTGATCAACGAGATCGCGCCCCGGCCGCACAACACGGGCCACTACACGCTGGACTGGGGCGGTGTCAGCCAGTTCGAGCAGCACGTGAGGCTGGCGATGGGGTACCCGGTCGATACGCCCCGAGGCGGCGAGGCGTGCATGGCGAACCTGTTGGGGCAAGAAGGCGCGAGAGACTTCCGCGCAGGCATCCTCGCGGCGTTGGAGTCGCCCGACATCCACGTTCACTGGTACGGCAAAGCCGAGTCGCGGGCCGGCAGAAAGATGGGACACCTCAACGCCGTGGGTCCGGATTGCGTGGAACGCGCGAAAGCCGCCCGAAAGCGCTTTTACGACGCCTGGACGCGTTAAAATCGGGGGCATGGCCCGCATCCTCATTCCCGAAGCCGAAGCCTTGCTCGATCAAGAGATCAAGGTGCTCGACAAAGGTTTCGTCCGCCTGGTCGACTACATGGGCGGGGATGAGCGGATCGTGCAGGCCGCCCGCGTCAGCTACGGCAGCGGAACCAAGAGCTACCGACAGGACCGCGCGCTCATCCACTATTTGATGCGTCACGACCACACGTCGCCCTTCGAGCAGGTCCAACTCACCTTCCACACCAAAATGCCCATCTTCGTGGCGCGGCAATGGGTTCGCCACCGCACCGCCCGCCTGAACGAGATCAGCGGCCGATACTCGATCATGAAGGACGAGTTCTACGTGCCCAAACCCGAGCAGATGCAGGGCCAAAGCAAGGACAACAAGCAGGCCCGGAGCGAGGAAGCCGTCGAAGGCGCGGAAGCGATGATCGCGGAGATGCAGGACGACCAAGCTTTGGTCTACGCCCACTATCAGCAGATGATCGACCAGGGCCTCGCCCGCGAGATCGCCCGCAACAACCTGCCGCTCTCGCTGTACACCGAGTGGTACTGGCAGATCGACCTCCACAACCTCTTCCACTTCCTCCACCTGCGCATGGACGCCCACGCTCAGTACGAGATCCGCGTCTTCGCCGAAGCCATGGCGAAGTGCGCGCGCGCCGTGGCGCCCCTCGCCTACGAGGCGTTCGAGGAGCACAAACAGCGAGCCGTCAAGTTCTCCCGCACCGAGTGTCTCGCCCTAAACGCTCTTTTGAACGGCCGAGACTACGAGATGGAGGAGCGCCCCCGGCGACTGTTCGAGGAGAAACTCGCCAAGCTGCGCGACCTTGAGCGCATGGAAGCGCTCGAAGAACTCGCACCGCCCACCGCCTAGGCGAACTGGAACTCGGGCGAACCAAAGATGAGTCGGCTGACCGCCGCCGCCGCTTGGTTCGCGTTGCCCGTCGTCAGCCGGCCTGCCGTCGCCCTTTCCGCCGCCGCCACCAGCGCCGGCATCTTGGAGGCGGGGATCGGGGCGTCGAACACGGAAACCAGCGTGGAAGCGATCCCGGGCGGGGTGGGGTCCGCCGCCAGCAGGCCGTAAGCCGGATAGCTTAGGGTCGGCTGGGCCTTGCCAGGCTTGCCGCCCACGGCTGCCACTCCGAACAAACGGTCCGCCCAGCGCACGCGCTCGATCATCGTCGCGGAAGATATCCACGCGGCTCCGCCCTCCCAACCGGACACGTCCGGCGGGAAGAACAGGTCCATTCCCATCGCCTTGGTGGTGAGCAAAACGCCCGCCGCCACCTGGGGCCGCTTCGCCAGCGTCCCATCCTCCTTCGTGTCGAGCGTGACCATCTCGCCCACGCCAAGCTGCCTCAAAGTCGGAACCACGAAGTCGACCGGGTTCTTGTAGACCGTGCGCTCGGCGCGTTCGCTGTAAAACTCCGGCGAGGTCATGACCTCCCGCAGCAAGTCGCCGATGTTCATCTCCTTTCGAAAGGCTCCCGTAAGGCGGTCGAGCAAGTCCGGCTCAGGCTTGGCGTAGGCGAACCATTCCCAAATCTTGAGCGCGATATTCCGTGCGGTCTGCGGATCGTCGGCCAAGAGGTTGACCACGTCGTCGCCATCGAAAGGCCCCCGACTTCCCAGAACTTCCTTCATGCCGTCGTCGTGGCGCTTCGGATCAAACAGAAACTCGGGCTTGCGGTACTTCGCCTGCTTCTCCCGATCGGCGCCGCGGAACGTCCACCCTGTGAACGCGCGTGCGGCTTCCTGGATGTCTTTCTCCGTGTAGTGCCCGATTCCCAAGGTGAAGAGTTCCATAACCTCGCGGGCAAAGTTCTCGTTGGGCTTACCCTTCACGTTGAACTGGTTGTCCAGCCAGATCAGCATGGCGGGGTCCTTGCTCGCTTCCCGGAGTAGATCGAAAAAGCTGCCGGTGGCGTGTTTGCGGAAGGTCTCGTTCTGTTCGTGCATCAGCAAAGGCTGGGTGACCTTCTGGGCGCTGGTGGCGAAGTGGTCGTGCCAAAACAGCGTCATCTTCTCAAGCAACGGCCGCCGCGTCGTGAGCAGCTTGGTCGCCCACCACGCTTGAACGCTTTGGATTCTCACCTGCCCCTTGTCGTTCGCGAACGCCTCGACGTCGAGAGCAACCCTCTCGGGCACCGCCTCGTAGTTAAGAAGGCGATCGACGGCCCGCTCCCAGCCGCCCTCGGCGTAATAGTCGACTTCGGCTTGGCTGGCCCCCAAGCCAAACCGCCTCAGGAGATGGGCGGTTCGCTCCCGATCCGTTTTCAGCGCCACGAACGCCAAGACGTCGCGGACGCCCTGGGGTTCGCTGAAACTCGCCTGCGCATGCAACGTTCTTTCGCGGTGACGCGTATGAAAAGTATGATTTTCATACGTGGGGTGAAAAATGTCGTGTAGACCAGAACAGGCGTTTTACGGATCGGTAACGGTGGGCGAGCGAGGGCAGATCGTCGTCCCCGCCGAAGCTAGGGCGGCACTCGGCATCGAGCCGGGAGACAAACTGCTCGTAATGAAGCATCCGCTCCAC
The DNA here is from genome assembly GCA_046330155.1 of Fimbriimonadales bacterium. GTDB lineage: Bacteria > Armatimonadota > Fimbriimonadia > Fimbriimonadales > Fimbriimonadaceae > CALMEF01. Next base: position 12,271 of record JAXLTH010000037.1, on the reverse strand, counting down.
CACGGCCTCATGGTGTTCAAGTTTGAAGCGGTGCGCGAGTTTCTAGATGGGTTCTCGCGCGGTTTTGAAGAGATTCAGAAGGCAAGTTCGGAGGAAGTTAATCCATGACGATGTTCCTATTCGGCGCCGCCCTTTGGAGCGCGGTCGCCCCCAATCAAGGCAAGTTGACGCTCGACCAGGCGATCCAGATCGCCACCGAAAACTCGTTTTCGGTCAAGATTAGCGATTCAAACGTGGCTAAAACCCGAGAGCGGATCAACGAGGTGCGCAGCGCGGCAGGCCCCAAGCTCAACCTCCAAGGCACCTACACGCGGTTCGACAAGGCGACCACGGCCAACTTCGGAGGCAACAACGTAACGATCTCGCCGATCGACTCCAAGCAAGCCGTACTGAGCCTCAGCTACCCGCTGGATATCTTCGGCGTGATCGGAAAGACCATCAGCGCTGCCCGGAACGCCGAAACGGCGCAGTCTTACAATCGGGAAGCAGTGAAGAGCGACCTGAAGCTCTCCGTGAGGAGCGCCTATTTCTCGGTGCTGCAAGCCGACGCCCAAGTCGAAGTCGCCAAGGAAGCGCTGACCCGAGCCCAAGACCAACTCAAGAACACCCGTCTTGAGTTCGAGCAAGGGGCCAAAGCCAAGGTCGACGTGTTGCGCTTTGAAACCCAGTACGCCCAAGCCCAAGCGGACCTGATCGCCGCGCAGAACGGACTCCAGCTTGCCAAGAGCGCGTTCAACAACACGCTTGGACGTCCCATCGAAACCGAGTTCGACTTGGAGAAGGTCGACCAATCCGAAGAGCCCGCTTTCAGTCCCGACGGACTGGTCGAAACCTCGCTCTCGAATCGGCCGGAAATCAAAGCGCTCCAGCACCAGATCCGAGCCCTCGGCGAAGCCAAGCGGGCGGCGGAAGGCGGCTTGAAGCCGTCCCTCGCCATCAGCGCCAACCACACGCGAAACCTGGACGCCCAGGGGCTTAGCGCCCGCGACTACTCCACGACGGGCACTCTCGCCCTCTCGATCCCGCTGTTCGACAGTGGCTTGACCCGAGCTCGCGTCGGCCAAGCGCGAGAAGACGAAACCCAAGCCCGCATCCAACTGGAGCAGGTCAAGCTCGGCATCTCCCTTGAGGTGCGCCAGGCGGTCACCAACCTGATGAACGCCAAGGCCCGCATCGCCGTCGCGGAGAACCAGGTCAAGTTCGCCCAAGAGTCTTACGACATCGCCGTGTTGAGGGACAAGGTCGGAGAGGGTATCGCGCTTCAAGTCGTGGATGCCCAGACGGAACTCACCCGAGCCCGCAACGGCTTGATTTCCGCCCGATACGACTATCTCAAGGCCTACGCCGCTTTGCAGCGCGCCGTGGGAACCGACCGTTTCACCAAGTAACCCAAGGAAGGAGGAAGAGAGGCATGAGAAACATCCCCATCGTATTGCTAAGCCTGGCGGCCCTGTTCGCCGGTGGTTGCGTCAATCGTGCGGCGCAAGCCCAAGCCAAGCGCACGGAGCAGATCCTGCGCGATCCCACCAAGCCGGTGACGGTCACGCCCGTCGTGACCCGCACTCTGAGCGAAATGCTCGAGGTGACCGGCGAGGTCACGACGTCTGACGACACCAGCGTCGGCGCCAAGAACCCCGGCCGAATCGTGGCGGTCTACGTTCGCGACGGCGACCCCGTGGCGGCGGGGCAGCTAATCGCGGCCCAAGACACGACCACCCAGTCGATCGCCCTTCAGCAAGCCCAAGCCCAGGTCTCGGCCGCCCAAGCCGCGATGAGCCAGGCGCGTCAAAACGCGCTCGTCGGTCCGCAGCGCTCCACGGCGGCGCTTGAAACCGCTCGGGCACAGCTTCGCTCTGCCCAAGCTCAGTTGAAGAAGGCCCAAGCCGGCGCCCGACCCGAAGAGCGGCGACAAGCCGAGAACGCGGTGGCGGCGGCCCAATCCTCCATGGATACGGCGAAGAAGCAACTCGACCGCACGCAGGGGCTCTTCGATGCTGGCGCAACGAGCCGGCAGGCCCTGGAAATCGCGCAAAACGCCTACCAAGCATCGCTTGCGCAGTACCGGTCCGCGCTCGAGCAGTTAAACATTGCCCGCACCGGCTCCCGCTCAGAGGATTTGACCAGCGCCGAACAGGCGGTTCGCCAAGCCGAAGAAGCGGTCCGGTCTGCCCAGGCGCAGAAGCGGCTCGACTCCCTGCTCGAAGAGCAGGTCCGGTCCGCCGAGGCGAACCTGCGTAGCGCCCAAGCCCAGGTCGCGCTGGTGAACCAGCAGATCGCCGACGCCCAGATTCGCGCCCCCTTTGCGGGCCGCGTCTTCGGGAAGCCGGTTCAAGCCGGAGCCGTCGTCGGCGCCGGCACGCCGGTCGCGCGCATCATCGGATCTTCGGGCGTGTACTTCGACGGAGAGGCGCCGGAAACCGCGGTCGGTTCGATCCGGGTCGGTAGCCGAGTCAGCATCGAGCTCGACTCCGCCCCCGGCAAGTCCCACGAGGGCGAGGTGCAGGCGATCAGCCCTGCGGCTACGAACATCGGACGCCTGTTCAAGGTCAGAATCCGATTCCTCGACGTGCCCGCCGACGTCAAGCCTGGCATGTTCGCCCGCGGCCAGATTGCGGTTCGGACCGTGCGCGACGCGGCGGTCGTACCCGCCAGCAGCATCGTGAGGCAGGGCGGCGAGGACTACGTCTTCACCAGCGACGGCAACACCGCCAAGCGAACCAAAGTCGTGCGCGGCCTCCAGCAGGACGGCATCGTGCAGGTGAGCGGAGTCGCGGTGGGCGCCCAGGTGGTGACCCAAGGCCAAAACGACCTTGAAGACGGGACCAAGATCCGGATCGAAGCACCGAAGTCGGATGCTACAGACAAATCCGCGAAGTCGGGGAACTAACGCATGGGCTTAACCAAGATCGCGATCACGCGGCCGGTTTTCATGCTCATGCTGATGCTGGCCGCGATTCTGCTCGGCAACCAGGCGCGTACCTCGATGCGCGTGGAGCAGAACCCCGAGGTCAACTTCGGCGTTCTGACGATCTCCACGGTGTATCCGGGCGCCGGTCCGGAAGAAATCAACACGTTGATCTCCCGCAAGATCGAAGAGGTCTGCGCGGGTGTGAACGGCATCCGCGAGGTCACCTCGACCTCTCAGGAAGGCATCTCCACCGTCGTCGCCCAGTTCGAGATCGGCACGAACATGGACAACGCGCTCAACGAGACGCGCGCCAAGGTCGACGCCATCGTCAACCAGTTGCCGCTCGGCATCGAGAAGCCGACGATCAACAAACTGGACACCGCGAGTTCGCCTGTCCTTTACATGGTGGCGAAGAGCGACAAGCTCTCCAACCAGGAGGTCCGCGACATTGCGGACGACAAGCTCAAGGACGTCTTCTCGCGGGTGCCCGGCGTCGCGTCGGTAAGCATCCAAGGCGGCGACGTCCGCGAACTTCAGGTTCGCCTCAGAAAGGACAAGTTGCTCGCCTATGGTATCGGCATCGCCCAGGTCCAGCGCGCCGTCCAAGCCGCCACCCTGAACGTGCCCAGCGGGCGCGTGGTCAACGGTGACCGCGAATACGCGGTGCGTGTGCTTGGCGAGTTCAAGACGGTCGACGAGCTGAAGAACATGGTGCTCAGCATCTCGGACTTCTCGAACCCGAACGCCAAGGGCAAGACCATCCGACTGCAGGACATCGCGACCATCGAAGACTCGGTCAAGGAGCGCACCTCCTACGCCCGGCTCAACGGGGTCGACGCCGTCGTCATCATCGTCCAGAAGACTCGAGAAGGCAACGCGGTCGAGATCTCAAAGGCCATTGTCGGCGAATCGGGCAAAGCGTTGCCGACTCTCGAATCGATCGAGAAGAAGAAGGCGGCGAAGCAGCCTCTCACCGTCATCGAGAAGATCAAGGATCAGTACGGCATCGACACGGTGGTCACGCTGAACCAAGCGACCTTCATCGAAGAGTCGATCACCGACCTCAACTTCTCGCTGTTCTTCGGCATCGCGCTTGTCGGCCTCATCGTGTTCATCTTCTTGCACGACTGGCGCGGCACCCTCATCGTATCCATCGCGATCCCGATCTGTATCATGGCGACCTTCATCGCCATGAAGGCGTTCGGCTTCACGATCAACAACCTGTCGATGCTCGCCTTGTCGCTGGCGGTCGGCGTTCTGGTCGACGACGCCATCGTCGTCTTGGAGAACATCTACCGGCACCTTCGCATGGGCGAGGACCCGCGGGAAGCCGCTATCAACGGCCGGTCCGAGATCGGTTTGGCGGCCATCGCCATCACGTTCGCCGACGTCGTCGTCTTCCTGCCCATCGGCTTCATGGGCGGCGTCGTGGGCCAGTTCTTCCGACCCCTGGGTATCGGCTTCGTCATCACCGTCATCCTCTCGCTCTTGGTCTCGTTCACCATCACTCCCATGCTGGCCTCGCGCTGGTACCGGGCGGGTGAGGACATCGAGCACTTCGACAAGGGTTTTGCGGGTTGGTTCGAGCGGATGTTCGGCAAGTTCTCGAACCTCTATCAGCGGCAGCTGCGCTGGGCGCTGAACCATCGCTGGTTCGTGTTCATCTTGGGCAACATCGCCCTCGTGGGCGTCTTCATGCTCATCGGCGGCAGCTTCATGCCTTCCATCGACAAGGCGATCGGCATGGGAATGGGCCTGACGATTACCTCGGTGGTGGTCGGCGTGATCGTGTTCGCCGTGAACATCTTCCGCGGATACGTCAAGCCGCAGCTCATCCTCTACGCCTTCCTCTTCGGCCTGGTCTTCCCGGCGGCGGCGGTCACCGGCTTCGCCTGGCGTCAGTGGAAAGCGGAAAGCGTGTTCAAATTCGCGTTCTTCCCGCCCAGCGACGGCGGCCAGGTTGCGGTCAGCATCACGCTTCCCCCCGGGTCGTCGCTCGAAGCGACGGGAAGGGTCGTGGATCGGGTCGAGAAGGTGCTCGAGAAATTCCCCGACCGCAAGTACTCCCTCTCGCAAGTCGGCTCTGCGGGCGCGAACCAGTTCCAAACGGGCTCGGTCGGCTCCCAGGTCGCCGTCGTTACGGTTACGCTGAACGACAAGAAGGCCCTGACCGATTCGCTAATGCCTTGGTCAAAGCACGAAGGCAACCTGCGTACAAGGTCGGATGCCGACATTGCGGCGGAGATGCTCGAAGCCGTGGGGCGGATTCCGGGTGCCGACATCAAGGTCAGCACGCCGGGCGCCCAAGGTTTCGGCGCGCCCATCCAGATGTCGTTCCGAGCGGACGACCGCGACCGGCTCCTCCAGGTGGTCTCGAGCATCAAGAGCCGTTTGGCGAGCGGCGTCATCCCGGGCCTCATCAACGTCGATATCAGCTCGAAGCCCGGCAAGCCCGAACTTCGAGCGGTGCCCGACCGAATCAGGCTGGCCGACAACGGCCTCACCGTCGCCGACGTCGCCAACACGATGCGCGCGCTCTACGAAGGCAACAAGGACACCAAGTTCCGCGTTGCCGGACGCGAGTACGACATCCGGGTGATGATGGACCTTGAGGACCGGAACAACCCGAACATCGTCAGCCAACTCCCGATCACGTTCTCGCAAGGGCGGCCGATCTTCCTTTCGGAAGTCGCCGGCTTGGTGCCGGGCGTGGGCCTCGACAAGATCGACCGTCGCGACCGAATCGAAGAGATCCGCCTCACGGCCGACCTCCTCCCCGGCTACGACGCGGGCGGTATTCAGGCTCAGATCAACGCTTGGATGGACAAGGAGAAGGTCTTGCCGGAGGGCGTCACCTTCAAGCCTCTCGGCCAAGCCGACGTTCAGCAGCGCGAAATGGGCTACATGATGAGCGCCTTGTTCATGGGCGTCATCTTGGTCTACATGCTGTTGGCGTCCTTGTACGACAACATCCTGTACCCCTTCATCATCCAGCTCGCGCAACCCCAGGCCATGGTCGGCGCGTTGCTCGCCCTGATGATCTCAGACAAGGCGTTGAGCTTGGTGGGCTTCATCGGCCTCATCGCCCTCGTCGGACTCGTCGGCAAAAACGCGATCCTGTTGGTGGACTACACCAACACGCTGAGGAGCAGGGGTAAGGACCGCCACAACGCGCTCTTGGAAGCCGGTCCCACCCGCTTGCGCCCGATCATGATGACGACGCTCGCGCTTATCATGGGCATGCTTCCGGTCGCCTTGGCGATCGGCCGCGGCTCGGAGTTCCGCGAGACCATCGGCATCACGATCATCGGCGGCATTATCCTCTCCACGTTGATGACCCTGTTGGTCATCCCGTGCTCGTACACCATCTTCGACGATATCTCCAACTGGATTGGCAAGAGGATGGGCCGAAACGTGCCCGACCCGAACGCCCCTGCACAAGAATCGGCGACAAGTTAGGCACGGGTAAACCGAAACAAGAAAACGCCTCGGAGTCGCGAGACTTCCGAGGCGTTCTTGTTTTCGGTTCTTGAGAACTACTCTTCGTGTTCGGCTTCCGCTTCTTCGTCGAGGTCCGGAACGGCCTCCTCGTCCGACGCCTTGACCGGGCTGGTCAACGCTGCTTCGAGGTTAACGAAGGCGATGTTTTTGTGCTGCCGATTGGGGCAGTTGTTGCACACGAAGGTGACTTGAATGCCGCTCATCCACTCGGGAATCTTGTCGATCGTCTTTCCGCAACTACACTGAACCATTCGTTTCGCTGTCTCCTTCTGTGAGTTCGTTGTACGCCTGCACCGTCTGGCGGTGGCTGATCAACCCGTTGATGAGCATGATGACGGCGCCGGCGAAGTAAAGCAGCGCCAAGCCGCCTTCCCGCTTCTGTCCGGGGTCTCGGATCGCGTTCTCACCGGCGAGAAAGGGCATACCGATGATTCCGATCAGGACCAGAATTCCGGCGATCCAGAAATAGGTGTTCTTGTAGGCCGCCGGTTTTGCGATCTTCTTCGAACTCACGATGGGGGAGATTGTACCAGGGAGGGGTCAGACCCTCAGGTCGAGCACCTGGCCCTTACCCTCGAACATGCGCTGAAGCTCCTCGGCTTGCTGCTTCTGCACGTCGAGCGATTTCTTGAGCAGGGCAACCTGAAGCTGGAGGCGCTTGGACTCCACATTGGACGTGGGATCCAATCCGGCGAGGTTGGGGGTCACGTTGCCGACATTCATGCTCATCGTGATTGTCGGCAACGTTGGGCGGAAACTAGAGTCCGATTCGGCCGGGAGGGGTCAAACCGCGCTGAATGGCGATGTCGCGAAGATACTTGCGTCCGCGATGGATGCGCGAGCGCACCGTGCCGATCGTCGTGTTCTGGGCCTCGGCGATCTCCGAGTAGTTCATGCCTTCGAGATCGCACTTTACGATGGCGTCCCGATAGACCTCGGGCAGTTCGTCCAGCGCGGCTCGGACCTGGTCCGAGAACTCGCCGTGGATCAGCTCGTCCTGGGGGCTGGGATTCCGATCGGGCAGCGGCAGCTCTTGCACGTCGCCGTCGTTCGGGCTCACCATCGAGTTCAACGACTCAGCCTTGCGAATGGGGTTGTCCCGTCGCAGAGAGTCCAGATACGTTCGTTGCATGATGCGGAGAAGCCAGTTCAAGAACGGACGTCCCGGCACGTAGCTGTCGAAGCCTCGCCAAGCCTTGACGAAGGTGTCCTGCATCAGGTCCTCCGCTTCGCTGGGGTTCCGCGTCAGTTGCAGGGCCATACCGTATGCCCGCCTTCGGGTCTCTCCGAGCATCGCTTCGAAGCGTCGGTAGTCGGCTGCAGGTCGCTCAACGGTCAGTGTGGATAGGTCCATAGGAGTCCTCCGCGATTCGATACATCATTATATAATGATATGTTTCCCAATCGGGTTCCCTTTTTGGAGGAAATTTCGAAAACTTCGGAACTGGGACCCGGCCTTCTCGGTAAAAAGGAGGCTAGGGGAACCGAGGAGAGGGCATGAAGTACGTCTTGATCACGAGGGAGCCGAGCATCGCCGAGGCGGCGCGCTCTCCGTCTGCGTTTCCTCCCGACGACCAGATCCTCGTTTTCGAGGAATGGACAGAGGCTCTGGAAGCCTGCGACGGCGCGGACCTCATCTTTGTGGACATGCTCGCCACGCTCGAGGAGCCGCACAAGATCGCTGGATACGAGCGGTTTGCCGAAGCGAAAATGGGGCACGACCACGCCCGGGATGTGCCACTGGTGCTCATCGCCCCGCCCAGCGGCTACGACCTCGACTTCATGGCGGGCTGGCCCGATTTCGTGTTCGCGCACCTGCCTCGGCCCGTCACCGAGAAGATCTTCCGCCGCGCCTCCACCTGGGTTTGACCCGGGGGTAAAAGGAGGACGGCATGCGGAAGACCCTGCGAAAGCCGATCCGAGAGCGCATCGTCCGTCCCATCGTGGAGTTCCTCCACCTGGAGACGTCGGGCGGCATCGCGCTCATTGCGGCCTCCTTGGCCGCCCTGTTGCTCGCCAACTCGCCAGCTCGAGACGCTTACGCCAGCTGGCTGCACACGCCGCTCACCTTCGCCCTCGGCCGCGACGCCCTGACCCAAGACCTCCACTTCTGGGTCAACGACGGGCTCATGGCGATCTTCTTCCTCCTCGTCGGCCTCGAAATCAAACGCGAAGTCGTCGCCGGCGAACTGGCCTCGGCGCGCGCCGCCGCTTTGCCCATTGCGGCGGCGGTAGGCGGCATGGCTTTGCCGGCTGTGCTCTATTACGCGGTGAACCGAGGCGGCCCCGGAGCCCCGGGCTGGGGCATTTCCATGGCGACCGACATCGCCTTCTCGCTCGGAGTCCTCGCGTTGCTCGGCCCCCGAGTACCACTTGCCCTGAAGGTCTTCCTCGCCGCCCTTGCCATCGTTGACGACCTCGGCGCGGTCCTCGTGATCGCCCTGTTTTACTCGTCGCAGATTCACGGCGAAGCTCTTCTGGCCTCGGGCGGCATCCTCGCCGTCCTGCTGCTCTTCAACCTCATGGGGGTCCGCGCCCTTTGGCCCTACCTGCTCCTCGGGGTTCCCCTGTGGGCGTGCGTGTTTGCCTCGGGCATCCACGCCACGTTGGCGGGCGTGCTTCTGGCGCTAACGATTCCCGCCCGAACGCGGGTCCGGCCGCACGACTTCGCCGAGCGCGTGCGCTCCGCCTTGGTAGGGTTCGATAAGCCCGGCGTTGGCGCCGCCCTGAGCGGCGAACAGATCGGCGCGGTCAACGAGATCGAGCGCGCCTGCCAACACGTCCAAATGCCGCTCGAAAGGATCGAGAACGCGCTCCACCCTTGGGTCACCTTCTTCATCGTTCCGCTCTTCGCCTTCGCCAACGCGGGCATCGCGGTCGACGCCTCCGCCTTCAGCCGTCTCGGCGAGCCGATCGGCCTCGGCATTGCCCTCGGCCTGATTCTGGGCAAGCCCTTGGGCATCGTCGGTTTCTCCTACCTGGCGGTAAGGCTCGGCGCCGCCGAACTGCCCGCGGGCGTCGGCTGGCGTCAAATCGTCGGTGTCGGCATACTCGGCGGCATCGGATTCACGATGTCGCTCTTCATCGCGGACCTTGCCTTCGGCAAGTCGGCGAATCTGGAAGCGGCGAAGTTCGCCATCCTCCTGGCCTCGCTCGTGGCGGGCACAACGGGCTACTTCCTCCTCAAGCAGGCTCCTCGGAGCCGGGTGAAAGCATGATCGAACCGAAACGCTATTTCTGTCACCGCGCCGAATACGAGGTGCCCTTCGACGGCCGCCTCGACCACCTCGTATGGGAAGCCGCCGAGTGGACCGACGACTTTGTGGACATCGAGGGCGACGCCAAACCCGCCCCGCGCTTTCGCACCCGGGTGAAGATGCTCTACGACGACAGGTACTTCTACATCGGAGCCGAGATGGAGGAGCCCCACGTGTGGGCGACCCTTACCGAGCACGACTCGGTGATCTTCCAAGACAACGATTTCGAAGTGTTCATCGATCCGGACGACGACTCCCTGAACTACTTCGAGTTCGAGATGAACGCCCTGAACACAACCTGGGACCTCTTCCTCGCCAAACCCTATCGCGACGGCGGGAGCGCCGACAACGGCTGGGAGACGTATGCTGAAACCTCGGTGCATATCGACGGCACGCTCAACGATCCCAGCGATGTCGATCGCGGCTGGTCGTGCGTGATCGCCCTGCCCTGGGAGTGCTTCGAGGATCTCGGCGGCGCCCGATGTCCACCCCAACATGGCGACGTTTGGCGCATCAACTTCTCCCGCGTGGAGTGGGACACGGAGATCGTGGACGGCAAGTACGTCAAGGTTCCCAACACGCCCGAACACAACTGGGTGTGGTCGCCGCAAGGGGTGATCGACATGCACCAACCGGAGACTTGGGGCTACGTCGAGTTCGGAACGGTAACAGAAGACGGCCATCGCATCGTCTCCTAAATCAGGACCAACCATGACCGCCGTATTCGTCGCCCTCGCCTTCTCGCTTGCCCAACAGGACAAGTCAGCCTCGATCTTCCGCACGGTGTTCCCCCACCCCACGGGCAACAACGGCTACGAGGAGTACTGCCGCGCCGCCGACTTTGCCAACTCGCCGGAGATCGTCAAGCTCGCCCAGCAAGCGCAAACGGCGGAGTCGGCAAACCTGAAGACGCGCCTGGCGCTCGCCAACGCGTGCTCCCCGCTCTTCGAACTCGTACGCAACGGCAACGCCAAACCCGCCTTCGATCCCCGTCCCGTCAGCATCGACCTCGGCTTCCCGCAGCTTGCCGCGTTCAAGAGCATCGCCAAGATCTATGCGGACACCATCTACGCCCGCACCGCCAGCGGAAACGCGTCCGCTGCCGCCGATCTCCTGGCGGACGGATTGACCTTCTCCCGAAAGGTGTGTGGCGGGACCCTGATCTCCTACTTGGTCCACGCCGCGCTGAACGCCATCTTGTACCGCGACTTCGAAATGCTGATGCCCGCGATGGGCGTGAGGTCTTGCGACCGGATCATCGCCCTGTGCGACGACCTCCTCGCCCAAGAGTCGCCGCTCGTCGGTGCCTTCGAGGGCGAGCGTCAGTTCGTCCGCTTGGCGTTCGCCGACCCGAAGTCCGCCGACCTCGGAGACTCCGGGTTCTTAGACGACGAAGCCCTTCGCGCCGAGTGGAAGGCGATGAGTGCGGCGGATCGGGAGCGGCTGAGCAAACAGGTGATTGCCGCGCAAGATAAGAACATAGCCCGCGCGGTGGCTCGGCTGAAGGACCCGGAGAGCACTTGGGACGCCGAGCCCGAGGAAGACCACGGCACGGGCTCCCTGGCGGACGTGATTTCGGATACCCTCACGCCGGTCTATTCGCAGGTCTTCACCGCCGAGGGCAAGCGCCGCACCCAACTTCGGCTCCTTCGCCTCCACGCCGCCATCCAGAAGTTCCGGTGGGAAAACCTCGCGTTGCCAGGCTCCCTCGCCATGCTCCCCAAGGCGCTGACCGCCGACCCCGTCAGCAACGGGACTTTCACGTACGAAACGAACGGCAAGACCTACGAACTCTACAGCCAGGGTTACAAATCGACCGGCGCCATCCATCTGCGGTATCGCAAGGCGGTCAGCGGCGGCGAAACCCCGCCCCCGTTGCGCTGACGGCGGCGTGTGGAGCAAGATAGGCGCATGACCGCCGCGTTGCTCGCCCTCGTCGCCCCTTCGCTCACGTTGCTCTCGCCCATGAACCTGCAGGTGGTCCAGCGCGAGACCCGCGACCGCGGCACCGTCCTCCTGAGCGGACGGTGCGCCGGCGGCTGCGACCGGGTGGAGTTCCGCGTGACCGGGAACCCCGCGTTCGGCAAGCTCACCGACAAGTGGCAAGCCGTCAAGGTCGAGTCGAGCGGCGCCTTTAACCGCTGGTCCGCGATGCCCGCCGGCGGCTGGTACCGGCTGGAGGCGCGAGCCTACCGAGGGCGCGAAGTCGTCGCCTCGGCGGTGGTCGAACAGTTCGGAGTCGGCGAGGTTTTCCTCGGCGCCGGCCAGTCGAACTCGACCAACTCGGGCCAGTTCCAGATCAAGCAGTCCAGCGGCATGGTGTCCAGCTTCAGCGGCTCCGATTGGCGCATCGCCAACGACCCGCAACCCGGATGTCACGACAACTCGACCGGCGGCAGCTTCTGGCCCGCCTTCGGCGATGCGATGTACGCGAAGTTCAAAGTGCCGATCGGCGTCGCGGTAACCGGTCACGGCGGCACCAGCGTCGATCGATGGCAGCCGGGCGGCGACCTCTTCCCCTGGACCCTCCAGCGGGTTCTGCAGATGGGCCGAGGCGGCTTCCGCGCCATGCTCTGGCATCAAGGCGAATCCGACGTCAGCAAGA
>JAXLTH010000036.1:0-32644 GCA_046330155.1 Fimbriimonadales bacterium | reverse complement strand
CACTTCGACCTCGGTGCGAGTAACCGTGTACTCGCCGTTCATGCCGGGCTCTGCCAGCCAGACCACGGCCTTGGCCGATTCCGCCGTGACCGCGGGCGGGTAGACCACCGCCGAACTTGGTACCGCTAGGGCCATGTTCTCCGCGCCCACCGCCATGCGCATTGAGATGAACTGCCCGGGCACGAACTTGCCTTCCTCGTTGGGGATGACCGCTTCAACCATGCCAAGTCGGCTCTCGGAACCCACAGATGGCGCCACCGAGGTCACCTTGGCCTCGGTCCATTCCTTTTGGTTGCGGGCTTGCACCAGAACGGGCGAGCCCACCCGGATGCGGGCAAGGTCTTGTACCGGCACGTTCGCCTGCAATCGGATCGGGGTCGTTTGCGCCACCTTGAGAACGGTGGCGCCGGGGCTTGCCAGCACGCCAGGGCTCACCACGCGTTCGGTCACCACGCCATCCACCGTGGAGCGAATCTCAGCGTAGCCTTGTCGAGTCGTGGCTCCCGTGAGCGCGGCGTCGGTTTCGCGCGACATGGCGCGTTCCTGATCGATTTTGGCTTTCGCTGCCGCCGCGTCGGCGAGCGCCGTTTGGACCATCGCGTTCCGGGCGGCAATGTTGGCGTTCGCTTGCTGCACGCTACGTCGGGCGGCGTCGATTTCGGCTTCCGCGCGGCGTTGGCCGGCACGGGCGGCTTGAACCGCGGCTTGGGCCTTGCGGACGCCCTGCTGGGCCTCTCGAAGCATGGCTTCGGCCTTTGAAGCGTCGGCTTGGGCGCGCTGAAACTCGTCCCGTGAGATCGCGTTCTTGTCGAAGAGAGCCTTGCTCCGTTCGAACTCGGCGACCATGTAGTCGCGGTCGGCCTTTGCGCGATCGATGCCGGCTTGGCTCGCTGCGGCCTCAGCCTCGGCGCTGGCAAGTTCGGACGCGGCGGTGGCGCGCTCTTGAAGCTTGGCTTCCAGCATTGCTCTCGCCTCTGCGGCTGCACCATCCGCCATGCGGGCCTCGGCGCGAGCTTGGGTTACCGCCTGCTGGGCGGCGTGGAACTCCAGGGTCGCAACGCCGACTCCCTGGGCGGCACGGTCGGCGGCGGCACGTCGCATGGCGACTTCAGGCGCGATCTCGCTGGTATCGAGGCGAACCAAGAGGTCGCCTTTCTTGACCTTGCTCCCGACGTAGACGGGCATTTCGACGATCGTTCCCGTCACCCGAGGGACCACCTGTTGCTCCACGAAGCCGACGGCTTGGCCCGTGTAGGTTACGGTTTCGCCGACGGGGCGCATCTTGGCGGCTGCAAGTTCGACCGCGATGGTGCCTTCGGGAGCCGGAGTGTTCATCTCCATCGCTTGAGACTCGATTGGCGTCATTGCGCCGTCGCGGCGCTGCGTTTGCACCGCCCAACGGGCAACCAGGATCGCCGCCGCCAGAAGTAGCACCGAGCCTACAACCCCGGGGCGGAGCATCTGCTTCGCGTCGATCTTCTGCCCCGTCCGCCGAACGCGATAAAGGACGTAACCGAGGATAGCCACGCCGACGATGTAGAGGAACCAAGGTTGCGAGCTCGCTCCCGAGTTTGCGCCGGTCTGGAGCGGAACCTTGGCGGTGCCTTGCCCGGCGGGACCTTCTACCGTGATGGTCGCTTCGTAGGCGCCTGCCATGGAGAAGGTCGCCGGAACGACGTAGGTGCCCGCTTCCGAAGACGGGGTACCAACCTCCTCACGCTCGCCCATCGTCATACCGGGCATCTTCGCGATGGCGCGGACCTTGGCGTCGCCGACGGGCTTGCCGGCGGAATCGGCCACCTTGATGATCAGGTTCGCCCTGCCGACCGGGATGACCGCGGGATCGGTGGAAACATCCAACTTGTAGGGTCCCGCCGCAACCTGGATCGCGGAAGCGAACGAGGCGAGGAGGGCGAGGACGCAGAGGAATAAGTAGCGAATCTTCATGGGGCAACTCCAAAAGAGCCCGTGGCCTTTCGAAGCCGGGCATAGGAGAGGCTGAGCGTGTAGCGAGACCGAGCGAACTCGGCGCGCGCCAGGGACACGATTTGCAGGGCGTCGAGCTGTTCGAGAAGGATTCCTTTACCCGCGCCAACGCGGGTGCGAACGACTTCATAGGCGCTCGTAGCGGCGGCAGCCGCGCTTTCCGCAGAGCTGAGGTTCTTCTTGGCGGTTTCGATATCGAGCCACGCTTGACGGACCTCTTTCTCGACGGACAACTCGGCTTCTCGGAGCTTCGCTTGCGATACCGCCCGCATGGCTCTCATCTTTCGAGCCTCCGCCGTGCGTTCGCCGGAGTCGAAAAGGGGCAGGCTCACGGTCAACCCGAAGGTCGTGCCGCTCATGCTCCGGTCGCTGGGAGCGTCTCCCATCGCCACGCCGTAGATTTGGGGCCGAAGAAGGGCATCGGCGCCTTGAACCTCGGCATTCGCCGCGTTGAGGTCGGATTTGGCGCTCAGGATGAGCCCCCTCCCCTTACGCGCATGTTGAATCGCCTCGTCCAACGTCATAAACGGGCTCTCGTCGGTGCCTTCCACGAGGGAAATCGGCGATTCCAAGTCGACTCCCATTGCGGCATTAAGATCGAGCAAGGCCTTGGCTCGGTCGTTGCGAGACATGGTCAGTTCCCGCTCCGCCATGGCGAGTTCGGCCTTGGCTCGCATCACCGACGCTTCGATGTCCTTGCCGGCGTCTAGGCGCGCCTGGGCGGTCCTGACCGCCTCCACCGATGCGGCGACCTTGTCGACGTTGGCTTGCTCGATTCTTGCCGCCAACAGGGCCATTTGATAGGCGTCCTCGAGCATGAGCGTGACCTCGCCCCGCATCTCAAGATTCTCGCCAGCGGCCAGTTCGGCTCTCGCCCGAGCCGCTCGAAACGCCGATTCGACCACACCGCCGGTGTAGATGGGGAGCATCGCCATGATGTTGGCGATTCCGGAGCCCCGGCTCGGGACCATCATGGAAGCGCCAGGCATGACCCCCGGCGAAGAGTTGACGATGGCTCCGTTTCGACTTGACGTCCAGAAACCGTTACCGGAGATTTGAAGCCCCTGTCTGGCCCGAGTGGCATTCGCCGCCGCCCTTGCGGCGTCGACCTCGCTTCGGCTGGCCGCCAAGCGGTTGTTCCATTTCATTCCCGCCTCCACCGCTTCCTTTAGGCTGAGGGTGCCTTCGATGCGGTGGGATTCCTGGGCGATCACGCTGGAGGCAAGAGCCAGGGCGGTGAGAGAATAGAGGAACTTCATCGCCGTCCTCCGGGTTGTTCAGCGGCTTTACGTTGCTCGGGGCTCAAAACCGCCAGCCCTTCGGACCACGCTGTCGCGCGACGAGCATCGTACGCTCGTGAGAGTTGCGAGTAATCCTCTAGGCTTCGCTGGATGTTGGCGACGGCGGTGGAGCTTGGCGCCTGCTGAAAGGGTTCCATCGCAGTGCGTAGGTCTTGGCGCTCGGCACGCCATCGGCGATCGATCTGCTCGATGGCGGTTCGCTGCGCTTTGTCCAACCGCAGGTTCGGATTAAGCAGGAGCAGTTCCGGCTCTGGCTTCCAAAGGGGTGGCGGAGGCGGAGACTTGATAGCCGAGAGCTTCGGACCGGCTCCGTTGCCTTGGCCGGCGATAGCGATCGCGACGACGATCGCAACGAGAAACCCCGGTCCGAGCAGGCGGCGTCGCACAGGGTTGGGCTCAGAGGCGAGTCGCCTCCAACGGAATCTAGGTGTCATGTAAGGGCCTCATACGAATGCGTTGTTGAAAGGACGAAGTCCTACGCCCACAAGGCGTAGGGTGCACTTTCACGCATTCGGAGGCGAGCGGCCGAATCCCGAGTCGAGGTGGGGAACTGGCGGCGAGTTGTCCGAAGCATGCACGATGCGTTCGGATCGGGGCGGAATCAGGTAGGGTAGCGCGGGTATCCGCTCGGGCAGATCGAACACGAGCGCCCCCGTGTCCACGTGGATGCCCTGCTGCAATGTTCCATCCTGGTTCGAGCTTGGCTGGACCTTGCAGCAACAGCCCTTGGCGGGCTTTTCGGGCTCAGCGGTCTTCGCCACCGACTTTTCGCAACACGATTTGACTGGTGGTGCCGGCTTGGCTGCTTCTCGCCGTGCCGCCTGCATGGGGCACGACGCGGTCTTGCATAAGGCGACGAACGAATCCGCCGACGTTCCCAGGAAGACCAGGAACGCCGTGAGCAAATACAGGGCTCGAAAGGCGGGTCGCATACGTCGTCTAACCGTTATTATCGCAGACAACGGCAACTCCTCTAGGGTTCCCGCTTCCGGAGGACTGCCTCAAACCCGATAATGGCGGCCGCGACGTGCACGTTGAGCGACCTGCCTTTGCCGAGCATCGGGATGTAGACGGCGGCATCGCGGTGCTTCATGACGGACCCATAGATGCCTGCCCCCTCGTTTCCAAGGACCAGGCACGTCCGGGCCGGAAACACGAACTCTCGGTAGTTGGCGGCGCCCTCGGCGATCTCCACCGTCACGAGAGACCATCCCTCCTTCTTCAGCGTGAGGGCGGCTTCTTCGTGGTTGGTGAAGTGGCGGAAGGGAATGCGCCGATGGTGCCCAAGCGAGGTGACCCCGATCATGGGGTTTGGCGGAACCGGCGTTCTGCCCGTCATCACCAACTCCTTGGCGCCGCAACCGTCCGCCACGCGGAACATGCCACCGACGTTGTAGGCGTCTTCCCAATCCTGCAATAGGAAGCAGAGCTCCACGGCGGGCGGGTGCTCTCGCTTGAACTCCTTGTGGAGCTTGCGGACCCCGGTTTTGGAGTGGAGCGTCTTCACGCCCGGATTCTAGCGGATACCGGTGTCGATGTTGAAGTCGATCTTCACGGTCTTGCCGGGCTGCACGTCGAGAAGCTTGGGATCTGGCTTCCTGAACCGTGCGTGCGGGCCATCCCAAGTCAGGCGGTACTTGCCCGGGAGGAACTTGAACTCGAAATCGCCCTTATCGGTCAGCGCGTAGCGCTTCAGCTCCTTCTTGCCGTCGGCTGAGAGCAGAACGATCTTCATCGCGCGGTACATCTCCGGCGGCACCACCTCTTTCACACCGATGCGTTGCACCGGCATGATGGGCCCGATATCGACGTGCCCTTTCACTACCCCTGGCCTTGGATCGTCGACGCACGCGGCCAAGGCGGAAATCGTGGCGACCAGAAGAAGCAGGAACTTTGGCATAGGCACCGTCTACATAAAGGACGTTTGGAATCCCGGGTTGTTCCATGCCAATCGCTTGCCCAAAGGTACAATCTTAGGTTCAAAATGGAGGTTGATCGACTTGTCTAAGAAGGAAGCGGAACACCAGTCGAACCCTGCTCCGGACGCATCGGAAGACCAGGCGGCAAACGCCGTCGAGCAGGACTTGGACACCCTCATCGTCAAGTTGACGGACGAGCGAGACGCGATTCGCGACCAGATGTTGCGGACCGCCGCCGACTTCCAAAACTTTAGGAAGCGGGTCCAACAGGAAAAGGAACAGATCCGCCAGACGGCCATCGAAGGATTTGTGACCGACCTCTTGCCCGTATTGGACAACTTCGAGCGGACGATCGCCGCGCTTCAGGGCGGTGCGACGCTTGAGTCCCTAATGGAGGGCGTCCAACTCATCGAACGGCAACTGCGAACTGCTTTGGAGCAGAACAAGGTAACGAGGATTCCCGCCGCCGGCGCGGAGTTCGATCCCGAACTTCACGAGGCGATCGGCACGGACGCGACCGAGGAAGTGCCCGTCAACACGGTGACCTCTGAACTACAAGCGGGTTACCGGCTTTCGGATCGCGTCATTCGCCCCGCCCGCGTGAAGGTTGCGGCGAAACCGTGAGCCGTCGCTACTTCGGCACGGACGGCATCCGTGGAGTTGCCAACGCCAAGCTGTCGCCTGAGCTTGCGTTCAAGGTGGGTCAGGCCGCGGGCCGCCACCTCGTTGAAACCGGACAGACCCGGCGAGTAGTGGTGGGCTGCGATACACGCCGTAGTGGTCCCATGCTGGAAGCCGCCTTAGCGGCGGGATTTTGCTCCGCCGGGATTGATGTGGTCCCGCTCGGCGTGGTTCCCACTCCGGCAGTTTCCTTTGTTTGCCGCCATGGCGACTACTCGCTGGGCATCGTGATCTCGGCCTCTCACAACCCTGCGCCCGACAACGGCATCAAGCTGTTTGGCCACGACGGCCGCAAACTCCCCGATGAGGTGGAGCTCCGGATCGAGGCGCTGATGGACGAGACGTGGGAAGAGAGGCCCGTCGGAGCCGCCGTGGGCGGATACGCCGAGCCGAACCCCGACAATCTCGAGCCCTACGTGCAGTTCCTCGTCGGCTTGGTACCCGAGCGCTTGGACGGGCTAAAGGTGGCCGTCGACGGCGCGCACGGCGCCGCCTACGCGCTCGCGCCCCGCGTCTTCGAGGCGTTGGGGGCCGAGGTTGTGGCGATGGGGACGTCTCCGAACGGCACCAACATCAACGAAGAGGGCGGCGCAACCAAGCCTGAGACGATCCAGAAGTTCACCGTGGAAACAGGATCCGACATCGGAGTCGCCTTCGATGGAGACGCCGACCGCGCAGTCTTTTCCGACGAGAAGGGAAGACTCATCAACGGCGATCGAATGATGGGCATTTGGAGCATCGCTCGTCACCAGAAGGGCGACCTGAACCCGCCTCTGCTGGTCGGTACCGTCATGAGCAACGGCGGCTTTGAGGCTTACTTGGGCTCTCAGGGTGTTTCGCTCGAGCGGGCTCCGGTGGGCGACAAGTACGTTTCCGAACGCATTGCGGCGACGGGGGCGCTCATCGGGGGAGAGCAGAGCGGACACATCATCTTCCCGCACTTAGGCCCAACGGGCGACGGGTTGGCGACCGCTCTGGAACTGTTCGGCACCCTACGGTCTGCGGGAAGGCGAGCCTCCGCGTTTTACGACGACTATTCGCCTTGGCCTCAGCTGCTTGTGAACGTCTCGGTGCAGAAGAGAGACGGTTGGGAGTCGGCGCCCAAGGTGGCGGCCGCGCTGGCGTCGGCAGAAGAGAAGTTGGCCGGGCGGGGCCGGGTCAATGTTCGCCCCAGCGGCACCCAGCCCATGATTCGGGTGATGGTCGAGGCTGACGACTACGGGCTTCGCGACGAAGTCGCCGAGTCGATCGTAGACGCGATGGCGGACGATCTTGGCGGCACGATTTACAGTAAGGTGGATTTGACATATGCTCTTGGCGATTGATGTAGGCAACACCCATACGGTCTATGGGGTTTGGGATGGCGAGCGGTGGCGAGCCACTTGGCGGCGATCGACGAGCGCGGACGACACTGAGGACCAACTCGCGGTTTGGCTGAAGGGCATGTACGACCTCGCAGGCTTGGAGTTCAAGGCGACCGGCGTTGTCTGCGCTTCGGTCGTTCCCGTGCTGACTTCGCCGATCACGATGCTCGCGCAAGAGTGGCTGGGTTGCCAGCCGGTGTTCATTCGCTCGGGCGTCGAGGTTGGGCTCAAAGTCGACTACGAACCGGTGACGGCGGTGGGTGCCGATCGCATCGCGAACGCGCTGGGTGCGCTTGAGCGATACGCCCCGCCCGCCATCGTCGTCGATTTCGGCACGGCAACCACGTTCGACTGCATCGATGCCGACAGCGTGTATGTGGGCGGCGCCATCCTGCCCGGAGTTCAAGTTTCGGCGCAGGCGCTTGTGGGACGCACGGCAAAGCTACCCGCTATCGAGTTCACGCGTCCTACGCGGGCGATAGGCAAGACGACGGTCGAGTCGCTGCAAAACGGCATCATGCTGGGCTACGCGGGCGCCATCGATGCGCTGACGGCAAAGATCAAGGGCGAACTGGGCGGCAAGGCGACCGTGATCGCGACGGGCGGATTGGGTGGCCAGTTCTTCCCGCTATGCGAGTCGATCGAAGTCTACGAGCCCAATCTGACTTTGGACGGATTGCGCATCGCCTACGAGCGGCTCAGCGCTTAGCCTTCGAGGTCCAGCGTTTCGAAGAGGGCGTCCAAGCTATCCTCGATTCGATCGGCTGATCGAACCACGTGGGTGCCGAAGTAGCTGACGCCCATGTTGAACGCGACGCCGCTCACCCGGCTGTAACGGCAATACTTGGCGACTTTGCCTGCCAACACCCAGTCAGCCGTGTCATCGGCGTCGATCTCTTCGATCAAAAGCGGCGCGATGGCGCGCATCCACTTGTCGATGGGTTGAAGGAAGAGACGGTCGGCGTGGTCGACGCCGTCCTCAAGCTCGAAGAGGAGAATCACGTCGCGCAGAAAGAGGGAAGTGAGCTTTGGCCCCACGCCGCGCACGTCGACCATTCTTAGGAACTCCGGCTCCAATCGCCCTGTTTCGGTGACGGCGTCCAGCACCCATTCGGCAATGCTCCCCCTGCCGTTGAGGCGATAGATCTCCTGAGCAAGTTCCGCGATGCCCGCGATCACGCCGAGGTTGAGTTGGGGGTGCGGCTTTTTGTGTCTCTCTTGGCAAACCTGCTCGAAGAGCACCCAAAGCTCCGAGGCGTTGTCTTCAGAGAGAAACCCAGGCGAAGAACAGATCCACCGGTTTAAGGCTTCCACCGCGATGGAAGAGAGCTCGTCCCGCTCCTTACCGCGACGGTAGAAAGCGTAGTGCCCCAGCAGGGTTCGCAGGCAGCGAATGGGATCGAGCATGGCCGCTCGGAGCCCGTCGATCGAGCGGACTTCCGGTCGTGCGATGCGGGCGAGAGGCGCAAGGACTTGCTCTTCGAAATGCGGTTGGGCATACCGTGTCGCGATGGCGGACATCATCCGCCGGGTGTCAGGATCGACTTCGACGTAGCCCATTGATCTGGCGGAATGAGGAATCGGAGCCCGCTTAGAAGCGGGCGTCCGAAGACATGTTGGTGAGCACCGGAAGCGTGGGGGTCTGGCTGCCAGATCCACCCTCGGTTCCCGTCGCGCCTCGGCGCATCTTGTAGAAGACCTGCCAGCCGTATTCCATGATCGGGAGCCGATTGCTTCGCAAATCCGCCGCCACGCTCGCCATGGCATCGGTGAAAATGCCAACGCTCTTGCCGCCTCGCACGATGCTGAAGACGCTCTGCCCGGGAAGGGTGGCCTGCGTTTGGCTGATCGCGCCGAACATCGGAACCTCCATGCCGAAGTATCGCCCATCAACGATGGGACGGTTCGCTTGGAAGAACGCGAAGATGCTGGCACCCTTGGCCATGAACGGCTTGTAGAGGTCACCTTTGGCGAGCATCGAACTGGAATCGGTGGCGGAAGCGGTGTCAACGCCGGCTAGGAAGTCCTTACCGCCCAGATTGACGCCGACTCCGGCATAGAAGATCACCAGCGTGGCATCTTGCGGCATCCGATCGGCAAGAGCCTTCGCGCTGGCGAGAATTTGCGGCGCGGTGGCGTTGATCACTAGATCAACGTTGCCTTCGCCGTACCCCATATGGGTTAGTAGTGCTTCGCGGAGCATTTGGGCGTCGTCCGCAGCAAAGGGAATCCCAGCCCCGCCGATCTGAGACGTCGAGTTTCCGATGATGAGGGCGTACTTGTTGCCCAGCATGGGCACGCGTCCGGCGGCGCTCACTACCGGTGCCGTGTTGCCTCCCGCCGTCGTGGACGGAGCGGAAACGATGGTTCCCGAGTTGTCTCCGGCTGCCGTCGGAGTGCCGCGATAGCTCTGATTGATGATCGCCAGTTCTTCGGGCGTGATGCCGTCCGAATCGACCTTCCACTCGACCTTGTTGTTCAGCGCCGCGTAGGCTTGCTCAAGGGCTAGCCGCTTTTCGGTGCGGTTCAAGGCGTTGTAGATCGTGGTGAGGAAGTAGAACGTCTCGTAGCTGTACTGCTTTTTGGCAACCAGCCCTTCAAACTCGGCGGCCGCTTCGTTGAAGAGGTTGTTGCGCTCCTCGCCCGTGGCAACCATGCCTTGCTTGTAAGACGCGTAGGCGGCGAGGAAGTTGGGCGAGTACGGGGCGCCGTCCCGCCATTTGCGCTGCTCCGACACGGGGCCGGGCAACATGGTCGGTCCGGATTGGTCCTCGGGACGGTAAGCGGCGGATTGCTTGAAGTGCTTGCGAGCATCCGCGAACGCGCTCGTCTTAATACTCTTGAGGCCGTTGTCGTACGCCTCACGCCAAGACTGCCCTTGGGCAACCGAGGCGAGGGTGGCGAGAACGCCGATGATCATCCATGAACGACGCATGCTTTGTTTTCCTTACTTGAATCGGTAGGAGAGGCTGAGTCCGACGTCCGAACCGCCTCCGGTGGGCTTGCCAAAGCTGAGGTCGAGTCCCCAGTCGGAGTTGTTCGGACGAAAACCGATGCCGTAGGTGAAGGCGTTCCGGCTGCCGTACGCAAAGCCGCCTGCCTGCACGAAGTTGTAGCCGATGCGGACCGGAATGCGAACGCTACTGTGAGAGTAGTTGTACTCCAGGCCGACTCCGAACACCGTTTGCGGATCGCGGTCGAAGAAGACGCCGTCGCCTCCGTCGAAGTAGTGCTGGACTTCGGCGCCGATGACCATGTAGTCCTTGCCGCCTCGGAAGCCGTCCTTTCGGACGGTTACGCCGCCCGCCAAGCGAGCCGGAATCTTGTCGTACAGCAAGATGTTGCCGCTGTTGGCTTTAAGGCTGATTTGGCTCCGGTAGCTCAAGCCGAAGCTTACGTTGGGATTGGATCGAGGCACGAACATCAGCCCCAAGATGCCGCCCCAGCCCGAGGAGAGCTCTTCGTACTGAGTGGCGCCGCTGGGCACGCCCGAACGGTTGTTCACGGTGTTGTTCCGGGCGTAGACCAAGCTTGCACCCCAAGAGAATCCGCCTTCGTTCGCCGACTTGCCATAGCCGACGGTGACGAAATCGGTGCGGTTCTTGAGCAGCTGGGCGTAGTTGCTGGCGGAGACGCCACCCTCGGTGAGGCCCTGCCCCGCAACTCGCTCGTCTCGCATCTGTCCGCCGGTGGTGAGCGCGATGCCCACCGAGCCTCGGGCGCCTTCATTGCCCAAAGGCAGGACAAAGCCGACATGGCTGAGACCGCGCGGGCCGGTATCGCCCGTCGAACTCAGGCGCTCGGCTCCCGAAGGAACCAGATCGCCGGTCACCACGGTCTTCGACTGGGGGAAGTTTCGAACGGCCAAGCCGATTTGGCGCTGGCTCAGGTAGCCCAAGCCGGCGGGGTTGTAGACGCTTGCCAGAGTGTCGGCCCCCGTCATGTGGTCCGTGCCGCCAAAGGCAAGGGTTCGGCTTCCGGCGTCGAACGCCGTCACCAGGTCTGCAACTTGGGCGTGTGCGCCGGCAGAAACTGCCAGGCTCGACGCCGCGAGCATCAGCATCCGTGCTTGTTTCATAGCTTTCGTTCGATCCAAGTGTATAGGTTACCGTCCAAGTCGTACCGTAATGGTTTGCGGGTTGGCTCTATTGCCGGCTTTATCGACGGCGGTCGCGATGATTTTGAACTGGCTGGGAAGTTTTCCCTGCACCCAACGGATGCGGCCGCGCCAGCCCTTCACCTTTTCGCCGACGTTGATGTACTGGACCCGAGTCACGCGGAGAATGAACTTGTTGTTCATATCTCGGACGACGACGTCGATCCCCGAGGCGTCCTGGCTGTCTTGGCTGAAATCGGTGATGTCGACCGCAACGTTGATCGTCGTGCCCGGCGCAACGATCGAACCGCTGCGCGGCGATTTGAACTCCAGGGTTGGGGCAACGCGGTCGACCGCAACTTCGATGGTCTTAGTGGTTTCGTTATCGGCTTGATCGCGAACCTTGACGTTGATGTTGCGGAAGCCGTCGAGTTCGACGCGGGTGGTATCCCACGTCACTTCAAACTCGTTGTTGGCGTTGACGGTCGTCCCCGTGTTGTTGGGGATGTCCTTGTTGTCGATCTGGACGCGCCATTCCTTAAGGTTGGGCTCTTCGATGCGGACCGTAATGCGGACAAGGCCCTTCACGTAAGTGCGATCCGCAGGGTTGAACTCAAGGATCTTGGGCTTCGTAAGGTCGGGCTTGACGAACAGGTCGATCGGGTTGTACGTGGTCGCGCCGTTCACGTCGGCGGCGCGGACCTCGAGACGGTAGGGAACGTCGTCGATTTGCTCTCGGTCCAGGGAAAGGGCGATTTCACCGCTGGCTTTGCCGTCGGCGTCCGGGCTTACCGGGTCACCGGCGGAGAGCGTTACGATCGAGTTGTCGCTCAACTTCACCAGCCGCAACGAGAACCGAATACTGTTGACTGCGCCGGTGATGTTGTACTTCACCTTGCTGTTGCTGCCAACGAGGGTCGGATCATTGACAGTTCCGGCGGCCGGCTCGGTAACGGTTAGGGTGCCCGCATGTGCAAGAACCGCGCTGAACAGGAGCGCAAACGCGCAAGTCGTCTTTCTGAGTAATCCGAGCATTTTGTAAGCCTCAATGTCGGCGCATCGCGCCTGCCTTCTTGTTCTGACGACGCAGGGACTCGTTTTGGTGCCCCAAAACCTTCGCCCCGAGTTCAATCCCCAGTAGTTTTACCGCACCGGAGCCGCAATCCATCGGGGCGCGGTACAATCCGCCTGCATCATGCCGGTAGTTGAAGTACATCTCAGCGGCGGAAAAGAGACCTGCGGGCAACCTTGGATTTATCGGTTGAGCCGCGATTTCAACGTCCAGGTGAACATCAGGAAAGCCAACATCGATACCGACTTCGGTTGGGCGTCGATCGAGCTCGAGGGGGCCGAAGAGGAGATCCAGCGGGCGGTGGCTTGGCTCATGACCACCGGGCTGCACGTCGAGTCGATGGCGCGGGCTCTCGGCGCCCAGTAAGGGCGTGGACCCCGAGCTCCTAAAGCCAAACGTTCCCGAGGATTTCGACGCCTTCTGGGCGTCCACGGTGGCCGAGGCGAAGGCGGCACCGCTCGATTACCATCGGTCGCTGACTCGCGATTACCCCCTGGAAGGGTTCTTCGTGGAGACCGTTCGCTTTCGCGGGGTCGGGGGGGAGAGCCTGGAAGGTTGGCTGGCGTATCCCCACGGCGCAAGGCGATTGCCTTCCTTTGTCTGGATTCCTCCATACGGACGGGAATCCCTCCTTCCGAATGCCTACGGCACCCGGCAAGGTTTCACCAGTTTCAGTTTCAACTTCCACGGGTTGGGAGCCTTCCACCAAGAGAAGTACACGCCTTCCCGGGGCTATTTCGCAGAAGGAGCCGACGATCCCGAGACGTTCATCTTCCGACGCATGGCGCAAAACGCCATGATGGCGTTTCGCGTTCTTCAAGCCCAGCCCGAAGCCGACGAAGACCGGATCGGGGCGATGGGCATGAGCCAGGGCGCCGGGTTCGCCATTTGGATGGGGGCGCAGAGTCCTATTGTCAAGGCGGTGTGTGCCGACATGCCGTTCTTCGGAGGGACGCGCTACGTTCTCTCGCGGAACGCCTACCGCTATCCGCTCAAGGAACTGGTCGACTTCGCGGACCGCATTCCCATGGGGCTTGAACGGGTGCTTCATACGGTCAGCTACTTCGACACGCTGAACATGGCGACCCGCTGTCGCGTCCCAACCCACCTGGCGTTAGGCCTCAAAGACCCTTCGTGCCGCCCGGAGAGCGTCGAGGCTGTCTTCGAAGCCCTCGCGACGCCGGAGAAGATTTTGCGCCGATACGACATCGGCCACGATTGGTACCCCGACATGGTTGAGAACAACCGGCATTGGCTGCTCGACCACTTGCCTTAGAGAATCCTCCATCGGCGACGGGGACTCTCTCAAGACATGATCGACAAAGAGCTTCGCCCGAGGGTGGGCACCGCGTTGCTAGGCGCTGTCATTGGCGCCCTTTTTATTGCCGGATGCCAGAAGCCTTCCGCGTCTGAGGCCAAGACCGAACCTGCCAAGGTCGTTGATGCTCAGGTCGCCGAAGTGAGGTTGGCCCAGGTCGGTAACGCTTTTGAAGCCGTTGGAACGGTCAAAGCCCGCCTGAACGCGACGCTTTCCAGCAAGGCGATGGCCCGAGTTGTTGGGGTCAACGTTCGCGATGGCGATGCCATCCATGCCGGCCAAGTTCTGGTCTCCCTCGATCCGCGCGAACTCTCCTCGGCCGTCCAGGTGGCCGAGGCCTCCCTGAAAAGTGCCCGGGCAGGTGTGGACAGCGCCGTCACCGTGGCCGACATGCAGGCGAAGACAAGCTCGGCGCGGGTTGGCGAAGCGCGAGCCCAGGTTGATCTCGCCCGGGCGGCTCGAAACGCGGCCCGTGCGAAGCTGGACTTGGCGCTGGCGGGTCCTCGATCGCAAGAGCGAGCACAGGCGAAACTGGCGGTGGAGCAAGCGGCGTCGAACCTTCGGCTGGCCCAAACCGAACTCGAAAGGGCCCGGAACTTGGTGGAAGCCGGGGCGGTCGCTCGAAGGCAGCTTGACCTCGCGCAAAACGCATACGACGTGGCGAAAGCTCAGTACGACACCGCCGTCCAGAACGAGCGGATGGTCGACGAGGGCAGCCGAAGCCAGGATATTGCCGCGGCGAAAGAGGGACTCGCCCAAGCCGAGGCGGCGTTACGGCAGGCCGAAGCCAGTTTGCAGGTTGCCCAAGCAGCGCAGAGCGAGGTCGCGGTGCGAAGGAAGCAGGTCGACGTTGCCCAAGCTCAAGTCAGCCAGTCCTCGGCATCGGTGAGCTCAGCAAGGGTCGGGCTGTCGTACGCCACCGTTGTGGCGCCGTTCGACGGCAGGGTGATCGCAAGACTCGCGGATCCGGGGGTCATGGCGAGCCCCGGGGTACCGCTACTGACCGTTGAAGGCGGGGAGTACCAGATCGAGGCCATCGTGCCCGAGAACCTGCTTGGCTCCGTGCAAGTGGGCAACCGCCTCTCCGTGCTGGTGGATGCGATCGCTCAGAAGAAGCTGACGGGAACGGTGGCGGAGGTCGTGCCACAGGGTGACGCGGTCACCCGGAGCTTCGTCGTCCGAGTCGCCGTGCCCAGTGAGCCCGGACTGAAGTCGGGCATGTTCGGCCGAATCCAAATCCCGAAGGGTACGGCAAATAGAATCCTCATCCCGACCTCTGCGACTTGGGGTCGAGACGGTCTCCAGTACGTTTTTGCGGTCAATGCTGACGGCGTCGCCCGACTGAGAATCGTGTCTCTGGGCAAAGGCGATGGCGACAAGATCGAGGTCCTTGCCGGATTGGCTCCCGGGGATCGGATCGTGGTGGGCAATCGGGACAACGTGACGGACGGCGCAACGGTCCGGGCGAGCCAGAAGTGAAGGTCGGGATCGCCGGAAGACTGGCGCAAGCGTTTGTGAGCAGCAAGCTCACGCCGCTGGTGATTCTCGCATCGCTCCTGATGGGCCTCTTCGCGGTGCTCAAGACGCCGCGAGAGGAGGAACCCCAGATCATCGTCCCGATGGCGGACGTGATTGTGCAGATGCCAGGGGCGACCGCCAAGGACGTGGAGCGACGGATCACGACGCCCATGGAGAAGCTCATCTGGGAGATTCCCGGAGTCGAGTACATCTATTCGACCAGCAGCGCGGGCCAAGGCATGGTCATTGTGCGCTTCAAGGTGGGGCAGGACCAAGAGCGGGCTTTCGTGCGGCTTCGGGAGAAGCTCCAGTCACACTTCGACATCATTCCCCCGGGCGCGATGTTGCCTATCATCAAGCCTCGGTCCATCGACGACGTTCCGGTGTTGGCGCTCACGTTCCACAGCACCGCCGTCGACGGCTACACCCTGCGGCAAGTCGCCACCCGGGTCGAGGAAGCGGTCAAGAGCGTTACCGACGTGAGCGAAACGACCGTGATCGGAGGCCCGAAGCGGGAAGTGCGGGTCAGTATCGACCATGCCAAGCTCGCGGCTCGAGGGCTGTCGCTTGACCAAGTTCTGGGCGCGATCGGCGCGGCCAACCAGAGAGCGGCGATCGGAACCTACCAGGGCCAAAACTCCGAGATCGTGCTGAAAGCGGGCGAGTTCTTTAGGACGGTGGACGACGTAGGGACGACCGTGGTTGCCGCCAATGGCGGGCGGCCGGTGCTTCTGTCGGACGTGGCGACCATCGCCGACGGCCCCGAAGATCCGCGTAACTACGTTCTATTTGGGTACGGGCCCGCCAGCAAGGACAAAGACAAGCATCCGGCTTTGGAGTCGGCGGTCACCCTCAGCATCGCCAAACGGCAGGGTACCAACGCCATCGACTTGGTCCACGCCGTGCTGGCGAAGGTCGAAACCCTCAAGGGGACCATCATCCCGTCCGAGATCAAGGTGACCGAGACCCGGAACTACGGCGAGTCTTCGGCGGAGAAGTCGGGAGAACTGCTGTTTCACATGCTCATCGCCGTCGTCTCGGTGACGGCGCTTATGGCGTTCGCGCTCGGGCGTAAGGAAGCGCTGGTCGTGCTGGTGGCGATTCCCGTCACGTTGGCGCTCACCCTTTTGGTTTTCTACCTGTACGGTTACACGCTGAACCGGATCACCCTCTTTGCTTTGATCTTCTCGATCGGCATCTTGGTGGACGACGCCATCGTGGTCGTCGAGAACATCGTTCGGCACTTGCGAATGCCCGAAAGCGAACGGCAAGGCACCCTGCGCACCGCCATTCTGGCGGTGGACGAAGTGGGCAACCCAACGATCCTCGCCACCTTCACGGTCATCGCCGCGATCCTGCCCATGGCGTTCGTGGGCGGACTCATGGGGCCGTACATGCGGCCGATCCCCGTTGGCGCGAGCGCGGCCATGCTGTTCTCGTTGTTGATCGCGTTCGTGGTCACCCCTTGGGCTTCGGTGCGCCTCCTCAAGGCCGGGCACCACGGAAAGCATGCACCGGAGGCGGGTGGGGAAGATTCTCTTACGAGGCTCTACCGGCGGATCATGACCCCGCTGCTGCGGTCAGGTAAGGCTCGCGCCGGGTTCTTCGCGATGGTGTTGGCGTTGCTCTTGGGGGCGATGGCTCTGGTCGGCTTGAAGGTCGTCACGGTCAAGATGCTGCCGTTCGATAACAAGAACGAGTTCCAGGTGATCGTCGACATGCCCGCCGGCACGTCGCTGGAGCAGACCGCCGCCGTGGCGCGGGCGCTTGCCGATTACGGCAACCAAGTGCCCGAGGTGACGAACTACCAGATCTACATCGGCACTTCGAGCCCCTTCAACTTCAACGGGCTGGTGCGTCACTACTTCTTCCGCAGCGCAAGCTATCAAGCCGACATTCAGGTGAACCTCGCGCCCAAGGGCGAACGAAAGGCGCAGAGCCACGATATCGTCCGGCGAATTCGCGCCGATATTGCCCGGATCGCCGCTCAATACGGGGCACGCGTGAAAATCGCGGAGGTTCCGCCAGGGCCGCCCGTTCTTCAAACCTTGGTGGCAGAGGTCTACGGGCCCGATTACGAGACCCGGCAGGACGTCGCGCGAAAGGTCAAGCGGGTTTTCGAGACGACCGAGGGCGTCGCCGACATCGATTGGTACATGGATGACGACCAGAAGACATTGCGCTTTGACGTCGACCAAGAGAAGGCCGCGCTTTCCGGCGTCGACGTGGCGACGGTCAATCGCACGCTGGCTACCGCGCTGAGCGGTCAACAGGTCGGCCTCTTGCACGACGAGGGTGCCCGGGAAGACGTCCCGGTTACGGTGAGGCTCCCACGGGCAGACCGCTCGGGCATCAACGAGCTCTCGCAGCTCTTTGTCTCTTCGAGGTCGGGCGCGCTGGTGCCCCTTTCCGAGCTCGTGACGACAACCGAGATTCCAACCGACAAGAGCATCTACCACAAGAATCTGTTGCCCGTCATCTACGTGACCGGCGACGTGGTAGGCAGGCAAGAGAGCCCGGTGTACGCGATCTTGAAGATGAACGCGGCTCTGGACAAGCTCGAACTGTCCAAGGGCGCCAAGCTCAACATCTTGTCAACCCACTTGCCCGAGGACACCAACATCTCCTCCATGAAGTGGGACGGCGAATGGCACATCACCTACGAGGTGTTCCGCGACCTCGGCATCGCGTTCGCGGCAGTGCTTGTCCTGATCTACATCTTGGTCGTGGCTTGGTTCCAAGACTTCAAGACGCCGATCGTGATCATGGCGCCGATTCCGCTCACGCTCGTGGGCATCTTGCCGGGCCACGCGCTGCTAGGGGCGTTCTTCACCGCCACCTCGATGATTGGCTTCATCGCGGGAGCGGGAATCATCGTCCGGAACTCCATCATCCTCGTCGACTTCATCGAGCTTCGAAGGAAGCAGGGAGTCCCTCTGGAAGAAGCCGTGATCGACGCGGGAGCAACACGCTTCCGGCCCATGTTGCTGACGGCGGCAGCCGTCATCGTGGGGTCCTTCGTGATTCTGTTCGACCCGATCTTCCAGGGACTTGCCATCTCCTTGATGGCGGGCGAAATCGCCTCGACATTGCTGTCGAGGTTGGCGGTGCCCGTGCTGTACTTCATGGCCCAAGGCAAGGGCGCGAAGTAGCACGGGCACATGCCCGTTAGTTCTTCGGAAGGTCGAGCAGCTTCGGCACGCGTTGGGCGTAGGGCTTGAGGGCGGGGCCTTCTCCTTCGGGCCGGTCCAGGTAGTACATTCCGACGACCGTATAGTGGTTCCGCAGCGGTTGGCGATCGAGGTCCCAGCCGCCTCGGCCGTGCTCAAGGGTGAAGAGCAACGACTTCGTGAACGGCACCGGGTCTTGGATGTGCCAGCGATAGACGGTGTTCTGAATTCCGCGCTTCTCGCCCCCGTGGTCGGGGTTGTCGTAGTAGGTCACTCCGAAGAAGGGCGTTTGGAACGTGTGTCCGAAATCCCACGCACCGTTGAAGTAGTCCTCGGTTCCGGTCCCACTGATCGCGGGCGTCTTACTTCCGTCGATGTAGAAGTTGTCGTCGCCTTCGCCCCACCAACCGTCGCTGTTGGCCATGACGGTAACCACGGTGCCCACGAAGTGGCCGTTGCCGGTGGAGTCGCATACGACGATTTGCTCGCCTTTGGGGGCGGGGAAGTAGTTTCGATACTGGGTGTGGAAGTACCGGAGGTCCCGCTCGGGCCGCTTCTCGATTTGATAGTCGATGTTGTAGTACAGCGCGTGAACTCGACCGGCGCCTTCGTTGGTGACCGTGACCACGGCGTGCTTCTTGAACGGCATGGGCCAGTAGCAGTTCAGAGCCATCTGCCCTCCAACCGAAACCGGAGCGCTGTGGAATTCAACGTACTTGCCAGGACCCTGGGCGAAGAAATCGCCGATCGGGCACTCGACGGCTGGTCGCGAGGCGTCGTCCCAAGTGATCTTTAGGACCAGTTCCCGGAGATGGTCCGCGTCCTCGGCGGCGATGGTGAACCAGAAATGGGTGATGCGGCCGGACCCCTTGATGTCGGCAACGGTGATCGTCTCGCCCGGCTTGAGGGGGCGGGCGTCAGCGTTCTTGCCCGTGGGATCGGCGCTTGAGGCTTTGAAGGCTTTGAAGTCCTTCTTGCTGGACAGATCGCCAGGGACCTGGGCAAGGGCGGCGGAAAGAGTGACGAGAAGGGTGGGGATGACGAGCAGTCGGCGATTGATCACGACAAGTCCTCCTAAAGAGGACCGCAGTCTATCCCTAAAAAGAAGAGGGGCACGGAGCATCATGCTCCGCGCCCCGAACGACGGCGCTTAGCCGTGCCGAACGAACTGGTAGTACTTGGAGCCGTTTTTGACCACCGTGCGCCGATCGTAACGGACACCGTCCCGGTAGAAGTAGGGTCGGCTGAAGTATGCCGCCCGCGTCCGGTCAAGTCGGCTCTGGCTCTTTCGGTCCTGCTCGTATCGGTAGGCCGAATAGAGGGCACCGGCCGCGCCCACGAAAGTCAGCGTGCTGTCCTTGCTGAGGAGGCCAAGAATGGCAACCGCACCAGAGCCGATGGCGATGTTGCGCCATTCGTTCTTGGTCTGCTGTCGGCGGGCCGACGTCGACCTCGAAGGAACCCGCAGGACCTGCCTCACGGGGTCCCAACAGTTACGGTCGTCCTCGCGATCCTTGGTCCAGCCTTTGTGCAACCCGTTGTCGTGGCGTCCGTGCTTTTTGGGTGCCTTACCATGGTCGTCGGCAAATGCCGGAACCACCGAAGTCGCGGCCATCGCGGCGACGACGGCCATATTGACGAAAAGTTTGGTTGCTCTCATGCGAACCTCCTTTGCGTATTTGGTCTGCCAGCAGGATTGCCGGCTAACGATTCAGTTGGACTGTCACGGCCACCTCAGGGTTCCCTTGGGAACTTACGGACAAGTTGTGATGGTCTTGCACTCGTGCTAGAATGCTTTCTCTAAGAGGGATCATCCACATGAAAAGAACTGCCATCATTGCTGCTCTTTGTGCCGTCGCAGGACAGGCCTCGGCCTGCTCGGTTTGTATTGCCAACGCCTTGGGAGCGGGCCTTGCCGCGATCGGCGCCCAAACCCTGCCCAAAGGCATGGCCGTCTGGGGTCTGTCGTACTTCTCGTTCAGCAAGTCTCAGATTGCCGTTGCAGAAGAAGAGGGTGGCAAGCACCCGATGTTCGCCGCCGGTCCGCGGGAGGTCCACTGGCAGAGCCAGTACAACCTCGACGTCGCTTACGGCATCTCGAACATGCTGATGGTGCAGGCCAACGTGCCCTATGTGACGAGATCTCTTCAGGCTCCAGATTCGGCTCCGGTGAACACGGCGGGGCTCGGAGATTGCACGCTTGGACTGACTTGGCAGATGAAGCCGCGTTGGGGCGACAAGGCCTTAATCGCGTTCACCGGCGACGTCAAGTTCGCGACCGGTCAGAACAGCATGAAGGATTCGGGCGGCAACTTGCTTGATGAGCACGCCCAGATCGGAACCGGGAGCACCGACTACACCCTTGGGGTGCGCGCCACATCCGAAGTCGGGCGGGGCTTGGCGTTCGCCGGATTGCGCTACCGAGTCAGCGGCGAGAACGGCCGCGGTTTTCGGTACGGTAACGTGACGTTCTACAACGTGGGCTATTCCATGACGCTCGACGAGCAGAGCAGCCTGATCCTTGAGTTCACGGGACGCATTGCGGAGCGAGACCGCGTAGGCGACGGAACGAAGGACCCCGAAAGCGGTGGCCACCTCGGATTCCTCTCGCTAAGTGCGCGCCGCTCTCTTGGAGGCGGCCTCGGCTTGATCGCCAGCTACCAGACGCCGTTGGTCCGCAAACTGAACGGCACGCAGTCCGAGTCTTCGATGTTCACCTTGGGCTTGACGGGCAAGTTCTAGGCGTCCAACTCAAAACGAAACTGGCGGGACATCGATGATGTCCCGCCAGTTCTTTTGTTCTGGCCCGGTTAGGCGTCGGACCAGTGCATCGTAGCGTCGCCGTTCAGGCTTTGCACGATGTTGAGCTGGCCGTCGTGATACATGATGTGGTTCGCGCACAGGTTGGCGAGGGTGTAAACGTCCATCTCCTCGCCCCACGGCGCGGTCACTCGCTCGGCGAACCGATGCCCGTTCGCCTGCATGGCGTCAGCCAAGGCTTCGGCACTGGCCGTTACGGCGTTGCAGGCATTCTCGATGCTGTCGAGCGATGCCGCAAACGCCGCCTTCTCCTCGTCCGTCGGGTTGGGGGGCGCCTCGCCGTTCAGAAGCATGGCTCCAAAGTAGTTGAACGAGATCACTTCGAGCGTGAACTCCTTCGCCGACCGTGCGACCCCGCCGCTACTCGAAAGGTAGGCATCGGGAGATAGGGCTTTGAGGTCCTTCACGTACATGCCGGCAACGCGGCGCGTCCAGTTGGCCAAGGCAGGGGCGACATCGTAGGGAGTGATGGTATCGGGCATAGCGTTCTCCAACTTGAGATGGGAAGGAATACCGGCCGACCGCCTATCGAGGTTTCGCCATTCGCTCGTGCATCAGCGCGAGAAGCACCGCCTGGCCGCCATGATAGGATTCGTGGGTCAGGGTATGGCTGAGGATCCAGCGGTTGGTCATCCTCGACCGGTAGCGCTCGTTCTCGTAAACTCCTTGCGGATCGAAGGGCTGGGACAGAACCTCAGCGGTGCCCCGGCGGACTTCGTCGTGGATCGCGAAGTACTCGGCTAAGGGCATTCGCGGCGGCGTCGGCCATTGGACGTCGTCTTGGTTGGTTTCCTCAGAGAGGAGCTTCTTTCTTAGCGCTTCGGGGTAGGGCCGACCGCCCAGAACGACATGGAGCCACCAGACTTCAACGTCTGCTATGTGGAGGATTAACGCCCCGATGCTGTGAAACCCTGGCGTGGGCTGCCAGACAATGGCATCCTCGTCCACGTTGCCGAGTTCTTCGCGCCACTCGCGAGTGCCGTCGTCAAGGGCGTTAAGGTAGTTCTCGCCCAGTTGCTTCCAGTCGTCGATTCCGGCAACGTCGTAAGATCGCCAGTCGGTTTCGTTTGCCACGCGTGAGTCTAGCACGGCTCAGTAAACTGGCTTCGCTCCTATGATCTTCGCTCCTATCTTGCTTTGCGCCGTTGCCTCCTTCCACGAGTTTGAGCCGGTCCGGACGGAGGTCGTTCAGCCGATACGGAACGCGACCTTCAACAAGGGTGGGGCTGCCGCGAAGCGGGTTCAGGGCGGCAACCCGCGGAAAGTCGAGGGCTTGCTGGTCTTCGACGGCGCCAAAGACGGGAATCGGCAGGTCGATCCGCAGATCGCTGTGGGCGGAGGGTTCGTCCTCCACGCGACCAACTTGGGCTTGACGATCTATGACAAGAAGGGCAACTACGTGGACGGCGTGCCGCAGTCGGAGTTCAACCACGGCATCGATCCCAAGCTCTGCTTCGACGTCCACAATCGGGTCTTCGTGTTCGACCTTTGGAACCCATGGGACAAGGAGAAGATCAAGCCGGTCAACATCTCGGTTTCCGAGACTTCCGACCCACGCGGCGCCTGGAACACGTACCCCGTGCCTGCCCCGAAGGGAGTGGACGGTGGCGGCATCGGCTACAGCCGCAAATGGATCGGCTACTCGTTTCCGGGCGGCACGGAGAGAACGTTCGTGATGCGAACGGCGGATGCCAAGGCTGGAAAGCCGGCTACCGCCTACTACTTCAAGGGCAGCCTGGGTCATCCGGTCTTCACCCAGGACGCCACGGACGACCTCCTCTTCGTCAACCTAACTTCGGAGGACATAGTGCTGACCACAGTCGGCGATGGGCCAAAAGAGACCCCCGTCGTTAAGTCCGTCCAGAGGTTCCCGCACCAGCTGGCTTATACGGGTTGGCCTCCCGCCTCACCGATGAAGGGAACCGACAAGCGGACCGCTTCGGGCGATCGGAATCCAAAGTGCCTGGTAGTCCAAGGCGGGTGCCTGTGGTTCTCTCACACGGTGGATGTGAACGGCCGCGCCGCCGTTCAATGGCACCAAGTTCGGCTCGACGGCAAGTTCGTGCAGTCGGGCTTGATCTCAAGCGACACGAACAGCTTCATCGAAACAACGCTGGCGGTCAACAAGCGCAAGGACGTGCTCGTCGGATTCCAGGAAACGAGTCCTGACATGTTCATCTCCGGTCGCTGTGCGTGGAGGTTGGCAGGCGATCGCGCAGGTTCGCTACGGCCGATCGTTCGGCTTGGCGAGGGGCTGGCAGCCACCGAAGGCGGCGCGTGGGGCGACTACAGCGGCACGATCGTGGACGGCGACAACCTCACCGACCTGTGGACCGTGCAAAGCGTGGC
This sequence comes from Fimbriimonadales bacterium, assembly GCA_046330155.1. Taxonomy (GTDB): domain Bacteria; phylum Armatimonadota; class Fimbriimonadia; order Fimbriimonadales; family Fimbriimonadaceae; genus CALMEF01. The sequence goes on along the minus strand of JAXLTH010000036.1, from coordinate 9,050 downwards.
GAACAAAGAAGGGCGGGGCGACTGCGTGATCGCCCGCGTTGTGCCCTAGGCTATTTCGCGTACGGCGAACACAAGGGATCGCCGATCACGATGTCTTCCCAGCCGACAAATCGAGACGCTGCGTAGAAGCTCTCCGCCAGCGTCCAGCCATTGGTGTAACGGTCAAAGAGGATGGTGGGCGAGGCGACGGCCTGAAGCAGCGGCTCGTCGCAATACCCTTTGACCCCGGTGACCCTTGCTGAAATGAGATCCGCAATGAGGGACTGGCCACCGGTCGTGGGCAGGAAGGTTCGGGCGCTGGTTGAGACCGCGGTTTCGGCGAGCGCGCCGGGCGCAAAGCGAAGCAGGGAGTACGCCTTGGCATCGAACTTGGGGTCGTTGCTGCCCCAGGAACTGTAGCCCGCAAGGTCGCCCATTCGACCCACGAAGGTGTCGGTTCGGTCCACCAAAACGGGGATGCCCTTGGCGGCAAGCTTCTGCCCGGCGACGACCATGTCGGCATCCCATTCGTTGTACGACATCTCGTTGATCATCTTGGTGTCCAGCGTTCCTTGCGGAGCTGGGTGCATGGGAACCTTGTCCGTATGCCCAATACCGTGTCCTTCGGCAACGTCGAGAAGGATCTTGCCGGTTGGGCGGGCGCGCTCGGCTTGCATCGCGTAGGCGGTCAGCGACTTGGCTTGGTCCACCGTGTAGCCGTCAAGTCGTGTGACGAGATAGCCCCCAAACTTGGCGTGAGAGAACCGCTCCTGCGAGTTCCAGTAGCGGTTGACCCAGCACTTGCCGGTGAATCCGGAGTCGTTGAGGACAACCGGGATCACGTCCTTACGCGATTCGTAGCCCATGCAGGCAATCGCCGAATCCAAGGAGGGTTGCGTGTTCGCCATACCGAAAGGGGCTCCGGTAAGGCGGATCGGAACGCCCTTGGTCAAGACGACGAAGTCAACCTGGGGGAGTTTCGCCAACTCGGTTACAAGCGGCTTCTTGATGGCGTCGACGAAAGTCGCGTAGGGCATCGTTTCGCTTGCCGTATCGACCGACGAGTCCTGGCACTTCACCTTCAAAACGTGCTTAACGCCTCGGCGCCGCATGTAGTCTTCCGCGATCTCGACAGAAGCCGGGCTCTCGGTGTTCTCGACAACTAAGACGCGGTCCGCCCCGGTCGAGGGTATCAGGACAAGGGCAAGTAGGGAAGCGGAGACCATTTCGAGCCAATTATGGGGCGCTACGGGTCAGGGTTTGCGCTTCGTCCACAGCCGCATCAGGAGATTGAAGAGGTCAGGATCATGCGCGCGCAACTCCATGCGGGTGAAGGGGAAGAAATCGTTTTGGCCGAAGAAGGCTTCCGTCCCCTCGGCGAAATACTCCTGGGCGTTCGTCAGGGCGTAGGCACGCTCTTCGGTTTCGGGCTTGCCATCGCCACGTCGACGCTTCACCTTGTCGTACTTTCCGCTCTTCACGGCGGCTTGGTAGGCGGCGAGGATTTCAGGGTTGTTCCACCCTAGCACCCGGTCGTGGTAGGCGTGGGCAAGCTCGTGCAGCACAAAGACCGGCATGCGCTTATTCTCGGCTTCGAAAATCCGAAGGTTGGTGAACTCGATCCCCTTTGCCATTGCCGGGTTCCGGCCGTTCTCCTTCAGCCAATCGGCGCCGGGGTGATACTCGGCTCGAGGCTGGATGCCGGGGTACTCGGGCGAGAACCACAGGGTCACCTTTCGTAGGTCTTCCAGGGCGACTTTGGGCACGGCGCGCTCGATGAGCTTGAGTTGGCTCTCAAGGATGGCGAGCGCGGCATCCACCTCGGGTTGGGCAAGTCGCGAGTCGATCTTCAAGGTCCACCCTTCCACCGACTTCTCGGCGTAAGACAGCTCGGCTTGTTTCGAACGGTTCTCTGCCCCGCGCTTGATAGCCTCTCGTGCTTTGGCCAGTCTGTCGGGCCAAACAAAGGTGGGAGCCTTGGCGGGATCGTAGCCGGCAAGGTGCCCGGTTAGGCGGGTTGCCGGCTTCGTGTAACGGAGTTCGGTGTCGCCGAACACCTCTTTGCAAAGCGCCGCCAGGCCGGGGTCGTATTCCTGCAACTCCGCCCGGGTGTTGACCCAGTTGTGGCTGCTGTCGTTCTCCCGGTTGTTGTCGAACCAGGATTGCACGCCCTCGGCGAAATACTCCGCGTGGTTCGTGGAGGCGTATTTGCCCTTCCAAAGTCCCTTCTTCATGGCGTCGTCGTACGCCGCTTTCAGCCGCTTGTCGAACGTGGGATCGATTCGGTTCAAGCCTCGCAGATGGATGCTGTGGGCGAACTCGTGGATGAGGATGCACTCGGCGGCATAAGGGTCGCCCGGGTACCCGAGCACGTTCTCCTCCGCGCACGAACAGTAGGGGTCCGTCTCGCTCCCTCCCGTGCCTCGAGCGCGGGCATCCCAGAACTCCTTGCCGCTGAGTTCGGGGAATGAGGGATCTTTCTCTTTGGCTAGCCAAGCAAACTCGGGCAGATCGGTCGTGAACTCGTTCCACGCGATAACGCACAGCCGGGTACCGCTGTCGACCATCGCCTTCTTGATGTCGGGTCGCTTGGCAAGGAGAAGATCGACCAGATATGCCGCCTCCTTGAGGGCGTAGTCGTTCACGTTGGACGAGGCGATGATCGGAAAACCGTGGGCATCGACGTACTTCGTGTAGAAGCTCGATACCTTCAAGGACGCCGGCGGCGCGACGACTTCTTGGGAGTGGGCAAAGGCAACAAGGGACAGCAGGCCGAGCGCAAGGCTTCTCATGACGACAGGACCATGATACGCCACGGCAAGTTGGCCGCACCCGCGGGATTGCGTCCCGCGGGTGCGTATCTACCCTAACGCTGTGCAACCGGTTTGGTTTGGACCACCGGCTGTGGCGGTGTTGGAGCAGGCGGGTTGGACAGGATGAGAAGGTACTTGGCTAGGTAGCCGATCTCCTCTCGCGTCCCCACTAGCGGAGGCATGTACTTGATGTAGGGAGAGTCCTTGGGCTGCGTGTGGAGCATGTCCAGCAACTGAAGGATCGCCTTTTCGTCCCGGCGCTGGAGGAGCTTTGCCATCCCACGATAGCCGCGCTCGGTATGACAACTCATACACTGGCCCCGGAACATGGATCGGCCGAGCTCGACCGGATCCGAAGTTTGAGGCGTCCACATCGAGCTCGCCAAATAGCCCTCCGAGTTGAACTTGGCGACGTCCCGAACGCGCACGCCATTCGAGTACATGTGGCTCTGGATGACGTAGGGCTTGCGGACCGTCTCGCGAGCGTATTCGGTGGAAGCAGTGGCCACCGCGCCCAGAACCAAAAGCGAAACGGCGTGGCCGAGCGAGAGTTCCCTCGGATACTTGTAGGCGAAGAAGTACACGACGCCGGCGATGGTCACTGTGGTGAGCACCGTCAACATCGCGATCCGGGTTACCGCCGTGAACATGCCGGATCCGATGGTTGTCATTCCCAGTTCGAGAATGGCCCGACTTTCCGGTTGCATCGCGGCGAGCATCCACCCGAGCATAACCGGCATCAGGAGCACCATAGGGGCAAGCCAAGAGGCGCTCCAGCGGACCATGCGCGTCTTCGAAGCCATCAAAGCCTCGTCATCCACCCGTGAGTAGGTAATCAGGGCATAGATGCCGGCTAGCGAGAGGCAGGCGAGGGTGCGCATGAACAGGGAGGGGAAGTAGGTCGGATTGAAGAAAGCCCACCAGAACTTGCTTGCCTCCTCCCCCGATCCCGCAACGCTAAGCCAGGCCTGTCCCGGCGTGAGCATGAAAGACAGGATGCCGTTGATGATGACCAACGTAAGGAAGGACGAGATTGCGTACAGGTAGCCAACCTTGAGGTGGAGTTCTCTTGGAATGCGGTTCCAGGTGTAGTAGTACACCGCTGCCGATGCAAGTTCGATCACGAAGAACACCCACTCGATTGCCCACCCGAACACGAAGTTGTGGATGAGGGTCGAGGTGGCTTCCGGGTGGACCAAGCCGATCGAGAACCAGATGCCGACGCCAGACACGGCGCCGAAGATGCCGGTTAGGATCAAGAAGAACCGGGAGTGCTTGATGAGGACGGGAACCCAGTCCTCACGCCCCTCGGCGTAGAGTTTGCGTTCCGCAAGCGGCAGGTAGAGACCTCCGCCCACGGCGAACCAAGCGATCAGCACATGGAAGATCGACACGATGCCGATGACCCAAGGACTGCCGACGCCGCTGACTTGCCAAACGGGATAGTTCATAAAGCCTCCTTAGCTCACCGCCGCGTAACCCCAAAGGGTTGTCAGGACGAGGATGCCCAATACAAGCAAGCCGAAATAGGTGATCTGGCGCGCGCGCCGGCCATTTGTCTTGTTGTTGTCGAACACCGGGATGAGGAACCAGAGCACAAGCCCCAGCGTGAACAAGGTCATGCCGACCGCCTCTCCTGAGGCACCGGGCAGGATCTTGCCCATGAACTTCAGCGTTTGGAACTGGCTCATGAAGTACCACTCGGGGTGGATGCCCTCGGGAGCCGGCATCAGCGCATCAGCAGGAGGACCCAACTGGAAGGGGAAGACCGCGGCCAGAACGGCGATCGCGTTGAGCGTGATCAGCCACATCGCGAGGTCCTTTGCCAGAAAGTTCGGGAAGAAGGGAATGGTCTTCCGCTCGGAAGTGGGCTTCTCCTCTTCCGCAGGCGGCAACGCGTTGCCGTGCTTTTGGACCAGCCAAAGGTGAATCCCAAGCAACGGTAAGTAGAGGATCGGCAAGATCACCGCATGCAAGGCGAAGAACCGTTGCACGGTGAATTCGCTCACCTCCAGGCCGCCGCGCAGGATGTTGGCGATGCCCGGTCCGATCAACGGGATCGTGGCAGGCACTTCCAGACCGACCTTGGTCGCGAAATACGCAAGGTCGTCCATGGGGAGCAGGTAGCCGCTGAAGCCGAATGTCAAACCGAGAAGGAGGAGAATCATTCCGCTCCACCAACCCAGCTCTCGAGGCTTGCGATAGGCCTTCATAAAGAAGACCGAGAACATGTGGACGAAGACCGAGAGGAGGAAGATCGTAGCGCTCCAGTTGTGGAACGAGCGGATCAGCCACCCAAAGTGCATCTCGAACGTGATCTGCCGGACCGACTCGTAGGCTTCTGGGCCCGGACGATAGTAGAGCATCAGCAGAATGCCCGTCAGGGCCTGCATGAGGAAACAGAACAGGGAAATGCCGCCCCAGTAGTACCAAAAGCTGTGCTTGTGGACCGGAACGGTTTTCTTCTTGGCGTACTCCAGTGTGTCGGCGAGGCCAAGCCGATCGACGAGATAATCTTGAACCTTGCTCATCGTTATGCCCTCGACACCGTGACCGAGCCCTTGTTGACCGCCACGACGTACTGCTTCAGCGGGCGTGGGGGCGGACCGGCAACGTTTTGCCCCGTCTTCGGATCGTAGCGGCCGCCATGGCAACCGCAGACGATCTGGTTTTGGGCGGGGTCGAACTTGACGGTGCAACCCATGTGGGTGCAAACGGCGTCCAGTGCGACCCAGGAGTCATCCTGGTGATGGATGAGCATGGCGGGACGGATGCCGAACTTGAACATCAGCACCGTGCCTTTCGCCATCGCGTCCGCTTTGTCCAAGACGACCTCTTTGACCGCCGCCATGGCAACCGACTTCTCGACGGGTGAGTTCAGGTAACGGTAGATGGGGTAGCCGATCGCGGCGACGTAGGCAATGCTCACGCCGGTCACGGCGACCCTGACGAACCCTCGCCGCGACATTTCCTCGTCGACAAGGGCCTGATCGTTGACTTGGTCGCTCATAGCGGGACCTCCTCGGTTGGGGGCGTGGCGCTTCGCATCACCATGAGAAGCCAGTAGATGACTCCGAGCATGATCACGAAGAGCAGCAGGAAGGCGATGAGGACGCTCCAGTTAGCGTAGACAGCGGCGTCGTAGACGTTAAATCCCTTCTTGAGGAGGGTGAAGTCGCGAATGCCATCTCGCACCACCCCTGCCGAGGCGATGGCCAGAAAGCCTACGAGAATGCCGGCCGTGGACAGCAACGTCGTCGTTTTCTTGCCGAATCCCTGAAGTGCGCCAAACACCGCCGCAAGGGCGATGGTGGCAACGAATGCCAGAGTGGCGATGTTGTAGAGTGCGGACCCTCCGATCTGTTCACGAACGTAATCCGGTTGAGCATTCATCACCCTAAGGGCAAAGAACGCTTGAAGGACCGCCCCGAAGAAGGCGGAGATGCCGCCTGTCCTTCGGAGAACCTGCCGTACTCCATCCGAAAGGTAGACCATGTTGCTCAGGAGAGCCGCCCAAAGGCCGCCGAGCATTGGGCCGCCGGCAAGGATGAAGAGCCAGCGGGGGGTAGTCGTTGGGTCGCCGCTGAACCCTTGAAGGCCAGCTGGATTCGCTAGGTACATGTCCTTCCACAGTTCGGGCCTGAGCATGAGGGTCATGTTCATCGCGTAGATTTGCCCAATACCCACGGTCACGAGAATCGCGCCCAGGGTGGGCAGCCAAGCGGGCTTGCCTCCTTCGATGGCGCCGACGACGCGATAGAGCAACCAGTAGTCGAGCATCGTCAGCAAGATGATCGAGAACCAGGGCACCGCCATCAGGACGCTGCTGCTGTACACGTGGCGCCCGTACAGGACCTGCAAGAACAACAAGGGCGGGACGCCCAGATTGATCACGTAGGTCATGACTACGGGTAGCCGCTTGGCGAGAGTGAACGACGCTGAGACGAGGTCGGAGCTACGTCCAGCCCGTCCCCGCACATTCAACCAGACGACCATCAGCAGACTGCCGAACAAGATCATCACGGCTGCGAAGTGCAGGGCAACGGTAACCAGACTAAGGAGCTTCATCAACCATACGGGCGCCGGTAATGGGATCGGATCGGCCATAGGTAACGAGTTCATGATTTACGCCCAAGCACACGGCGGAAACCCTACAAAAAGGTATGGTTTCTAGCCTTTTGAAAACTTGGTCTCAATGATCAGAGTACCTTCGGTAGTCCTCAAGGTTCACCGATTGCATACTAGACGAAAGTGTCTACTTAGGCGCGTAAAATAGGTGAGTATTCTCTGGGGACGACCAGCCTGATTCGCACCTTCGATAGCGGCAATGCCAGCTGGCGCAAAAGGGAGCGTGAGGCATTGAGATTGCTGGTCCAAGCCGATGCGGGCCTAGGTTGTCCGCCCAACCAGCTGGCGGCGGACTCGAAGGAAAGCTCGCCAGTCCCACTCGTCGGGATCATCGCAGTCCAAGAGGGGTTCGTCCGATCTAACCCGCCATGCGAGCGACTCGAGGCGATCACGGCAGGCGTCGACTACGGCAGGGTCGCCGAACGACCTGGTTTGGGCGTGCTCCGCGCACACGGCGCGGAGATTGATCGGCCGGTTTCACCCGCTTCCAATATGGTCCACGCCCACGGCAGGAGCTCCGCATACCTCGCAACGCTTCCCGGTTCGCTTCCAAACCTGGGCGAAGGTGCGCTCTTCCGCCAAGGTGAGACGCAGGGGATATCCGCCCCCGAGCAATCGCCAGAGCTTCTGCCCAAGCGCGATTTGGCGCTCGGGATCTTGCGCCGCGCCCGACTTCAGCGACGACCGGAACTGCCGGACAAACGCGGCTTCTTCCTTGCATTCTTCGCTGCAATAGGGCGTCCGAGGGGAAGAGAACGGCGTCCCGCAGTTTGGGCACTGGCGGGCGCTTTCGGGCCCAACGATTTCGGGCGTGCGTTCCGAGTCGAGCACGAGGGCCAGCACCGCCCGGGCCTGGTCGCCGATCTCCGCCGCATTGCCTAGAGGCAAGGCATTTCGCAGCGCTACTAGGTTGGCTCGATGCTCGGTAACCATGTCTTAAGGGCTCGGAGGATATCGCTTTCGACGTCGGCACGGCTCCGTCCCGTTGCCTTCTTGACATGGTAGCTGTGGTCGGCGCCCTCGACCCACTCCAGGGTCCAGAGTCTTGGGTCCAAGCGCGTTCGCACCTGCTCCATCAAGGCGGGGGTGCAGAACTCGTCGTTTGTGCCGTTGATTTGAAGCGTCGGCACCGCGATTGAGGGCAAATGCGCGTCCCTCAGCTTGTCGGGCTGTCCGGGCGGGTGAAGTGGGTACCCGAAGAGGAGCAAGCCGTCGGCAATCGAGTCTTCGCCAAGGACCATCGAAGCCACCCGCCCGCCCATCGAGTGGCCGCCGACAACCAATACCTTTGGTTTGAGCTTGCTTCGGACTTCGCCGATCACCTCACGGTATGCCGCCGATAGAACCGGCATACGGTCCGGCATCGACTTCCCCTTGGCGCGATAGGGAAAGTTGAAACGCACAACCGATGCCCCCGCCATCCCGACCAAGCCCGAAAGCCATTCCAGGGTTCGATGATGCATGTGGCTGCCGGCACCGTGAGCCAGCACGACCACGGTGCCGTTCTCATCGGCATCTCTAACGATCGGGAGCTCGCCGTAGGCGGTCTCGATCGTCCAAGAGAAGGTCGAATCCGCCATTCGCGGCAGGGTACCCGCGGCGCCGACGGCTAGGCGCGCTTGGCGCGGCGTCGAAGCAGAACCGCAGCGCCAAGGCCAAGCGCAGCCATGGTCCCCGGTTCGGGCACGGCCTGAGCAGCGACCGAGAACTGGATTCCCGAGCTGTAGTAGTTGGTCCCCGTCACCTGCTCGCCGGCTCCCGAATTCCAGCGGTAGGAGCCTGCGCCAAGAACGATGTCGTCCGGTCCCATCAGCGTCAACACTTGGTCCCAGCCGCTGCCGTTCCATATGTACATCTGGGAGTCGTAGGTGCCTTCCGAATCGACGTGGACGTTGGCAAGCGTGGTGATGTCGAAATAGACGGCGACAGAGGCGGCGCCCAACGCGTACGTGTCCAATCCGTTTGAAAAGGCGTCCGCAACTCCCCCGACGCCACCGCTCAGGGTGGTCACGCCGCCCGAGGTGCTGGTCGTCCAGAAGAGCGATGCCGCCCCGTGGGCGTAGTGCCAGCCGAGGTCGGGATCCGTGTACTCGGCGTAGGAGTCGGCACTTCTTGAGAACGCGGAGCCGA
>JAXLTH010000035.1:0-34070 GCA_046330155.1 Fimbriimonadales bacterium | reverse complement strand
TTTCTCCGGAGATCGCACCGGTCGGCATCCTCGCCGATCTTCAAGGACCGAAGTTCCGAATCGGCATGCTGGTGGACGGACCGCTGGAACTGGCTTCGGGGCATGACGTCGAGATCGGACCCGATCCGGGAGCGGCGATCCCCCTCGCCCAACCCGAAATCCTCGCCGAAATGGCGCCTGGGGATCGTCTGTTGCTGGGCGACGGAGACGTTGCGATCAAGCTCGCCGACCGGGTCGGAAGCAACTTCAGGGCGAGGGTTCTCGACGGCGGGACGGTGAAATCGAAGCAGGGCGTTACGTTGGTCGGGAAGGTCTTCGCCTGCGACTGCCTTACCGAGAAGGACCTCGCCGACCTCGATGAAGCATTGGCGGCGGATGTGGACTTTGTCGCGCTCAGTTACGTTCACAGCGCCGACGACATGCGCAAGCTGCGTGAGCGCGTGAAGCCGCGCAAGCCCGACGTGAAGCTCTGCGCCAAGATCGAGACCCGCGCCGCCTTGAAAGCCATCGACGAGATTCTGGGTGCCAGCGACCTCATCATGGTCGCTCGGGGCGATATGGGGCTCCAGATGGACATCGAGGACGTTCCACTGGCACAAAAACGGATCATCGCCAAATGCGGCGAGCGTGGCATTCCGGTGATCACCGCCACCCAGATGCTTGAGAGCATGATGCAGAACGCGCGTCCGACCCGGGCAGAGGCCACGGACGTAGCGAACGCCATCTTGGACGGGACCGATGCCGTCATGCTCAGCGGCGAGACGGCGGCGGGCGCCCATCCCATCGAAGCCGTTCGTACCATGGCGCGGATTGCGGAGAAGGCTGAAACCGCGTTCGACCACGCTCGGCCTCTGCGCACATTTATGGAAGACCATGCCGGGCGAACCGACCACACGCAAGCCGTTGCGGCGAGCGTGGTGCAGCTTGCCGCGCTCACCAAGCCGAAAGCAATCGTGACCACCACCACCAGCGGTCAAACGGCCCGGCTTGTCAGCCGCTTTCGTCCCAAAACGCCTATCCTCTGTGCCACCTGGAGCGCGAAAACCCAACATCAGATGGCGGTCGTGTGGGGTTGCGAGGCGATCTTGATCGGCTTGCCGGCCACCACGGATGAAATCGTGGCGCGATCCCTGGAAGGTTTTGCCCGGGTCAAACGTCTTAAGGAAGGAGATCAGGTGATCGTGACCGCGGGCGTGCCTGCGGGTGTGCCCGGGCATACGAACATGATCCTGACCCAAACGGTGTAACGAGAGATGTCACGGAAGATTCTCTACAACGCGGTCGCGGTCGCCCTCGGGGTGGCGGTCGGTGTCGCCCTCAGCATCAAGCCTTGGCAGGCCTACCACGATCAGCGCATCAAGGCCGACGACGCCATCAGCCGTGCCGCCGAGATGCAGCGCCGACAGTCCGAACTGGCGAGGGAGAAGGCGTTGCTCGACACCCCTCTTGGCAAGGAAAAGCAGGCCCGCGAGAAGGGCTTCGTTAGGCCAGGCGAAACCCCGGTAGACAAGCCCTGATGGTCGCCTTCGTCGCCGCTTTGGCCCTTTCCCAACGTTCGCCCGCCCCTGTGGTGGCGGAGATTGCGATGCGATGGTCGGCAGCGGACGATTTGACTTTGGAGTGGACGTACCGACAAGAGGAGACGGTCCTCGCCAAGCCGCCCAAAGCCAAGGTCGCCTACTCGCGCGTGGCGGTCTCAAGCCGGATGGACGGAGCGGACGTGCCGGTGACGCCCGGTTTGGACCCGCACCGCTGGGAGGCGACTTGGGAGCCGGGCAAAGCTCCCGACCATGGCAAGGGCTTCACCGACTATTCGGAGCTACGCCTTCAGAGGCTGATCGACTTTGCGCCGCCCGCGACCTCCAAAGTCGAAGGTTCTTGGACGCTTGACTTCCCAGAGATACCCATCGAACGCGCCCCGAAGGCGACCGCGAAATGGACCGTGGTGAAGGTAGCCGAGGGCGCGGCGGAACTCAGGCTGGAATACTCGGAGTCGGGCATCGACCGCCCGATGACGGCGACCGGCTCGGGGACCTACGACCTCAAACTCCAGCGCGTCGTGAAACTAGACGTCCAAGCCCTTCAGGCGCCCATTCCCGGCGGCACTGGCGATCTTGCCGAATATCGGGTGAAGTACCGCATCCTTCCGTGAAGGCTGGAGTCAATGTGACGACCGAAGCGAAGCTAGCCGAGTTCGTAGCGGCGCAAGACGCCGTCTACGGCCAAGTCCGGCGCGAGTTGGCAGCCGGTAGGAAGACGTCGCACTGGATTTGGTTTATCTTTCCGCAAGTGGCTGGATTGGGGTTCAGCCCTATGTCAAGAAAGTTCGGCCTCGCTTCCAAGGAGGAGGCGCTCAGCTATTTGAAACACGGAGTGCTGGGCCCGCGGTTGCGTGAGTGCACGCAGTTGATGCTCGCACAGCCTTCCCAGGCTGCAGAGGCCATCCTGGGCGAGATCGACGCCATGAAGTTTCGATCCTGCATGACGCTCTTTGCGACGGTGGATCCAGGGGAGTCGGTGTTTCAAACCGCGCTCGACAGGTTCTTCGGCGGGGACGTCGACGCTCGTACGATCCAGCTCCTTGGCGAGAGCGGTGACGGCGAACGGGTTCCTTGACATAGGGTGCCAAATAGGGTGCCACCCGGAAGTTCGGGAACGGGAAACGAACCAAATCCTGCCTTAATGAGGCACGTTTTGGAACGGCAGAGAACTGGAGCCCTTGACGAGAATCGAACCCGTGACCTCTTCTTTACCAAAGAAGTGCTCTGCCGCTGAGCTACAAGGGCTTATGGTGGGGAGTGGAGGATTCGAACCTCCGAAGGCGTTCGCCGACAGATTTACAGTCTGTTCCCATTGGCCACTCGGGCAACTCCCCGCGAATCGAAATATTACCTCAAGCATCTTCGGCAGTTCGCCGCCCGTCCTGAAGTCTTGAGCCGGCGATTTGCGTACAATTCGGAACTCCGGTTAACCGACATGAAGAAACTACTGGCATTTTCTCTCGCCGCCACGGCGGCGATTTCGGCATACGGCGAGAAGTCGCGCGTGTTCGTCCTTCCTGAGGAAGGCCCCAAGCTTTATGCGGGCATGAACACGCTATACGGTCCCACCGGGCTGTTTTCGGTGCCGACTTCCTCTACGGTTCGCCTCCGCAACGCCAACCTTGGCGCTTCCTTCGCTGATGGTCTGCGCGGTCCGTCGCTCAACTACGGCCTCATCGATTGGGTTGAAGTCGGCGGCGCCTTTATGGATCGCGACGGGGCGGACGACAAGGCTATCGCAAACGGAAAGGTCACCTTCCTTCCCTCGAACTTCAAGCAGGTCAGTCTGGGCATCGGCGTCATCGACGCTTTGGACGCCTTCAAGCGCACGGTGTACGTGGTGGGCTCGGCCGACCTCGTCACCCCGGATATCGAGCTGGGCGGCCACAACGCGGTGGGTTTTCGAGTTCATGGCGGCTACGGATCGGGCCTCTTCCGCGAGAAGCTGATCGGCGGTGCAGAGCTCTACTTTAAGGAAGGGTTCAGCCTCATCGGCGAATACGATGGCGCCAACGTGAACGGGGGAGCGCGATACACCCGCGACAACGTTCAGCTTCAGGCGGGCGTGCTCAACAAGAAGTTCTTCTTCGGCGTCAGCGCCGGCATGAAGTTCTAGAAGCAACCCTTTGCTCCATTGGAGGTCCGGCGCGGCAGTTCCGCGCTGGACCTTTTCTGTTGACGCCATGGAGTGCGCAAGGGCGTAGAATGAAGCAATGGGACTCCTCACCCTTGGAGCGATTGTGATTGGCGGCATCTTCGCCGCCCAGCAGGACATTAAGACCGAGACCGTCTTCTACAACGAGGGCGAGACGCAGTGCGAAGGGTTCGTCGCCCACAAAGCAGGCATCAAGAAGGCACCAGTTGTGCTTATCGTTCACGATTGGAACGGGCAGGACGACTATGAGCGCGGCCGCGCCAAGCAGATCGCGGAGCTAGGCTACATCGGCTTCGCCATCGATGTGTACGGCCGAGGCGTCCGCCCAACCAATGCCCAAGAGTCAGGCAAGCAAGCCATGACGTACTACGCGGACAACGCCCTGTTCCGTCGCCGGCTTACCGCCGCCTACGAGCAGGCCAAGAAGCTCCCCGGCGCCGACCCCAACCGAATCGCGGTGATGGGCTACTGCTTTGGCGGGAGCGGTAGCTTGGAACTTGCTCGTAGCGGCGCCAACTTGGTGGGTGCCGTCTCTTTCCACGGTGGCCTTTCCACTTCGAATCCTGCCAAGCCTGGCGTGGTGAAGTGCCCGATCCTGGTGTTGCACGGCGCTGCCGACCCCGTGGTGCCCAAGGCACAGGTCGACGCCTTCGCCAAGGAAATGAACGACGCGAAGGTGAAGTGGAGCATGGTCAGCTATCCCGGCGCCGTTCACGCGTTCACCGTGCCCGGGCCCAACTACCAAGAGGAAGCCGACAAGAAGTCCTGGGAAGAGATGAGGAAGTTCTTCCTCAAGGTCTTTCACAACTGATGGTTCAGGAGCCCCTTCCCGAGTCTTACACAGCGCTCGAAGCCGACGAGCTTCGTGAGCGCATCCAGGCGGCGAAAGCCGAACTGGGTTCGCGCCTCGTCATCCTTGGCCACCATTACCAGCGGGACGAGATTATCGAGCATGCCGACTTTAGGGGCGACAGCTACAAGCTGTGCATTCAAGCCGGCTCTCGGCCCGAAGCCGAGACGATCGTCTTCTGCGGCGTCCATTTCATGGCGGAGAGCGCCGACATTCTGACGGACAAGCGCGTCATCCTGCCGAACCTCGCTGCAGGCTGCAGCATGGCGGACATGGCGAACCTGTTCCAGGTTCGCAGTTGCTGGAAGCAACTCGAATCGCTCGAGCTTGCCGATGGAATGGTGCCGGTGACTTACATCAACTCGGCGGCGAACCTGAAGGGCTTCGTCGGCGAGCACGACGGCACCGTCTGCACGTCGACCAACGCGCCCGTCGCCGTGAAATGGGCTCTGGAGCACGGGCAGCGTGTGCTGTTCTTCCCAGACCAGCATTTGGGTAGGAACACGGGCGTGAAGCTGGGGTTTGATCCCGATGCCGACATGTGCGTTTGGGACCCATTCAAACCGCTCGGCGGAAACACGCCTGAGAAGTTGCGCGCCTCCAAGTTCATTTTGTGGAAGGGGCACTGCAGCGTCCACAAGCGGTTCACGGTGGCGCAGATCGAAGAAGCGCGGGCCAAGGTGTCCGGCGTGAACGTCTTGGTCCATCCCGAGTGTGAACTCGAGGTGGTGAAGGCGAGCGATCTGAACGGCTCCACGGAGTTCATCATCCGCGCGGTGGAGGAAGCTCCCGAGGGTACGGCATGGGCGATCGGCACCGAGATCAACCTGGTCAAGCGGTTGGCGAACGAGAACCCGGGAAAGAAGATCTTCTGCCTGGATTCACAAATCTGTCCATGCAGCACCATGTATCGCATCCACCCCAGCTTCCTGCTTTGGTCGCTTGAGAAACTTGTGGCAGGCGTGGTGGTTAACGAAATCGTGGTGCCTGAGCCGACCAAGTCGAACGCGCTCAAGGCGCTCCAACGCATGTTGGAGCTGGCACCGGCTCCTGCGCCCAAAGTGGACTAGACCTGGGCGGTCAGGGCGAATTCGAGCGCTTCGCTGGCGTGGCTCACCAGCTTCACATCCAGCTTCTGAAGGATTGAGGCGGGCACGTCGCGGAGGTCGGGCTCGTTCCGAGCCGGAATGATCACGGTCGACAAGCCGGCTCGAGCCGCCGCCGTAAGCTTCTCCCGAATCCCGCCCACCGGAAGCACGGCTCCCCGAAGGGTGATTTCGCCCGTTAAGGCGACATCGCGCCGAACCGGGGTGCCGGTCGCCGCCGAGATGATGGCGACCGCGAGGGTGAGCCCCGCCGATGGGCCGTCTTTGGGGGTCGCGGCTTGCGCCACATGGAGGTGGATGTCGCCCGCCATGGTCAACCCCTGTGAACGCGCAAACGTGACGGCGGCTTGGGCAGACTCGACGAGAAGTTGTCCGAGGTTTCCGGTGGCAAGAATCTCGCCCTGTCCTCGCCGATCTGCAAGAACGACGGCTTCCACATCGACCAGTTCGCCGCCTCCAGGGCCGACCACCATGCTGGTGGCGATGCCGATTTCCGGCGCACGCGTGCCGATCCGGAAGTTGGCGATCGGCGTGCCCAGGACCTCGTCGAGCGCTTCGATGCCGAGGTGCTTGGCGTAATCAGGCTCGCCCTCGGCGAACGCTCGGGCGGTCTTACGGCACACCGCCTGGATGGCTCGGGTGAGTTGCCGAACTCCCGACTCGCGGGTGAACTCGGTCACGATTCGCGCAAGCGTGGCGTCCGGGATCGTGGTCAGGACGCCGTCCAGCCCGTGCTCTCGCAGAGCCTTTGGGGCGAGGTGGCGGCGCGCGATCTCCAGTCGCTCCTCGTCAGTGTAGGACGAGAACTCGACGATCTCCAACCGGTCTCGCAAAGCTGGCGGAATCGTCTCCATGGTGTTCGCGGTCGCGATGAAGAACACGTCGCTGAAGTCGAACGTGGTCTCCAAATAGTGGTCGGTAAAAGCAGAGTTCTGGGTGGGGTCGAGCGCCTCAAGGAGGGCGCTGGCGGGGTCTCCCCGGAAGTCGCCGCCCATCTTGTCGATCTCGTCAAGCAACATGACCGGATTCTTGTTGCCGACCGTGCGAAGACCCTGCAAAAGTTTGCCGGGCATCGCGCCCACGTAGGTCTTGCGATGTCCCCTGATTTCCGCCTCGTCTCGTAGCCCGCCGAGGGACACGGACACGAAAGACTTGCCCAGCGCCCGGGCAATCGAGCGCGCCATGCTGGTTTTGCCCACGCCCGGGGGGCCGACGAAACACAGGATGGGGCCACGCAGGTCCTTGGCAAGCCGCCTCACCGCCAAGAAGTCCAAAACGCGCTCTTTGACCTGCGGCAAGCCGAAGTGTTGGGCATCCAGCAGCGCCTGCGAGGCGCGGAGGTCGAATCCTTCATCGGAGCGGATGTCCCAGGGCAGACTGAGGAAGAAGTCCAGGTAGCTGCGGGCGATCACCGCCTCTTGGGTGCCCGGGCTGGCTGCGGCAAGGCGGTCGATCTCCTGCAGAACGCGTCGCCGCGCTTCGGCGGGCAGGCTCGCCTGCTCGACCCGTTCGCGGAAGCGGTTGGCTTCGACTGCGGCGGCATCGATCTCCCCGAGTTCGGATTGAATCGCCCTCAGTTGCTCGCGCAGAACGAACTCCCGGTGGGATTTGTCGAGATCCCGAGCAACCCGCTCGCGAATCTGGGCTTGCGCTTCCAGAATCGACTGCTCTCGGGCGGCCAGAACAAGGGCTTTCTCCAGCCGCGAAGCCGCATCAATCTCCTCCAGGACGGTCTGCTTCTCGCCCGCCGCCATGTCGAGGTGGTGCACCAACGTATCGGCGAACACGCCAGGGTCTTCGATGCCCGCCAGAGCTTGGAGCGATTCGATCGGCATGTGGCGATGGAGATCCACGATGCGGCTGAAGACTTCGACGCCCGTCCGCATGCCGGCGGCGGCGATATCGGCGATGCCGCCCACTTCCGAGTGGAGCAGTTCCGCGTCCGCCCACATCACGTTGCGGCGGCGTCGGAACTTGACGGCACGAGCCCTCTCCATGCCGCGAAGCGTCGCCCTCCACCCGCCATCGGGCATCGGAACTGCGTGCTGTACTTTGCAGATGGTGCCGATGGCGTACAGGTCGGACGCTTTCGGGTCCTCCACGCTCATGTCTCGCTGGCTAAGGGCCAGCACGTAACGATCGCCCTCGACGGCCGCCCGGAGCGCTTCTACCGAACTCTCACGGGCGACATGGAGCGTCGAAATCGTCTTGGGGAAGTGCACCACGTCGCGCACCGCCAACACCGGCAGGGTTTTCGGCAGCCAGTCGGGTGTGCGCGCGTCCATCTCCCTCAAGATAACACCGTTCGGGAGGATTGCACGCTCTCTAAGCGCACATCAGGTTTTCGTACCGGACGGGGATTCGGCGCGGAAGGCGTTCATCGCCTCGAAGAACGACCGGTCGGTGCTCAGGATTTGGCGATAGACGGCGTCGATGAAGTCGAAGACTTCCAACAGACCCTGTAGCCGGTTGCGGAACACGGAGGCGTCGTCACCAGATTCGTCCTCCGGAAGCATGGCGACGCACTCTCGAATGGCACCTGCGGTGGGGTCCAGTTCGCGGCGCTTGCGCTCTCGGGCGACCCGGGCGAACATGATCCAGGGGTCGGCCTCGCTCGCGTATAGGTCTCGCCGCTCGCCAGGGCGTCGGAAGCGCTGCACGATGCCCCAGTCCATCAGGTCGCGCAGGCTCATGCTCGCGTTGCCGCGGCTGATCCTCAGGCGTCCCATGATCTCGTCTACCGAGAGGGGCTCGGCGCTCACAAACAGGAGCGCGTGGATCTGCGCCATGGTTCGATTGATGCCCCAGCTTGAGCTCATCCTGCCCCACTCGAGAAGGAACTGGTCTTGGGCGGATCGTAATGTGCTCGTTTCAGGAATTCTTGACACAGCGACAAGCTCAGTATGCCCGATGTAGCTTTCGGCTCGATCCTCCGATAATGAGAAACAGCATGCAGCTCTCCTCGTTCCTGGGTACCCGCGCGCGGTTCCAGCGTCTGACCGATGCCAAGTTCTTCTCAGGCTGGGTGCGGGATCTGACGAATGGGGACGTGCGCCTTGCGGTCAAGGGCGAAGTTGCCGTGACGCCCGGAGAGCCTTTCGTCGTCCAGCTGTTCGGCAAAGGACAGACCGCCATCCTAAAGTGCAAGCTCACGATGGTGGTGGGCGACCAGCTTGGCTTCATCATCACGGGACCTGCCAAGATCATGGCGTCGAACGAGAATGCCCGCACAGCCACCCAAGGCATGAAGGCGATGGTCACCGCGGGGGACCAGCAGTTCGAGGCCGCAGTGCTGGACGTTTCGGCAACCGGGGTCGGTTTGCTCATGCCAAGCGGGCTGGAACGAGGCACCGCCATCACGCTCCAAATGGACTCGCCGTCCGGCGTGGTCGCCGCGACCGGCGAGGTGCGCTACTCCCGCCAAGATTCCAACTACGGGGACCAGTACCGCACGGGCATCCAACTCAAGGAGCTCGGCCGCGTGGACCAAGCCCGTTGGAACAAAATGTTCGACCTCGACGCCGCTTAGTGACCGGCGAGACGCTGCCCTTCGGCGCGGTTCTTCTCGATGTAGCTCTTCCAGTCGGCGGGCACGTCGGTGTCCACGAAGATCGCCGTCACCGGGCACTCCGGCTCGCAGAGCCCGCAGTCGATGCACTCGTCGGGGTTGATGTAAACCATGTCCTCGCCTTCATAGATGCAGTCGACCGGACAAACGGTCATGCAGGACTTATCCTTCACTCCGATGCAAGGCTCTGTGACGACGTAGGGCATTCCGTGATTTTGGCATAACCACTGACTACTTCTTGACGAGCAAGAAGTAGTCGATGCCGAACATGTTGCCGTCGAGCGCCCCTTGGCGCTTGCCCACGCACTCAACGTCGAGCCGTGCCGCCCCTGCCTTCAGGTTGAATGTGCCCAAGCTCTTCTTCGACCACCGAAGGTCGTTGGAGAAGAAGTCGACGGTCGCGACGTCCTTGCCGTTCAGCTTCAGCTTGTGGATTCCGTAATCGCGGTTTTCGCAGAAGCTGCCAATGAGTTCGTACTTGCCGTCGGCCGGCACGGGAATCTCGACCGCTAGTTTGTCGCCCGCCTTCGGGTGGTGCCACCAAAGCTGGCGCTCGCCGGACAGCTCCCAGAACCCGCCCTGCTTCTCGATTTCGCCGCCTTGGTGAACCACCACTTTCAGGTTTTCACCCTCGAGGGCGCCCTCGACCGGCTTTGGTTTAGGGTAATCGGTCAGCTTGAGTAGGGTGAGGTCGAAGGGCTTCGGCGCCGCATGTCGCAAGTTGGCGTACCAGTAGGTGGTGCGATCGTAGCAAGCCGTCACCTCTGCCCAATGCCACATCTCGAGATTGAACTGGATTGTCTTCGTGAAGGGAATCGGGTCGAGGATGAAGAAGCGCGCCACTTCGGTGTGACCGCGGTTGCCGGGCCCGTCCGCTCGCGGTTGGGCGTTGTACGGGCGTGAGAACGGTGTAGGGTCGCACCAGGCGTAACCGTAGAAGTCCTCGGTGCCGGTTCCAAAGAAGCTCGGGAACGGCTCGCCGTCGATGAAGATCTTCTCGTCACCCTCGCCCCACCACGCCGGCGTGGGGTTGCCCACGTGCATGGCGGTGCCAACCAGACGCCCTTCGCCCTTGACGTTTAGACACTCCATGTCGCGCATGGGGCGCGTGGAATCTTTCTCTGGAATCCACTGAGAATAGAAGTAGTAGAAGTCGTCCGCCTTAGGTTTGGGCCCAAGGCGAGCGGCACTGTGGATGAGGACGGGAATTTCGGAGAAGTTGACCAGCGAGAGCTGGAACATGCTCTTGAACGGCATGGGGAACCGGCAGACCAAGATTCCGTCAGCGGTCACTTCGAGGGGCAGCGTTTGGTAGGTGTTCATGCCGCCCGCCACCAAGAAGAAATCCGCAAGCGGAACCCGGACCGTGGACACCTTGTCGCACCGGATGACGAGAACCAAGTTGCGAAGGATGTTGTGGATGCGATGCGGGTCGGTCCAAGGCAGGTTCGCATACTCGGATTCCGGCTTTCCGTCCACATCCAAGATCTGGAAGCGAAGCTCGCGAACGGTGCCCGAACCCTCGTTCTCGATCAGCGAAGTTTCTTGGCCAGCGGGAAGCAGGGTGGTTCGTCGAAGGTCAAATGCGCTGGGCGCGACCAAGGCATCCGGGTTCTTCAGCACGGCCGCCGCCTTGTCGAGCTCGGCCTTTGCGCCTGCGGCATCGCCGGGCGAATACGTTTGAAAGACGGTCCCCGTCGGATAGGTTCGGTAGCCGACGTGATAGTAGAGGTGCTTGGCGCCGTTTTCGTCCGTGTCGTCCACGGTGATCTTCAGGCTCTCGGCATAGGGGATGGGAGCGTACAGGTTCCACCCACGCGCCGAAACGTACGCAAAAGGATCTCCGAAC
Organism: Fimbriimonadales bacterium; assembly: GCA_046330155.1. Classification (GTDB taxonomy): domain Bacteria; phylum Armatimonadota; class Fimbriimonadia; order Fimbriimonadales; family Fimbriimonadaceae; genus CALMEF01. The sequence goes on along the minus strand of JAXLTH010000035.1, from coordinate 23,001 downwards.
GGGGCAACTTTGCCCGACAGCAGATCGGCGAGCTTCTCGCTGATGAGCGGCCGCTCCGAACCGTCGAAGTAGAACCTCACGCGGGCCGTGGGGTTCGCCGACCAGATACGGGTGATGACGCCGGGTCCCTTGAGGTCCGCCATGACGTACTCCATCCGACCGTCGTGGTTTTCGGTACGGATGAACTGGCCGGCGTCGGCGTTGGCAAACCAGCTTTCGCCCTTGTCGGCGGTCGTGCTGGCCCGGTCGTAGCTGCTGGCTTGAGCGGCCCGGTATGAGGAGGCTGTTTTGCCGTAGAGCCGGTCTAAATCGATCGTATCGGCGACCAGGCTGCGGAAGGTGATCGGGGCTTGAAGAACGCCGAGAACCGCGAGGAGCACCATGCCCCTAGTTTAGTCCCAAACCTACGAATCCATGCGGTTCAAGACGACGCTGTTCAGGTAGCGGGCGACCACGAGGCGCTCTTCGTGCGATTCGGGGTTGAAGCGTAGGCCGGTGGCAAACAGATTCGACTCCTGCTCGAATCGGCTGTAGCGAACTTCGGCGCGAAGGAACATCGGCGCGCCTTCGTCGCGGCCGATCTTGACGCGGACGCTCTCACCGACTTCCAACTGGCGCTGGCTTCTGATCTGAAAGCCGCCAAGGCTGACGTCCACGATCATCGCGCGCTCCGAATCGTGCGTTCGGTCGCGTTGGACGAGCGCACATTCGAAGATCTCGAAGCGGTCGTGCTCACGACGGGTCCATCGCTGGGGCTTCATAGTCAATCCACTGGAGATTCTCGGAAGATGCCGAGCAAATCCTCAGTGGGGAGCCCAAACGAAAAGAGGGCGGCGAACCGTGGTTCGCCGCCCTTGAAAGAAAGTAAGGAAGGAGGATTACTTGTCCTTGCGGGTGATGAGAACGTGTCCGGAGGCCGCGTCGTACTCGACCTCGACGTTCAGCGACTCGCGGATGAAGCTCAGCGGAACCACCGTACGACCGCGCTCGATGAACGGAGCGACTTCCAACTTGACCGGAAGCGAGTTGACCTTGGCGTCCATCGAACCGACCTGGAACCAAATCTCCTTGCCCATGCCCTGGGCGGCCACGGACTTGGCCAGGTTGTCCCACTTCACTTCGCCGCCGGCTTCCTCAAAGAGGTGGCGGAACGGGGTGAGCGGGATGCCGTTCACGACGCGAGGCATGACGTCGAACTTCACCGGCTTCGCGTTGAGCAAGATCGCATAGGTGCCCACGTTCGGAAGGCGGGTTCCCTTGGCAATGCTCAGCGTCGTCGTCGCCAGATTGTTGGCGTCCGTAACCTTGGGGAGCGTGCGAATCGGTTGCGTGTTCGAAATCTTGGGTGTGGTCGAACCGATCGTCGGAAGCGTCAGCTTGGCGCCGGCGCTGGCCGAGGGGACGGTCTTGCCAACCTTGATTCCGGCATTGGCAGCGGTTTGCGGATTGCTCTTGGGGTTCGAAGACGGGCGGCCAACCGCGATCGTCGGTGCGGCGCCCGCAGCCTGCATGGCGGCGGTGGCAGCCGCCGAAGTGGCTCCCGCCTTAAGGCCGGCCTCGGCTCCAGAAACTCCCGTATTGGTCGGATTGCCGATCGGCTTCACGTCGACCGGAGTGGCCTTGGGCACTACGCGATCTGTTCGGCCGCCGGGGTTGTTGACCATGATCTTCGCCTTCTTGGTCTTCAGAGTGTTGCTGTTCTCGTCGACGACCCAGGCTTCCACCTCGTGCCAACCGTTCGCATCGCCGCGCGTGTCCCAGATGAACGAGTACGGGGCCGAGTTGACCATGGCGCGGAACTGGTTGTCCACGAAGAAGCTGACAAAAACGTTCTTGAAATCGCGGCCAAAGCCCACGTTGATCTCGACGGCCCCGTTCACCGTGGCGCCCGGCTTGGGCGAGGTGAGGTAGATCGGGCCGTTGGCGGCTTGGGCGCCCAGCGTGGTCGATTCGCTTCCGACCATCTTGCCGTCCGCGTCGAACAGGCGGACCTCGATCTGGTTATCGCCGTCGTGCAGAGCGGCGAGGTCGAGCTCAAAGCCGAGCTCGCCTTCGTTTTGGGTGGCGGCGAGCTTCCGCGTGCCGATGCTCTGCCCGTTCAGGCGGATTTCGACGAGGGCGACGTTCGCGCCGCTAAATCGGACGTTGAGCGAAGTCTCCTTCGATCGGACGATGGCGATCTTGCCTTGATGGATCACCGCGGCGCTGCTCGAGGCCGCGACCACAAAGGCTCCGGCCAACACGCCGAGCTTACGGAACCAGTTCGAATTCATGATGCTAACTTCCCCAGAAAGAATCGCCAGTACGGCAATGTTCCTATTCTTACTAGGTGCAGACCACATTGTCAACCCCAATCGTTCGATCCCGGTAGCCGAAGCCGTGGTTTGGGTACCGTTAGCCCATGCTTGCAGCGGTCTGCGCCGTCCTGCTCGTGCCCGCAATGGACCTTTCGCATTTCGTCGCCGACCGAAACCGCTTCGAGTGGCGGTGGAGCCGGCCGAGCCGTGAAATTGCCTTGACCAGCCAGGCCTGGCACGGGGTCGTATGGCAGCACTCGGTCACGGTGGATTCGGTTTCGGCTCCGCTCACCCCGAACACGGCCGTCCTGCTCGTCACCGGAGACCGCGTGGACGCGTCCGACGGGCCTTACGGGAAGAAGCTTGCCCGAGCGTGCGACTTGCCCGTCTTCACGCTCTTCAACATCCCCAACCAGCCGCTGTGGGAGATGCGCGAGGACGACCTCATCGCCCACACGTTCCAGAAGTTCATCGAATCGGGGGATGAAACTTGGCCGCTGCTCCTACCCATGGTTCGCTCGACCGTGCGTGCCATGGACGCCATTGAAGCGGCCACCGCGAAATCCAAGAACCCGATCCGGCGGTTCATCGTAACCGGGGCGAGCAAACGGGGATGGACCACGTGGCTGGTCGGTTGCCTGGGCGACAAACGGGTGGTCGGACTCGCACCGATGGTCTACGACAATCTGAACGTCGTTGCCCAGATGAAGCATCAGCAGGAGCTGTGGAAGGGCTTTAGCGAGCGCATCGACGACTACAGCCGCCGCAACCTCCAAGCCGCTCTTGAGACTCCGATGGGGCGAAAGCTGGCGGCGATCGTCGACCCCTACGCATATCGGGATCGCATCACCGCGCCGCTGATGGCCATCGTAGGCAGCAAGGATCCGTACTGGACCGCAGACGCCCAGACCTTGTACTGGAACGAACTCAAGAACGACCGGCGCCTGGTGGTCGTCCCCAACCGGGGCCACGACCTGGAAGGAGCGGAGTTTGCCGCTCAGGGGGCCTTCGCAAGGCGGGTGGCGGGCAAGTTGGCGTTACCCTCGATCTCTTGGTCGCTCGGCGAGCCCTCAGACCCGGTCCAGGGCAAGGCAGCCTATCCCGTCAGGCTGAGCCTGACGGGAGACAAGCCCTACGAACTGGTCGCGTGGCGAGCCGGCTCCAAGGAGAACCGCTTCGACGAGGCGGAGTACAAGCCGATCGAGCGCCGTTACCACGGCGAACCGTTCCTGCTTGAACTACCCTTGGGCGAAGCGAGCGCCGTGTTCATCGAGGCTAAGTACCGGGCGCCGTTTGGCTCCTACACCTTGACGACGCAGGTCAAGATCCTGCGGCCGCGCTAGGCGACGAGGTCGGGGCGGGTTCCCGTCTCGGCAACGATGACCGAACTGATGCCGCCGCGCACGTTGAAGTCGCCCGTGACGCGCATCCATCGCGGCTGGCAGGCTTCGGCCAGTTCGTCGAGTAGCCGGTTCACCACCGCCTCGTAGAAAATGCCCTCGTTGCGAAAGCTGTAGTAGTACAGCTTCAGCGCCTTGAGCTCCAGGCACACCTGATCGGGAACGTACTCCAACTCGATCGTCGCAAAATCCGGCTGTCCCGTCTTTGGGCAGACGCTCGTGAACTCCGGGCAGACATGGGTGATCACGTAGTCGCGGTGGGGCGCTGGGTTCGGAAACGTCTCGATCTGGACCATTCGGGACGGAATTGTACCGGTCCCTTAGAACATGGATTCGCGACGCCGTGAGTGGATGTTCAGGAGAAGCCCGATGCAGGCAAGGCAAAGCCACATGGCCGTGCCGCCCGAGCTGAGGAAGGGCAGCCAGAGGCCGACCACGGGCAGGAGTTGCAGGTTCATTCCGATGTTGGCAATGGTATGAAACGCAAGGAGGCCCAATATCCCGGCGGCGACCATGCGATAGTACGGCTCGGCGGCCTCGAAGAGGACGAGCCAGATTCGGTAGAAAAGCAACCCGAAGGCCGCTAGCACCATGGTGCAACCCGCCAAGCCGCCTTCCTCGCCGATCACCGTGAAAATGAAGTCGTTGTGTTGCTCGGGAATAAACCCGCCCTGCTTCTGCTGCCCCTGAAGGTATCCCGTTCCGGTCAAGCCGCCCACGCCGAAGGCGATCTGGGCGCGTAGCGCCTGGTAGCCCTTGCCCTTCTCGTCCTTCTCGAACAGGCCGATCACGCGGTTCTTTTGGTAATCGGAGAGCACCCCCGGAATCGAGAAGGCGATGCCCAGCGCCATGACGACGGCAAGCACGGACCCGAACACAAACCGGAGCCGAACCCCGGCGGCGAGGCTGATCGCCAGCCAAATCGTCACGAGGACAAGGGACGCCCCCAGGTGGGGTTGCTTATACACGAGAATCAGGGGAACGGCGAGGTGGAGAAACGAGAGCGCGTAGGTTGAAATCTTGTCGATGCGGTCTAAGCGACTGGCAAAGAACGACGCCATCGTCAGCACCATGAAGAGCTTGGCAAGCTCGCTCGGTTGGAACTGGAGGGGCCCGATCTCGATCCACCTGGTTGCGCCCTTGACGGTGCTGCCCATCTTGAGAACCAAGAGCAAGATGAGGACGTTGGCGACGTAGATGCCCTTGGCGGCACGCCGCCACATCGAAGGGTCGACAAAGTAGAACAGCGCGAACGGACCCAGCCCGATGAGGGTGTTGATGACCTGCTTCTTGAACTGGCCCGAGCCGCTCTTCACGTAGTCGACGCTGTAGATCGACAGGAAGCCGACGAGCATGAGGAAGGCGACCGCCAGCACCATCCAGAAGTCGATGCGGCGCGGAGGCCGTAGACGGGACGTTGCGTAGGCGGCGCCGGCAGCCATGCTAGTTCCTCGGCCGCCTGATCGATGCCCCGAACTCGCGTTGAACCAAGCCGCGACCTTCGAGGAACCAGAACGAGAGATTGCGCTTGGAGCCCGCGCCCCGGCGAAGCGTGAGTTCGACGTTTACCCTTAGCGCCTCGCTCTGCGGGGTGAACAGGCTCTCCCGAATGGTTGCCACTTTGGCATCCGCCGGGCTGCTCGCTTCGCCCGCCCGCAGGGTGCCCGACCAGGTCCAGCCATCGCCGATTCTGAGCGGGAACTTCAGCACCGGGAGGGGAGGGTCGAACGTTTCGCCCCCGGCTTGGATCAAGAGGAACGCGTCGGGTTCTATCCGGTAGCCCTCGTGCTCGATCTCGGCGTTGTCGGCGAAGGTTCTTACCGACAGGAGTTTGCCGATCACTTCCGAATTGACGGTGACGGGGATCTCCCGGTCGCCGATGACCAGCGTCGCAGACGGCGACGCGGGGCTGTCCAGTTTGAGTTCCTCGGGCCTTACGGTGGAGCCGGATCGCTCCCGAGATTCGCCAAGGTGGCAACCCGCGACGATGAAAGCAACAGGGGCGATAGCGGCGAACTTGAGCACGTTACTGTGGCGGTTCGAACTTGACGAGTTTGAGAGACATCTTCGAGCGCTGCTTTTGCACCACTTGCTCGCTAACCAACTCTGCCAGTCCGATGCCCTTAGCATAGTACGCGGTTTGCTTTCCCGTCATCGCCACGTGGCCCTCGCTTCCCATGATCGTGTCCAGCTTGACTTCGAGCGCATCGACCTTTCGGTCCAACACCGGGCGGTCCTTCTTGATGACCGACACGCCGTTCATCCGCAACGGGGCTTCGGAACCGATGAAGCCGCCGAACCCTTCGAACTTCCACGTCGCGCGGCCCGAGCCCACTTTGAGCACCGGCTGCGGAGTCTGGAAGGGCTTCTTCGGGTCTTCGGCGACCAGATAGACCGTATCGCCCTCGACGCGATAGTAGCTCGAACCGACGATCCGTCCCGAGACCTGCGTGACCACCGGGTACGCCGGCTTGCCGTCAATTTCGATCGGCTCCTTGACCACATCAACCTGGGTCGAAGCGAGTCCGCCGACGTCTCCTTGGTAGGTCCACTTGGTGCCCGGCACCAAGGGGAAGAAGTCAGCCGCCGAAGGCGCCTGAGCCATCACCAAAGCAACGACGACGGCAACCATCTACTTCACCGCCTCGACAGTGACATTCGCTTCCTTGCCTTTCTCGTCCTTCGAAGTCATCTCGATTCTCACCTCGCCCATTCCTTTGACGTACCACGCCTTGGCGGAGATCATTAACTTCTGGCCCCCAACGATGTTGGAGCCTTCGCTGGTGACCAAGATGGAGTCGAACTCTCCCAGTTTCGTCTTCACCTTGCGAGGCCCGACGACCTTGAAGACCGTGTCGGTCTCGAACGACTGCCCTTTGAGCGTGAACTTTGCCTTGGAAGTCCAAGTCTTGCCCGTCGTCATTTGGGCGGGAAGTTCGGTTTGCGCGGGCTCGATCTTCTCGCCCTCGATCGAAACCGCCTGCACGCCGTTCTCGTCGACGACGACATCCTGAGATTTACCGAGCATGTCGGCAAGGCCGCCGGTGCGCTCCAGCGAGTAGGTCGCCTTACCGTCTTTGACCCCGGTCAAAACGGCTTTCTGGCTGCCTGTGTATACCGTCGGATTGGTCGAGGTTCGAATCTCGAGGTCGTGGTCCTTGCCGCTCTCCAGACCGTAATACACGTAGCCTTCATGCTTGAGCGAGGCGGGCACGCTGGCCGCGTCCGCCGCCGGCTTGTCGGGCTCGCCCGCCTTGGGCGGATTGCTCGAGTCTGTGCTCGGCGCGGGGGCGGGCGCCGGCTTGTTCCCGGACTCGGTTGCCGTCGGAGACGACTGGCAACCGGCAAGGGAGGCGGCGAGGATCAGATAGGCGAGAAACTTGCGCATGGCTACTTCGCGGAATAGGTCTTGAGCTTGAGGATCGTGTTGTTGGTGACGAATCGGACCAAGCCGACTTTGGGTGCCCACCAGGTGATCGACGGCGTTGAGACCTGCTTGCCGTTGACGGTCATCGTTGCCGAAGACTGGACGGCGATGGCGGAGATAGGTCCCATGTCCGTATCCACCGTCTGCGGGCCAAGAATCTCGTAGCTCGCGGAAATGGATCCGGGCTTCATCGGGGTGGGCCTGCCATCAGGAGTTGGTTGGCCAGCGACGGGTCCGACGCCTTTCCACGAGAACTTCCGCCCGGTTTCGGGAGGAAAGAGAATCTGTGGCTGGGAGGGGGTGAACGTAATGGCGGGGGCGCCGCCAACCATTTGGAAGATGCCCTTGGAATCGACAAGCCAGACTTGTTTCTCGCTTAAAGTACCGCCGATTGACACCTCGATGTTGGCCTGGACGCCGTCCCCAACCGGTTTGATGGCGGTGACCTTGAACACGGCTTCTGAAGAGGCCGTTCTCTGGGCGCCATTCACGGTGCCCGACTGCGTCAGCGTGTAGGTCCATTGGTTGCCCACGGCAAGCGGATAGAGCGACTTCTCTTCGCCGGGCGCGACTTTCGCCGGCTCCACCGTCTTTACGGCCTCAGGCTTGTAAGACCCTCCGCCTCCCGAGCCGCATCCGGCAACGACGAGGGCCGACGCCCCCAAAATGATCCAGTTCTTCATGTTTGTTTTCTATCCTCCCTTGGAGTTGATGAGTTCGACGACTTCCTTCACGAGTTCCTCGTCATGGAGCCGATTGATCGTCACTTCGCCCTGAGCCAGCTCGTGCTCGACGCGGGGCGCTGCAATGGCGATGCCGTCCATGACCAACAGCAGTTGGTGGCCGATGCGCCGCTTGCTGAACTGCCAAAGCCGCTTCCGCCCTTCATCGTTCAGATCGATCGTGAGATCGAACTGGCGCTCCCGGTTCTGCATTTCTCGCTCTTGGTAGGCCGCAGAGGTCATCTGCGCCCCCGTAACCGCGATCTGGGCGTTGGCAAGCACTTTCTGAGGCGCCTCGGCATAGCGAGCCGCTCTGCCGGATGAAATCTGCGAGACCAGCGACTGGCGCACATCTTCCCGGGTTTCCGGCTTCTCCTTCAGCTTCGCCAACTCCTCAGACCAGTAGCCGGCGATCGTGTTCGGCCCCTGGTCGAATTTGTCCTTGAGGTGGTTCCACACGGCCGATGTGAACGTGGGCCGGTACTCGAGGACGATGCGCCCCACCATGGTGGTGGCCTTGCCTTGGCCTTCGAGCTTGATCGGAACGGGAAGGCGGATTCCAATGCCGTTCTCGATGGATTTTCCGCTCGTGCTTGGCATCGGATTCCCCTCCAAATCGACGCTAAGGTCCTTTTCCAGCTTGGCTTTCAAAGCCGCGTCGCCGTCCAGGGCCTTCTGAATATCTTCGGCAGCCCAGATCCGATCCTCAGGAATGTCGGTCTCCCCCATCGAGTTCATGATGCGAATGAACTCGCCCAGCGCCTTCTCGTCGCCTTGAAGAGCGCGAAGCATCTCGCGAAGGGGAACGCGCTTTACGTCTCCGTTGCCGCGCGAATCAACGTCCGGAGCGTCGAACTCGCCTGCCGAGCCTTGGACCAGTTGCGCGATCTGGTTCGCGACGATGATCCGAAAGCCCTTGCCCGGGTTCACGCCGATGATGTTCACCTTGCCCGGAGTTAGGGGCTCGAAGACAAGCCCGTCGACCATGTAGCTGGACCATGCCTTCCAACCGAAGTAGACGACTGCGCACGCTCCTGCGAACAGCAGCGCGATCTTGGTGGAACCCGGGATTCGACGTCGGGTGGCAGCCGTGCTCATGGTGTTTGCTGGTTGCCGAGTGTACCGGAAGGCACATTCAGGCTCTAACCCGCATAAACACAACCGAAAGTCGCGGGGTTCCGAGCCCAAAGCTGGCATTTGTCCGGTGAGGACCGGGCTCCGAAAGCCGACAAGAAACTTGAGGCCCTCTCTCATGGCACCGCAGAACGGATTTAGACAGACGCAGCGACAGGAAGTCGCGACCGGGCTCCGACTGGATCCGCGGTTGATCTTGAGCAGCCGCCTGCTTCAACTCGGACGCGTAGATCTTGAGTCGGCGATCGAAGAGGAACTTGCCGACAATCCCGCCCTCGACCGTCTGTTCGAAGAGAACGAACCTCTGACCGACGAGGCGATCTTCAAGGTCGTTGCTCCGTACGAGCTTAAGCCGGGTTCGGACGATGCCGAGTTTAGGCGCAGCCTGCCAAACGACACCGAGGAGTTCCGGGATTGGATGGATTGCGCCGGCTGCACGCCGACGCTGGACGACCACCTCCGGGCGCAACTCGTGCCCGCCGTCTCCAACGAGCTGAAAGAACTCGCCGAGTACCTCATCGGCTCCCTCGACGACCGGGGCTATCTCACGATGCCCATCGAGGAGATCGCGTTGGAAACGGGGCGAACCTATGAGGAAGCCGAGGCGGTGCTTCAACTGCTCCAGGCGTGCGAGCCGGCTGGCGTCGGAGCGGCAAACGTCGTGGATTGCCTGCAGCTCCAGTTGCGGGATGCCTGTACCCTTGAGTCCAAACTTGCCAGGGCGATCCTGCGCGACCACCTGGACGACTTCCTGCACCGGAGAACCATGCGCCTGGCGCGACGATTCAAGGTCATGCCGGAAGTGATTGAGGCGGCCTACGACGTGATTGTCGGGCTCGATCCCTATCCCGGCGAGCAACTTCGATCAGCCGTGACCCACGATTTGCCGATTTCTGTCACCCCGGACATCGTCTACCACTACTCCGAGACCGGGTGGACCGTCGAGGTCGCCGGTGCCGATCCAACGCATTTCACGATCGACCGCGGCTATCTGCGACGCTTGGGCGAGCTCAAAAAGATGGTTCGGGCGCCCCGGGACGAGAGGAAGCACATCTCGCAGCACATTTCCCGCGCCAAGATGTTCATCGAGTGTCTGGAGCAACGCAAGCTCACCCTGAGCCGGATCGCGCAAAGCCTATTGCAGCACCAGGCGGGCTTCATCCAGACCGGGCGTTACGAGTTCATTGCCTCGGTTACCCGGACCCAACTCGCCCGCGAGCTTGGCCTGCACGAGAGCACCGTGAGCCGAGCCACGTCGGATAAGTTCGTTCAGATCGCCACCGGCGAAGTGGTCTCCTTCGACGTGTTCTTCAAGCCCGCGCTTCGGATTCAGAAGATGATCGAGGAGATCCTCGCGACCGAGGATCCCCTGATACCGCTTTCCGACGAGCAGATCGCGCTCAAACTGGCGAAGCGGGGCGTGTTCGTGGCACGACGCACGGTGAACAAGTACCGCGACCGCACCAAGTTGCTGTCCTCGCGCAAGCGCCGATCGGCGTAGCTACATCTTCACGCCGGTGAAGGGCGCCAAACGACGCAGTTCCGCCATCAGTTCGTCGAACTGGGGCGGTGTCAGCGCTTGGCTTCCGTCGCTCAATGCCGCCTTCGGATTCGGGTGCATCTCCACCATCACGCCATCGGCTCCCGCCACCAGCGCGGCTTTCGCCATCGATGCCACGTAGCGCGCAACGCCTGTGCCGTGCGAGGGGTCGACGATCACCGGCAAGTGCGAATGCGCCTTGAGCACTGGCACCGCCGAAAGGTCGAGCGTGTTCCGCGTGTAGCTCCGGTCGAGCGGGATCACACCTCGCTCGCACAGGATCACGTTCGGGTTGTTCTGGCTCAATACGTACTCTGCCGCTAGGAGGAACTCGTCGATCGTGGCAGACGGTCCGCGCTTGAGGAAGACCGGCTTGCCGCTCTTGCCCGCCTCAATGAGGAGGGGAAGTTCTGCATGCTGCGCGCGCCGATCTGCAGAATATCGACGTACTTGGCAACCAGCGGCACCATGTCCCCGCTCATCACTTCGCTGATCGTGACCAAGCCGTACTCTTGGCCCACCTGTTGCATGATCCGCAGGCCTTCTTCGGCAAGGCCCTGGAACGCATAGGGAGAGGTCCGAGGTTTGAACGCGCCGCCACGCAGGACCGTGGCCCCGGCGTCCTTGACGAGCTTGGCCGCGGTTGAAAGTTGCTCGTACGACTCCACTGAACACGGACCGCCCATCACCGTGAAGGTGCCCGGTCCAATGGCGACCTGCCCGACGTTGACGATGGTCGGCTGTTTCTGCCACTCCAAAGACGCCAGCTTGTAGGGGCGGCTGACCTGCGTGACCTTGCTGACGCCGCCAAGCGATCCTAGAACCGCTTCCAAAGTGTCCCGAAGGTCGGTGGGAACCGCGCTGGGAATACCGACGGCGGTGCGGTCGCCGGGTAGGACGAGGGGCTCGAGGCCGTGCTCGCGAATTGCCTGGCAAACGCCCTGAATGTCGGCCTCAGATGCGCCGAATTGCATCAAAACGATCATGGGGAATCTAATAGGTTACCGGATTCGCCGGATCAGCCGAAGGGTCGCCGCTTTGCTCAACAAGGCGTTGCCCGCCTCGCAACGGGCGCTGAGGAGGCAGCCCGGGCATCCGTCCTCGCACTTGCAACCTGCTAAGAGCTGCTCTGCCGCGCTCAGCCAGGCGTCGGTCTGGCGGAACAGAGCCTCGCTGAGCCCCACGCCGCCGGGGGCGCGATCGAAGACCGTGACGCTGGGTCCGCCCACATCGGGGTTATAGGCATACCACCCGGACCCGAGGTCGCCTCGGTCGCATCCCGCGAGCAGCGGCGCGATCGCCAGCAGCGCATGCTCCAAGCCGTGGACCGCCGCCATTTGTGTCTCCATCTCCTCGTCCGGATCGAAGGGGGGAAGATCGAGACGGACCGCAATGGTGTCGAAGGTCTGCGGCGGCACCTCGAGGTCGTAGACGCCAAGGGTTGCCCCGCCCTCGTGGGCTCGCTTACGGTAGCCGAGAACGAGGTCGGTAACGTGGACTCCGCCTACGGCAAACCGCCCGTCCGAGGCGATATCGACCGTGGTTTCGATCGACGATTGGACGAGCGGTTGCGTGTAGTAGTCGGTGTCATCTCGATGGACTTCGGCTCGCCCGGCATCAAGGTTGAGCGAGTCCACGACGTACGACATTCCACGGTGCAGGTAGACGGCGCCTGCGTGGGCGTACTGCATGGCGCGCCAGCGCTCCATCGCGCCCAAAGCCTCGCCGCCCTCGTACAAGAGAACCTGGTCCTGCCCCGAACCGCGGATGTTTACCTTTGCCGCCGGGCTTTCATGGGCGGGATAGTAAAACAAGCCGCCGCGTAACGCAAGGTCGCCCGCCCGGTCCAGGGCTTCGGCGACCTCCAGAGCCCGGGCCCCGAAGCCCTCGATCTCCGTGGGCGCGATCGGGCGCTCGTACGCCGCGCACCGAAGTTGCTGGGCGACGATGGTGGGGTTTGACGGGTCGAGCGCCACCGACTCCGTGGCGCCTTCCAGCAGCCGGTGCGGCTCTCGCAGGAGGAACTGCTCCAAGGGGTCGTCGTTCGCCACGTAGATCGCCAGACCAGGCGAAGCGCCGCGTCCGGCCCGGCCGGACTGCTGAAGAAAGCTGGAGACGGTGCCTGGGTAGCCGTTCATTACGACCGCGTCCAGCCCGCCGATGTCGACGCCCAACTCCATGGCGTTGGTGGCGGCGAGGCCCATCAACTTTCCTTGGAAGAGCGCCTGCTCGATTTCTCGGCGTTCTTTGACGGTGTATCCAGCACGGTAGCTCTCAAACGCGGCGGGATCGACCGCCGTCGACTTCAGATGGCGACGTACCGTTTGCAAGACGAGCTCGGTGGTAATGCGGGCGCGGCAAAAGGCCAGGGTGCGCAGGTTCGCCTCGAGCAAGCCCGTGACGACGCGCGCCGTCTCGACATTTGGGCTGCGCATCTCTCCCTCTGAGTTCGTGGGTGGGCTCCAGAATGCGAAAGTCTTGGCAGCCCGCGGCGCGCCATCCTCGTCGATGAGGTGGCCTTGCCGCCCCGTCAACCGTTCGAACAGGCTCTCGGGATTGCCGATGGTGGCGCTACAGGCGATGATCTGTGGGCGGTTACGGTGCCAGGCGCATAGACGAAGCAGGCGGCGCAGCACGCCCGCCACATGGGAGCCGAAGATGCCCCGGTAGGTGTGCATCTCGTCGATGACCACGTAGCGCAAGTTCTTCAGGAACGAGGTCCATTGCTCGTGGCCCGGCAATATGCCGACGTGGAGCATGTCGGGATTGGTGAGAACGATGTGGCTGAGCTTTCGAACCGCGCTCCGGCGGTGGGCGGGCGTGTCGCCGTCGTACGTGCCGCACCGAACGTCGGGACCGGGCGAGAGCTCTTCCAGCTTTCCCTGCTGGTCTTGCGCCAACGCCTTGGTGGGAAACAGATAGAGCGCGCGGGCGTTGGGTTCGGTGAGAACGGCCTGGAGGACCGGCAGGTTGTAGCAAAGGGTCTTGCCGCTGGCTGTGCCGGTCACGACGATGAGGTCCTTCCCGAGCGCGGCGGCATCGTATGCGGCCGCCTGGTGGCGGTAAAGGCGCTTGAGCCCCAACTTGTCGAGCCGCTCTGCCAGTCGGGAATGGATCGGCGCCTCCAGATCGGCAAACTGAGCCTCACGAGCGGGGCGCGTCTCGACGTGGGCAATCCGTTCCGCCTCGGGCGAAGCGAGTACCGCATTGAGCCATTGTTGGACGGGGTCTGCCACGTCAATCCAGATCGTTCAGTTCACGATCTTCGCGATCGTTGCGGGCTTCGATCGCCTTGGGAGCCGTTCCGTTGGCGTTATCGGCAACGCCGTCGAGGTCGTTCAACTCGGCGATGGCGTTGGCTCGCTGCTTTCTCGTGGTGATGCGAACCGCCCACACGCTGATCATGAACAGAAAGCTCAGTGGGATCGCCATCATCAGCATGCTGAAAATGTCGTTGCTGGGGGTGAGGGTTGCCGAGGCGATGAAAATCACGACGGTCGCCTGACGCCAGTACTGGATCATGGTCTCTGGCTCCAGCAGGCCGATGCGCCCCAGGAAGTAGACCACCAGCGGGAGTTGGAAGCCGATGCCGAACGCGAGCATCATCTTCAGCACGAAGAAGACCATCGCCCCGGGCTCTTGGTACAGCACGGTCCGGGGGAACTCCTCGAGGTAGCTGGCGAACCAACTGAACGTGGCAGGAATGATCACCCAGCAGAAGAAGACGCCGAGAAAGAACAGGAGCACGCTGAGGGGGGCGATCCTTTGCAACGGCTTGCGCTCTGCCGGTTTGAGCCCCGGAGCGATGAAGCCCCACAACTGAAGCAAGATGAACGGGAAGGCGATCGCCACGGCGATCATGAACGACAGCCGGAACTTGAGCATGAACGGCTGCGTGACGTTGTTGAACATCTCCTTGTACTCAGCGTTCGCGGGGATCGTGTGCTTGATCGACGCGAAGACCACCGAGTTCAAGTGGTCGTAGAGCCAGGGTTGGAGATACCAACCGATCACCCAGCACAGGGTGATGGCAAGAAAGCTCCGGATGATTCGATCCCGGAGTTCCTCAAGGTGCTCGATAAGAGTTAAGCGGTACTCATCCGGGTCGTCGGACGAGTACCGCTTAGCTTTCGGCTTCGGCTTCAGTCGAAGCGGCATTAGGCAGAGAGTTTACTGCTCAAGCGTGAAGATCTGCTGGATTCGGAGGCGAACAATCACTCGTCCTGCCGCTCCGCCGCCACCGGCACCGCCGCCACGCTGGCCGCCGCCCGCGTTGGCACCCGCCGCTGCCGGGCCTCCACCCTGTCCGCGGCCCACGAAACCGCCGCCTCGACGGCCGCCGCCTTGGGCACCGGTTCCAGCGCCTGCGGCACCCGGACCTTGAACATTGAAGTCGTTAGCGCCGCCCGGACGGTTCGAGAAGGACTCGCCCGCCGCGCCGCCGCCACCGCCACCCGCCGCGCCTGCTGCGCTGGGGCCTCCCGGAGGGCCACCGGCTCGGCCGCCACCGGCCGCTGCGCCACCGCCGCCACCGGCGGCGTTCTCGACCTTGCGGTCGATCGTAGTGTCGCGCAGAATCTTGATCGGCATGTGCTTGTCTAGGGCGAACCAGATGGTCTCCTCGATCTTGGCACTGCTCATGCCGGTCATCTTTTCAAAAAGGTTGGCGCCCGCGCCCGTCATGCCGACTTCGAAGCTGTGGCGAATCTTCGCGCACGGCCGGCCCATCTCCCATTCCACGCCGAGGAACTCGCCTCGGGCAGGGCTTCGATAGACCATCGACTTGACCTCGTCCTTCTTCTCCAGGTCGAGCTTCGGATACTGGAAGCCTGCGCTCCACGGCAGCGACTTCGGCTTGACCGGGTCGGTGGGAAGCACGGGAAGCGGGAAGAGCGCGAAAAGGTCCTCGCGGTACGAATCGCCCGCCGTACCCTCCATCGGGAAGTACGTGGGAAGGACCGTGAACAGCTCTCGACCGGTGTTCTGCACCTTCATGTAGATCGAGTGCATGTTGTAGTCGTAGTACTTCTTCTGCTCACCGGTGTCGGGCGAGGTGTAGGAAATGTGATCCTTGCCCGGAGGGGTGAGCGCCTGGATGCGAACCAGACCGTCGCCGTTCGAATAGGCGTTGTCGATCGCGAACAGCAACCGGACCTTCTCAGAGTCCAGCGGAAGCTCTGCCGCACGGCTGCCCGATCGAGCCTGGGACTCGGTCATCTGCGACTCGGCGATGCGCTGCTCGAGGTTGTAGATGTAGAGCGAACCAGGGACGAACTTGTAGCGGAGCTTGATGCCGTCCTCGGGAATCGGGATGCTCGAGGAGTTCTCCACCGTCACGTTGATCGAAGAGCGGTCGATCAAGCGGGGGCTATCGGCGCCCTCGGCGAACAGCCGGGCTTCGATGTTCAGCTTGCCGTCCTTGATCAGGCGCTCCTTGGTGTCCAGAACGTAGACCAGGTAGTTGCCTTCTTCCGCGGGGCGGGTCGCCTCCACGAACTTGCCGTCCACATAGATGCCGATGTAGCCGGTGGCGGGAATGCTGTTCTTGTTGAACAGGATGCGGACCTTTTCCTTGACCTTCGAGCCGTCCGCCGGACGCACGATGGTGAAGGGGGCCTGCGCAAAGACCGCCGCTGCCGCGACGGAGAAGAGCACCGAACTGAACAAGCGCTTCATCGACAAATCTCCTAAGCTCCGTCCCACGAATGGGACACTAGTGCGTATTATGACGCTCCAACCGAAGTTTACGTAACACCGACGCCGCTACGTGCCGTTTAGGTTCGGACGGACGTCTGTTATGTTTCATAATGTCTACCATGATCGCCCCCCTCGACCTGGCCAGCCTCAACGCCGAACAGCGCCAGGCGGTCGAGCACGAGCAGGGGCCGCTCCTGATCTTCGCGGGAGCCGGATCGGGGAAGACGCGGGTGGTCACGTACCGCATCGCCCGCCTGATTCGCGACCGGGTGCCCGCCAGCCGCATCCTCGCCGTCACCTTTACCAACAAAGCCGCCCGCGAAATGCGTGAGCGCATCGGCGAACTTGTGGGCGAGGTGGCAAACCAGCTTTGGATGGGCACGTTCCACAGCCTGTGCGCCAAGCTCCTGCGCATCGACGGCAAGTCGATCGGCATCGATCCAAACTTTTCGATCTACGACGATGCGGACCAGATGAGTTTGGTTCGAGAGATTCTCAAGTCCAAGAACCTGGACGACAAGAGCCTCCAACCGCGCGCGATCCTCGCGGAAATCAGCTCTGCGAAGGAAAAACTGCTCAGCCCGGCCCAGTACGCCGACCGCGCCACCGGCTTCTTCGAGCGCGTCGTGGCGGACGTTTACAAATCTTACGACGCGTTGCTCCGCAAGGCGAACGCCCTCGACTTCGACGACCTGCTGCTCTACACGGTGCGCATGCTCGAACAGCGTGCCGATGTTCGCGAGAAGTATCAGGATCGGTTCCTCCACGTCCTGGTCGACGAATATCAGGACGTCAACTTCGCCCAGTACCAAATCGTCAACATCCTTTCCGCCAAGCACCGCAATATCGTCGTCGTCGGCGACGACGACCAGTCGATCTATGCCTGGCGGGGAGCAGACGTCTCGTTGATCCTGAGGTTCAACTCGGACCATCCCGACGCCACCATCGTCAAGCTCCAGCAGAACTACCGCTCGACCAAGACGATCCTCAGCGCTGCCTACGAGGTCATTCGGCACAACCGGGGCCGGGCAGACAAACGCCTTTGGACCGAAAATCCCGACGGCACCAAGATTTCGCTGACCATGGCGGGCACCGAGCAAGACGAGGCGATGCAGGTGGCGGACGCCATCGTCCGTGACGTCCGTTCCGGGCGTCGCCGATTCGGCGAGTTCTCGGTGCTCTACCGGACCAACGCCCAGAGCCGCGTGATGGAAGAGGCATTCCTCACCATGCGCGTGCCCCACGTTCTCGTCGGCGGCCAACGGTTCTACGAGCGCAAAGAAGTCAAGGACATGCTTTGCTATCTGAGGCTGGCGTGGAACCCCTCGGACGACGTTTCGGTACGGCGGGTGATCAACACGCCCACCCGAGGTATCGGCGATACCACGATAAAGACTTTGGACAAATGGGCGCAGGAGCGCAGCCTCCCCTTGTGGAGCGCGCTCCGCGATCAAGAGCTACAGGCGGGCATGCCCAAAAAGACCGCATCGTCGGTGCGGGCGTTTGTCGGTGCCATTGAAGACGCGCAGGCGATCGCGGAGCAGGGTCCTGTCACGCCCGTCCTGAGGCACCTGCTCAACGCGAGCGGATATCTCGACGCCCTGAAGGCGGAGAACTCGCAAGATTCGCTCGGCCGCCTGGAGAACCTGCAAGAGCTTCTGAATGTGACTTCGGAGTACGACGCCACCGCCGAGGGAGAACCGACTCTGGCCGGCTTTCTTGAGAACGTTGCCCTTGTTTCCGACATCGACACGCTGAACGAATCGGGCGAGGCGGTCACCCTCATGACGCTGCACAGCGCGAAGGGTCTGGAGTTCCCCGTGGTGTATCTGGTCGGGCTCGAGGAGGGAGTCTTCCCGCATTCCCGGTCGCTTATGTCCGATTCGGAGTTGGAGGAAGAGCGGCGGCTCTGCTACGTGGGCATGACGCGGGCGCGCGAGGAACTCCACCTCTTCCACGCCCATCGTCGGTCTCTGTACGGAACGCCCAACTTCAACCGGCGATCCCGGTTCTTGGACGACATTCCCGAAGGGCTCTTGAGGGTCTTCGGCGATGTGCCCGGCGTGCCGGTGCGGAGAGTCCAGCAAGAGCGCTCGGGAAGCTACAGCATCGGCCCGGCGAGAACCGCCGTCGTGGAAAGCGGCCGCCCGCTGAAGGGTCCGGACTGGAAGCCGCCTTTCGAAGTGGGAGCCAAGGTGCGGCACGCCAAGTTCGGCATCGGCGTGGTGGTGGCGTGCAATCCGCTCAAGGGCGACGCCGAGGTCACCGTTGCCTTCCCCGGCGTGACCGGCGTAAAGAAGCTGGTGCAGAGCCTTGCCAAGTTGGAGGTTGCTTGAGGTCGCTGTGCCTGGCCCTTGCGTTCCTTGCGGCGGGATGCGGCCGCACGCCAAACCTCTGGCCGCTTTCCATGGGCTGGAAGAACGACTATCGGATTCGTAATGGGCTTGCCACGTACGTTGAGGAGATCAAAGTCGCGCGACGAGTTCCCGTGGCGGGCGAGTACGGCTATGAGGTCGTGAGCGTCTTGGGCGCGTCGCGCCTTGCGTGGAAGGGAAACGAGCTTCTGGCTTCCGCACTACCCAACACCCGGTTCTCGCCCCCGATCCCGATTCTCGTTGCGAACGAGAAGGACGCCACACGCCGGAAGAAGACCTCTGTCGAAGTGGCGGGCAAGAGAACAGATGCCGAAGCGGTGCTTACCCAAGCCGAAGACGAGCTGACCTTGGGCGGCGAGCCGCGGAAGGTCATCCGTGCCACGCTCACGCTTCACATGCCGAATCGCGACATCCAGACGACTTCCTATTACTTGGCCGGGGTCGGGCTGGTCCGCCAGCAACAACTCTCGAACTCGGAATTCCAGGTTGGCGTGGACCTCATCGGCGCTTTGCGCTAACCTAAGCCGATGCCCCACATCCACTTGGAGACCACAGCGAACCTTCAGGAAAACTCGGACATTCCGGACATCCTCGAAGCGCTCGTCGCGGAGTTGTGCCGCCACGAGACCATCTCTGCGGCCTCGGTGAAGGCGTACCACACTTTGCGAGCGGTGTGGACGATGGGCGAAGGCGCTCCGACGGGCTTCGTGCACTGCACGGTCGCCATCCTGAGCGGACGCCCGCTGGAGTTGCGTAAAGCGATCGCGGCCGGGATGATGGGCGTGCTGGACCACTACTATGGCGCGGCGGTGCAAGCAGGCGATGCGGGAATCACGCTCGAAGTGCGCGAAATGGACCGCGAAACGTACCTCAAATAGCCTAGTTGCCCGCCGTTGCCATCACCTCGCCCACGACTTCCTCGGGCACGGTGACGGATTCCAACTTCCAGTCTTTGGCGGGGAAGATCAGCATACGAGTCGTGTGTTCCTTCTTGAAGCCGAGCGTAACCTGTCGAATGTCGATGCTGACAGGCGGAACCGAAATAGACACCTTGGCGGGACTCACGATCTCGGCGCTGTCGCCGGACACGGTCGGAGTTTGGTTCTGGATTTCGATATTGGGCTTGTAGTCGCGAATGTACTGGCCGATGTCTCGCCTGCCCACGACCTGCTCTTCGTTCACTTTGAAGTTGCGGCTTAGGAGTTCGAGAACGCTGCCCGGGCGCCCTTCTTTGCCTGCCTTGAGAGACTCGGCAAGGGCGGCTTTGATCTGTTCTTCGTCGCTCGGGCTGGGTGCAAACAGCCCGTACCCGACAAATGCGAGCAAGGCGACGGCGATCGCCACGATCCACCAGGCGTTTCCCTTTGCCATAACCTAGTGACGGAGCAAAGGGCAGGAAACGGTCAACGCGCGGCAACGAGCGCCACATCGAGCGCCATTTGGTCCTTCAAGGCGTCAAGGCTGGGGAATGATCTTTCTTCGCGAAGCCGCTCGAGCAGGTTGAGCCGGACGGCGCTGCCGTAGATCTCGTCGCCCGGATAGTCCAGCAGGAACGCCTCGATGGTCCGCGCCGTTCCTCCCACCGCCGGCCGCACACCGATGCTGGCTGCGGCTTTGAACGTCCCGAGGCGCGTCTCGCAGGTTCCGCGATAGACGCCGTCGGGAGGAAGCACCGTATTGCTGGCGCGGGCGATGTTTACCGTGGGGAATCCGAGTTGTCGGCCGAGTTTCTGTCCCGCCACTACCGTGCCCTCGATGGCGAACGGGCGGCCGAGTAATCGGTTGGCAATGTCCAGGCTGCCGTCGGCAACCGCCTTTCGGATCGTCGAGCTGCTCACGCGGTGTCCGTCGAGGTTGAAGGCGGGAACCACCGTCGTGTCGATGTGGCGCTGGAGCCACTCCGGGTTGCCTTCTCGCCCCTTGCCCAGGGCGAAGTCGTAGCCGATCACCACGTGCCGCGCACGTAGCCGGCTGCCCAGAATCTCGTCCAAGAACTCCTGGGCGGTGGTTTGCGAAAGTCGCTCGTCGAAGGCGAGAACCACGCTGACGGCTACCCCCAGCCGTTCGAACTCGCGGAGGTTGGCTTCGAGCCCCTGGATGGCGGGCGGGCAACGCTCGGGCGCCAAAGTGGCGGCGGGGTGCCGATCAAACGTCACTAAGATGCAGGGAAGCTCGCGAGTCCTCGCCATAGAGATGGCTTGGGAAATGACTTCGGCATGGCCCAAATGAACGCCGTCGAACGTACCGATGCAGACGACGCTATCCTGCCATTCGGGGTGAAGTCGGTCCAGGCCGAAGCTGACGAGCATCGGGTCGGAATTCTACCGCTGTGCCTTACGTCCGATGAGAACAAGCGCCGAGAGGAGCACGATTTGAAGGGTGCAGGCGGTCAGGTAGTAGCTCGGCTCCGTCCACACGAGCGCGGGCTGGAGGGGAGGCGGAGGCGCTTGCAGGCTTGCGCCGGTGTTCATGGTCAGCGTCAGGGCAAGCCACTGTCCCGCCAGATGCATGACGGGCCAGGTTAGGTTAACGGGAACCCGCAACTTGCCTTCAGGAAGAAAAGCGCTGCTGAGGGTGGAGACGAGGACCAAGCCGAGGACGGCGATGGCGGGAAAGCACAACGTTACGGCGAGCACCGGCATTCCGATCTCCTCACCGGAGCGATAGAAGCCGAATAGGCAGACGCCCACCGAAACGAAGAATAGCCAAGCCGCGATTTCGACCGAAATCCAAAACCGGGCCAGCATCACCCCGTACTTTACCGCTCGTTAGGCAGGTTTCTTTGCCGCGGGGCGCTTCGGAGCGGGCTTTCGCTTGGGGGCGGCCTTGGCAGTTGCGGGCTTCGCGGCGGGCTCGGCAGGCGCCACGTCGACTTTCTCGGTCTTCACGGGGTCGTGCGGCTCTTCGGCGAGTTTGACCATCGTCTCGCCCACCTTGGAGATGCCTTGGCCCACGGCCTTTGCTACCGGCTTGAGTTTACGAAGCACCACGGGAACCAACGCGGCGGCGAGGATAACGACGCCCGCTTTGCCCGGAGGAATAACGGATCTTCCGACTCTCATAACAACCCAAACGGGCGCTACGAGGCGGGGGTTTCAGGCGCGGTTGCCGGTTTGGGGCTTTCGGCCTTTCGGAGCCAGAACACCATGACCACCGCCGCGAACGTAATGCAGATGTCCGCCACGTTGAACACCGGGAAGTCGATGACCCTAATCCAGAAGAGGTCGGTGACCTTGCCTTGCGTAAGCCGGTCCCATAGGTTGCCCAACGCTCCGCTGGCGAGCATGGCGAGCCCGAAGTGCACCCATTTGGCTTCTTCGGCGTGCTTCCAACTGTGGTATGCCGCCCAGCCCGCGATGAGGATGGCGACCGGCGCCAAGAGGACGCCCGCGCCTTGGAACATACCGAACGCGACGCCGTGGTTGAAAACCAGTTTGAGTTCCAGCACTCCGGGCCAAGGCAGGGCGATGGACGAACCCTCCGGCATGGCGGAACGCGCCCAGCCCTTTACAACTTGGTCGAGCACGACCAAGCCGATAAACGAAATCCAGAACAGAGCTCTTCGGTTCAAAGTCCCAGCACCCGGCGGTCCCGCGCGCTGAGCGGAACGCCGTTCACAACTTCAACGTCCGCGCGGCGCAATCGGCTTCGCTCGCACTTCAAAAACTCGCAGGGGCGGAAGGAAACCGAGGACGGACCCTCGGCAACCGTGACCTCGCCGACCTTGAAGTACAACGCCAGATCGGCCTCGAACGAGCGAAGTAGCTCCAAGTTCGCGCTGGAGTCGAGGATGTCGAACGCGGCATCCTGGCTGTCCTTCAGACCCGAGGTCGCCTTCCATGCTTCGAACTGGGCAAAAACGCCTGCCCGGTACTCGAGAAGGGCGGCAAACCGCGTTTGGAGCGGGCTGGCCTCGATGGCGAGCAAGCGCTCTTTCGAGGGCATGTCGAAGGTGTCCATGTGGACCGAGTCCAGCTTCGTGTAGGCGGGGAGTCTGGCGTAGGTCTCCTCCGCGGTAAAGGCGAGGATGGGTGCGAGAAGCTTCACGAGCCTTTGGAGCACGTAGTGGCAGGCGTATTGGCCGGATCGGCGCGAAGGCCAGTCCTTTCCATCGCAGTACATCCGGTCCTTGATGGCATCCAGATAGAACTTGGAAAGCTCCTTGGCGCAGAAGTTGTGGACTCCGTAGATCACCGCCCCGAAGTCGAATCGCTTGTACGCGTCCACGCAGTCGGCGACCAGCAAATCGGTTTGCTCCACCGCCCATTCGTCGAGGTCGAGCAACTCAGGCTGCGAACCGTCGTAGTCGTCGAGGTTGCCGAGCAGGAACCGCAGGGTGTTGCGAACGGTTCGGTACCCCTCGCCCATCTGCTTGAGCAGATTGTCGCCGCAGGGCACGTCGTTCGCCC